>JBGTCK010000001.1:0-14960 GCA_041748855.1 Acidimicrobiia bacterium
AGTGTCAATCAGGTCCCGGCGACCTACAGCGCTCCCAATTCACGAGGTCGATCGGTCGGCCTTCGCGTCGACGAAGGCGTCCCAGTCGACGAAGGCGTCCCAGGCTTCTCACCAGAAGCGGGCCGGCGCCGCATCTACCTAGCCGCACAAATCGAGATGAACTCGGCCGCGAGGCGCTCGACATCGTCCTTGATGTGGTCCGAGAAACCGTTGCGCAGCTCTGGTAGGCCCGGCCAATGGTGTCGCACGGCCGCGGCGAGCGCATCTGTCGGCAACCACGACGGTATTCCCTCGTGCTGCGAGTAGACCCGCCGGGTCTCGACGTAGGTCATGGTGCCACTTTCGAGACGGTCAATCACCGAGGCGCATGACACGAGGATCGGAACGACGAGATCGTCCTGACCGATGGCCGCCTCGATTCGCTCCCTCGTTGCATCCTCACCAACCCGGTGGACAGCTAAAGCCACCGCTGCCTTGGCGTGCCAGGTGTTCCGTTCCCAGAACTCACGCGCCACGAGAGCGTCGAGCACCGCCGAGCCAAGCTCAGAGATCGCCGCATCGATCACCTCAACTCGATCGGCTCGTCCGGCTTCGTCGGCCTGCAACCTCAGAGCACGCAAGTGCTCCGATCCCGCTCCCTCCGGCATCAACGCCCTTGCGGTCGCTACCGCTTCCAGGAACTCCTCATTGCTGGCATTACGGCAGACGGCTGCTGCCGATCCGGCATTCTGCATCAAAGTCGTCCCAGTCTTCATCAACTCCATGGAGGTTGGGAGACTGGCGAGTACACCGGCGGATGCGACAAGGGCCTGGTGGAGTTCGGAATCGTACGGCAGGTGGTCGACTCGGAGATGCGCCCCGGCTGCCTCGACGAGTGGCGTGTAGGTATCGATGATCCGTTGGACCGGACCCGGCTCCGGTGGAGGCTCAGGCTCGGGTGGTTCCGGGACGTCGACCTCGTCGCCAGCGGCAAGACGCTGGTATCCCTCGACCACCCGATCCAGCTCTGCGAGCGCTGTGTCCAGGGCCGCAGTCGGGACGGCATCGAGATCGGCCGGCCACTGCGTTGCACGCTCGACGACGTGTGCGACCGATCGCTCCAACCAGGCTTGGGTGGCAGGGGAGGCCTTGAAGGCCACTGCTGCCCCTGCACCGGCCTCACGTACCCGATCAGCCGCCGGTTCGATCTCGGCAACAGTCATCTGAAGCGCGTCGACGACCTGCCTGCGGAAGATGTCCTCCTCGACTTGGGCCAGCTGAACCTGAAGCAACTCGCCCGTTTCTGCATTCCACGGCCTCGGCCCGCTGTTGAGCTGTGCAATGCGTGTCAATCGACGCTGGCAGACCACCCCTGGCTCGACCCTGCTGCGCTCAGCGATAGCGCGGATCGCCCGAACCGCTTTGGCTAGCTCGACCAGCGCTCCAGTCGATACTTCGCTCGGAACAACGGCAGACACTGCCTCTCGTAGCTCCTCCTCGGTCAACCGGGCCCGGGTGTCCAGTGCCTCCCCGTCGACAAGTTGTCGGGCTTTCCACTCCTCCAGCAGCTCGATCGGGTACTCGGCCTCGTGGTCGTCTACGTGGACGGCGTGGAACAGGCATAGGACGATGAGGTTGTCAAAGTCGTTGACCTCGTCGCACGTCATGTACGGATCGGCCCGAGGACCGCTAGGTGATGAAGCTCGCATGTGGGCGATCCGGGAGTTCAGGGTCCGCTGACCGCTCTCCAACTTGACCAACGGGGTCCAGCACTCAGGCTCGCCGCACTTGGCTGCGCTGCCGTACAGCAGCTTGGCCATGGCGGGACTCGGGTCAGGGCACCGCTTGGTTCGCTTAGTTCGATGGGATGGATGGTCGGTCGTCATGTATCTTCTGGCACCTCCTTAGGGACGGTACCCGCGTCATGTGACATCCAGGCTGATGATGAGGTCCTCACGCCCTCTAGGGGCGTGGCTCGTGTGCACGTAACCGCTGTTCTCGGACGACTGGAGTGCCCGGGAATGCCAGTGACGCTCGTCGTTCCGGCGAGGCACTGCCCGTCGCCCGTCGGCGACCCATGCGCGGGCCCCGCCGGCATTCCAGGACGTGCGGCCCAGCAGGCGGTCCTGGCTGCCCCAAACGCCGGATCCGGGCGCACCGAATAAACCACTACACCGCACGTCTTCGCAGCAGATCCGGATGCACTCGGTGTCAATGGGGCACCCGAGAACTTCGGGAAAGACCTCACGCGACGGCCGTTTCGACAGCGAACGGGAGGCCGGTTACCGGTTCGACGCGGCGCCTCGGTGAGTCATCTGACCTGCCAGGGGAGTGTGGACCCCACCGCGTAGCTGGTGAAGAGCGCACAGTCGTGCCGGTATCGAGCGGTCTTGAGACATGGGCGTTATCGCAATAGAACTGCTGATCTGGACTGGAACGGTTTTGGCGGACGGCTTTTGAATTCGACTGACATGATTGGGGGCAACCGGAAGGTGATCTGCTGCGTGGTTTAGGTGTGAGGTCTTCTGATCGTGAGATTTACGAGAAACATGCTGCTGACCTGATCCGGTACGCCACCGTACTGGTCGGTCCCGATCAGGCGCCCGACATTGTCTCAACTGTGGTCTTGCGGGTCTTGAAGCGACGCAGTCTCGGCGACCTTGACGATCCGAAGGCCTACCTGTTCCGGGCGGTGATGAACGAGTGTCGTTCGTGGGGTCGGCGCCGGAAAACCAGCCGTATCGCTCTGGGTCGATTCTTCGAGCGTGAAGCTTCTGAGCCGCTTGACTCGACCGTTGCTGATCGTGTTTCTGCGGCTGAGGCAGTCTGGCGGCTTCCGCCGAGACACAAGTCAGCGGCATATCTGGTGTATTGGCTCGACCTCCCGATCTCCGAGGCGGCTCAGATTCTTGGTGTGAGCACAGGAACAGTGAAACGGTATGTCCATGAAGTCCGAGAACGGATAAGAGAGGAACTGTCATGAATGATGAAGAGCGTCGGATTCGCACCGGGTTCGGGGTTTTGACCGAGTCAACTCCACCTGCCCCTGCCTTCGAGGAGATAACAAAACAGAAGAAGCGCCCCCCGATTTGGAAGGCGTCCTATGCCGCGGCCGCAGCGGCGGTGGCACTGCTGGTGTTTGTTGCGACAGTCGTTGTTGACGGTGGCATGCGGTTGGCCTACGCCATGGAACCGGGCCTTGATCTGACGTACACAGTCAATGGTGAGACCACGGTCGCTGATGAGACTATTGCCAACGCGCCAGCCATTGTCAGCTATCAGGTCAGCGACGCCAGCGACGGTCTGATCAACGTAGAGATCACTTACCAGCCCATTGAAATGTGTGACGAGTGTTTCCCTGCTGTGACCTTCACCCAGACCGTCACAGAGCAAGGCGAGATTGTGTCGATCGAGGGTTTAGTTGATGGCTCGGAGATTCCCGAGTTCGTTATTCCAACACCAATCCCGCATGCGGGCATCAGCGGTAGCTTCCCGCTGTTCTTGGGTCCACCCCTACCCGAGAACGAACTGGGGATGGGAGACACTTGGGCAACCAACGAGGACGGCCTTGCTGGTCAGCATCGGCTTGTCGAACAGACTCAGTTGGGCGACCGCGACGTGGTGATCATCGAGAGCACCTACAGCTTCACTCAACTCGAAATCGGTGAAGAGATAACTGCCACAACCAGAGTTTGGTTCGATCCGGCCGAACGTGTTGTCGTACAGGCTCAGATCACGCGACAGCAGGCGTGGCTCGACAAGATGGTCGAAACGGAGTTCCAGCTCAACGGATAATCGGCCAAAGTTTCACGTAGCGCACAACGCGCGCCGGATAAGCAACTAACAGGCGAACCCGGCGCGCGCTATCCGGCAGTTTCCGAACCGCACGCCGACGTGCCGATAGCGGACACTTCCCGAGGTGCCCGTTATCCGCCCAGAATCGTTGATCTCGATCAGGTTTCCGTGCCTCTCCCGGGGAGTATCAGTCCGTTCACTGAAGTCAGGTCCTACTTGAGTCCGCTCACCTCAAACGCACAAGAGGGGCGGCTGACAGCTTTTTCTGCTGCGATGGAACCTTTTGGGGTGGTTGTTCGTCCTGTGAGCGATGACTTCTGATCTGGATATGAGCGTGCAGGAACTCCGCCCGGCTGAGTTCGAGACGTTCTACTCAGGTTGTTGGCTTGATATTTTCAAGCCTCTAGCCGCAACTCTTTGTGACCGAGACTTGGCTCGAGAGGCGGTCGATGAGGCAATGGTGAGGGCTTACGCCCGGTGGCCGAAGGTCCGTACCATGGACAATCCCCAAGGTTGGGTGTATCGGGTTGCTTACAGGTGGGCGATCGACAAGATCCGGAGACGGAAGGTCGAGCGCAGGTTGATGCCGAGGCTCGCTCTGGCACCGACCGGAGACGATCCGACGGTCGAGCCCAATCTCTCGCCCGCGTTGGCTTCACTACCCGTCCAGCAGAGGGCTGTAGTGGTTCTGGGGTGCGTCTTCGAATGGACACAAGCAGAGATAGCTGAAGTGTTGGGAATCCGGGTCGGGACTGTGAAGTCTCGGCTGCATCGAGCACTTCAACGTTTACGAGAGGAACTGGACACATGATCGACCAACAACTCAAAGACCATGTCACGACTCAGGTCGAAGCGGTGAAAAGCGCACAAGGCACCTACACAGACGTGGTGCGACGAGGAAGAGCGCGAAAAAGGGCCTCCCTGGGACTCCAAGCTGCCGCTGCGATTCTGGTCGTATTCGGAGTAGCGGCCATCGCCACCCAACTGCCCGATAGCCAGGTCGCCGACGCTCCCGTGATCGATCTTGAAATCACGGTCAACCAGGGAGACGGACCAGGCCCCTTTGCTGACGAACTCGCCGAATTCGCCGGTCCGCCAGTAGAGAATGGATCCGCTCAACACATTGGCCGGGTAGAAACTCCCCACGGCCAATTTGACCTCATCACATACACAATCGGCACGTTCCCAGAAGGCCAAGAGCCCAGCGGGCCCGACTATGTCACCTGCACAGGAGGAACCTTCATTGGCGCGTCATCGAGCGATCTACAATTTGCCGTCGGCAGAGAGTGTGACCCCAGCGGCGAGATCCCACCACTCTCCGGGGGTTTTGGAAGAGGCGACGGTGGTTCCGGAACAGACGCCTTCTACTACGTCCTCGAACGAACACCGGCGAACACACACCGCGTGATACTGACCACGACCGACGACAAGAGAATTCAGGTAGTCAGCAGCAGCGAATATATGTTCGCCGCATGGCCCGCAACATGGGGTCCGCCCGTTTCCCTGACTGCGCACAATCCGGAGGGCGCCCAGACCGGCTCAATCAGCTACACAGAATAAGCTCGATCGAGTACCTGGGGCTCCTTGCCCAGTGCAGCATCGGCACCACTTCTAGGAGTTACCAGTGCACCTCCCAAAATATGGCCACCGTGAACGGATAGTTATCCGAGCACGAGGTGCCGATCTGTTGCGGGTTCAGATATGAGCGGAAACGCTACAGAACGGGTGATCGGGCTCAATCCGGCGGCGTAGTCTGAGTCCATGGCTGAAACATCGGAGCTGATGAAGCGGCCCTGGGCTACGGCCACGGCCGTACTTGGGTTCGCCATGCTTGCCGTCTATCTGGCCCTCATCGTGTCACAAGGAGGAGACTCGGTGTTTGAGATCCTTCCCTGGGCTCTCCTGATGGCAACCGCCGCTGTCATCTCCTTCGCAGCTGTACTTGTGCGGGAGAGGCGGATAGCTCGCAAGCTACTGATCGGTGCTGCTCTTCTCTACGGGGTCATCGGCGCAGTGGCCATTCTCAGCATTGGTTTCGGCTTTCTTCTGACGGCAGCAGCCGCGGTCATTGCGCTCATACGATTGCCATCAGAGACCCGATAGAGGGAAGAGCACAAGCGATCCTCGAGGTGCCGATATCGGCACCTACTCAAACGCTCGTTATCCGCCCAGAACTGTTGATATGCGCTATCCCCTTGCTAGTATGCACTATGTAGTACCATGGAGTGTGCATGAGAGCGATGTGGATCCAACTCAGGTTCTGAAAGGGCTTCTGGACACGGCAGTGCTTGGGGCTCTCAGAGACAACCGCACCTACGGATACGACCTCGTTCGCCAGTTAAGAGAACACGGATTCGCCGAGATCGCTGACGCGTCCGTGTACGGGACCCTCAGACGGCTCTACCGAGCTGGGCTTCTCACCTCGGAGATCGTCGATTCGCAAGCCGGTCCCCCACGGAAGTACTACTCGCTGAACGAGGCAGGCGCCTCCCAGTTAGACCGCTCGGTGAAGACGTGGGATGAGATAACTCACACGATGGACCGGATACTTGATCGAGAGGACAGGTGAACCAGTGAACAGGTCTGATATGCCAGGTACCTCCGCCGCCTATCTGGATCGCGTAGCAAGCCTGCTGGCCGACGTCGACGAGGAAGAGCGAGTCAGTCTCCTCGCCGATCTCGCAGAAGAGCTACGAGAGCTCCCAGAAGCAGAGCTGGCAGAAAGGCTTGGGTCACCCGAACAGTTCGCCCTCGAGTATCGGCGGAGTGCCGGACTCGAAACCCCAGCTGAGAAGGACCTCAAGGTCGAGTCGAACATAGCAACGGTGATCTCCGCGCTGGCACTGCCTTTCGGGGTACTCGTGCTTTTCTCCTTCGGCGGCCAGTTGATCTTCGGACCCTTTGTCCTGGCTATCGAATGGATCCTGGCACGGATCTCCCCGAGACCGTTGCGTATCGCCTGGTCGTTCCTAGGCGCAGCACTTGCTGGAGAGATCGTCTACTTGGTTCTCGACATCCACGTACGGCGGATCGAAGGATTTCTCGCGGTCGTCATCGGCCTGGCCGTCGCAGCCATTACCGCCCTGCTCTTCTTCCGCACCACGGACGATCAATAGCCGCAACCCACCGTTGCGAATCTGGCTTCCAACAAACCAGCGCACGAAGTGCCGATAGGGCGCACCTCGTGAAATGCTCGTTATCGCCCGGAATTGTTGATCAGTACTGGTGGTTGACGGCAGCGGCCGGACTGACTCACGAAGAGCCTCGCCGAACCCACATCGGGGACTGCGCTAGATGGGCGGGGTCGGTTGCGCGGCGACCTCCCGGCCGGTCAGCCCGAATGTGGCCGCTAGCATTTTGCAATGAGCGAGGCGGACCGTAGGCACTGGGACGAACGGTATGCTGCCGACGGGCTGGCACCGGTGCTCGATGACCCCCCTCCCACTCCTTTCCTTGCCCCGGTTGAACACCTCATACCGACGACCGGACAAGCCCTAGAACTCGCCTGCGGCAGAGGACGAGCTGCGGTCTGGCTCGCAAAAAGAGGCGTGGACTATTGGGGCGTCGACGTTTCGCCGGTCGCCATTGAGTTGGCTCGGGAACTGGCCCACCGCTCGGGAGTTGGAGATCGTTGCCGATTTGATGTCTTCGACCTCGACAACGGGCTTCCACCCGGCCCGCCCGTCGACCTCCTCTTTTGTCACATGTTCATCGACCACCGACTCGATAAGGCAATCATCGAACGGTTGGGACCCGGAGGGATTCTGGTTGTTGTCTCCCTGAGCGAGGTAGGACACGGACCGGGAGATTTCCGAGTAGGTCCCGGCGAGCTCCTCAATACCTTCCACTCTCTTGAAGTCCTAGACCACCAAGAACACGAGGGCTTGGCGCGGATTGTCGCTCGCCAGCCTGATGTCACCATCGAAAACGGCGCCATCCAAAAGCACCGGTCTTGACGGGATCCCGCCGGGAGACTGAGAACGCACACGAAGTGCCGATCTCGCTCTCTTCTCGAAACGCAAGTTATGGGATTGTGGTGGTCGTTGTCGTGGGATCGTTCGGGTCCGGTGCAGGCGTCGACGTTTCCGACCAGAACGGGAGGGCGATCTGGCTGATCTCGACTCCGTTCTGATCCAAGGCGACCAGCTGATATGTGCCCTCGCCGGGCAACGGCAGTATCGCGACCCCGCTCACCGGTGACTGCCACCCGATAGAAACGTTACCCTGTTTCAACACGACGACCGATGTTGCATCAGGCACCAAAAGCCATAACCCCAACTGCGGTCCTGGGCGGGGAGGGGCCAGAAGTGGAATGGTGCCGCTATCGCCGCATAGTTGCGGTGTGGGTCCAATCCACAGGCATTTGGTGTCAACCCCACCAAACGGGCCCTCATTCAGGAAGATCGATTCACCTCGGTATTCTCCGATATAGATGGTTGGGCCATCCCACGCATCCGGATCGGCGACCTTGACCTGTCCGACTTCCAACGGAATCTCATCACCGAAAGGCGAAGTGTCGAACGTAGGTGGTGGACTTGTTGCGCCGTAGTACATCGGTCCCTCGGAAAAAGCTTCGACCAGGTCGCCAACGGGGATACGGTCATCGGCGATCAGTACCGTGCCTCCATCTTGCCCTAGCGGCTGAGTCGCTTGTGATGGAGTAGCGTTAGGGGCGAGGAGAAGCGACACACCAAACATTCCGGCGAACACCGCAACACCGGCAAGGGCCAGACCCGTGCGCGCCACCACCAGCCGACGTCCGCCTCGCCGCTGGATCGACTCGATTCCGGCGGGAGATCTCTTCGGCACCGTCGACACGGCATCTTCCAACTCTTGTCTGATCATTTCTTCGACGCTCATTTCACAACCTCCTTCAATACACCAAGGGCCCGGTGTAATCGGCTTTTGACTGTCCCTTCGGGGATACCCAGCGCGTTCCCGATCTCGCCGTTGGACCAGTCGAAGACGAAACGCAAGACGACGATCTGTCGCTGATGAATCGGCAAATTCAACATCGCCGCCATCAACTCCGGGTTCGGCGTTGCCATCTCCCACGTCGGCTCAACAGCGCCCCAGGAAACCTCTCGCCATCTGCGACGGAGACGATTCCGTGCGTAGTTCATGGCAACCCGATAAACCCAACCCACCGGATTGTCATACGAGCGCACCTTCGACCACTTCTGGAAAGCTCGCACCATCGCCTCGTCCACTGCCTCAGCCGCGAGCTCGTGGTCTCGGAGCGTTACCGCCAACGGTCCGTAGACCCGATTCCAGACTTCGCGGTAGAACACCCCGAAGTCCAAGAACAGCTCCGAATCAGATACAGGAGATTCCATAACTTCTTTCATCCACCAACAAGACACGTAGAAGGTCACAAAGGTTCCCATCGACAATGAGCGGGCCCCGGCCGCGCATTCATAGCAACCGCACTCAGCCTATTGGCCATCTGGAAGCCAGCCAGAAGGTAAGACACGAAGGAGCCCAGCGCCTCACCCAGGTTTCATCGTGGAACTCTGTCGGAAGCTTTCTCCATCCGAACCCATTGGAGGCTGCCAACCCATTGGATGCTCAAAGGGCTATTCAAAGACAGCGCATAACGCGCGTCCACGAGCCCACGAAGAGACCCAATGGACCACGCATAACCGGCAGATATGGGCCGGGGCGGTGCCGGTTCGACGACGCCCCGGCCCACTGGGCTTACCTTGTCGCTCCGGCCAAGTAGGTGGCGACGATGTAGGTGGCGTGACGGTCGAGGGATCCCCGAGCCCGGTCGTAGCGCATTGTGGTTCTGGGGTCGGCATGCGACGCCGCCTCCTGGACGTCCCGGAGGGGAACTCCGGCGTCGAGGGCAGCGGTGATGAACGCGTGCCGCAGCGTGTGGGGAGTTACCCGCTTGTCGATCCCTGCCCTTTTCGCCAGCCGTCGGACGATGCGGGCGGCTGCGTGCCGGTCCAACCGGGCGGTGGCGTCGCGACAAGCCGTGGCATCACGGTTCAGCAGGATCGGCCCTTCGCTGCGTTCTCCGATGCACAGGTCGATGGCCCTTCCGGTGCGGGGTGCGAGTGGGATGGTGACAATGGCTCCTCCTTTGCGGGTGACGGTGAGGGTGCGGTGACCCCGGACCACTCCCAAATGTTCGATGTCTGCGCCGAGGGCTTCTGAGATCCGCAGACCGTTGAGAGCCAACAGGCAGGCCAGGGCGTGGTCTCGGCCTCCGGCGATCCCCGCTTGCACCAGAAACATCCCCACCTCGTTACGGTCTAGCGGCGTCTGGTTCGACTCATATGACACCCTGGGCCGTCGCACATGCGCCGCCGGGGAATGGGTGATCAGCTGTTCTTCGGTGCAGTACCGGTAGAAGCTGGTGATCGTGGACAGCCGCCGAGCCACCGTCGATTTCGCCCTACCGGTCTCTTCCAGCCACCGTGCAAAAAGCTCGATATGGGCACGACGCACCTCGAATAGGTCCAAGTCGTGGTCGAGGCACCACCGTGACCACTGGCGTAGATCCAGTCCGTACGCCTCGAACGTCTTACCCGAATAGCCCGCCAAGAAGCCACCGATCGCCACCCGAGCACGAAACGGGTCAAACCCCGCCTCCACCACCTCGGGAACAAACACGTCGTCAGAATTGAACATCGCACACTCCTCCATCCCGACCGGATGAAGATCCAGACCTGCACAGCCCGTATCCGTTTCAAGTCAACACCAAACCGAGCACGAGGTGAGGATATGGGGGTAATCCACCTGGGGTTTTGTCGACGGTGCTCGGCGGGTTGTGGGACGGTGGATAGTGGTCCCGTCGGGGCCGGAAAGTTGGTCTGTCGTGTCTTGGTCCCCTCGTCTGATTCGCTCCACCGCAACGGATGGTCGACTGGTGGTCTGTCTGGGTCATCCGGTTGTGGATGACTATCTCGAGTTCGCTGCGGCCCGGTGTCGGCCGAACACGGTGCTGGCTGCTGGATACGACTTGAAGGTGTTCTTCTCGATCGTCGCCGTGGATCCGGTGGAGGTGTCAACGGCGGACGTTTTGGGGTTTGTGAAGGCGCAGCGGTCGGCTGGGCCGGTAAATGTGATCCGGCTCTCTGATGGGGAGTCGGGCTTGTCGTCTCGGACGATCCAGCGGCGGTTGTCGTCGTTGTCGTCGATGTATTCGTATCTGACTGCTCGGGGTGATGTGGCTCAGAATCCGGTGCCGAAGGGGCTGCCGACTCGCCGGGTGCGGCATCGCGGCGGCCGTGGTGTTCCTCTGGTCCGGGTGCCGCGGACGTTGCCTCGGGTGGTGGAGCCGGCGGAGATCGACGCTCTGTTGGAGGCGTGTCGCCGTTTCCGTGACCGGGCCATGTTCGAAGCGATGGTGTTCGGCGGGTTGCGTCGCTGTGAGGTCCTCGGCCTTCGACTCGAGGATTTGGATGGGGCTCATCGGCAGGTGTTCATCGCCGAAGGCAAAGGTGGGCATCAACGTCAGATCCCGATCTCGGGCCGCTGGTTTACGACGGTGTCGGAGTATCTACGCCACGAACGACCCGAGTCTTCGACGGATCGGCTGTTTGTCGTGTTGAAAGGGAAACGCCGGGGTCGGCCTCTATCCAACGAAGGGTTGAAACAGGTCTTCATTTCGGCGAGAGAACGGGCTGGACTACGGCGGATCACCTGTCATGAGCTCCGCCATACGTGTTTCACCAGGCTTCGGGAGGCGGGCATGGAACTCGAGGCGTTACAGGCTCAGGCCGGGCACCGGTCGATCGAAACCACCCGGCTTTACATCCATTTGGCCAACGGCTGGCTGGCCGACGAATACGACCGAGCATCTGCGCTGATCGACGCCGAAGTGTTCCTTTCTGCAGCAGACGAGGTGGGACGATGACCACCAGAGCCGCCATTCCTGGTCCTGTGGTCGACGGCCATCGGGGCCGGCCCGGTGTCCGTGAACACGACTGGCATCAGATCGCCGAAACCGCACCCCAACTGGCGGCGACCATGGTCCGTTATCTGGATCAGATCGGCCTGTCACTGCGGCCGGCGTCGGTGAGGTCAGCCGACGGCATCCTCCGGGGTTTCGCCGGATATCTCACTGTCCACCATCCCCAGGTTGTTGGTGTGGCCGATGTGGAACGGGTCCACATCGAGGCGTATAAGACGTATCTGCCGACCAGGCCAGGACGAAACGGTCACCTGTCCCAACAGACGATCCGGATCAAGCTGGGCACGCTCCGCACCTTCTTCGAACGGGTCTCCGAATGGGCCTATCCAGACGCTCCGACACGGGTGTTGATCTTCAACGGGGACCTACCCACCCCCGACGATCCGCTACCCAAGTTCCTCACCGACGTCGACGCCGGCAAACTGATGCGGGCCGCAGCGGCTGAACATCCCACCCGACGGCTCGTCATCGAAACGCTGGCCCGCACCGGCCTACGAGTCGGAGAGCTCTGCGCACTGACAGCCGACGCCGTCATATGGATGTCGGGTCGGCATTGGCTGCGGGTGCCGGTCGGGAAACTCCACAACGACCGTTACGTCCCGCTCCACCCACAGCTCGTCGAACTCCTCGACACCCACCAGAGTCAAAGGAGCGATGACATCGACCGGCTCATCATCTGGAACGGAGGGCCGCTCAACCGCCACCAGATCACCCGGATGCTCAACCGGGCCGCCAAGGCTGCGGGGATCGGCCATGTCCACCCCCACCAGCTCCGACACACCCTCGCCACCCAAGCAATCAACCGGGGCATGAGCCTCGAAGCCATCGCCGCCATGCTCGGCCACAAAACCCTGCGGATGACCCTGGTCTACGCCCGGATCGCCGACCGGACCGTCTCCGACGCCTACGACCGGGTCACCGACCAAGTCGACGCCCTCTACACGAAGCAGACCGGACTCCGGGCCGATGGTTCAGGGTCGGCGTCGATGGCACGGCTCAGCGTCGAATACGACCAGCGGATGCTGGCCAACGGATACTGCAACCGGCCCGCCCAACTCGACTGCCACTTCGAATCCATCTGCGAGAACTGTGTCCACTACTCGACCGACGAAACGTTCAACACAGTGCTCCGAGCCCAACGAGACCACGCCGCCGAACGCGACCAACACGCCCGCGTCGACCTCTTCCAAATGCTCCTCGACCGCAACACCCAGGCGGCCGCAACGTGAGAACCGATTACCCCCATATCCAGATAACACTTGACACGATTACCCCCATAAGTGCCGTTCTGCTCGGTTCCGGGATCGGTGTGTTATCGCCCATATCGCGTGATATTCGACGCTTGTTAGCTATCAGAGTCCGTCGAATTGGCCAGTCGATCTTCGTGGGTTTCAAATAGAAAGGTTGCAAGAGTGGCGGCCGAACCCACGGCCAAGCGAGCGTGTCTCGGCTGGAGACCTCCCGCATCTGCAGTCCTTCCATGGCCAGTTCCGTAGGTATTTCTTAGCGATGCCAACGCGTCGGTAATCGTTCCAAGATTGCTCAGGAGCCGTCGGATTGTGTCGCTGGCCTTCGCAGATTCAGGTATTTCCTCCGGGACGAGCTTGAGAGCCTTGCGTGTCGCCTTGACCAAGGCAGGCAGGTCGTCATGCTTCGAGTACTCGATGGCGAGTTCATCAAGGATCGTCTTTGCCACCGTCTCGACAAGTTCTTTAGCCGTGCCTATCGCTAGATCAGGGTCGCTGGTGATCGACGATTCCATTCTTGTGATCTGCTGGCTTATGTAGGCCGCATCGACTGCGCGTGACACTGCTCTCAGTTGTTCGATGGCACGTGGTCCGCCCATGAGACTCCGAGCGCCGAACACCCGACGACCGGATATCTCCCCGGTTGCATGCAACTCATACCCGTCATGTCGCAGGTGCTTGTTGTAACTGGCAACCATTGACTCAGCACTATCACGATCAGGACGGACCACCGGGTGGACGGTCTCGGCGAGGAAACGGAGGAAGACCTCATCTGGACCATCCATCAGTTCAAACCGGTCATCGGTGAAAACCCAATCGTCGGTCCAGTCGTGGTTGTTGATTCGGTGCTGCCACACGTCTCCGTAGGCAGAATCAAATCGCCTATCGTGAGATTCCATGTCGTTGATCGGATAGATCCGAGCTAGGAAATCCGGTTCTTCCAGCCGGCCTGCCCACCAATGGTCTCCGAGTATGAGCTCATCAATGATCGCCCGCCGGGTTATTTCTGTGATAGTCATCGAGCCCGATGTTGTGAACGCCCTGGTCTGGCCAGATTAGTATTTGAAACGGCGTCGGATCCGAATCGTAGGTGACGGAATGCAGCCGAAAATCCTCGCGTGGGCGATTGCTGGGGCACTGGCTGTGGTCGCCTATTCCGCTGCCACCCTGTCAGGTAGCTACCCGGGACTACTCCTCGGGATCGGCCTGATCACCTCGATCGTGCTGTACTCGACCTACCTGAAAGCCACGGGCTCGTTAAGAAAACGCAGGAACCTGGCCTGGTTCAGCACCATCACCTTCGGTGCCGCCACACTGATCGCCTTCATCGACTACGAGATCAGGAACACCCAGATGGGCATCCTCATCACGTACCTGATGTTCATGACGGCAGCAGCATTGGTCATCGCGGTAGGTCTATCCGTAGCCGCCCGTCTGAGATCGGACCGAGCTAGTTAGGTGAGCTGAACCAAGCCACGGTATACGGCATTCTGAGACGAGCGAGACGTGCCGATAGCGCGCACCCCGTGAAACGATCGTTATCCGGCCAGAACGTTCCATTCTGGCGCGGGTGGAGACGATTGTTGGTCGGTTACCATCGATGTGGTGAAATCGGTTCAGACCCTGAGCGTCGCGAATGCCTGGCTAGTCGCCTTCCCTGGCCTCGGTTGGGAGCCGTGCATATGAGAGGCGGTGCTGTCAAGTGGGCGGGCCTTGCCATGGCTGGCGGAGCTGTGATCTTCTCGGTTGTGCTCGCCAGCCGGTTCGGGACCGATCCGGGCCTGGTCGAATCGCCTCTCCTCGGTGAACCCGCCCCGGTCCTCGAACTGCCGCTACTCGACGGTTCGGGGACCTTCGACACCGCTGGTATGAACGGCACGGTGAGCGTCGTCAACTTCTTCGCATCGTGGTGTCCTGAATGCCGCAACGAACACACGGACCTGGTCGCCGCCGCGGATGCGTTCGCCGACAGGGGTGTTCGGTTCGTCCAGATCTCATACCATGAAGGTTCTGAA
>JBGTCK010000002.1:0-39578 GCA_041748855.1 Acidimicrobiia bacterium
AACCAGGAGCTCTCCGAGTCTCGGATGGCCCTGATCGGCAAGTGCCCGGATCACTCCAATGGTGTCGTTCAGGTGCTCCCTGCCGGGCACTCCTTGACGGGCGATGAGGATCTGCGGGTGACGACTCGGAACCAGCGGCACGTCGGCAAGCTGCTCGCTGAGCCTCTCCCCGGGCCTCAACCCGGTGATCACGACATCGATGTCGACGTAAGGGACAAGTCCGGCCAGCCGGATTATGCGATGGGCGAGATCGAGAATCCGTACGGGGCTCCCCATGTCGAGCACGAAGACCTCGCCGCCGTCAGAGATGCTCGCTGCTTGCAGTACGAGTTCCACGGCTTCGGCAACGGTCATGAAATAGCGTTCGATGTCGGGATGGGAGACCGTGACCGGCCCGCCCTCCTGCACCTGGCGTTTGAAGGTGGGGACAACCGAGCCGCGGCTCCCGAGGACGTTGCCGAAACGGACAGCCGACCACTGCATATCGGTTGCCGATTCGGCCCGGCTCTGAACGAGCATCTCGGCCACACGCTTCGACGACCCCATCACGCTCTCGGGCTCAACAGCCTTGTCCGTCGAGATCAGGACGAAACTCCGGGTGGACTTGCAACGTTCCGCTTCGTCAATGACGTTCAGGGTGCCGTCGACATTGGTCTTGATCGCCTCTTCGGGGCACTTCTCGAGAATCGGTACGTGCTTGTGAGCTGCGGCATGGAACACCACGTCCGGCTGGTACTTCTCGAAGATAACTGCAACCCGCCGCCGATCGCGAATGTCGGCCAGTTCGGTGACAACGCGGTCGCCTGCTCCCTTCCAACGCGCCGCTGCGTCGTGAAGGTGGGTCTCGTCGTTGTCGACTGCAATCACCTGGGCGCAGTCGAAACCGAGCGCCTGCTGGACGATTTCGGACCCGATCGAACCTCCACCGCCGGTGACCAACACTCTGCGGTTCTTGAGAAAATCGGCAACTTCACTCAAATCTGTGGTGACCGGATTCCGGGGCAACAGGTCGATCAGTTCGAGATCGCGGATGTCGCGTGACGCGGCTTGACCGTCGAGGACAGAGTCGATCGCCGGGAGGATCCGCAGTCTCACTTCGACATCGATGCAGAGGTCAATCAGTCTCCGTCCGATCTCGTCGGCGCCGTTGCAGGCAATCACCACCTGATGGATGTCGAGCTTCGAAACCAGGTCCGGCACGTCCTCGGTGCCCCCGAGAACCGGGAAGCCAGCGAGGACCCGCGACATGTCCGGGTCTGATGAGGGGTCGACAAAGCCGACGATATGGAGATTCGCAGTCGAGTCTGAGCGATGGCGGGCGACGCGCACGGCGTCGGCACCGACTCCGACGACCAGCGCCCGCTGCCGGTCGGGATCCATGCCCAGGTCGTTCATCCGCTGTCTGCTGAACAGCCTCGACCAGAACCGGAGGCCACCCATCCCGGCCAGGCTGAGGAAGGTCCCCATCACCAGCACGGAGAGTGGAACGAGAGTACTCGGCGAGATTAAGCGCTGATACAGGCCGGCCAGGGCAATCATCACGACGCCGGCACTCATGGCGGCGGCAACGACCCGCACTGCTTCTTCAATACTTGCGTATCTCCAGACGTGACCGTAATTGCCGAATATGACGTTCGCCCCGAGGTGGACCAGCATGATCAGCGGTAACGCGATGGCTAGCCGCGACCACCACGTGGCCGGAACTGTCTCGGTCGGATCGAGTGAACGAATCCCTAGTGCCGCGGCATACGCGACTGCTATCAAACCTGCTTCGATTACAGCGAGTGAAAAATCTGCCCGAACGGTGCTGAGCCGACGTGCGACCCTGATCCCCCACCTTTCGCTATCTCGGACCATACGGTCGTCAAAAGCGCCCATTATGTTGCCTCCCTAGACCCAAAAAATGAAACATACCCCTCCTACCAGCCAAGACATCCGCTTGCCCCCAAGCGGTACCCCAGCGCCGGTAGACTCAAACACTATCACACACGCAGAGTGGTTGTGGAGGAAAGTCTTTCAGTGCGGGAAGAAAATTCAGGGCCCCTCACCTGGGTAATCCCCAAATTCTCGATACCTGTCATCATGAGTATCGGAGGAACCACTTTTGCGCATAGCCCATCTGTCAACCGTTGACCTCAGCCTGAGATATCTCGTGCTTCCCCAAATGGAAGGGGTCCGCGACCTCGGCGGCGAATCCATCGGCATATCGGCCCCCGGAGAGTTCGTCCCCGAGCTCACCGAGCGGGGAATCGTCCATATCCCCCTTCACCACTCGACCCGGAGCCTGGACCTCGGCAAGGACCTGAAGGCCATGGCGGAGCTCTGGAAGGTCCTCAGGTCGGAGCGGCCCGACGTTCTGCATACCCATACCCCAAAGCCGGGTGTCTACGGCAGGATCATCGGCCGGATCGCCGGAGTGCCAGTGATCGTCAACACAATCCACGGCCTCTACGCCACTCGCGACGACTCTCTCCTCAAGCGGGCCCTCGTCTACAGCCTGGAGGCGATTGCCTCCAGGTTCTCCGACCGTGAACTGGTGCAGAGTTCTGAGGACTTCCAGTTTGTCGTCGACCGGAGGATCACCCGCCGCGCCCGAACGATCCTCCTCGGTAATGGCGTCGACCTGACCCGCTTCGACCCGTCATTGATCAGCGCAGAGACCCGACGCGAGATCAGAGCTTCGATAGGGGCGAGCGAGGACGACATCGTGGTGGGATCGGTAGGACGCCTGGTCGCCGAAAAGGGATTCCCGGAGCTATTCGAGGCAGCAAAACAGCTCGACGAGCGGTGTGTGATGGTGGCTATCGGCCCCAACGAACCGGACAAAGATGACGGGCTCGACGCGGACTTCATAACCAACGCCCTCGAACAGGGGATTCATCTTCCCGGGATGCAGACCAACGTCGATGAGTGGTATGCCGGCATGGACATCTTTGTCCTGGCCAGCCATCGCGAGGGCTTCCCCCGTGCCGCGATGGAGGCCGCGGCAATGGGCGTACCTGTCATCGCAACCGACATAAGGGGTTGCCGGGAAGTGGTCGACCACGAGTTGAACGGCCTGCTTGTCCCGTTGAACGACCCGGATGCCCTTGCTGCAGCCATCAACGACCTCGCCGGGTCGCCGGAACGACGGGCCGCGATGGGTACTGCTTCTCGCGAGAAGGCCCTCACCACGTTCGACGAGCGCCGTATCGTCGAAACGGTGCTGTCGGCGCAGCTTTCGGCGTTGCGCGAAAAGGGTCTGTTCCACCATCTCCAGGGCTCGGAGGACTTCGAATTGAATATCCGGGCCGCGACGCCGGCCGATGCGGCGATCCTTGCCCGACTCCATGCCGACAGTATCGACACCGGCTTTCTCCGCACCCTTGGCGTCGGGTTTTTACGCCACCTCTACGAATCGATGCTCCGCTACGAAGGGGCCACCGTATTGGTGGCCACCGATCCGTATGGCCCGGTCGCATTTGTGGCAGGGGTAAACGACGTTGGCGCCTTCTACGGCCACTTTGCCAGGACTAAGGGCCCGGTCGCTGGAATATCCGCCATACCGCGCCTGATCCGCCCCTCCGCCTGGCGGAAGATCTGGGAGACAGCCAGGTACGACGGCGACCATCAGGACACCGGGTCCGAGCTGCTCGCGATGGCCGTGGCCACCACCTACCGCCGCAGAGGGCTGGGCGGTGCCCTGGCCTCGCGACTCCTGGACGACCTTGCGAGTGCCGGGATCGGTCGGGTCAAGGTTGTAGTCGGCGCTGACAATTCCGGAGCGCAAAAGCTCTACGAATCAGTCGGTTTCGTCGCCATGGACACCATCGAAGTGCACCGCGGGGAGCAGTCGATCGTGTTGGTCAGCGACCGGACGCAGGCTGTTTCGCCACAAGTGATTCCGGCCGACTGACCTTTGTATTGACAGTCGGCGAACCTAATGCCACGCTGACCGGCCTGGAATCGAGGGACATCTTTGTAAGGATGAGGAAGGAACCAAGGTGAGTGGCAGTGGCTGACACACGGGAAGAGATCAAGAGCTACATCGAGAAGGAGTTCCCCGGGAGCTCCGGGGTCGACCTCGACAGCGTCGACCTGCTCGAAGAGGAGATCGTCGACTCACTCGGCATCTTCACACTGATCAGCTTCATCGAGGACAAGTTCGGCGTGTCGATCGACCCCGCTGACATAAATCTCGACAACTTCCAGACTCTGGACACGATCACCGAGCTGGTCGAGGGCCGCAGGTAGATCGAATTACGCCTAGTCGCTGAGCGACCGTCGATCGATCTTGCCGGTTGAGGTCTTGGGCAATTCGTCCATTATGGTGATCGATTCGGGGACCATGTAGGCGGGCACCCTTTCTCCGCAGAACCTCTGCAGATCGGCAGCAGTGATCTCTTCGCTGACTGCTGCAAAACCCACGATACGGTTCGTGACCATGTCGTCAGGAACTGCGATCACCGCCACTTCGAGGACAGCGGGGTGGGCACTGAGGGCCGCTTCGATATCACCGAGCTCGATCCTGTAGCCCCGGCTCTTGATCTGGCTGTCCCGGCGCCCGATGAACTTGTAATTCCCGTCGTCCAGCTCTTCGACGAGGTCGCCGGTGCGATAGACCTTGTCCCCGAGGTGACGCTCGATGGGGCTGGAGATCAGCTTCCGCGCGGTCAGCTCGGGATCGCCCCAATAGCCGGCCATAACTGTTGGGCCGCGTACCAGCAGCTCGCCGACCTCACCGGGCTCAACCGGACGGTCCTCCTCATCGACGACAAACGTCTCGACATCGGCGATGGCTTTGCCGATCGAAATCGTCGGGCCATCTTCAGGCGGTCGCTCCGGCACCGAATAGGCGGTGCAGACATTGGTTTCGGTCGGACCGTAGAGATTGGCGAAGTGGACGTGCCCCAGTTTCGACATCAGACGGGACAGATATTTCGTCGGGAATACCTCGCCGGCGAACAGAAGCGTCTTCAGGCCGGGCAGATCGCCGGCTTCCAACCCTCCCAGTTCCACGAGCATGGTGAGGATCGAAGGCACCGAGTACCAGACTGTTATCCCCTTCTCTTCGATGAACTTCTTGATCTCGACGGGGAGCATCGAGACCGCCTTCGGCACCAGGTAGACCGTCGCCCCGGTGCAAACGGCCGCATAGAGATCGAACGTCGACAGGTCGAAGTGGAACGGGGCGTGACTGGAGAGCCGGTCGTCATGGGTCACTCCGTACTCTGCAACGGCCCACTCGACGAAGGAGAGACAGTTCTGATGGCTCAACATCACGCCTTTGGGATCGCCTGTCGACCCCGACGTGTACAGGATGTAGGCCAGGTCCTGGGAAATCACCCGGGGCAGTCCAGCTTCGTCAGCCTCGTCGACCCAACGGCGGGGATAGACCTCGAGGCCGTCGACGCTGATCGCTTCCTCCGCATCCATCGCCACGATGCTCTCCACCCCCACGGCTGCGAACGCGGGCCACTGACCTCTCTTGCTCTGCGAGCTGATGAGCACTTTGACCCCGCAGTTGCCGGCTATGTAACCGGCGCGATGATCCTTGGACGATGGATCGATCGGAACATAGGCGGCACCGGCCTTGAGCGCCCCGTAGATCCCGATCACTGCGTTCAGGGACTTAGGGAGGAACAATCCGACCCGGTCACCGATCCCGACACCCAGTTCGACCAGACGAGCCGCGAGGCGGTCCGACGCAAGGTCGAGCTCGGCGTAAGTGATGGTGCCTTCGCGAGCGACGACGGCCGGCCAGTCCGGGTACTCGCGCGCCGATTCGGCCAGCTTTTCGTGAAGTAGCGACATCAGAGGCCGAGGTGTCGGGCGATCACGTTCTTTTGGATCTCGGTCGTGCCCGAGTAGATCTTGCTGGCGAGAGCGTCACGGACGTCGCGTTCGATCTCGGTCTCCTTCATGTATCCCGCACCACCGTGAATCTGCACAGCGTCCAGACTCGTTTGGACGAAAGCCTCACTGATGTAGTACTTGACCATCGAGGCGTCCATGGCCTTCGCCGTGCCCTGATCACGCTCCCAGGCCAGGCGGTACAGGAGCAGGCGCGACGTCTCCAGCCTCGTCTTCATCTCGGCGATCTTGTGGGAGACACCCTGGAACTTCCCGATCGACTGGCCGAACTGCTTGCGCTCGTTCGCGTAAGCGATGCATTCCTCGAGCTTGCGCTCCATGGCCCCGACTGCAGGGGCAAGAATGCAGCTCCGCTCCCATTCGATCGAGTGATTGAACACCATCATCCCCGAGCCGACCTTGCCGAGGAGGTTCTCACCGGGCACCACACACTCGTTGAAGCTGAGGCCAGACATCGGCGAGGTCCGCAAGCCCATCTTGTCGAAGGGAGCCTCGATCTCGAGTCCGGGAGTGTTGGCCTCCACGACCAGGGCACACAGACCAGCCCAGCCCTTCGACCTGTCGATCGAAGCGAAGACGACAACGATGTCGGCGACCGGAGCGTTGGTCACATACGTCTTGGTCCCGTTGATCACGAAGTTGTCGCCGTCCCTGCGAACAGTCGAATGGAGTGCGTATGCGTCTGAGCCGGTATCGGGCTCGGTGATCGCCTGGCCGCTGATCAAAGAACCGTCACAGAGGCCGGGGAGCCAGCGTTGCTTCTGCTCCTCGGTGCCGAACCGGTCGATCGGTGTCGTCCCGGCCCACATGTGAGCGTTCAGAGAGAAAAGGAAGCCATTGTCTTTGCATCCGTAGCCGAGTGCCTCCATGGCCATCACGGTGGTCAGAGCTGTCGCGCCCTGGCCCCCGTGTTCCGTCGGATACGGCAGCCCCTGTATGCCAAACGCCCCACATTTCTTCCAAGCGTCGGCGTTGAACTCCCCACGCTGGTCACGCCCGAGCAGGTCGTCGTTGAGCTCGTTCTTTGCAAACTCTTTGACGGCTGCGCGGTAGTCGACCTGTTCTTCAGTCCAAGAGAAATCCACCCTCTAGCCCTTCTTCCTCTTTACGGTATGCTGTACATCGTAGTTGCCGCTGGGGGGCGGTCCCACAAGAAATCTTGGGGGTCTAATCTGTCGGCTCATCGTATGGGGGAAATCAATGTCAACTAGCCAGAAGCACGCGAGCATCGTCGTGTCCGACCTCGTCAAGGTCTACGACCCTTCGCCGCGCTGGATGAGCTTCTTGGTGAGATCAAACCTCAAGCACTCGGTCACAGCCGTCAGCGGGATCAGCTTCGAGGTGGAGCCCGGTGAGATCTGCGTCGTGCTCGGGCCGAATGGCGCTGGAAAGACCACCACGTTCCGGGTGCTGGTCGGCCTGACCACCCCCACCTCCGGATCGGCCACCGTGATGGGCTACAACGCCGACAAGGAAGCGTTGAGTGTTCGCAAGATGGTGGGCTGGATGCCTGCCGACCAGCGCGCCCTGCTGATGCGTCACTCCGTCAACGAGAACCTTCGCTTCCATGGCCAGCTCCAGGGAATGGAGCGTGACGAGATGGATCGGGCAATCGACGAGACCTTGGAGCTCGTCGGCTTGGACGGATGGGGTACCAGCACCTGTTTCGCCCTGTCCACGGGCATGAAGGCCCGCCTCCAGCTCGCCAGGGCACTCCTCCACCGGCCCAGTGTTCTAATCCTGGATGAGCCCACCGGAGCCGTCGATCCGGTCGCCTCCCACGAGTTGGTCCAGCTCATCAGGGAAATCGTCTCCGAGAGGCAAATCGCAGCCCTGATCAGCTCCCATCGCCTCGAAGAGATCGAGACCCTTCACTCGAGGGTCCTCCTGCTCGACGAAGGCCGGGTACGCTATGACGGAGATCTCAACGCCCTCCGTGAGAAGTACGCGGGTCCCAGGTTGACGATCGAATTCCGCACCACCGCTAGCGCAGCAGAGGCAGGGCTCGCTCTCAAGACCGCCGGGGTCGGGGTCATAACCCACCTTGGAGCTACCGGCATCGTCTGTGAGCTCAACCCGGATATCACCCACTCCAACGTCCTCAGGGTCCTTCAGGACCAGACCGAGGACATCGTCTCGCTACAGGAGAGCGAAACACCGCTGCACGCGATTCTCGCCAATGTCTACAAGGACAAGCAAGGGGGTCAGGAGTGACCACTGACATCGGAGCGCGCCGGATCAGCCCCGGATGGCGCAAAACCGCCGGCGCGTTCCTGCGTGTCGATGTCATCGAGGAAATCAACTATCCGCTGACGTTGGTAATGCAGCTTCTCGGCATCATCGTCCCCCTGATCCCGTTCTTCTTCATCAGTGAGCTGGTGGGGAATTCGAGGACAACAGGTGGGGATTACTTCACCTTCACAGTGATCGGGCTCGCCCTGACTGCCGCCCTGACCGGAGCGATGTCGGGTTTCGGCAGCTCTCTGCAGCGGGCGTTCCAGCGGGGCACCATGGAGGTCTTCCTCGTCGAGCCGGTGCCGTGGACCATCCTGCCGCTCGCCATGAACCAGTGGACTCTGATGTTCGGAGGGCTTTCGGGCTTGCTCATCTTCGGCGTCGGCTGGCTCATGGGCGCAACCTTCGTGGTGTCGGGTATCCCGGTGGCAATCTTGATCGCCGTCCTCGGGATCATTTCTTCGACCGCGATCGGCATCTGCTCCGCCGCCATCCTGCTGCTGACGCTGAAGTCAGCCCCACTGATCCGGCTCTACTCTCTGGCCGCCTCATTGCTGGCCGGCAGCATCTTCTCGGTTTCCCAGCTCCCGGACTGGGCCAGGTATATCAGCTACGCCTTGCCCCACACCTACGTGATCAATGCCACGAGGACTGCCCTCATGGATGATCCGGGGACGTTTGAGATGTCGACCACCACCGCGATCATCGCTCTGAGCATCTTCAATGTGGTGTTCCTCGCCGGAGGATTTTATATGTTCCGTAAGGCCCTCGAGCTCTCCCGGAAGATGGGGACCCTCGGTGGCTACTAGAGGCTCGTGAATCGGGCTGCCGGGGACCTGCCGACAGTCCTCTTCGTTGTGACCCCCGCCCAAATGGGGGGCTCCAACCGGAGCATGGTCACCCTGCTCCAGTCGCTCGAGGGCCGGGTCGACCGCGTTCTCGCAGTGCCCTCCTTCGGCTCGTTCCGTGAGGTCGCCGAATCCCAGCAGCTAGCTGACGAATACGTCGATTTGCCCCGCAAGCCGGGATCACCCTTCGACCGCTTTCTCCGGGTTACAGCAGGCCTGAAACTCGCATGGTGGGTGATGCGGAGGCGGTCACGAGTATCGGCGATCCATGCCAACGCCCTCACCGGCCTCAACATGAGCGTCCTGGCCGCCATGTTGGCTAAAGGGAACACAGTGGTGTGGATCCATGATCCTGTTGGGTCACGGTGGGGCAACCGGCTCGGTCCGATAATTCGCCGACTGGTGCCCGCGTTGAGGATCGCCGCCGTTTCCCGTGTCGCCGAAGGGGTAGCGGTCGAGAACGGATTGTGCGAAAGGGGGGCGGCGCGGTTGATCCCCAACCCGATCGATCCCGCCGATGTCGTGCCAACAGTCCCCTCGAGATCCGAAAGCAAACTGTCCGTTGGAGTGCTGGGCGGCGCCTCCCACCGGAAGGGATTCGATCTGATCCCCGACACCATCGAATCACTCGGCGACGACAGTGTCGAATGGCACCTCTTCGTCTCCTCGTCCGTCGAGCCCGGCATGGAGCCCACATGGCAACGTCTGCGTGCCCTGGAGTCCAAGAACGTCTACATCCACAACAAGGTCTTCGACGTTGCCTCCGTCTACGGCCAACTCGACATCGTCTTCTGCCCCTCGCGGAATGAGTCGTTCTGCAGAGTGGCCGCGGAGGCCATGATCAACGGGATACCCGTCGTCGGCAGCGACATCGAGCCGCTCCGGGACCTGCTCGGGGAGGAGAAGGCGGGGATCATCTTCGGCAATGACGACCCGGCCGAGGCTGCCGCGGCACTCCGGCGCCTGATTAGCGACGCCGGGCTTCGCAGTCGAATGGGAATCGAGGGGAAGCGTCGCTCGGAACCTTTTCAGCCAGCAGCCATCGCTGACCAGTTGCTGGAGCTGTACGGAGTCTGACCGAACCCGGTCAATCGAAGGGGTCGAACTCCTCCGGGTCAGGATAGTCGACAGCAATCCTCGCTTCTGTAACCGGAAGATCATCCCCTAACTCGGCGTCGGCAGTGCCGATCAGACCAACAGCGGAACCGATGGCGACCCGCTCTCCTTCGTTCACCATTTTCTGCTTGAGGACCATGTCGCTCTCGGCACAGGTCAAGCGAATGACCACCGAACCCCGGCCTTCGCGCCGATATTTACCGTCGTTGATCTTTCGCTGGCGTAGCCGCGATGTCGTACCGAGCAGGGAGGCCCGTTTCGTCCGTTGCAGAGCCATGAAATCGTCGATGGAGATATCACAGAGGGCCGTGCCGAACGACAGCGGGTCACCCTCCTGGACATACCAGTTGACCAGCTCTCCGCCGCGGAACGCAGCGTTGTCCGGGGGGACAGTCACCTGTAACAACATTTAACCCACTTCTCCCTTGATCTCCTCGACGCCTCGTCCTGGTCGCCTCATCCGTGCAGACACGAACGCTACAAGCCGTTTCCATTGCCATGAGACGGCCGCTACGACCACCCGGGCCCTCGTCCCGATGGTAGGCGAAACCCCCGAGACCGGATATTCGAGCTCTTCGAGGAGATCGCCGGCAATTGCCTCGAAGAGCTTCCGGTCGCCCGGCGAAATCTCATCCTCCCAGGCACGCAGGCCCCCAGTGATCGGCCGCGACAGGTTCTTGAATGCTTCGGGATCCTTGGTGCTTGCTATGAACTCCTCCGACTTCTCGTGGTAACGGAGCATCCCGTCCTCGAAGTCGAGACCAAGGAAATCGCATACCGTGCGGGCCACCGTCTCGGGATCGGCGACAACATCCTCGTAGCGGACTTCCATGTACCGGTCCGCGCCGATCGCCTGGCCTGCGACCCGGCCCCGCCTGACGCGGTTCTTCCAGTGGTTGGCCGCTTCAGCCATCGTTTCAGGTCCCCACTCGGGCCGTTCGAGATAGGAGAGGGCAACCGCCCTCCCATCACGGATGATGTGGACGAATTTCGCCTCAGGAAACAGTTCGGCGAGCAACTCGATCTGGGTCACGCTGCCGGGTGTCTTGTCGCCGTAGAGCTTCTTGCCATCCCTTTCGGCGTAGGCCGCAAAGACAGCTCTGACCGCCCCGGCGTAGGACTTGGGTCGTGCTCTGTCCAGGGCGGCCCTCACAGCCTCGACTTCGAGTCCCTGTCGAACGAAATTGGCGTCGCCGAACAAGTCGGCCACGAAGGCATCGCTGTCGAAACCGGCCTCCGACTCGTACCTGGATCGAACTCTGGCGAGTGGGCCAATGAAGTGAGACTCATGAGTCATTGCCAACGCCGAGTGAGAGTCGAAGATGTTACGGAGCAGAGTCGTGCCTGAGCGCCCACAACCGACGAACTGGGGGAACACCGGGTTGCTCATGACAAACCGCCTTACCTCACCATCTCCCCCGGCACGTGCGTCCGTCAGGACATCAGACGAAGTCAATAGACTTGAGGATCCTATGTACCTCGGCACCGATCGGGCCCATGCGGTCGACCGGGAAATGAGCGAAGTCGACCTGTTCCTCGACTCCCATATTCTTCAAGATCCGATCGATGTCGACAATTGCGAAGTTCAACTCGGCTGACAGCTCGGCCAGAGCGATGGTGAACTCTCTGCGACGGGCCGCATGCGCCGTCTTCACCAGTTGGTAGTTGTGGGTTGGATTCGCCGGATCGAGAGCAAGAGCGTTGTAGAACATGACCTCGGAACCCATCCGTGACCGGATTTCGTTGACCAGTCGCCTCGTATTCTCCTTGAACTCCTCCACGCTGAGCCGGCCGACCCGCTCGAAGTTGGCCCGGAACCAGTCGACAGTGTCCAGGTCCTTAAGGACGCGTCCGAGGTCCTGGTTCAACCACCAACCGCCCGGGTCGATGATGAAACCGTGCTCTTTGTGCCGATACATCTGGCGGGTCTCGTCGGTGCCGATCGCCATCACCACCACGCTCTTCGGGAACTCTCCGGCCTCGGGCATCTGCGGCACCGGGAATGTGGGGTCGAAGAAAGTCGGCGCAAAATAGTGCTCGTTCAGCTTGAGCATCTGCCTGGTCTCAGCGACCTTCTCCGGGTCGACCCCGTCGAGGGTCTGGAGGATCTGGTCGGAACGATTACCTCCGGTGCCCCAGATATGGCGTGCGATCGCCACTGTTCCCTTGATGTCTTCCCTCATCAACGGTGCTGCAGTGAACACCGAGGGAAGGTCGCATCCGCCTTTGAGAAGGATGCCGCGCCGCGGCTCGGGGAAATCCATCGATTCGGAGACAACCACCGATCGGTGACCGCTGAGCTGGACCCACCCGGGGCCGCGCTCACGCTTCACCTCGTTAGTGATCTTGGAGAGGTACTTCTCTTTGACCCAGTTCTCGACTTTCGTGTCTTCCCCGAAGACTGTTCTCCAGGCTTTGAGGGACATGGTCACGGGTTTTGACAGCGGCATCAGATCAACTCCGGGTCGGCGGACGTATTGGTTTCAACTCTCATCGTGGCTAGTGCGGCAAGGTTGTCGGGAACGGTGAAATCATCGATCTCCCTCGTGGACAGCACGGCCAGGGTGTCGCCGACCGCGAATCGTTCTCCCGGGCCCATCAGGATCTTGCCGAGGACTCCTTGCTCCGCGGCAGAGACAACAATGTTCATCAGCACCTTTCCGCTCCGGCTCTCCAGGCTGCTCTTGAGTCCTTTCGCCTTCCGGCCGGACAGGAGGGTCGCCCGGGCGGTCCGGCGGAGAGCCACGAACTCGTCGTAGGCGACGGTGCACACTTCGTCGCCGAACCCGATCGCTTCGCCTTCAGCCTTGTGCCACTCTTTTACGGTCCCTCCGGTGAGGGACGGATTGGTCAACGGAACCTCGAGACGTAGGATCATGATCCTCGCCCCGCGGCAGCGCCCACTTGCTCCATGAGCGGCCGGTCGTCGAGGAATCCATAGTCCTCCACGATTCTCACGATCTCCTCGACGATCCCCTCACATCCAGACTGGCTGTAGCGGGCAGCGGCCGTGACTGCGGAGTCCCCACCGACCTCGGCGATCTTGCGGTCGACATCGATGATGGAGATCCCCTCGTCATGAGAGACCTCGATCAACATGAGGTTGAGCCGGTGGCCCCGGAGGGTCCAGGGTTCTTCGGCGACACCGTGATAGTTGAACACGGGATTGGCCGGATCGAGAGTCGATACGTTGGTGACCAGGATATGGGCCCCCACCTTCTCCTTGATCTGGCGGATTACAGCAACCAGATCTGCCCTGACGCCGGCAAGTGCTGTCTCCGAAGCGCCGACCTCTTTGAGCCTGTCCATCTCCGCGGCGAGTGACAGAATCACGATGTCCGGAGCCGAACCGGCAAGCTCCGGAGTGTCGCCGGCAAGGTCATCGAGCAGCGAACGGAGGCCCGGGTACTCCTCGACCTCTACGTCGAAATTCATTCCCTCTGTCACACCAGAGAGCCGTTCTTTCAGACCTCTCTCCAGGTGTTTTCCACCGTCAGACTTTGACAAAACCACATCGACGAGATGTTCAGCGTCTTTGACGACGAACTTAACTGGTTGTCCGGAACTCATAGCACTCCCCACTAGGAACCACGCGAGATATCCAGACTCTGGCCCGGACGATCCCATCCACAATGCTCTAGAGAGTAACAGCGATTTGGCGGGGTTCTACAAAAAACCTCACGACATCCATGATTTCCGCCTACTTTTCTATGGACAGACCGCTTCGTATCCACAATGCCCAGGAAAGGGCACGCCGTGCTGGCCCAAATGCCTTCGAACCGGCTCTGCCCCGGGCCACGCCGGCGACCCGCGCCGCCTGGAACAGGTCGATCGCCCAGATGTCCTCGGGCTGGTCGAGGACGTCCGGCCAGGCCTGGCGGTAGCCAGCGAGGAAGGCATTCCTGGACCGATCGACCGAATGGGCTTCCGTTGCGTTGGGTCGTTTCTCTCCAACCAGCGACCGATGCAACTCCATGAAAAAGGTGCCGATGTCCCGATGCACGAAGTCGTATTTCTGGACGTGCGGAGGGTCGAGCAGCACCAGTGTCTGCTGGTCGGTGACCAGGAAATCGTTCGGTGAGAACCGGTAACTCCTCGCTCGGGTCAATCCGGGCCCGATTTGCGTCGCCATGTCACGCGAAACCAGTGTGCGCCGCGCCGCGGCCGACAGTTCGGCCATTGCCGCCGACCCCGCAACCGACTCGTCCGGGACGTTCTCTGCGCGATGAAAAGCACCTATCGCCTCACCGCAGGCCGTGAGCACAGCCTGCCTCTCCGTCTCTGCGAGCAGGGGAATCGCCTCGAATAAGGGCGTACCCTCGAGATATTCCAGGGCTAATGCCGGTGGGTCAGAAGCTGTACCGAGCACTCCGGGCATGAGAACCCGCCCGGAAGAGAGATTCGCCAGGATACGGCTGACCCTGTCGATCTCTTCTGCCACAAACGCGACCGAGTCACCCTCCCAGTTGGTACCTAGCTTGAGCGTAATCCTGTCGGCCCCGGCCTCGAGAAGGATGAATCGCGCAGAAAAGCTGGTCCACTCTCGCACCGGCTCCCATACCCGATCACCTGCCAAGAGGCCGGTTCGACCCTCCATTGACATCAACAACTCATGGACCTGGCTACCACTGGCCTCGAAGTCAGTCACCGTGCCACCCTTCTCATCAGGTCGATCAGGTCTTGGGAACGGTCAGCGAGTAGAAACTCGGTCTCGAAGCGCTCCCGGCTGTTCGCCACCGCCTGTCGCCCTCGCACCGGGTCGTTGAGAAGCCCCTCGATCGCGGCCGCCAGTGCGCCGACATCGCCGGGAGTCACCAATACCCCGCTCGAACCGTCCTCGCCGACCACCTCGCGGGTCGCAGCCAGGTCGGAACTGACAATCGGGACTTCGAGGGCGAGCGCCTCGATCAGAACGCCACCGAGGCCCTCCCAGAGTGAGGGGAAGACAAAGATATCGGCTGCCGCCATCAGGTCGCCGACATCGGAGCGATGGCCCAGGAAGCGGACACGGTCCGCAATATCGCCCTCCTGAGCCTTCCGGTGCAGTGACTTACTGGCATTTCCTTCCCGACCCGCTACGAGGAGGACCGCGAAAGGATGGCGCCCGGAGATCTTCGCAAAAGCCTCGATGAGATGGGCCTGGCCTTTTTGATACTCGTGGCGTCCGACAGTTAGAACCAGGCGCGCATCGGGACCAAAACCCAGATGCTCTCGCGCAAGGCGACGCCTGTCGTCGGTCCGCCTGCCCAGCCGGACGGGGTCCCTACCCCTGCGCACCACCGAGACGATGTCCGGGTCGATGCCCAGGTGGTTCACTGCAGATTCCTTGACCGCCTCACTTACGGCGTGGAAGTGATCGGTCAGGCGACGGGCAGTGACTGCATCGATCGCCTTGACCACGTTGACCTTGCTCCGGCTCAAGTTGGTGTCACCGGCGATGCGAGCCGGATCGTAAGTTGTGTTGGCGAGTGTCGTCAGTACCGGAACTCCGGTTCCCCAGGCGGCGAGTCGACCCACGATGTCGGAGTCGAAAAGGGTTGTGTGCAACAGGCGTGGCTCCTCAGCACGTAGGATCGACCTCACCTCACGGACCCGCCCTGGAAGGCTGGACGCGGTCACGAACCTCAAGTCGAATCCCCCTTCGGCCACCTCTTGTTCGAAGCCAATATCACTGTGGGCGAGACAAACCAGCACCGGTTTGACCCCACTGGCAGCGAGGGGTGCGAGGAGCTCCACGAGGGACCGCTCCGCTCCCCCGGGTGCAAGTGAGTTGATCAACAGTACGTAGCTGGCGTCGCCCTCCTCCACGGCTCAGACTCCTTGGTACCCGACTACGCGCCTCCTGAGGGTCTCTTCGTGGACCATGCCACTCTTCATTTTGCGGGTAAAGAAGAACCTTCCATCGCTCAGTTGTACCGGAACGCGGTGAACGCGATGGGGGTCGGTGGACGGGCCAACCGGGGGGCCACCGCCGAGTGTCGCCGTGCGATACCGTCCCCGAACCACGGGTTCGGCAGTGGGAGACCAATACCCGTACGGGTAACAAAAGTGCTCGGACTCGACGCCGAGGCGAGCTTCGATGAGCTGATCGCTTTCGGCCAGCTCCATCTCCACAACCTCGGGCGGTGTCTTGCGAAGGTCGGGGTGGGTGTGGGTGTGAGAGCCGATCGTCGCGCCGGCACCGACCATCTCCTTGAGCTGGTCCCAGGTGAGCGGCTCTGCTTGCCCTCCTGGTGTCATCGCCCTCCCGGTCTCGACCGGTTCGGTCGTGACGTAGACCAAAAACGGGACCTGTGCCGACCTGAGCAAAGGAAACGCAGTGTCATGGACATCGCGGTACCCGTCGTCGAAAGTGAGAACGAAGAGTCTGTGAGAGTCCGGCTCGCCCGCCCGCTCGAGCGCTTCATCGAGACTCACGATCGACCCGTGTTCCAACAGCCAGTTCAATTGGAACTCGAAGGCTTCGGTGGTGACCTCCATCTGGCGTCCGAGCCCTGAACCAACCTGGTGGTAGATCAGGATACGGGGGCCGGGCCGGGTCCGGAACGGCACGTCCGCCGCCGCCAGGGCGGTCTTCACCAGAGCTCGCGCTGCGGGATTCACAGCGTCTTTTCCAGCCAATCGAGGTCCGTGTCGATCAGTTCCCTCAAGTTCTCGTTGGATTGCTTGAACCGTTCGTCGAGCCCACCCCTGAGCTCGGCCGGCACCTCCTCGTGGCCGACGGCACCGCGCTCCATGTAGCTGTAATTCCGGAACTCCGGAGGAGACCATCGGCGGGCGCCCACGAAATCGAGGACCTTCCCCAGAACCCGGTCAGGGTCGGAGAAGAACTCTTCACTCTCGACGATCAAAATTCGATTGCGGGGGTAGAGGTCGAACCACCGTTGCAACTGCTCGGCGTAGTCACCGCGTATCAGATAGGAGAACCGACGGAACGCGGTTGCCGACGTGGATGGGTTCTCCCCCATTTCGGCGAGGTCGGCTGATATCCGGGACTCCTCGAGCTCGATGGCCCGGTCAAACGTCTCCATCTCGAGCCCGAGTCGAACATTGTGGTGGAACTGGGACAGGGCGCGCTCTCCAGGCTCACGGAGCATCACCACGATCCTGGCATCGGGCAAGAAAGCGTGACAACGGGCCGGGGCACGGGGATCAACCAGATAATCGGGCGTGGCCTCGAAGCTGAGCCGGCGCTTGCCGAAAACAGCCGCAAGCCGATGGCGCAGGGCGAGCGGGAAGTGGGCGCGATACCAGGCCTCGCCCTCGGAGAACTTGGCCGTGAAGTACTCGGTCTCCTTGCGGAGGGAGGCCGATATATCCGGGTGCAGGCCCAGGTAGCGGTAGAGCGAGCTGGTCCCGCCCCGCTGACATCCGATGATGACAAAGTCGGGCATAACCCGCCAGCGCGCCGTCAGTGTTCGCAGCCGGTGCCTCGCCTTGACCAGGGACCGCCGCGCCTGAATCGGGACCACCGGTTTGAGAGCGTCTCTCAACCGCTGATAGATCGCTCCAGCCCTCATTCGCCACCAGACCTATCGCTGAATGCAGCTATTGGCGTTCGGGTGTGGACTCGGATTGGAGCAGCGCGGTCTCCTCGACCGAATAGCTATCTAGAGCCCGGAGCCGTTCCCGGCTCGGATCGCCCTGTCCCCTCTCGTTGGGCCCAAGCCGCTTCAGCTTTGAAGGGAGTTTGCCAGCTCCACCATCGGTCCCCGAGGCGGCATACTGCTCCGACTGCCCCTGATCGTCGATGTCTTCAGGCCGCCGCAGCCGATCTCCGGGGTAGGGCACGAGAATCGCGGCGCCGACCATTTGCACATGTGCGGCATCACGGGGGATGGCGATGGTCTGCAGCTCAGAGACCCGGGTCTTGCCCCTCGTGCAGACGATCACCTGCTGCTGGAGGTAAGCGTCGACTCCGGCACCGGAGGTGACCGTGGTTGTCGGCTGGATGACGAGGACGACGTCATACTGTTCGCGGGCCTGATTGAGCAACTCGGTCAGAGGACGCCCGGCGAGGATGTCGGCGGGATCGATCACGTCGGAGTCTGCGGTCAAGACGTCCAGGCCGGGGGCGCGTCGGTCGGCCGAATCGATTGCGGCAGCAGCCTTTTCCCGGATGGTGTTCTCGTCGTCGGTCACGGACTGGAATAGTGCCCTCAGCCCGCTTCCGTCGGTGGACCGGGCCGGGGCGGTACCGGTGAAGCCGAGGTCGACCACAAGCACGCTGCGCCCGACCGCGCTGAGACTGGCACTGACATCCCGGGCGAGGTCGTCGCGCACATCCGGATCGGTGCTCGGAGGCGAGGCGAATCCGACGATCGTCCCCTGACCGAGCCTCCCGGCGCCAATGATCGCCGAACGGACTGCCTGGACGCTCCTCTTCCGTCGATGGAGTTCGAGGTCGGTCGCATTCAGGGCGTTCATCGGTAGTGCCGGCCCTTCCGCCAGCACACTGACGTTCTTGATGTCGCCCCCCTGCCAGACGATCCCTCTCATCCGGTCGAAGCCGAGCAACACCGCTGACCAGAGGACTATGCCGGCCAGGAAACCGACCACGAGCCCGAGCCAGGCCGGGGTGACACTTGGTGACTCGTCTACCACCTCTGCGTCGGGAAGGACGATCCCCGTACCGGTGACACTAGCCACGATCAGGCTTGCGCTTTCTATCTGCAGATCGTTGAGTCGGGCCTCGAGGGCTTGGATTGACCACTGGTCGGCGAGTGGCAAATCCCCGTAGTCGGGCGCTTGATCGGTTCCCTCGGCGGCGCCTGCTACTGCCTCGGCAGCCTCAGCTGCCGCGGCATCTTCGAGCGGGCGAAGCTGGACCAAGAGGGTCGCCAGATCCCCCCGGAACCTCTCGATCGATGCATCGATGCCGGCGATGTCCTCGGATGCGGCATCGAGACGAGTGTCTTGAAGTTCTGCGATCTTCGCCTCAAGAGCGCCGCGTTGCGATTGGAGCACGCTGAGTTGTGCGGCCGCTGCGGCGGATTCTTCGATGGGAGGCAAAACCGGAGCAGGCTTTTCGGGGATCAGCTCATCGACGCGCCCGCTGATCAGACTGGCTTCGGCAAGCTTCTTTTCGAGTTCTGCGTTCACGTCGAAGGCAGGATCTTCGTCCACATATGCCTGTCTCATCGCCTGGGCGCCACTGATTGCAGCCTCTTCGGTCGTTTCGATGGCTTCGAAGATAAGAGTATTGGTTTCGCCGTCGGCTTCGACGAAACGATTGTCCCGACGGAGCTCGGTTTCGTTCACGGTCTTTGCCAGCTCGAGTGCTGTGCTGAGCTCCCCCGAGACGGCGTTGGCCGGGCCCCTGGCATCCGCGACCTCGATCGTGGGCAGCGTCACAGTCGCTTCGGCGGAATAGACCGGCTCAACTTCAGCGTTGCGTTGGCCGACAAAAACGAAAGCGGCGATCGCTCCGATGAGACCGGCAATGATCAACACCGGCCAGCGTGGGGCCAACCGGCCCATAACTCTCTTCAGTTCCATCTGACGCCTGCTTTGGTCTTCATTGAAATGGCCCCCAAATCGGGTTCCCGCAACGGGAACTGTCCTCAGCCGAAGAATACCCCCGGGACGCGTGTATTTCGCCCCGCCCCCTCCGACGCATCACAGCATAGCGGATGTTGTGTAAACGTTAAGAGTGAACAACCTTCACCGTACGCATATGGAGTTTCCGTGGTAATTTGTGGCGAGAAGTTCGAGTTCTCGCCCAGGGGGAAAGGGCAACCGGCGCTGTGATCGATCGACAATACCAAGATCTTGAGCCAAGCTATCCGGCGGGGTGGGTGTTCACCGGAGCATTCATCGCGGTCATAGTGATGCTGGTCGGGCTGTTCACCGACGGCTTGCTCTCTTACTTCGACGCCATCGTCATCGCCATGATCGGCCTGATCGTGGTGAGCTCTATTGGACGGCGCATGGCGACCCCCGCCGACGCCGACTGGCTCCCCGGGATGATCGCAGCCGCCTACATCGTCAAGATTGTCTTTTCGCTTGCGCGCTATCTGGTCATGTGGGTCGTCTACGGCGGCGGGGGTGATGCGATCGGGTATCACGGTTCAGGCAATGAATACTCACACTACTGGCGAGCATTGCAGGTGCCTCCAGACATCGACATCGGCACGAAGTTCACCGAAGCGGTCGCAGGCCTGGTGTACACGCCCTACGCCCCCTCGATGCTCGGCGGGTTTTTCCTCTTCGCCACTCTTGCTTTCTTCGGCCAGATGCTGCTCTATGCAGCGTTCCGCAATTCTTTCAACCCCCGCCGCCTCAAGTGGTACTGCTATCCGCTCTTCTTCCTGCCTTCCGTTGGCTATTGGCCGGCGAGCCTGGGCAAGGAATCCCTTATGTTCCTCGGAATCGGTCTCGCCGCATACGGAGCGTCCGAACTGTTTCGACGCATCGGGATCCGACCGATCCTGATCATCGCCGCCGGGCTCGCCTTCGCCGGGGCGATCCGGCCTCATGTGTCCGCGCTGATACTCGGCTCTGTCGCGCTCACGCTGGTGCTGGCCAAGTCGCGGACCGGCCTCGGACTCTCGCCGGGGATGAAGCTGTTGGCGGTGCTCGTGGTCGGGGCGGGCTCAGTGTTCCTGGTGTTCTTCGCGGCGGCAAATTTCAACATCGACGTCTCCGGCGACCTCGGCGCCGAGGTAGACGCCTTTGTCAGCACCGTTGAAGGGAACACGACCAAAGGAGGCTCCTCCGTCGAGGGCGGCGCAGTCTCCGGCCCTCAGGACATCCCCGCCGCGGCCCTGAAGGTCCTGTTCCGTCCGCTTCCCTACGAGGCGCACAACATGCAAGCGATGGCAAGCGCCCTGGAGAGCAGTGTGCTTCTTCTCATCACCCTGTGGCGGTCACCAAAGATCATCAAGAATCTTCGTGCGGTGCGGAACGATCCCTATGTCCTGCTCAGTGTGATCATGACATTCGGTTTCGTCGTCATGTTCTCACCCTTCCTCAATCTCGGCCTGATGGCGAGGGAGCGTTCCATGATCCTGCCCTTCCTGGCGGTAGTGGTGATCCAACTCGGATGGGACCATGTGAGGAAGGACCAGGAAGGGACCCCACCCGGCGACAACCGACGTATCGCTGCGCCGATCCCGGCTTAGACCGGCGCCAACCAATAGGACAGGTCGCGGTCGATGAAATCCTGAAGGTCGAGGATTTCTTCTCGGTAGATAGCAGTGAAGTCGTTGCGGATGGCCGGGTCCAGCGGCGGGTAGCTGCGGTCGTCGGAACGTCCCTTGATCAGATTCTTCGTCGTCCGGTAAGCCTTCATGAAGCCTGACCGCTCCGGGACCTCCAGCCGTCCCCGCTCGGGGTCAACCCCGATATGGCGCCAGACCGCGCCCATTGCCGCGGGTCGGTCTTCCCGGAGGTCTTCGCTGAGAAGCACCAGCAGTTTCTCGGCACCGATGCCATCGGCAAGATTCCTCAAGTATTTCGAGTAGGTTCCGAGCCGCCAATAGTTGAACCAGGGGCCAATCTCCTCGGGGCTCTCGACATCAGATGTGAACGCCTCGACGAAGGGACGCTCCTCACGTTCCCGACGGCGGTTGTGCCAGTAATGCGAGTAGGCCCGGTCGACCGGCTGCCTGACGATTGCCACCATCCTGGCGTTCGGCAGGTCGTCGATAATCCGTTGCATTATCGGTGAACCGCTCAGATACGGGGTGCCCTCGCCAACCGCCGTTGCCCCACCATGGTCGGCGAAGTGCGCCATGTACCACTCCGGGCCTTTGTCGTAGTGCCTGTCGAAATAGTGGAGCTCTTTACCTTTGGCTCCGAACACGTCGTCATGGTTGACCACGCTCCTGTAGAGAGCGGAGGTGCCGCATTTCATCGAACCAACGATCAAGAAGTTTGGAAGCATGACCGCGGAGAGTAATCGGAGAAATCGCGAAACTTCTCAAGATTCCCAATTTCCGGTCGATCCCAACCTGTGGAAAGCTGGTTCCGAGGCCACCGGCTGCGTTCGACAAGAATTCCCCCAAACCAGGCTTCTAAGGAGCGTTAATGCAACGCACAATCCTCGCCCTCATTCTCTCTACCGCCCTCGTCGCTATCGGCTTCGTAGTCGCCCGCACCCCGGCGGCTGTCGAAGACGAGGCTCCTGTGGCGGCGGCTGAACTCAGCACGACCACAGCCGAAGACCGAACCACGACCACAGAGAGAGCGCGGCCCAGCAGTTCCTCGAGTGAGGCCGGAGCTGTGGAGCTGCGGACCGAGAGGACGTCGACAACCTCGATGGCGACCACGACAACCGTCGCCGCCACCACTCCCACCTCAGCCGTCGCCGCGACGGCCCCGCCCACAACCGCCGCAAAGGCAACGCCAACGACGAAACCTCCCAACAACGCCAAACCACCCTCAATCGCGTCGGGGCTTTCCATTCCCGCCACGGTCACATACCCCGGAGGGCTCAAGGCTGCAGGCGGATATTCGATAACCGCCTCGAATGCCGAGACCGGGGTCATCTGGTGGACGACTGACTATCCGGGCACCAACCTGCCCTATCTACCCGGCTCGAAGTGGGTCGCCGGTGACCGGGAGGGTTACCGCTGCGCCTACGGGTTCGTCGTCGGAACCGACGGCAACATCGATGGCCGATTCGCCTTTGTCCGCCCGCCCGACCAGGCCTACGCCAAGGTCAACGACACGTACATGGCCGAAGGCCAGCTCTATCTGGACGGCACGCCGTACACCGGCGGCGGCATGGAGATCTCCGATGAGGACTGCACCGATGTGCTCTCCCCCATCGATTATGAGGGAGCTTGCCGTTCGGTCGACGAGCGTCCCCGCGTCGCATTTTTCGACGGGAACGGAAAAGTTCTCGACATCCGGGACTACACCCACACCGAGGCGAACAACGTGAACTTCAATTTGCATGGGTTCGATGGGTCCCGGGCGACAGTGATTGCGTGTGAGGACGGACTGGTCGGAATGATCGTCTACTACGACGCAATGGGCGATGGCAAGGTATCCGTCGACTTCAAGGGCACCGGCCCGTACAAGTAGTTCGACTTCGAATCAGCGCACTTCGGCTAGCCTCGCCCCTGAAAAAATGCCGAAGCTACCTACATTCCTGATCGCCGGAGCAATGCGTTGCGGGACAACCTCCCTCAACGCATACCTCCGGGAGCACCCGCAGATTTCGGTGAGTCAGCCAAAGGAAGTCCACTTCTTCGATCAGAATTTTGAGCGCGGCATAGATTGGTACCTGCAGCACTTTCCGGACTCCGATTCCAGCAGGGCCGTCGGCGAGGCCACCCCCGCCTACCTCTACTTTCCCGAGGTGGCTGCACGGATCGCCACGACCCTCCCCGACGTGAAGATCCTGCTTCTCCTCCGGGACCCCGTCGACCGGGCGCATTCCCACTACTGGCACAACCGGAGCGTGGGCCGCGAGAAGCTCGACTTCGCTGATGCGATAGCTTCTGAACCGAAACGGCTCGAACACAGCCGCCCGTATCGGGAACGCTACTCCTACCTCGACCGGGGGCGTTACGGCCGCCAGCTGGAGAACATGTTGCGCTTCGTCCCCATGGAGCGGGTTCTCGTCCAGACCTTCGACGAACTCACCTCCGATCCGACAACTGTCTACCGGAGGACGTGTCAATTCCTCGGTGTCGCAGACGACTACACGCCGCCTATCGTCGGTCAGGTGACCAATGCCTTCGTGGAGTACCGATCGCCTCGTGTGCGGGATATGACCAAAGGGCTTCCGAGACGGCTCCGGAACGCCGTTGCTTTGCTCAATCGAAAGGACTCAGGGCCCTACGAGCCCATGAAACAAGAGACCGCCGATTTCATTCGTTCCGAGACGATGGAAGACAACCGGGCCATTGCGTCTTTGGTCGGGGTCACGCCGCCATGGCTGGATCTCTAACTGAAGGCCGACTCTCTAGTCGAAGAACGCGGACAGCTGCGCGCCGACCAGGGCCCTGCCATCGCGGCCCAGGTGGCAGTCATCCCTCACGCCTAGATCCGACTGCTCAATGGGCCCGAGGTCAGGCCCCCGAAACACACCGGCCAGGGCCGAGGCGGCCCAGTCGGCGGCCTCAGCCGAGATCGCCGGTCCATCAACGCCAACCGACCCGCACACCACTCCGTCCCCGTAGAAGTTGAGAGGCGAGATCCAGATCGGTTTGCCCGGGTCGCGGGTCTGAATCTGCTCGACGATGTGAGTAACCCACTGCTCTTCGTCGCCATCGAAAGCACCCTGGTGCTCTGAGGTCCTGATACAGAGCTGGACCCAGGTCCCCGCGTACCCATCCGCCGGACGTCGTGTGTCGTAGAAGCTCCAATAGGTGGAGTAGTCACCGTTGGTCGGATCCCCCCACAGAGAAATGGAACCACCGCCGAGGTCTCCGGGTGTGAGCAGACCGGCGTCGGACACATCCTGATAACCGTCCACCGACTGTCCGGTATTCGAACAACCGACAACTCCGATCATCCCGTCACCGGTAACAGGTGGTGTCTCCGTCGAACCTGACGGGTCGGTGGTGGTCGTCGTGGCCAGGATGGTTGTCGTTGTGGGAGCCGACGTGGACGATCGGCCCACTGTTGTGGTCGTGGTGGACCGTTGCGAAGTGTCCCTGGTGGTACTGGTCTCGTCCACCGTTGTTTCCGGAGCGCTATCCGTACTTGTGCAAGCGCCGAGAACCAGCAACAGAACTGCTACCAAGACACCGGCTCGCCCCAACCTTCCCTCAGCCATCACGACATCGTATTCGGGCGTCGCGGCTACGTCGGAAGAAACTTTTCGAGGGCGGCAACGTACCGATCCAGCGCCTGGGACAGGAGGAAGTGGTTCCGTACCCGGTCTCTCCCCGACCGAGCCATCGACAAGCGCAGGGACTCATCCCGCGCCAGGCGATCGAGAGCGAGTGCCATCGCCTTCTCATCACCGGGATCGATGACGAACCCGGTCACGCCGTCCTCTACAGCCTCGGAGACCCCTCCGACCCCGAAGGCGACAACCGGGACTCCAGCGGCGCTCGCCTCCAGGATCACCCCGGGCAGTCCTTCGGTCCTAGAGGTGAGGACGAGGACGTCTGCCCATCTCAAGTGCACCCGGACATCGGCTGCGGGACCGGTGACCTCCAATGGAAAGCGGGACCGCGTCGATTCCGCCTCTACGGACGCGCGGAGAGGACCGCCGCCGACCATCCGGAGGGTTGCCGGGAACTCCATCCCTCCGACTGCGGCGAGAGCAGCCATGGGGTTCTTCTCATTGGACAGGCTGCCGAGATAGAGGATATTCAATGACCCGGGGACTCTCTCCTCGCTCCCGATGGCCAGGAACTCTTCAGGAACTCCGGGATGGGCCACCACGACCTTGCCACGGCTGACCCCGAAGCTCCGGACCAGCTGATCTGCGGTTGCCTGGGACACGGCTGTCACCGATGAAGTCCGGGAGAGCAACGCCGCCATCATCCGCTTCCTCCAAGGGCTCGCGGCCCAATACTCCGGCTCACCGATCGACGAGTAGACCAGCGCCGGTCGGAGCTTCGGCATCCCTACCAGGGATGCGACCGAGTACTTCAAGGTTGCCCCTCCCCCGGCAAAGACGAGGTCGGGCCCCACCTCCCGGATCACCGAGCGGAGCCGCCTGACGACTCTCGGTCTGAGGCCGGAGATGTTGTCGATCTCGGAGGCAGCGAAGAGGGCACCAGCAGCGATCCCCGTTTCGGAGTCGGACTCGCGTAAGGCGAGCAGCGTTACCTGGCGGCCACCCTGGCGGAGGGCGCGGCTGAGATGCTCTCCGAACACCTCCGCACCCCGGCGCTGTGTGCTCGACACGAGGACGAGGATCGACCCCGCCTCCTTTGTTGAATCCGGCTCTGAATTCTTGGCCATCCGAATCAGAATAAAACGTCCTGAGCCCGAACCAACTCTCTCCACGCTGAAGTAATGCTGAAGTAATCTGAGTGATGTGGGAGATGTCAAGATCAGGGAGATGGACTCCGGGGACCTGCCCGATGTACTCGGCGTACTCCGTAGGGCGCTCGGGGAAACCGCACTCTTAAAACGAACCCCTGAGTTGTGGCGGTGGAAGCATGTCGACAACCCTTTCGGAAAGTCGCTAGCCCTTGTCGCCGAAGCCGATGGGAAAATCGCCGGCGTCAGGGCGATGATGCGCTGGGACCTGGATACCGCTTCGGGTGAAACTCTCAAATGCCTGCGCCCGGTCGACACTGCCACCGACCCCGACTTCGAGAGGAGAGGCATCTTCAGGTCTCTCACCGAGGCGGCCGTGGGAACCGCTACCGACCAGGGCATCGACCTGATCTTCAACACACCGAACAAAGCGTCGGGGCCGGGCTATCTGAAAATGGGATGGCAGGAAGTCGGGCCGATCGGAGTGATGGTGAGACCCCTGCTGCGGAGGACCGGGCCTGCTCCCGACGATATGGCTCCCGACCCCGACGAATTCTTCAAGTCGGGCACGGATTCGGCCGGAGCTCCGGTCACCGACCGCCTTGCACTCGGGTTGCGAACCCCGCGCACGGCCAGCTATATGCAGTGGCGGTTCTCCGGCCATCCCACGGCGAAGTACAGGTCGATAAACCGAAACGGCCAGACTGCCATCTTGCGGGCCAACCACCGCTCCGGACGCAGGGAGGTGGTGGTTTCGGAATTGTTCGGAGATCGTCCGTCCGGAGCTGTGAGATCGGCGGCACGGCTCTCCCGGGCCGCCTATCTCGCCGGGTGGTTCTCCCGCGGCACTCCCGAACGCAACGCTGCGCTCCGCGGGGGAATGGTGCCGGTCCCCGGGGTCAGCGCCCTCACCCTGGTCGCGAACCCCTTGCGCGACCTCCCGGTCGACGTGTTGTCCCTCTCGGAGTGGGATATCTGCCTCGGAGACCTGGAACTTCTCTAGAAGACGTTTCAACGGCATCTAGCACTGCCGCCCAAACGGGCTAACTTGACGGTTCCAATGGAGGGACAATGACGTTAAGTGGAAAGCCCGCGTACGCGGGAGGGGATCCGGTTTTTGCCAGCGCGATACCGTTCGTGAGACCGGTGGTCGAAGAACCCGAAGCGATTATGGAGATGGTGCGCTCGAGCCTCGCCTCGGGAATGCTCACCGACGGCCCGTATGTCGAACAACTCGAGGAGCGAATGACGGGGGTCCTCGATGTCGACCACTGCGTGGCGATGGCGTCGTGTACGACCGGCCTGATATTGCTTCTCCAGGCCCTGGGCAAGAAGACCGTGACCATGCCCTCCTTCACCTTCTCGGCTACAGCGCATGCCGCTCGCTGGAATGGGATGGACATCACCTTTGCCGACTGTGATCCCGATTCGTGGCTCCTCGGGCCGGACAACGTGTCTGGCGCACCCGATGTGATCGTCGGTGTCCACATCTCCGGTGTGCCCTGCGACGTTCGGGCATTGGAAGCAAAGGCGGCTGAGGTGGGAGCGACCCTTATCTTCGATGCGGCCCATGGGGCAGGCTCTACGATCGAGGTCGACGGTCGAATGGGACCGCTTGGCTCCTACGGCACCGCCGAGGTTTTCAGCCTCACCCCGACCAAGGTGCTCAGCGGTCCGGAAGGCGGCATCGTGGCCACGAACGACGCGGAACTCGCCGCCACGCTGCGCCGGGCGCGGAACTACGGGAACCCCGGTAGCTACGACACGCTCGAAGCCGGCCTCAACGGACGTATGTCCGAGCTGCACGCGGCTGTCGTGCTCGCCGGAATCGACCATCTCGACAACCGGGTGAAGCATCGCAACTCGATCGCCCAGCAATACCGGGACGGGTTGAGCGAGCTTCCTGGAATCGGATTCCAGGAAGTGCCGGCAGGTAGGAGAAGTTCGCTCAAGGACTTCACGATCACGGTCTCGCCCGACTTCGAGGTCGACCGCGATGTGGTGGTGGCCGCTCTCAAGGCCGAAGGCATCCCGACCCGCCCCTACTACTCGCCGCCCCTGCACCGCCAGACTGCCTACGCCGACCTCGACACGCCAGGCTTGCCCGTCACCGACAACCTGGCATCACAGGTGATCAGCCTTCCGGTCTGGAGCGACATGAACGAGGAGATGGTCGGAAACATCATCGGTGCCATCGGACGGATTCACCGGGAGCGAGCCTCACTGTGACGCTGGACGACGTCCCCGGGCTCCCGGAACGTTGGCAGTAGTAGCGGATCTGATCACCGGCCCCCTATTTCTCTGGGGCGCCGGCGCGGGCCTGGTCGGCCTGCTCCTGAGCTACGGGCTGCGCAGACGCGAACCCGACTGGGGGCTGGTGTGGGGCGCAGCGGTGGTCACCGCTTTGGCCGCCACCGGCTTCTTCCGGGGAGGGTTGGTCGGGTCCGGCCCGCGCGGGGCATCTTCGCCACTGTGGCATATTGCAATGGCCGTTCTGGCGGTCATGTTCGCTGCATACGGGATCCAGCGGCTCCGGACCAACTGGGTGGGAGCGATTGCGGTAACAGTCACAATCGGTGGAATCTGGGCAACAGTCCCTGACACGGAACGGGCCGCAATCCTGATCGGGGTGACGGCAGCCCTCGCCTGGGCGTGGTGGCCCACCGATTGGGCGTCCCCCCGATTCGCCGGATCCCTCGTCATCGGACTCCTGCTCGCTTGGGTCGCGCTACGGGGCGGGGAGGGAAGAGAGACGGGATTGCTCGGTGCGTTGGGCTCGATGACGATGCTCGGCTGGTCCGCCTTTGCGTTGCCTCAGTCGCGCCCAGGTCTCGTTCTCCTCGGCCATGTCGCACTCGTTGCTGTCTGGTCCCGCTGGGCCGGGCTTTCCACTTCTTCGCTGACAGCCCTGGCGATCGGGGTTTCCGCATCCGTGGCTGTGGCGCTCGTCCTCCAGTTGGTCAATCGCCTGATGAGCCGACAAGCCTGAAGCGAAACCTGCGCTGCTTGGTTCCGGACGGTAACTTCACCGTATGGGCCAGACGATCGAGGTCAAGTCGACACAGGTAGGTGATGTCGCCCTGTTCGACACCGACCGCTCCCTGACCGGACAGGACAGCCACTCCTTCGCCGGAACCTCAGACGGCGACGATCCGCCCGCACTCCTCGCCACCCGGCTTTTCGACTCGGATCCATCGCTCCTTCATGTCCATGTCCTCTCGAACACGGTCTCGATCGAGCGAGACGGTGGCTGGGACCCCTCATCTCTGCAAGCCGCAAGAAGTGTCATTGCCAATCTCTTCGTGTTCTACGACGAATCTGCTGACCCCTACGACGCCCTTCGCGCAACGAACTACAACGCGACCATCAGCCACATCCGGGCTCACAACGACGAGCTGTGGGTGGTGAAAGTCGAGCCCGACAAGGCCGTTGAAGGGTTCGTTCCCGGCCAGTACACCACGCTGGCCCTCGGGTACTGGGAGCCGCGGGGAGATCACGCAGAAGAGGAGATCGACGAAGACCAGCGCCGCAAGCTCGCCCGTCGCTCCTACTCGGTGTCTTCCGCGATTGTCGACCGGGACACCGGCGAATTGGTCGATGCCGAACCCGGTGACGTCGAGTTCTACGTGGTGAAAGTCCCACCGGGGAAGGAAGAGACGCCGGCGCTGACCCCGAGGATCTTCGCCAAAGAGGAAGGCGACCGCATCTTCATCGGCCGCAAGTTCACCGGCAGGTACACCCTGGAGGGAGTTCGGCCCGACGACAAGATTGTCTTCCTGAGCACCGGCACCGGGGAAGCCCCGCAGAACGCAATGACCGCCGAGCTGCTCCGGACAGGACACCGCGGCCCCATCCTCAACCTGGTATGCGTCCGCTACCGCGACGACCTTGCCTACCTCCCCGAACAAGAGCTCGCCCAGCAGAAGTGGGAGAACTACAGCTATGAGGTGCTTACGACCCGAGAACCCGAGAATCTCGACAACAAGGTCTACATCCAGGACCTGGTCCGAGAAGGCAAGCTCGACGGGCTTCTCGGAGCCCCGCTCGATCCCAACGACACCCACGTATTCCTCTGCGGCAACCCGGCAATGATCGGTCTGCCCAAATGGGAGGGTGGCACCCCGATCTTCCCCGACCAGGAAGGGGTCTGTCAGCTCCTTCACGAGCGGGGCTTCACCATCGACCACCTCAAGAAGAGGGGCAACGTCCACTACGAGGAATATTGGACCGAGGACTGACGCGACTAGATAGACGCTGTGGTATCCCGAACGACTAGTTGGTGCTCAACCACGCGATCGTCAGACCAGGGACTTCCGGCGATAGCATCCAGCAGCGCCTGGGCTGCCAGCGATCCCATCTCGACCACAGGCTGACGAACCGTCGTCAGCCCGATAGCCGACGAGAACTCGTGATCGTCGAAACCCACCAGGGAGAGGGCTCCGGGAATCTCAACCTTCATCTGCCGTGCCGTTTTCATCACCCCTACCGCCATCTCGTCCGACAACGCAAAGATCGCAGTCGGTGGTTTGGCGCGGCCAAGGAGCTCACGGGAGGCCTCCGCGCCTCCTTCAATAGAAAAGTTCCCGTGAACGACGAGCGACTCGTCCAGTTCGACACCGGCGTCGTCGAGTGCCTTCTTGAAACCTTCTTCGCGCTCGCCAGGTATGGAGAGGTGGCTGCGCCCATCGGGCATACCGCCGAGGAGGCCGATCCTGGTGTGCCCGGCCAACACCAAGTGCATGGTTGCCCGATGTGCAGCCATCCGGTTGTCGATTCTGATCGAGACGACGCCGTCCACATGCTGGCCCACCGCGACGAGCAGGTTGCCCCGCTTGACCAGGAGCTCGGCGTCCCCTGCCGAGATCGGGACGTCGACGAGGATGGCTCCATCGATTCTCTTCTGCTGGGGCAATACCTCGTCGATAAACCTGCGGCGTTGCCGATCATCGGCCACCACATGGAGCTGGAAGTCGAAACCCTGCTCGGAGGCCACAGCTTCGACCCCTTCCATCACCTGGGCGTAGTACCACTGACCGGGTAGAGGGACAGCTACCAGGATCGTGTGCCCCTGTGAGGACGAGAGACGTGCAGCGTAAGGGTCGGGAACGTAGCTGAGGCGACGCGCGACCTCCTCGACCCTGCTTCGAGTCGAGGGCGCCACCGAAGGAAGCCCGCGAAGCGCCCTGCTCACAGTGGCGATTGATACTCCGGCCGCCTCGGCGACATCTCGAATCGTGGCCACAACCACTTTCCCGTCGGCCATCATTCCGCCGCAGTCAACATGGGAATTCGAGCAAAGTCTCCGGGTCCCAACGAGTCGACGCTTCCGCTACTGGTCGATGCGTAGTCAGACAGCCAGGTCTCCTGGTCTCCTTCCACTGGCCACGCGATGTCGAAGATCCTCGTGTGGTTCACGTCGTTGGGTGCGCCACCGCCCCTCCATTGCTGCGCAACCGTATTGATATCTCGGACCCGGCGGACTCCAGCCGAGGGAAATCCCTCCTGGCTCAACACGAGGGCGGCGTACCCCCAGGTCGTCGGGTCGCCACCGCCGAGGATCTCGACCGGCACGCGCACCGCTACACGACCATCGTCGCCGAAAACCGCCACCGAGGTGGTCGGTTGCGTCTCCACAATTGAGCCGTCCGCATCGGCTATGTAGATCGCCGACTGCCAACCCTCGATTGTTATCGCGTACTCCCATCCCCACCCGGTATCTAGCGCTGCGTTGCGCCCGGGGATCATGAGCTGCGATCCGGTCCCCCCACCAGGGTCCGTGTCGATGTAAACGTCGAAAGTCTGCAGCGACAAGCCCGACGGCGAGCCCCAGGGATTGGCAATTGGGCTGACCATGTCGAAAACGAATACGACGTCGTCCCCGTCGATGCCCACCTGGAAGGTCTCGAGATCGAAGCTGCCCGGGCTGAAAACGCTGTCCGTTGGATAGGTGTAGCTGCCGGGCCCGTGGTCGTCCCCGGTTGGATCCCGGACGTCGAGAAACACCCGGACGTCGGAGATATCGGGTACCTGAAAGGCAAGCGGCCTCTCGGGAGTGAGCCCTACCAGATCCAGCTTGGCAAGGACCGAGTTTCCCGCCTCCAATGGACCGAGAAGCTCCAGTGGAATAGCCACCTCCGTTAGCTGAGCTCCGGTCGCCGCATCGACACCGATACACTCCTCCGGCTCGAACAGCGGCGGAGGATCGCAAAGGACCACACCGTCGGCGGTGACTAAAACGATTTTGGTGGCGCCAAAGCCGAGCACATCGCCTTGGAGTGAAGTCGGCACTTTCCGACCCTGCGGTGTCCCGATGTAGAGGGCGTCGCCGTCGACCAAAGCACCGTCATATCTGATATACAGGTTCTCCTTGTCGAAAGCCCACCACACACCCACGCCCTGGTATCTGCCGGCGAGGTCCCACTCACCGTCATCGGCGCCGTCGATGGCGATCGAGAGGAGGCCAGATGGAGAGCGGTCAGCCACCAAAGGTGCCTCAGGGATGATCGGCACCGAGAGGTACACCGGGCGCTCCTGTCCCAACGCGTCGTAGACCTGGCCCAGCAGCTCGCGAAACGCATCGTCGAAGTACTGATCGTTTCCCGAGTCCTGGTCCGACCCGTACCACCAGAACCAGTCGGACCCTTCAGCGAAGAGCATGAATTCGAACGCAGCGGCGAGTGCATCGTCTGTCATGTCGCCCGACTGCTCGGCTCGCCGGAGGTCCTGGCGCGCCTGATACAGGTAATCCCAAGCAGTCGCTTCCTCCTGCTCACCGATCCACGTGGCGAAGTTGGGCTGAAACCACGATGCCGGGAACACATTCTCGATGGGAGCAATCCCCGGATGCTCGGCAAGGTATTTGGAAGGCGTCGTGGTCTCGACCCACTCGGCTGAGGCAAGCTCCGTATAGAGAGCGTCGAGAAAGTCGCGGCCATCATTCGGGTAGTGCTCCCATGCATTCTCGCCATCGAGTATCACTGACACGACGGCGGGCCGCCCGGCCGCTGCGGCTGCGACGACCGCCGGATCGTCGTGGATCGCCCGAAGCCGACCCATGAAGTCGTCAACGGCTGCTGCCGCGTCACTTCCGGAATATTCGAATCCGATCTGGTCCGATATCCGCACGTCCCTGAAGAACATCGCAACCGGCTCCCGGCCGGATATTTGCACGTCATATGGCTGGTAGAGGGCCTCGGCATCGACGACTTTGTCTCCTGAGTCCCTTTCGAATGAGCCGATCCCGAGCGTCTGGGCGAGGACGTCCTCTCCGGTGCCAACCCACTCGACACCGTTCTTGGAGAAGAGGTTCATGATCAATTGGGCGACAGCACCCTCAGCGGGCCACATCCCGACCGGACGCTGTCCGAGCAGTCTCTCGGCCACATCGAGGCCCCGGATCACATGTTGATCCGCATCGGCGATCTCTCGGAATCGACTCTCCGGAAGGAGAGCCGCCGGGTCACCTGCAGCCGCGAGGTCGGTATCACCGATCAGCGGGAGAATCGGGTGGGCCAGAGGTGTCGTCGTCACCTCGATCTGCCCCTCCTTCCACAACCGGGCGTGGAGGGGGATTACGTCCTGGATGATGCGGAGATGCTCCTCGAAGACGGTTGCCTTGTCTTCTTCGGTGTAATCCCGCTCTTTGGCTTGCAAAGTGGCCAGCGGCTCTTGCTCGAGAAACAGTGGATCCGTCCACGCCAGATTGAAGAGGATCTGGAGGTCGCGAAAGTCACTGTGATCCCATTGCTCGACCGCCCCGTCTGCTCCCAATTGGGCCCGGCTATCAGCTAGTTCCTGATAACGCGGGAACCTCGAGATGACCCTCGGGTTGGTGTCGAAAAAGCGCTCGACCAGGAACCGCTTTTCGTCTTCGGACAAGGAATCTGCGTCCGTTTCCGCGGCGACCCAGTACGAGTCTTTGGCGCCGTTGGCCAGATCTTCGAGCTGGAGGAGCAGGACTGGAGTCAGATTGAAAGTGACTTCGATCTCGGGGTGCTCCCCGACCAGGGCGGCCATATCCCAATAGTCCTTTGTTGCGTGAACCCTCACCCATGGCCGGGTGTAGACACCGTCTTCATCCTTGGGGTAGAAGGGCTGGTGTTGATGCCACATCAGCATCAAATAGACTCCTGGCTTTTGAGGGTCGGTACCGTCGATCCCATCAGCGACAGTCGTTGTTGTTGTCGTCGTCGGCTCCGTTGTCGCGGTGCAGGCCGTGAGCGCAACGAGCCCAAGGCACATGAGAAGGAAGACGCGTCTCATGTTGCCAGGATCACCGCGGAACGCTCCTGTACGATGCACTCGCCGCCCTCGACCTCGCCTGAGCCCCAGACGAGGCTGCTCGTCGGGACATCGAGGCGGAACCCGGCTGGCAGCGACCCACGGTTGATCGCCACGACGATTCGCCGACTCTCTGCCTCGCGTGCGAAGGCGACCAGACCATCACCCGCAGCGACAGGACGGAACTCTCCGAGCCGCAGAGCTCGCTCCTTGCGACGCAACTCGGCGAGTTCCGGGATCACCCGAGACATCCCGGTATCCGGTCCCGTCCAGTCGACCGCTCCACGACATCCCGGATCGTCACCACCCTCCATCTCGAACTCGTCGCCGTAATAGATACCGGGAGCCCCCGGGAACGTCATCTGGAAGATGGTCGCCAGTTCCAGTCGCCAGGGCTCTCCTCCGGCCTCAGTCAGGAACCTCGGAGTGTCGTGACTGCCCAGCAGGTTGTGGTTGGCCAGGCTCACCGGCCACGGGTACTGCGCCCAGAGCCGGCAGGCCATGTCGAGGAACTCAACGCCGCCGATCTCCTCCTTGGCAAAGAAGCGGATGCATATCTGGCGAAAGGTGTAGTTCATCGTCGAGTCGAACTGGCCACCCTGAACCCATGGCGAAGCATCACCCATCACTTCACAGATCAAGAAAGCATCGCTCCGAACCTCCCGCACGGCCTCCCGGAAGTCGTCCCAGAAGTCGGAGTCGACATAGCGGGCGACATCCATCCTCCAACCGTCCACCCCGAACTCGCGGGCCCAGAAAGCAGCAACCTCGAGCATGTACGAGCGAGCCTCGTTGTTGGCGAGATCGACCCGCGGCATCGTTGGTACGCCATACCACGTGTCGTAGGTGGGCTCGACCGGAGGGCCGGGACTGGCGACTTTCTCGACTTCGATGCCGAGGCTCTGCCACCGCTCGAGTTGGGCCAAAGACTCGTTGGATCTCTGCCTGTGACGAATCCTCAGCGGCCATTCCCCGACGTTGAACCATGACCAGAACTCCGACGCCGGACCGTTTTCCATCACATCCTTGAAGGCGAAGAAGTGAGGATGGACGTGATTGAAGGAAGCGTCCAGGATGACGCGGATGGACCGCTCGCCCGCTGCTTCGACGAGCGACCGGAGAGCAGCGTTTCCACCCAGCAGCGGATCGACGTTGTAGTAGTCGACCGTGTCGTAGCGATGGTTGCTGGGTGAGGTGAAGATCGGGTTCAGGTAGATAGCGTCGACGCCGATCGATTCGAGGTACCCGAGACGGCTCTCGACTCCGGCAAGATCCCCTCCCTGAAAACCTGTGCGACTGGGGGGAGATCCCCAAAAGTCGAGACTTTCGCCGTCGGTCCCCCTGCGCTCGAATCTGTCGGGAAAGATCTGGTAGATGATCGCCCCCCGAGCCCACGCGGGCACGGACATGGGCTCCAGTGAGCCGAGTGCCCATCTGTCTAGCCTCTCGATGGCGTTGGTCACTCCACTTGGGGCCAGGTATACCGGACGCCCCAGCGAATCACGAAACGCAAAGCTGTATTCGATCGCCTGTTCCTCTTTCCAGGGGCCCGCCAGGGCTTCCCAGAAAGTGAACCGCTGAGTGTCGCAGACCCGTGTCATTCGGTAGCCGTAGACGGCGCCATCCGTCCGGACCACAACCATCGCGGCACTCAAACCCGGCTCCGTCCAAACCCTCCAGCGCGTCTCGCCCGTCGACTCGCGATCGAGGAAGGCACGGTTCGAAGGTTCGAATCTGATGTCCCACGGTGAGACGTCGCCCGGGACTCCGTATACGCCATGGTCGTCGGGGTAGACGACCGGCTCAGCCCTTGACGGCACCCTGGGTCAGACCCGAGACGATGTACTTCTGGAGGAAGAGGAAGATGATCACGACCGGAACGCCGGCCATCAGAGCACCGGCGGCGAAGGGACCCCAACGCTGGTTGAACTGATCTCCGAGATACTGGAACAACCCGATTGACAAAGTGAAGTTCGCCGGGTCGCCTTGCCCGAGAACAGCTGAGGCGAGAACGAAGTCGTTGATGAGGAAAATGAAAGAGAGGACAAAGACCACTGCGAGGATGGGCGCAACCAACGGGAGAATGATCCGGAAGAAGACCTGGTTGTGGCTGGCGCCGTCGACCCAGGCCGACTCGTCGAGCTCGCGCGGGATCGTGTCGAAGAACCCCTTCATGAGCCATGTGTTCACCCCGAGCGCTCCTCCCAGATAGACGAGGAAGAGGCCCAATCGCGTGCCGAGACCGGCTGCCGGGAAAACATCGCTGATCTGGACCATGATCAAGAAGATGGCGACAAACGCCAGCGTCTGCGGGAACATCTGTATGAGCAGCACCGTCAACAAGCCAACCCTCCGCCCCTTGAAGCGCATTCGGGAGAACGCATACGCAGCCAATGCTGAGAGGAAGGTGATCAACAGCGACGCTCCACCCGCGATCAAGAGGGTGTTGATATACCAATCGACGTACGGAACGTCGCCGAACAGGAGCTCGGTGTAGTTGTCAAAGGTGAAGGTCGAAGGGATGAGTTGTTGCGAAGTCAGCGTCTGTAGCGGGTTGAAGGATGCGGAGATGACCCAGACCACAGGAAAGAGGGCGAACACGAGCGCGATCCAGGCAACTAGGTGCCTCCAACCTGTGGACCGAACCCAATGGAGCAGCGGGTTCCTCCCTCCTATGACTCTCCCGGTGACGGCACGCGATCTTGCCGACGATTTGACCGGCCGGCTCTGTGGTACCGATGTCAATTCCAGACCTCCTCGAGCGCCCTTGTCTGGCGGAAGCTGATGGCCGAGATCGTCGCGACCATGACGAAGATGAGGATCGATATTGCCGACGCGAAGCCCCAATCCGCCCCCGAACCCGATTCAAAAGCCAGCCGATACGTATAGCTGATGAGAATGTCGGTATGTCCTGCTGGCGTGGCGGCGCCCTCGATCGCCGGCCGCCCCTGCGTCAGCAGGTAGACGATGTTGAAATTGTTGAAGTTGAAGGCGAACGAGGCGATGAGGAGAGGGGCCAGGGCGACCATGAGCATCGGGAAAGTGATTGCTCTGAAGCCCTGCCACGGTGATGCACCGTCGACCCATGATGCCTCTTTGAGCTCGCCAGGGATGGCCTGCAGTGCGCCGGTCGAGATCAAGAACATGTACGGGAATCCCAACCAGGTGTTGACGAGGAGAATCGAGGCCTTGGCAATCGTCGGATCGCGCAGCCAGGGGATGTCGGCGTTGAGAATATCGTTGATTACACCGAACTGCTGGTTGAGCATGCCTGCCCAGAGCAGGGCAGTCATGAAACTCGGGAGAGCATACGGAATGATCAGGAGGGCCCTGTAGACCTTCTGGCCCCTCATGCCTGGATGGTTGAGCGCGAGTGCGAGCCCGAGCCCAACCGCGAATGTGAGGGCCACCGAGCCGATCGCGAAGACATAGTTCCAGATCAGCACGCGCATAAACGGGCCTCTGATCGCCTCGGAGGTGAAAACGCGGCTGAAGTTGTCCAAACCGACGAAAACCCTCCACCCCGGCCCCAGGTTCTCTCCGTCGGAACTGGTGAACCTGCCGTCGACTGGCATGTAGACGGTGCCGGTCTCAATGTCCACCATGTTGCCTGTGGAGTCCTCGTGGATGTACAAGGGCTGATACGCCGCCGCCGAGTTGATCGTGGTCGCTCTGATCCCTCCTTGCTCCAACGGGACCGCGAAGTCGGCCAGCTCCGCTTGGCGGTCGCTCACCTCACCAATCCCAAGGGCGGCGAACTCGTCGACCGCGGTGACTCGCCCATCGGCATCGGTGATGATTCGGTCCTCGGTCAATCCCTCCAGCCCTTCGGCGGTGCCTAGATACGGCATATCAGCCTCATCGATCAGAAAGAATGCGAGGTCGCCGGACTCGTTGCCGAGAATCGTCAACTGATACCGGGTCGCGCCCTGGACGTTGGACGTTCGTCTCGATAGCTGATCGATCACCTGATCCTGAGTCAGGCGGTGGCTGATCGAGAAGTTGGTCACAGATACGTAACCGGAGTACAGGATTGGAACGATCTGGAAGAGAAGCGCAAATATCGTGCCCGGTATCAGGTACTTCGCCGGGAGGCTCCGCTTTGTGAGAAACGCCCAGTCGATCAATGCGGTGGCGATCACGACCACCACCAGCCCCGACCACCACTCTTGTTCCAGCATGGCGGGCAGACCCGCGAGAAGCAGGCCATTGACAGCCGCGAGGAAGAGGAGCTTGAGGACCAGGCCGAGCGTGAACGAGGGCCGCCGCGAGCTTTCTGCCTCGCGGCGGCCTGTCGAAGGAGAACCCGATGAGCCGGTACCGGCCTTCTCTGGAGCCTCCTTCTCGTTCATCTCAGGGTCAGCCGGCGATCAGGGTGCGGATCTGATCGGCTGCGTCGCTGAACGCCTGCTCCGGATCGTTGCCGGTGAAGATCAATTCGTAGGCGTTGGTCCACGCCTCCCAAACTGATCCCATCTCGGGGATCGCCGGCATCGGGTACCCGTTCTGCCCTGCTGCTCCGAATCCTGCCACGGTGGCGTTGTCCGCCGCCACTATCTCGAAGGCGCCTTGATGGGCCGGCGGCCGCCCCGTCGCCGAGAAGAGAGCGACTTGCGCCTCCTCGGTGGCCATGAAGTCGAGCACGAAAGTCGAAGCGATGAGCGGATTCTCGGCAAAAGCCGAGACCATGAAGCCCTGAACCCCGATGAAGACCTGGGGCTCTCCACCCTGGATCGGCGGGATCGGCTCGACGACGTAGTTCACGCCGGCCTCATCGAATGACGGGAGGGCCCAGGGGCCGGTGATGGCAAAGGCCGCATCACCGTTGCTGAACGACTCGATCATCACATCGTAGAGGATGTCGATGTTGACCACCCCCTGCTCGCTCAGCTCCGAGAAGTACCTGGCCGCGGCCAGCCCACCCTCGCTGTCGATCCCGAGGTCATCCGGATTGTACGAGCCATCGGCATTGAGCCCGAACACATAACCACCGAGCGCCGTGACGATCGGGTAGTTGTGGTACGGATCTCCGTTCCCATTCTCCTGGAGTGCCAGCGGGATGGTCACCGTGCCCGCATCCTGAAGGGCGAGGCCGGTCTCGACCATCTCTTCGAAGGTGGCGGGGCTGTCCGGGGCCAGATCAACGTTACGTACCAGGGCGATGTTCTCGATCGCGTTGGGCAGTCCATAGATCTGTCCTTCATAGTTGAACGCCGCAATTGTCACCGGGGCGAAGTCGGCTTCGACCGAACCCAGATCGAGCGGTGCGACTACGCCCGCTGAGACGAGTTCTCCCAGCCAGTCATGGGCACCGACTATGACATCGGGTCCTTCACCGGCGGGGGCGGC
>JBGTCK010000003.1:0-2585 GCA_041748855.1 Acidimicrobiia bacterium
CGGCTTCGGCCGGGGCGGGTTGCGGGGCAGCAGCAGGCCCGGACTCACCACCCGCCCAGGCGGCAAGGATCTCGTCGACACTGGCCCCGGTCTCGGCGGCCCGAGCCTCGGCGGACCTCTGCACCAGGAGCTCGGGAATGCCGAGGGCAGCAGCAGCTGCAGCCAGATCGCTCATTCCTCACCTCCGATCGCGGTTGACGACTCCAACAGATACGCCACCAGGTTCGCCATGTCCTCACCCGAGAGGTTGTGGCCCTGATGCCCGCCACTTCCCCTGACGATCGACTCCAGCTCGGTCCCACTGACGCGGCTGCCCACGTCGGAGAGATCGGGGCCGTAGCGACGGATGCCGAGGACCTGGCTGCTGTCACTCATCGTGACCGGGCCGAGGCCGACGTCGGCGATCACGGGGCGGACCATCTGGGTGTGACAGGAGGCGCAGGCCAGACTCAGGTAGACCTCCTGTCCTGAGGAGGCGGCGTCGCTGAAGGTGATCTCGCTCGTGCGGGCTCCCGGGGTGTCGACGGGGAGCGAGGGGCCGACGAGGGCCAGCAGCACGACCGCAACGAAGAGACCGACTGCACCGACCAGGTAGGCCATAGGGTTGTCCCGGGTCCCGACCAGGACGGGGGGCTTATCGGACCGCGCTGGCGTCGGACCGGTTGGAGGCGCGCTGGCGGCGGCAGGGATTTCAAGCGGTGTTTGCTCGACGGGCTCGCGGGTTTTGGCTGGTGGTGGGGTTGAGTCGGGCGTCTCGGCGGTGGGGGCCGCCTCCGCATCCTCCGTCGCAGTGTCCTCTTCTTTTGGTGGCTTGGTCGCAACCGAGCCTCCGCCACCCCACGCGGCGAGGACCTCTTCGGTTGTGCTCCCCGATGCTTGAGCCCGTGCGGCTGCGGAGCGCACCACCAACTCGGCCGGGATGCCCATCGACTCAGCGGCGGCGTTGGCATCACTCATCGGAAACACCGCGTGAGACAAGGACTTCCTGGGGTCCGGCTTTTCCGGTGGTCAGGGTGCCGAAGACGACGCCGACGTAGGCGAACTGCGCTAGAACCGAAACGACTCCGAAACCCACAGCGAGGAGGATGAGCGAGCTCACTGCCTGTCCACCGCCACTCTGGGCCCAACCCTCGCCGACGTCTACGAACGCCGCCCCGTTCGAACCACCGATCCAGGCGTATCCGGAATAGAGGCCGGCGGCGACCATCGAAACCAGCACTCCGCCGCTGCCGATGATCGTGTACTTGTTGAAGGAGCGGACCCGATCCATCGACGGTACCGCCCGACCCGACAGTCGCGGGATCGCTGGGAAGACGAAGCCGGCTGCGAGCAGCGGGCCGATCCCCAGAAGTGCTGCGTATTCGATCCCGTCCCAGAACGGAGTCAACGAAGCCGCTGCGCCGATGGACGGAAAGCTGGCGAAAGCGGCGAGACCGGCGACCACGACGGCGAAGTAGCTCCCGATGACTCCTGAGCTGATCCCGGGATGGTCGGGGAGGTCCCTCCAAGAGTTCTCGAGGGTCAACGAGTAGTTGGCGGCGTTGGCGAGCGCCCCGATCGGCAACGCGAGGCCGAGTGCGGCGGCGACACCGTCGAGCCAGTCGGGCCCGGGGCCGAAGATCAGCTGGGAGACTCCCCACCAGACGGAGGCGAAGCCGAGGGACCAGAATCCGACGACGGCGAGTTGTCTGCTGGCGAGAGGGACATCCAGTTCCTTGACCACGGTGAAGTAGAAGAGCCCGAAGCCGATAACGAGCAGCCACATATTGATGAAGCCGGCCGAGAGGAACACCCCGCTGAAAGCAGTGGAGAGTGAGTTTGCAAAGGGAAGACTGCCGAGTGTCGACGAGACATAGACCAGGGGCAGCCAGACCACCCCACCGAGAATGAACCAGACCGTCACGTAACTCCGCTGCTCCGCACGGGCGCGAATCGTTCCAAGCGTCACGACCAGGGGAATGAAAAGTGCGAGGGCCAGCGGGACGTCGAGCCACCAGGCGAGCCCAAGTGGCTGACCTCCGTCACCAAACCCGAGGGGGATGCTGATCACACCGAGGCCCGTAAGCGCGGTCACCGCGAACAGCCCGATCCCGGCAAGGCCTGGGTTGGCAAGCCGGGCGCCGGTGAGCCGGGGGAGTACGTAGTAGATGCCGCCGGCCATGGTGAGGACCCCGAAGCCCAGCATTAGAGATGTCGTCGCCATGAGGTCGACCTGTCCGTACGAGATCGGGGACTGGTCGGGGAATCGGAGGGAAAGGAGGGCGAATAGGGCGAGTACTCCACCGAGAAGCAGGAAGAGCGCGCCCACCACGATGTGGGCGACCGCGAGACGATCGCCGTCTGCGCCTTTGCCGAGCAGGGCTCGAATATCGGATGATTGGCCTATCGCCACTCTTGGTCCTCGTAAAACAGGGTCGGGCGGGAGCATAACTAGATCCTGTTGTCCTTCATTAATTGAGCCAGAGGTTTTAATAGTTGTTGTCTCGGTTCCATCTCCGGGGCATGTGTGTGGTAGAAACTTGGAAACAACAGGTTTGACGCGTCCCGAACAGCGAGAACATGTACCGATTGGCAGAACTAAGCGA
>JBGTCK010000004.1:0-19035 GCA_041748855.1 Acidimicrobiia bacterium
CCCATCCGCATCAATCTCATTTTCACAGCCATGTATTCACCTCTTGGTTCGCTGGCCACTCATCAGGGCTTCGAGGTTTGGCACACCCCGACCTCCGGCCAGCATCTTCATCATCTTCTTAGCTTCGGTGAACTGCTTGAGCACGCGGTTCACATCCTGGGGCTTCATCCCCGACCCGGACGCGATCCGCCGCTTGCGGCTACCACCGATAATCTTGGGGTTCCGGCGCTCTTCAAGAGTCATAGACTGAATGATTGCTTCGACTCTGCGAATGTCGCGATCATCGACGTCAACATCGCGAAGTAGCGATCCGGACCCCGGAAGCATAGCAAGGATGTCCTTCAGAGGCCCCATCCGTTTCATCTGCTGGAACTGGTCGAGAAAGTCGTCGAGGTTGAAATCGCCCTTCTCCATCTTCCGGGCAACCTTCTCGGCCTCCTTCTGGTCGAAAGTGGTCTCAGCCTTCTCGATGAGGGAGAGAACATCGCCCATCCCGAGGATCCGTGAGGCCATTCGATCCGGGTAGAACGGTTCGAGGTCGCCAAGGCCCTCGCCGACACCGGCGAACTTGACCGGAGCGCCCGTCACTTCCCGCACCGAGATCGCCGCTCCTCCCCTGGCGTCTCCGTCGAGTTTGGAGAGGACTATCCCGGTGAGACCGATCTTCTCCTGAAAACCCGACGCAACGTTGACGGCGTCCTGACCGGTCATCGCGTCGACTACCAGCAAGACTTCATCCGGGTCGGCGGCCTTGGAGACGTCGCGCAATTCGCTCATCAGGTTGTCGTCGATTTGGAGGCGACCTGCGGTGTCGATGATTACAACGTCGCGACCGGTCTTCGCAGCTTCCTTCATCGCCGCTTTCACCAGCTTCGCCGGCTTGCCCTTGCGGTCGACGAAGACCGGGACACCAACCCTGCCGGCAAGCGTCTCGAGCTGGTCGATGGCAGCGGGGCGCTGCAGGTCGGCAGCAACCAGGAGAGGTTTGCGGCCCTTGTTCTTGAGATGCAGGGCGAGTTTCCCGGCTGTCGTTGTCTTACCCGATCCCTGGAGGCCGACCATCAGGATGGTGAGGGGAGGCGCAGTCTTGACCAGTTCGGCCTGCTCGCTGCCGAGAGTTGTCACCAACTCCTCGTTGACGATCTTGATCACCTGCTGGCCCGGGGTGAGGCTCTTCCTCACGTCCTCGCCCATTGCACGCTCTTTTACCCGTCCCAGGAACGCCTTGACCACCGACACGTTTACGTCGGCTTCGAGGAGGGCCAGTCGGACGTCGCGGAGGGCGGAGTCTATGTCTTTTTCTGACAGCCGGCCCTTGCCCCGCAATGCGGAGAACGTGGTTTCGAAGCGTTGGGTCAGTGAGTCGAACATGAGGTATTCATTAGCACGATGGTGGATCGAACGGTACGCACTTCAACCCGATAACGGAAGTGGAACCGCGATTCACGGCGGCGTTGGCTGGCTACCTATCCTCAGCACATGGGTTCTCCCGAAACCGATCGCGACGACATTCTACGCGCCGACATCCGCCGGCTCGGCAACCAGTTGGGCGACGCCCTGGTCCGCCAGCACGGCCAGGACCTCCTCGACCTCGTCGAAAAGGTGAGGGCATTGGGCAAGTCGGCACGCCGCGGCGGGTCGGAGACAGCAGGTGAAGATCTCGACAAACTGCTGCGTGAGCTCGACCTGGAGAATGTGATCCCCCTGGTCAGAGCGTTCACTACCTACTTCTACCTGGCGAATGTCGCCGAGCAGGTCCACCGCATCGACCAGCTCGCCCCCGACGACCGCTACCTCCACACCACCGTCGACCGCATCCTCGAGTCCGATCTCGACCAGGGATTGGTCGACGACGTCGTCGGCCGTCTCTCGGTCCGACCTGTCTTCACCGCCCATCCCACGGAGGCCGCCCGCCGCTCCATCCTCAACAAGACCAGGGCGCTGGCCGATCTCATCGAACAGCGTCTGGTCTCGAGGGAGCGAGACCTGGAGGCCATCGACGCTCGAACTGCGGAGCTGATCGACCAGATCTGGCAGACGGACGAACTGCGTCACGAGAAGCCGAGCCCGGTGGAGGAGGCCAGATCTGCCCTCTACTACCTGGTGCAGCTCGCCGAACACGTCCTTCCCGACCTCAACGACTCGATACGCCGCCAACTCCTGCGGCTCACCCCGAACCCATCGCCCGCCCCACTGACCTTCGGCACCTGGGTGGGTGGCGATCGGGACGGAAACCCGGGGATCTCCGCCGAGATGACACTCGACGTACTCGCCCAGCAACACGAACGAGGGATCCGGCACCTGATCGGGATGATCGAAAGCCTGGCAGAAGAGCTGTCTGTCTCCGAGCGGCTCACCGACATTGGTGACCAGATGAGAACCTCACTCGAGCGAGACCGCGACCTGCTTCCCGCCATTTGGGCCAGGGAGCAGCGACGGACCGCCCAGGAGCCCTACCGGCTGAAATGCTCCTACATCCACACCCGGCTCATCAACACCATGGATCGGGTGCGCTCCGGAACCTCACACCAGCCAGGAATTGCCTACGCCGACCCCTCCGAGCTTCTCGACGACTTGATGGTGATGGACCGGTCGCTGCGCGATGCGAAAGGCGACCTCATCGCCGACGGCGCGCTGGGCCGGGTGGTGCGGATGGTGCGCTCCTCCGGGTTCCAGCTGGCCACGATGGACATCAGGGAGCATGCCGCCGCCCACACCTCGGCCCTCGCCGAGCTGTTCGACCGGGTCGGAGTCGACTATTCCGAACTCGACGAGGCGGGCAAGCGGGAGGCACTGGAGACTGAACTGCACAACCCCCGCCCTTTGAAGTCACAAACCACGCTTCTCAGCGACGATACCGAGCGGACCATCTCCACTTTCGATGCCATCCGCAAGGCACAAAACCGCTACGGGCACCAGATCATCGAGTCATACGTGATCTCGATGACCGAGACTCCGTCCGACGTGCTCACCGCCGCCGTTCTGGCCAAGGAGGCAGGCCTCATCGATGTTGCCGGCGACACTGCACGGATAGGGTTGGTCCCGCTGGTCGAGACCATCGACGACTTGCGCAACTCAGGCGACCTCCTCGAAGAGCTTCTCGAGAACGACACCTACCGCAAGATCGTCCGGCTCAACGGTGACAACCAGCAGGTGATGCTGGGTTACTCCGACTCCAACAAGGTCGGTGGAATCACCACATCGCAATGGGAGATCTACAAGGCACAGAAGGTGATGCGCACCGTGGCCCTCAAACACGGCGTTCGCCTCAGCCTGTTCCACGGTCGCGGTGGGACCATCGGTCGCGGTGGCGGACCGACCCACGCCGCCATCCTCGCCCAGCCCTACGGGACTGTCGACGGCACGATCAAGGTGACCGAGCAGGGTGAGGTCATCTCCGACAAGTACGGCCACCCCGATATCGCCAGCCGCAACCTGGAGCTGACGGTGGCTTCGGTGCTGGAGTCATCACTGCTCCACCGTCAGTCGCGCCGACCGAAAGAGATCCTCGACGCCTGGACCGAGGCGATGGAGAGCTTCTCCGAGGGTGCCTACCGCGCCTACCGCGACCTGGTCGAGGGCCCGAGCCTGGTCCCCTATTTCCTAGCCTCGACACCCGTCGAGGAGCTGGGCCAGCTCAACCTGGGAAGCCGTCCCTCGCGGCGACCGGGCGGACTGGGCGGGATCGAAGACCTGCGCGCCATTCCCTGGGTGTTCGGCTGGACCCAGAGCCGTCAGATCGTTCCGGGATGGTTCGGAGTGGGCAGCGGGCTGCAGGTTGCGAGGAAAGCGGGATACGAGGAGATCCTCAACGAGATGGCCGGAGAATGGGGCTACTTCCAGACGTTCCTCAGCAATGTGGAGATGACCCTGGCCAAGACCGATCTGGAAATCGCCAACCGCTACGTCACCTCGCTGGTCCCCGAGGAGCATCGTCCCATTCTCGACCGCCTCCGCGAGGAGGCAGCATTGGCCACCGAGGAAGTCCTGACGCTCACCGGCCAGAAGGATTTGATGGAGGCAACGCCACTGCTGCAACGGACCTTCGCGGTGCGTGACATCTACCTCGACCCCATCAACTACCTCCAGGTGTCCCTGCTCGGGCGGGCCCGCTCCGGAGAGCAAGGCCCCGACCTCGACCGCTCCCTCCTTCTCACCATCAACGGCATCGCCGCAGGGTTGCGAAACACGGGTTAAGGCATAGGCGCTGATCAGGGCGAGAAGACCTCGATCCCGATTGCTCCGGCGCCTTCGGACAGCTTTCGATCGTAGGTGACGAGGCCCTGCAGGTCGTCGCCGACTTCCAGGGCTGCAGCTAAGTGCAATGCGTCCAAACTCCGCAACCCCTCAGGCTCGAGGAACGCCGCTCGTTCGCAGACTGGCGTCGAGAGAGTCAACAGGATCAGAGATTCAAGAACCGCACGCGCCTGGACCATCTGTTCAGGGGCGACCCGGCGGGTTGCCCGCAACAACTCAGTGCGGAGAAGGTCACTGGAAAACATCAAGTCGCCTCGCACCGAGACCCATCGGCGCAACGCTGTAGAGCCTCTCTCCGAAGTAACGAGTTTGGCTGCAGCTGAAGTGTCTAGATAGAACACGCTTCAGGATCGCTCGGAGTCCCGCGCGCGTTCAACCTCTTCAGACAGGGCGGGCCTACCACTCTTCCTTCGAGCTGGTTCTGGCAAGTCGCTCAGTTTCCGAAGGGCCGGTCGGGCCCGTTCGGTGGCGATCAGTTCCTCGATTGGCGTTGATTTGATCGGTACCATTTGGGCCACTGGTCGGCCCCGATCGGTGATGGTCACCAACTCTCCGGTTGCCACTTGGGCGACTACAGCCGATGCGTTCTGTTTCAATGCGCGGATCCCAACTTCAACCATGTTCTACATTGTAGATCATGGGGAATGAGTTGACTAGGTGCTCAGCGCTTCCGGCCGAAGATCCCGTCCAGCCAGGCGAGGCGTTCCTTGAAGGCTGACTCCCGGCCTTGGTCGGTGGGCTCGTAGAGAGGAGTCTCTTTCACGCCCTCTGGAAAGTAGTCCTGACTCACGACGTGCTGGTCGTGATCGTGGGCGTACTTGTACCCGCCGCCATGGCCCAGCTGTTTCGCGCCCTGGTAGTGGGCGTCGCGAAGATGGAGAGGCACCACCGGAGCGGGCCCGTCGGCGATGAGCCCTCGTACCGTCCCCATCGCCCTGGTCACCGAGTTCGATTTGGGGGCCATGGCAAGGTAGATCGCTGCCTGGGTGAGATGGAACGACGCCTCCGGGAGCCCGACATATGCCAGCGCCTGTGATGCCGCATTCGCCTGGAGCAGCGCGTTGGGATCAGCGAGGCCGATGTCCTCAGAAGCAAGCACGATCATCCTTCTCACGATGAACTCGGGGTCCTCCCCCGCTTCCAGCATCAGGTGGAGCCAGTAGATCGTGGCGTCGACATCGGAGCCGCGGACGCTCTTGATGAACGCCGAGATGACGTCGTAGTGCTGATCACCGCCCTTGTCATAACGGATCAACCGCCTCTGCAAGGCTTCTTCGACATCGACGAGGCCAATCTCGGTGGAATCTCTGCCGGCGGCAAGGGTCGCTGCCACTTCGAGAGTGTTGAGAGTGTGACGGGCGTCACCGCCGACCCGGGCCACCAGGAAATCCACCACGTCGTCCGGGATGGTGAGGTCTTCTGCTCCCAGGCCCCGGTCGGCATCTTTCACCGCTCGGCGGACCAGTTCGGCAAGGTCTTCGGGTTCGATCGACTCCGTCCGGAACATCGTCATCCGGCTCAGCAACGGGTTGATCACCTCGAAGTATGGGTTTTCGGTGGTGGCGCCGACCAGCACGATGGTCCCATCCTCAACTCCGGGGAGCAGTGCGTCCTGTTGGCTCTTGGAGAACCGGTGGATCTCGTCGAGGAAGAGGACTGTTCTCCTCTCCTCGGTGGCGAGACGCTCCCGGGCGGAGGCAAGGACCTCCCGCACATCCTTCACCCCGGCGTTGGTAGCGGAGAGCGTGGTGAAAGCGGCATCGGCATAGCCGGCGATCAGACGTGCCAGTGTCGTCTTCCCGGTCCCGGGAGGTCCCCAGAGCAGCATCGAGACCGGCTTTCCCGATTCGACCACCCTGCGGAAGGCAGCCCCCGGCTTCAAAAGCGACTCCTGGCCGACCACCTCTTCGAGCGTCGCCGGCCGCATCCGCGCCGCCAGCGGCGCCATCCGCGAAGCAACTTCGTCAGCCCGATTGGAAAAGAGATCCATGAGGCGCCAGGGTACGACACCCGCAGCAATCGCGATCGTTACTCTCCCCCTATGGCTTTGACCGTTATTGAACACCCGCTTGCCGAAGACCTGCTCACCGAGTTGAGGAAGGCGAACACTGAACCACCGCAGTTCCGCCAGACCGCCGAACGGCTCGGATATCTCCTCGTCGCCGAAGCTCTGGCCGATATGAAAACGGAGGACTCCGAAATCGACACTCCCCTGGAGACGATGACCGGGAGACAGTTGAAGCGTCCTGTCGTTGCCGTTGCCGTGCTCCGGGCCGGTCTCGGGCTGCTGGAGTCGGTACTCACTCTCGTCCCCGACGCCGCGATCGGTTTCGCTGGTGTCCAACGCAACGAAGAGACCGCCGAGCCGATGGAGTACTACACCCGGTTCCCCAACCTCGACGGCGCCCGGGTGCTGGTGCTGGAGCCGATGCTCGCCACCGGCGGCTCCCTCTCCTGGGCGATCGACAAGGTCAAGGAGAACGGGGCGAACGACATCACCGCGGTCTGCGTGGTCACCGCCCCGGAGGGAGTCGAGCGGATGGAAAACGACCACCCCGATGTCAGGATCGTCGCCGCCACACTCGACCGCGAGCTCGACGACAACTTCTACATCCGACCCGGCCTCGGCGACATGGGAGACCGGCTCTTCGGCACCTTGTGACCCGATTCGAGGACGAAGTTCTCCGGGTGCTTCGCGGCCTGGAACCCGGAGAGGTGATCACATACGGCGAAGTCGCCGAAGAAGCCGGGTTCCCCGGTGCGGCCCGGGCGGTGGGGAACATCTTGAGCAAATCGGATGATCTCCCCTGGTGGCGCGTGGTCGGTGCCGGCGGCTACCTCAAGACAGGCCAACTTGATCGTCAGTCTGAATTGCTCCGCGGCGAGGGGGTCAGGGTCACCGGTCGGCGAGTGACGCCTGATCCGGTTGATGTATCCCTCACTACCGGCAAAGATGCGCTCGTCGATCCATCGCCTCCGGGCAAAAAGAGAAAGACGGGAGCAGCGATGCCCGAAACCCCCAGGTCCGGTATCTCGGTTACCGGGACCGGAGAGATTACCGGCACGCCCGACACCGTCACCATCAACCTCGGTGTCTCGGTGCGACGGAACACCGTCCAGCAGGCGACCTCAGATGCTGCCAATGCTGCGGCGAATCTGATCGACTCGTTGACGGCCCACGGGATCGCCCAAGACTCGATCACCACGACCCGGTACTCGATCAATCCCGAGTACGACCACCGACACGATGCCCAGATCCTCCTCGGGTACCGGGTGGACAACACGGTGAGGGCGAGGATCAAGGACATCGGCGAGTCGGGCAACGTCATCGATCAGGCGACTACCGCCTCCGGTGACGCAATTCGGGTGGACGGAATCTCGTTCAGCATCGAAGACGACGCCGGTCTGGTGAGCACGGCCCGGGAAGGAGCCTGGAACGACGCACGGGCCAAGGCTGCCCAACTCGCAAAGCTCGCCGGCAGGAAACTGGGTCCGGTGATTTCGATAACGGAAACGGTGAGCCGGCCACCCATGCCGATGGAGTTCGCCCGGCTCCAAGCGGCTGATACATCAACCCCGATTCAGCCCGGCAGCGCCTCGGTTTCGATCAGCCTTCAGGTGGAGTTCGCATTCCAGGACTAGCGGCTGGGTAACTTGATACCTGATGGCATACACAGCGGTTGAGCTGATTGAGACGAAACGCGACGGCGGCACCCTGACTGCCGACTCCATCGACTGGCTCATCTCCTCCTACATCGACGGATCGGTGACCGACTATCAGATGTCGGCGATGACGATGGCCATCTACCTGAACGGACTAGACGAAGACGAGTTGGCCAACTGGACCAGAGCGATGCTCGACTCCGGTGAGACCCTCGACTTCGACGACATACCGGCCGCCAAGGTCGACAAGCATTCAACCGGGGGTGTGGGAGACAAGATCTCGATTCCCCTCGCCCCTCTCGTCGCTTCGTGCGGGGTGGTGGTACCGATGATGTCAGGACGGGGACTCGGCCACACCGGTGGGACGCTGGACAAGCTGGAGACGATCCCCGGGTTCTTCACCGGCCTGGACCCCGACCGCTTCGGTGACATCCTACGCGAGACGGGACTAGTCCTCGCCGGGCAGTCGGACACCCTGGTCCCGGCCGATCGCAAGCTTTACGCGCTTCGGGACGCCAGCGGAACAGTTTCCTCGATCCCGCTGATCTCGTCGTCGATCATGTCGAAGAAGCTCGCCGAAGGCCTCGATGGCCTGGTGCTCGATGTGAAGACGGGAAGCGGCGCCTTTATGAAGGACCTCGAAGACTCCCGGACTCTCGCCCGTACCATGGTCGGGATCGGCAACGCCAACGGTGTCCGCACTGTCGCGCTCATCACCGACATGTCCCAACCTCTCGGTAACGAAGTCGGGAACGCGAACGAGATGGCCGAGTCGATCGCGACTCTCCGCGGGGAGGGCCCGGACGACGTCACCGAACTGACCCTGGCACTGGGTGAGGTGATGCTGGAACTCGCCGGGATCGACGGCGGACGTGACCTCCTTCAGTTGAAGATCGATTCGGGCGAGGCTTTGGAGAAGCTCAAGGAGGTCGTTGCCGCACAAGGCGGTGATCCGTCCGTCGTCGACGACCCATCCCTCCTTCCCCGGGCACCCGAGAGCGCCACCGTGAACGCCGATCGGGCCGGATACGTGACTGGGTGCAACGCGCTGACCGTGGGCATCACGGCAACGCGGCTCGGCGCCGGCAGGGAACGCTCCGACGACGTGATCGACCCGGGCGTGGGGATCACGCTTCACAAGAAGTTGGGTGACCGTGTCGAGACCGGGGACGCCCTGGCCACCGTCCACTATTCGAACCAGGATCTGTGGGACTCCCACCGCGACAGACTCGCCGGTGCCTGGACCATCGAAGGCGAACCCGAGGAGCCCCACCCCCTGGTCGTCGAACGAATCGAGTAACCCTTCCGTATTTTGAGCGATTACTCAAGGGTTTGCCAAGGCGTTACCATCGGCGCCCAAGTGATTGCAAGGAGTTATTCGCAATGAAGGTCGTCGTCTGCGTCAAGCAGATCCCCGACCCCGCCACTCCCTACAAGCTCGAGGAAGGCACCAACTGGCTGGTGCGGCCCTCCGAGCAGGTGCTAGATGACACCGACCGGTACGGGGTGGAGATGGGTCTTCAACTAGCCCAGGCCAATGAGGGAACTGTGACCCTCGTCAGCATGGGCCCGGCAGGTAACAATCAGGGTGTCCGCCAGGCTCTGGCGATGGGTGCCGACAAGGCAGTCCTCATCGACGACGGCGATCTGCGCGGCTCCGACGCCCTCACCACGGCCCGGGTCCTGGCCGCGGCAATCAAGGAGGAAGGCTTCGACCTGGTGATCGCCGGGACTGAGTCAACCGACGGGTACGCAGGAGTCGTACCGCAGATGATCTCTGAGTTGTTGGATGCACCCACTCTCACCTTCGCCACGCATGTCGAAGTCGGCGATGGGAAGGTGACCATTCACCGTCAGACCGCTTCCGGATACGACGTGGTCGAGGCATCCTTGCCCGCAGTCGTTGCGGTGACTGCCGGTGTGGTCGAGCCGCGCTATCCCACCTTCAAGGGGATCATGGACGCCAAGAAGAAGGAGGTCGAAAAAAAGACTCTGTCAGACCTCGGCGTCACTCCCGAGACGACCCAGACGGTTGCCAGCATCAAGGACGCCCCGGAGCGTTCCGGTGGCAAGAAGATCGAAGACGAGGGCGAGGCCCACCTCGAGATCATCTCGCTTCTCGAAGAGAGGAAGGTGATTTGATGGCTTCCATTTGGGTGTTCATCCAGGAGGACGACGGAGCGCCTTCGGCGCTCGGCCTCGAACTGTTGACCAAAGCCAGGAGCATGGGCGACGTCACCGCCATCTACCTCGGTGCAGGCGGCGACGAAGCTTTCGCCACCCTGGGCACATATGGAGTGACCAAGGTCCTCCACGCCGATGCCGGCGAATCGCTTCCATCTGCCCCGGTGGCCGCGGCCCTGGCCGCCAGGGTCGAGTCCGACAAGCCGGATCTCATCCTGCTCGGACAGGCTTACACCGATCGCGATGTCGCCGGCCGCCTGGCTGCGCGTCTCGGGGTTGGGATCCTCTCCAACACTTCCGAAGTCAGGCTCGTCGACGACGGTGTCGAAACCGAGCACGAGATCTTCGGTGGCGCCCAGATTGCGGTTGCAACGGCTCCCGGCAGCCCCTCGATCGTGCTGGTGCGACCCAAGTCGTTTGCGGCAGAGCCAGGTGACGGGGGCGCACCCGATGTCGAGATGCTCGATCTGCCCGACGCCGGCGCCTCGTCGGCGAAAGTCGTCGAGTCCCATGTCGAAGAACGCGAAGGCCCCCAACTCGGCGATGCGCCGATTGTCATCTCCGGTGGCCGCGGCCTCGGCTCGGCGGAGGCCTACGACCTCATCGAGCAGCTCGGTAAGAAGCTCGGAGCCGCAACCGGCGCCACTCGCGCCATCGTCGACTCCGGCTGGGTTCCCTACGCCAAACAGGTCGGTCAGACCGGCAAGACGGTCAAACCCGACATTTACATCGCGGCTGGTATCTCCGGGGCGATGCAGCACCTGGTGGGTATGAAGGACTCGAAAACGATCATCGCTATCAACAAAGACCCCGACGCACCCATCTTCTCAGTGTCAGACCTCGGGATCGTCGGCGACGTCCACAAGGTATTGCCCAAGCTGATCGAGGCCCTGAACAGCCGGTGACCGAAACGCCCGAAATCGAGCGGTGGTCGGGCTTCAAAGCCTGGGCCTATTCGCTGATCCAGGGCAAGCCCAAGAACAACAACGCCCTCGTCGAGTTCGCCGGGGTCGGTCCCGGTGACCGGGTCCTCGACATCGGCTGCGGGCCCGGTGCAGCTCTGGAGGGGGCAGTGGCCGCCGGGGCTGACGAGGTCTCGGGAGTCGATCCCAGCCCGGCGATGGTGAAACGAGCCTCCAAACGAGTGCCCAAGGCGATCGTCAAGGACGCATCAGCGGAGTCGCTGCCTTTCGACGACGATGCATTCACCGCCGTGTGGACGATCTCGACTTTCCACCATTGGGCGGACCGCAGCGGCGGGCTGGATGAGATGCTCCGGGTCCTCGCGCCGGGCGGCGCCTTCTATGTCGTCGAACGCGAGCTGAAACCCGGAGGCAGCGGCCACGGCCTGACCCGCAAGGAAGGCCAGCAGGTGGCATCCCGGATCACCGAAGACCACGAAGTCCCGGCGCGGGTCGACACCCTCAAGGCGGGAAGACAGACCTACCTGGTGATCACCGGCTCCCGCTAGGGCGGTGTCTCGAATCCACACTCCGGCCCTGGAGCCTCCGCCAGCCGGCTGTCCAGCGTTGCAACCTTTGCACCGATCAATTCTGCCAATGCCACATACCAGGCGTCATAGGTGGTCAAAGTGTGGCGAAGCTCCCAGACCCGATCGGCGAACGGCTCGAAGGGGTAAAGGTCGACGGCAAGGTCGAGAAAATCCGAATATGCGAGGCTGGAGACATCGGCGGAGATGTCACCCGCCAGCTCAGATCGACGAAGCACATTGGCTACCTCGGCATGGAGAAGGTGCGGGGCAGCCAGTCGCTCGCCCTGCATCCGTGCCACCGCCCACTGCCCGTGATCGCCAGAGTCAACCAGAGCCGCGACAACGACGGACGCATCGACTACCAAACTCAACTGCGATCTGAGTCCCGGTACGAAAAGATCTTCTCCCGACTCAGGGATGACCCGGTCTTCTCCTTCCGGGCGGTCACCCTCTCCATGAGAGAGGCGACGTCGGGCTTGCTGGCGAGTTCGATCAACTCTCCCCTCAGAAACTCCTGAAGTGACCGACCGCTTCGAGCAGCTCGAGAGGCGAGCTCATCTCGAACCGAATCCGGAACATCCCTGATGGTTATTGAAACTGGCATGCATGCATTATACATGTAACGCTGTCAATTTACAGGTGGTTTAATCCACGCACCCGTCGGTATGAAGATACTGGCGGCACTCGTCGTCGGTGAGGGAGCGAGTGAGTACCGCTCGGGCTTGGGCAACGACCTCCATCGTGTCAACCGGCGTAAACCTGATGTTTCCATGAGCGTCTTCGTAGGCGAGCTGTGACCCGTCCCAGGTGAAGCGAGCCGCGCCTGTGAAACCCACCATCTCCGGCTCTCGGATCTGGAAGAGCATCTCGTCAGCCGCCGTGTCCCAAACTCGGTAAATCCCGTCGTGGCCCGCGCTCGCCGCGATCCCGTCGCTGTTCACTCTGACCTGGGGGACATTTCCCTTGTGAGCCTCGATATTGAGTACGACCGCCTCCATCTTGGGAGCGCCGTCAAGGATGGCCGCCATGTCGATCACCACTGCCTCCGGCCCATTGATTCCAAGACCCAGGTACCGCCCTTCGGGGTCGAGATCGAGGGTGATGAATGAGTCCACTGTCAACTCAGCAGCGGAATATGAAGTGATTAGGCGACGGTCTGACAACGAGTAGATCTCGATGTCCATACCTCCCACGTTCACCACGACATACTCATGATCGTCGAATGTTCCCTCCGGCGAGAACGCCGCCCTAAAGATGAAACGTTTCCGGAGGTCGACCAGAATCTCGCCTCTCGAGATGTCGAGAACCTGGCTCGGCGCATCGGTGACCACATCGCCACCGCACGGTGGGCCAAATGAGTCGAGTACAACGAACCTCTCACCTGGTGAAATCGCCTTGGGAAACAAACAGTCGGGAAAGTCCGTGGTCACTTCGCCCGTTCTCGCGTCGACCAGAGCACCTCGACGATCTCGACCCTGTCCAATCTCTCCCGCCACTGTCGTCAGCCGGTCATTTGGTCTGAACCTCAACATGTCAGGCAACGGCAAATCTCTTTCGATCGTACCAGTGGCCAGATCGATCGATCGGACGCCGAACCCAGCGACCCCCACAAGCATCCGGTCGAGATCAGACCCGAAGAAGAACTGCCCCACCTCGCCTCCAACAGCGATCGCCCGGTCGCCCACAGCGCCGGCCTCGCTGATGTCCCACTCGAGAGCCGACCCGTCGAGCGAGGCTGACACCAGCCGATCCAATGTGGGATGGAATGCGGTGCTCCACACCGAGGACTGATGTCCATTCACAACTAGGGCGGGGGCCCAGCTTGTCGACCCGTCAAAAATGGTGATGTCCCCATCGTGCCCGCTGGCCGCCAGCCGAAGACCATCAGCATCCCATGTCAAGGCCTGCGGGCTGCCGTGCGTCAGTTCGATTGGACTGTCTGCGTTGGTGACGTCCCATATCTGGATACCATCCGATCCGATTGCGACCTTGGTCCCATCCGGGCTTACGGCCATCGGAAATCCTCCCGGTTCAATGTCCAGTTCGATTGTCCATTCCTCTGCGAAGGTGCTGAGGTCTATAGCGACGAGCCGCCCGGGCCTCTCCGACTCTGCGGCGTGACCGATCACAAGTATGTCGGTGCCGGGTATGAACTCCACACCCATTACGCCTGGAGTGTCGCGTCCCGCGATATAGACGACTTCCCCGGTCGACGTGTCCCACACATAGCCCAACCATTCGTCGACGGGAGTAGCCACTGCCGCAGCCACATAGCCGCTGGGACTGAAAGTGGGTCTGGAGTAATTGCCCATTTCACCGATGAGACTCCCAACCATTTCAAGAGTGAGAGGATCGTGAAAACTCACCGCGACCATTTGGTCTCCCTCCGTTGGTTCGGTACCAAGCTGTGAAATGGGTGCCGAGTCCCCCCAGGTTGCTGCAATGAGCTCCCCGGTCGGGGAATAGCCGAATCCATAAACCCTCGGACGCAACGATTGTGGCATCGACACATCCCAGCGCGCAATAAGGTCGCTGCTCTCGCGATCCCAGAGTTGCAATGTCCCTGCGTCGTCGTCGTCCGTAGCGATAACGCTCCCGTCGGGACTGTAGGCCACGGCTTGGTATCCGCCGGGAAGTCTCGCCACCACCCTCATTTTGCGTAAAGTGTCCCGGAGAGCCGAAGCAGCCTCCGGGGTCGGTTCGAGTTCGAGATCGGCGGTGGCATCGATCGCTTCGAGAGCGATCAGAACTGCGAGTTCTGGATCTTCTTCGACTGTATCCATGGCGGCGGCGGCCAGATCGCGGGATGTGGCCAGTGCCGCCGTCACTCGAGCCTCCTGAGCAATACCGAGGGCGACGACACCTAGGACTCCCGCCACGACCAGTCCCCCGATCAGGGAAGCGATCACCGCCTTGGTGCGCCGTGCCGCTTTCTCTTCCAGCGCCTGATGCTCATCTTGATCTCTCCTTTCCTGCTCGATACTGGCTTCGATAAAGGTCATCTCGTCGTCCGAGACGGCGAGGTCGGTTCGTTCCTGCCAAATCAAGGCCTGCTCTAGACGACTGCCCCGGAGCAGATAGCTCTGATCCTTGTACGAATCTTCCCAGTCTCGGACCGTCACCTGGATTCGTCGGTGGATGAGGAGGTCTTCTCGACGCTCGTCGACCCAGGTGCGGAGCCGTGCCCATTCCCGGATTAGTGCCTCGTGGGCGACTTCCACGGTTGGCGTCCGCGTCGCCGCATCCCGGTCGAATGACAGGAGTCTGAAGGCACCGAACTGCTGGGTGACGTCGTCGAGAATCGTCTGGTTGATGCCCAAACCTTTGAGCTCGGTCTGTCTGACCCGGCGCCTGGTGTCGTCGGCCAGTTCATCGACGTTGACCAGCCGGAGGAACACGTTTCGGGCGGCAGTCCGTCCCTCATCGGAGAGGTCGCTGTAGATCTCGTCGGCACGGTTGGCGAGGGCGCCGGCCACCCCTCCCGATTCCTCATAGGCTGCAAGGGTCATGGTGTTGTTGACCCGCTGGTTGAAGAGCTCGGTCAACGCATACTGCATTAAGGGGAGGCCCCCGGGCTCATCCCTCACGTCGTCGATGATCCTGGTGACCAACCCCGGTTGGAGATCGACACCCACGCCTCTGGCCGGTTGGGCGATGGCGCGGGTCAAGCCTTCTTCGGTCGGCGGGCTGATCGGCACCAGACCTGCGCTCATGGCCTCCGCGAACTCGGGATACTGAAGCGGCTGGTCGAAGAAGTCGGCCCTGAGTGTCACCACCACCCGGACCCGGCTCCGTTCGTCGGTGGCGACGGCAGTCAACGAGTCGAGAAACAACCGGCGGTTTGTCTCAGAAGTGACCAACGAGAAGAGCTCTTCGAACTGGTCGATGACCAGTACCAATTGGGCCTCATGATTGCCGACGATCAACTTTGCGGCTCGGGCCAACCCCCGGCGGTCCGAGGTCAATTCGTCGAAGAGTCCGGATGGACGCTCGGCCGCCACCCGGATCAGGGCTGCTTCAAGCTCCTCGAACGGATGGGTGCCCGGGAACATCTCTGCGACCAGCCACCTGGTCGAGCCTTCGATTGCCCCGGTCCGAAGCGCCGGAAGTAACCCAGCCCGAACCAGAGAAGACTTGCCGGAACCTGATGGACCGACGACAGCGACAAGACGCGACGATGCCAACGCCTCGACGAGCTCCTCGACCAGTGCATCGCGTCCGTGGAAGTCATCTGCTTCCGACTCCTTGAAGGCCCGCAATCCCTTGTACGGGTTGCGACGGGAGCCGGTGGGCACTTCCTGACCCGACGCTACAACATCCGCTCCGGTGGCCTGGCGGAGAGCACGCCTCAACTCTTCTGGTTTCTGGAATCGGCTGGCGGGATCACTATGCGAGGCTCTCGAGAACAGAAAATCGAGCTCTGCGAGGTCGGGTCGAAGCTCACTGATCCGGGTGCCCGGTCGGGCCTCGGAGCCGGTCAAAAGACACAGTGCGAGGACGGCAAGGGCCGCCACATCATCGGCTGGAGAATGGACGTGGTCGGCGCCTGGGACGAGAGCGGATAGGCCAACGTTGGAAAGGTATGAGTTCGATTCGTCGTCGAGCAGGATGCATTCGGTGCCGAGCGAGCCATGGACAAAACCGGTGCGGTGGAGGTAGGACAGAGCCGAACTGATCTGATCGACAAGTCGAACCACCGAAGAGAGGTTCCACGGCTCGTCGGACAGCACTTCGCGCAGGACTCCTCCCCTGGGTAGGGCCGTCACGATGTATGCCCCTTCCGGGTCGCGCCAGAAATCGTAGATAGGGATCAGATGTGGATGCTCGAGTTCCGAAACCGAACGCATCTCGGGCTCGAACCGACGGACGAAGTTCGGATTGGCCGTCATTGCCTCATCGAGCTTGAGGACTGCAACCTCACGTCCAACCGAGCCTTGAAAGGCACGAAAGAGGGACCCGAAAGTGGTTTCCCTGATCTTCTCTCGAAGCTCATAGCCCCGTGCTGCCCGGTCGACTGGTGACGACCTAGGCGCCGTGTAATCGAGCGCCGGATCCTGGGTCAGAATCTGCTCCTCGAGAGCCTTAAGCTCCGCTGACGGTTCTATGCCCAATTCCTCACCAAGGATCCCGCTCAGCTCGCGATACGAACGGAGAGCGTCGGCCTGGCGGCCGGCCCGATAGAGGGACAGCATCAAGAATCCCCACAGCCGCTCGCGGAACGGGTGCTCGGTGGTCAGTGCCTCCAGTTCCTGAATCACCGCCGAATGGTTGCCCACGGCAATGTCGGCCTCGACGCGGATTTCGATTGTGGAAAGCCGCAACTCCTCGAGCCGCATCGCCTCGGTAGTCAGTGCGGGCTCCCCTCCCAGATCTCCAAAAGCAAGCCCGTGCCACAGCGACAGCGCCTCTGTTGCGAACTCGAGGGCGGTGGCCGGCGAGTCGACAAGGGCCCCGCGTGCCCCGTCAACGAGCGTTTCGAATCGGGTCGAGTCGAGGCCGTCGTCATCGACGTGCACCACATAGCCGGTGCCTTCACGGTCGATCCCACCCCCAAGCTCCTTGCGGAGGTTGGAGACGTACGAGTGCAGAGTCTGCTTCGCGCTTTCCGGCTCGTGCCCTGCCCACACCGATTCGATCAGCCTGTCCTGGGAGATGACCTCATTCGGGTTGGAGAGCAGTACCGCCAACACCATTTGCTGGCGTCGTCCACCTAGCTTTCTCGGATCGCCCCGAACGCTTGCAGACAGGGGTCCGAGGACCCGGTACTCCACACCAATGATTGTTGCACGATCGGTCAGATCTTTCATCCGAAATAAAGCTATGGATCGGCCCTTGAGAAATCCTTGGAAGGCTCCAAGCATCTCCCAACCCGTTCACCAGATTCCTAAAAGGGCTAGGTCGTACGTTGGCGATGTCTTCGAGAGTTCGGAGACCATGAGCACCAAGGAGGACTCGTGAACGCTTTCCAACCCACTATCAACAGCCACACGGTTCAGCAACGAATCGAGGACAGGAGGGCCGCCGCTTCGGCGTACCGGCTGGCCACATTGGCGAATCCGAGCTCAGGCCCGGGTCCCCTGACCAGATGGCGTTGCGCAGTCGGCAACCGGCTCAAGGAGATCGGTGAAAACCTGATCGCACCCCGGAGCCCTCAACTGCCGACTGTCTAGTGGTCTGTCGCTGAAATAGGCGAGGGTGTCTCCGAGTCATCGGCGGCATCTGGCAAGGAGAAAAGCGCAGTCGCAGCCGGAAGCTGCGGCGAGCATTTCCGACGCCGCCAGGGGCGTCGAGGGCCGGAGAGACCCCGCCGGTATTTCTGCGACGGGCCACCAAGAACCACAAGACCCCGGCCCACCACACGGGGACGCAGGAGGATCCGCTTCGGGCCACCGGAGCGGATCCCCTCGACAACCAAGAGGAGAACAGAAATGAATCGGACACTCAAGAAACTTGCAGCCACGATCGGGGTGATAGCCGCACTCACGATTGCACTGGGAGGAGTGGGGACTCCTTCATCGCAAGCTCTCAAACCTATCCAGACCATACATGACAACGGCCATTTCGAAGACCTGCGCTTCTGCTTCGACGATTGTCCATGGCCGACTTCCAAGTTCGGCGGAAGCGGAGCATTCGTCGTTCGCTGATCCAGCTCTAGGTGCGATCCGCGCTGAGTCGATCTGGCACCACGACCGTCAGGAGTGTCTAGCGATTGGAATCCGAGGGTCACCTGTCACTAGGCGTCGAATGACACTCAGCGAGTTTCTCGCCGGATGGTGTCCCGGGGAGAAACTCTTCAAACAAATTCTTTGGCATTCGGTGATTTCTGGAGCGGTTTCTGTCACTGGCTGTCGGTACTTTCACAGTATGGATTGGGAGAGGTTCAGTAACGATCAGGTCGAGGAGATCCTGGCGGTGGCGGAACGGAAGTTCGCTGAGGGTCGGGCCCTGCAGATCTCCGCTCTTGAAGAGTTAGACCGCCGGCAGGTGTTCACCGCCGACGGGTGCCGCAACCTCTCGGAATGGACATCCTCCCGGTTAGACGTCGGGTTGGAGACCGCCCGCACCCTGGTCCAAACCATGCGGCGCACCAATGACAAACCCTGGATTCGTGAAGCTTTGGCTGCTGGTGCGATTTCGTTTGACCGGGCCGAAGCCCTCTCCCGAATCGCCGACGATGTCGGAACGCTCGACCATCTCGACATCTCCGGAGTCCGCCGCGAAGCAGCAGACCGGGTCGAACTCAGTATCGAAGACGAAGTGAAGTCGGCTGAGGACCGGTATCTCATCCTCCAACCCTCACTCGACGAGAGCTGGTGGACGTTGCGGGGCGGGTTGGACGGGATCACCGGAGCCGTCATCGACCAAGCCCTCACCAAGAAGGCCGACGAACTACCCGCCCTGCCGGACGGGACCCGGGGTTCGGCGGCGTGGAGGAAAGC
>JBGTCK010000005.1:0-3401 GCA_041748855.1 Acidimicrobiia bacterium
TTCAGAACCTTCATGGTATGAGATCTGGACGAACCGAACACCCCTGTCGGCGAACGCATCCGCGGCGGCGACCAGGTCCGTGTGTTCGTTGCGGCATTCAGGACACCACGATGCGAAGAAGTTGACGACGCTCACCGTGCCATTCAGACCAGCGGTGTCGAAGGTTCCCGAACCGTCGAGTAGCGGCAGTTCGAGGACTGGGGCGGGTTCACCGAGGAGAGGCGATTCGACCAGGCCCGGATCGGTCCCGAACCTGCTGGCGAGCACAACCGAGAAGATCACAGCTCCGCCAGCCATGGCAAGGCCCGCCCACTTGACAGCACCGCCTCTCATGTGCACGGCTCCCAACCGAGGCCAGGGAAGGCGATTAGCCAGGCATTCGCGACGCCCAGGGTCTGAACCGATTTCACCACATCCGATGGTAACCGACCAACAATCGCCTCCACCCGCGCCAGAATGGAACGTTCTGGCCGGATAACGATCGTTTCACAGGGTGCGCAATTTCGGCACGTTGGGTGTGGGTAGCTTCGCATCTTGTGAGTAGGCCCAGTCGAGGTTTTAGGGAACTAGGGACCCAGCCTCGGAGCTGGGCAGTACGACGAACGAGAGTGTCCCGCCGTGGGGCAGAGTCGTCACCTCAGCCACATCGTCGGCCAGCGAGTAGTGGCCGATGACCGATTCGGCCGCGCCATATGAATAGTCGGCGGCGAATCGGTCGGAGTTGTTGGGCGCCCAGGCCAGATAGAGATGTGGAGCGGTCTCGTCGGGGAAGACCATCGTGGGTCGAATCTCGCCGGTGACCGTGTCGATCAGCATCACGTCGTTTCCGGCCGGAGCAGCAAGGTAGCGACCGTCGTCGCTGAACCGGGCAGCAGCGGTGCCATAGGGGTGGAGCTCGTCCTCGGGACGCGGGTACACGGTCTCCTCACCATCGGCCAACGACGTCACGACCATCTCGAAGCAGGGTTCGGAGCACCAGGCGATCCGCCCGTCCTCGGTGACATCGGAGACGAACGAGAGCCCTTCGCCTAACGAACCCACAACCTCGCCTGACTCGTAGTCCCAAAGGAGAACCCCGTTGTCGCTGTCGAGGGCCAGACCCCCGGGGATCCCACGAGCGACAAAGCCTTCTGACTCCAACAGCTTTGGCTCCGTAGCCTGGCCGGTTGTTACGTCGACCTGCCAAACCTCGGGTGGCAGCGCACTGATCCGTGGGCCGGGGTATGCGATCATCCATACGTTCGACGGGTCCGAAGCGGGCACATGGAAGGTGGCCTCGTCGAGGAGGGTGGAGGTGCCGGTGGCGATGTCGTAGGCATAGATGTCACCCCAGCCCACGACCAACCGGCCATCGTGGATGGTGAGGCGGAAGGGCTGGTCCCCGCCCTGGGTCCCGATGCTGACCAGGTGCGAACCGTTGCCGTCCAGGGTCACCGTCTTGATGCAGCAGGTGCCGTTGTCGAGGGCGAGGGCCCAAGGCATCGACTGATCGAAGACGAGTCCGTAGTCCCAAGACCGCTGCAATGTGTTGCCCGGTAGCGTCGGCTGTGCCTCGGGCAGTGAGGTTGGTGTGGTAGTGGAGGTCGTAGTGGACGTTTCCGGGTCGGGTTGGCCGTTCGCATAGGCGAGGTCGATTGCCTCGAGTTCGGTATCCGTTAGATCGAGGCGGCTCACCCATAGGTAAAGGGAGCTGTCAGGGAAACAGATAGCTGTCATTCCGGAGCTGTCGGCGAAGGTGACGAGATGGCCTCCGGAGGTCACCAGATCAGGGTTAGCCGAGGTCCCTTCCGATGCACAGTCCCTCCATTTGAAGACACCAAGCAGCCCTTCACCGGCACCGGTCGTCAGGGTTGCATCGGGGGAGTCGGTGGGACCAATATTCATCGGGTCGACAGGGTCAAGGACAAGGAAGCCATCAGCCGTTTCATGGCCGCGCATCAGAGATGCGAACATCTCCCGATTCCCGTCCGTGAACCGTTGCCCTCCGGCATCGCCATCCCAGGCGCGGACCACCCACGAGCCGTACTGGAAGACCAGATTGTCGACGTCGTCCTCTTCAGTGAAGAAGCCGACTGGGTTGCCGTCGGCGTCCTCATACTCGACATCAGGCTGCCGTTCGCCATAGAGGTCACCAACGGATCCATAGATCACCTCGAGGCTTCGAGAACAGCATGGATCAAGCTGCCACGAAGCCGCCCCACCCGGCACAAGACCCTGCACTTCATCTGCCAGCGACTTCGGCAAGGTCAGCGTCAAACTCGTGCCGTCCAGCAAGGTGACCGGAAACTCGACCGTGTCGGTGCCCTCGAGTCGAGGTGGACCAAAGAGAACACCACCACCGTCGACTGGCACCGTGTTCGCGGGAACCGCCACTTCCCCTTCGCCACCGGCGATGCCGCCCAGGGTGGCGACAGTCGCAACCACTCCGATGATCAGGACTCCGACGGCTGTAGAGCCGAGAACCAGTCCCCTGCGCCGCCGTCGCGCCCACATCTCAGGTATGGCTGGCACATCCACGCTCCGACCCGAGGCAGATAGAGCCCTGCTCGCCTCGCGGGCGTAGTCCTCAAACCTCACCGTCGACCAGCCCTTTCGCGATGAGTTGGCGACGCAGCCGCTCCCGACCCTGGGACAACAACGCCTTGACCGTCCCTTCGGCGACTCCGAGAACAGCAGCGATCTGGTCCACCATCATGTCTTCCAAGTAGTGAAGGGTCACCGCCTGGGCCTGACGGGTAGGCAGACGCCGCACTTCCTCCCAGAACACCGACGAGTCCTCATCAGGAGGGACGAACGAAGCAGGGGGCGAGAGTCTTGCGAAAGCCGACGCCTCAGCTCTCAGCCGTCGCCAACGCGACGTCGCCAGGTTGATAGCGACCCGACGGATCCAACCCTCTGGTGAGTCCATCGCCTCAACACTTCGCCAGTCGCGATGCGCTCGGAGAAACGCTTCTTGCGCGACATCCTCAGCGGCCGCTCTGCTCCCAGACAGGCCGTAGACGAGGGTTACAACGGCTGGATACTCGGCGCGAAAGAACCGAACGAACGGCTCGGGAATCTCAACATCCGACCAGGAATCCACCTCGGCCATTAAACCTCGCCCAATAGCGACAGCAACCACAGTGTATGAACGCAACAGAAGCCGCTCAGGGTTTAGACGAATCCTGAAGCCGAACGTTCACCAACGCACGCCAGATCCTTCCGACCCGCCCGATATCAAAGTTCTTGTGCGGATAACACCCCTATCGGGAAAGCGAGCAGATCGGCACTTATGGGGGTAATCGTGTCAAGTGTTATCTGGATATGGGGGTAATCGGTTCTCACGTTGCGGCCGCCTGGGTGTTGCGGTCGAGGAGCATTTGGAAGAGGTCGACGCGGGCGTGTTGGTCGCGTTCGGCGGC
>JBGTCK010000006.1:0-17162 GCA_041748855.1 Acidimicrobiia bacterium
CGTAATCGAAGGCTCCGACTTTCAGAACCACATCGAAGCAGCCCAAGCCATCCGCAGTTTCGTCCGAGACCGAAACCGACGAGCACGCCACCACATGGAAGAATCTGCCACCCGCGCAAAGGTTGCGTGACGCGGCACTAGTTTGCCCTTCAGCCGATACGGGTAACTGCCCCACCAATCGTCCTCGAAAAAAGGAACAATGTGGGCATTCTAATCTGGCTGCTGATCGGACTCATCGCAGGAGCGTTGGCTCGTTTTCTCGTACCGGGGAAGGATCCCCTGGGTTGGGGCGGGACTCTCATTCTCGGACTGATCGGTTCGCTGGTTGGAGGTTTCCTCGGAAACCTGATCAGTGACGGTGACTTCGACGTGACCACTGCCGGCCTCTTCGGTTCGGTCATCGGCGCCGTTATCGCTCTTCTCATCTATCGAGCGCTCAAGGATCGCAGCGCCTGAACAGGGCGCGCAGAAACTCGGCTCGAACGCGTACGGCTTGCTCTTTGTCCGCAGCTGTCGCACAATCCCAGGTCGAGAGGAATCACATGACCGAACTTCTTAGCTGCGAGCTACCCAACGAACCAGGATCTGCATCGATCGCTCGCCAATTTCTTCGCGAGCACGCAATACTCGACTCGATGCGCCAGACCGAGGCCGACCTTCTGGTGACCGAACTGGTAGCCAACGTCATCCAGCACGCACCCGATGCCGGGACTATCACACTCTCTCTCGAACAAGATCGCGCCACCGGGCTCAAAGTGACTGTTTCGCACCCAGCCCCGAGTGACATCGAAGGCAGCGGACAGGGAATCGGCCACCTCGTCACCGAGCGGTACTCGCAGCGGTGGGGGACCACATTCGAAAACAACATGCTCAGCGTCTGGTTTGTCTTGCGCACCCCCGGTTCGGTTTCCCTGTCGCCGGAACTAACCGACCACGACCTGTTCGACATGATGGCCGAAGACCCCGCTTCGTTCTCCGGTGAATTGCTCAACCGGCACTCCGATCTCGCCCTGGCGATCTCGAAACGCTACCGGGGCAAAGGAATCGACGATGACGATCTGGAGCAGGTAGCCCAGATGGCGCTGCTCAAGGCCATCCACCGATTCGACGACTCATACGGTGACCTCCGCCCTTTTGCCGCAGTGACTATTTCTGGCGAGCTCAAGAAGCTGCTGCGTGATCGTGGGTGGTCGGTCCGGGTGCCCAGAGCCCTTCAAGAAAGCTCGCTAAACCTGGGAAGGGCTACCGAGAAGCTCACCCAGCAGCTGAACCGGATTCCAACCGACGAAGAGCTGGCACGTGAACTCGACATCGACCCAGGGAAAGTCGGCGAGGCCCGCAGTGCCGGCCGGGCTTACCGATCGAGCTCGATCGAGAAGCCAGCGGAGAGCACCGGGCTCAGTCTCCTCGACCGGCTCGAAGACACCGATCCCGCCCTCTTCAACGCCGAAGAGCGGGTGATGATCGCCGAGGCAATCCAGGAGCTGCCGGTCCGCCAACAGCAGATATTGAAGCTGCGATTTGACGAGGACCTCACCCAGACCGAGATCGGCGATCTCCTCGGCATCTCGCAAATGCACGTATCGCGGCTGCTGAGCCGGGCCATCGACGAGCTTCGCAAAATGCTTGGCGAAACTGAGTGATCCGATGGCGTATGAATACTCAGACCGGAGCGTGCAAACCGTTTAGGCGTTTACCCGCCGGGGTACGTATGGCAAAGCTAAGAGTGGGCTTATGACCGAAATGAAACTGACACTTGACACCAATGAGCAGGCGCCCCGGCTTTCGCGCCAGAAGCTCTCGGAGATCAAGAGCGAAATCGAACCGCGCTACGACGATCTCGCCCTCGTTGTCTCAGAACTGGTGAGCAACAGTGTCCGCCATTCCGGTCAAGAAACGGTTTCGATTTCGCTCAAGAAGCAAGACAACCGGGTCCGGCTCGAAGTTCGTGACCCGGGCCCTGGCTTCGACCCCGGTCAACCTGTGGGCAACGGGAGGGGTTTGAAGATCGTCAGCCGGGTGGCCGACGCATGGGGGATCGAGAACGACGGCAGTTGCACAGTTTGGGTCGAGGTCGCGCTATCCCCTGCAACCTGAGCTTCAGAGCGAGGTGGCGAGTTCCTCGTGGCTGGAGACCACTTCGATCGTCGCCTCAACACCACTCAACTCGATAAGACGTGAAATCGGCCCGTTGCTGACCACCAGAGCAAACCGGCGGCCGGCATCGCGGAAAGCCCTGTCGGCCATCACCAGGCAACGAAGCCCCGACGAGTCCATGAAGTCGGCACCGGTGAGGTCAACCACGAGGTTGCCCGATCCGGATTCCAGACAATCCTTCAGATCGTGCTCGAGTTGGTCAACCGTCGCCAAATCGATCTCTCCCGAAACAGAGAGGGAGACCCAATCTTTGCCGAATTCCGACTTGTCGATGATAAGGCCGGTCATATCAGGCACGATCGTATCACTAAGACCGAGACTTCACATCCTGAGCGGGTCGCCCGGTCAGGGCTCGATTGGTGTGAACGTCCAGTCGCCGAACTTCCAAAGGTACTCGCCATGCTCGCGGAGAATCGAAATGGCCTCCTTGCCGTCCCGGTCGTCGAGATCAACCGAAATCACGACGCTTCCCTCCGTCAACGCGGCGTCGAGTCGTTCCAAGACCCGCTTTTCGTCACTCAGAGCAGACGCCGTCCTTTTGATAGAAGCCCAGAATCCTTCGTCGCCTTCGGGATCGAGATGTGCGCTGCCTGACTCAGCTTCGAGGACTTCCACTTCGTAGCCCGCCTCGGCCAGACGATCCAATGCCTCGCTTACTCCGTCCCCGCTGGTCAGAACGGCGACAACCGTGTTGTCGAAACTATGTATGTCTTCCATGCAAACCTCGGTCCGGGGATTTCGCCTTCCTTCTACCCGCAGGACCGGAGGCCAAACCAGAACCCGTACGCTCAGAGCGTTCGACGCAGGACCACCACACTCTGGTCGTCGGAAGGGTCGCCTTCTCCAAAGCCGAGCACGAGGTCTGCGGTACGGGAGGCCACGCCTCCTTCCGCCAGCAGCGCATCGGCGAGCTGCTCGGGCTCTGTGCGGCCGCTGGATAGGACCTGGACGTCCGCCACTCCATCGCTGTACAACACAACCGTGTCGCCCGCCGAAAGTTCCAGCTCCAGTTGCTCGTATTCGGCTTTTTCGTCGACAAAAAGGAGAGGACCGGTGGGTCCGAGGAGGTCGGCGGCCTGGGTGGCGATATGGATCATGGGTGGATGACCCGCCGCCGCAAAAGCAACATGGCCGCTTTCCGGCTCCAGGCAGAGAACAGCCGCGGACGCCAGCACCTCGCTGCCGAGCGAGAACTTCAGGCTTCCAAGCGCCTCGGCGGATGAATGCCCCAGGGCGAGTGCATGAATGAGGAGATCCCGGGTCCGGATCGCTCGAAGGGCAGGAAGTGCGCCATGCCCCGTCACATCGACGAGCACGATCCCGACCCGCCCGTGGGGGAGCAATCTCACCACACTGGCATCACCGCCCACCGAGCCCTCTCCGGGCCGAAACCGGGTCGCCACCTCCCACCCGTCCAGATCTTCCAACTCCACGAGATGGAAGTTTTCGGAGAGCCTGGCCACTATTGGCGCTTCCTGTTGAAGCCCTGCTTGGGCACGCGTTGCCCGGGCCTGGGCCGATGACGCCTCCAGCGCCGTGACGTCGACGATGCGCGCCAGGACGCCCAGGAGTACCAGCAGAAGAAATCCAAGCGTCACCGCCACCACCGCAAGACCGTTGATGCGCGACGCTGTAGGCAGCTCCTCAACGAGGAACAGCAACACAGCCGGGGCGAAGAGCACCACAGGACCGAGCCTTCGAATCAATGCCCCTCCCCGGCTCGGACTGGCCGAGATGGATAACAGGCCGCTGCCGGGGCGGATCAAGACCACGCCGAGGGCGACCAAGATGGCGCCGAGCGCTGCCTGAAAGGAGATTTCAGGCCGGAGGAAGAGTCGTCCCACCGACGGAGTTCCAAAAGCATATCCGATAAAGATCATTGCGGTGAGAGAGAAGACGAGAAGAGTGGCCACCTGGCCGGCGATCACCCGAACCTCGATTCTGCTGACGGACAAAGGCACCGCAACACCAAGCATGAACATGTTGAGTCCAACCGCGAATGCCGGCATTTCGTTGACAGTTTCCCACCAGGGCCACATGAGATTGAAGATGAAGGTGAGCATCACGAAGAGACCGAAGGCTGCGGTCAACCACGACATGACCAACCCTGCCCGACGCAACGCCACGGAACCCCGAACAGCGCGGAAATTATCGCCGCCGAGCAAGGCCGCGAATGCGAGAGCCACGAGTGCGACTGCCCCACTGGGGGTTATGTTGCGGACGGTGAGCGGCCCATCAGGAAGGTCGAACCAGTCAAAAGCAGCGTTCCACAGCACGACGACGGCATAGATGGCGGCCAGCCAGCGTATGGTCTGGCCAATCAAAGACAACCGGCGCTCGAGCGCAGGGTCGATGCTCGTGAACGGGCCCGGTGCCTCGACTTCAGAACTGGGCATTTGCCGGAACCGTACACCATCGGAGCGGCGACGGCGACGAACTCACGGCCGGAATCCGCTTAGAAGAACGGGGGCTTTAGGTGACCGGAGTCTCACTACGAGACTCCGGTCGACTCCCATTTTTTCTTGACGAGCCTCGCAGGGCGAGACTCCGGGCAGACCCCCATCAAGGGCCGATTTCCCTCTACCCCGTTCCAACCTCTCTAAAACCAACTTCCCTATCCCCTTTTTGTTAACTCTCCAAAGCCAGTCAAACCGTCGAGGACAGTTTGTTTTGGATGGACAGCGCCGGGGTATGTCGTCAGGAAGTCTGACAGGAGAAAAGTATGACCGCACGACAAGAAAGACGCATCGAGGGATCGCAAGATCTATCAAGCGTCTATGAGAGGTTCGGCAAAGCCGACGTCCTCGCTTCGCTAGTCGGAATGTTCGCCGCCCTCGGAACACTCGTGTTCCTGGGAGCACTTTTTGGTGCGGGTGCGGCTGGCATCGACTTCCAGATCAACCAACTCAACGAGGAAGGCGCTCTCGACGAGGCCTCGATAATCGGTCTGATTGTCGCAGCCGTTGTCGTTTTCACCGCGTTCATCGTGGGTGGCTTCGCCGCCGGGCGCATGTCCCGTTACGACGGTGGCATGAACGGCTTAGGGGCCGGCCTCTGGGCGTTGCTGTTGATCACCATATTCGCGGCTCTCGGGGCCTGGATCGGAGCTGAGTACAACGCATTCAGCAGTTCGAACCTCCCCAACTGGGTGGCCCAGATCGATGTCGACGACCTCACTACGGCCGCCGTGATCGGCTCCGTGGTATTGATCGCATCAATGCTGCTCGGTGGCTACACCGGTGGCCGGCTTGGTGAGCTGTATCACCAACGCGTCGATGCCGCCATCGTTGAAGAGACTCGAAAGGAGGTCTGATTATGTATATCGGTATCGGTGGACTCATCCTCCTCATTCTGATCCTCATCCTCATTTTCTAGAGGATCGAGATCCAACCAAACAGCCACGCCAAGGAGTAAAGACAAATGACAATGACAAGAGCACTAAGCGCATCCACCATCACCGGTGACGCGGTGAAGAACGCCAACGGAGACGATCTGGGAAACATCGAAGAGATCGTGATCGATCTCGACGGTGGACGGGTTGCCTACACCGTCCTCGCCGCCGGCGGGTTCCTCGGACTCGGAGAGAAGTTCTTCGCCATTCCCTGGGACATGGTTACGGTCGATATGGACAACAAAGAAGTAGTAATTGATATCGAAAAGGAACTCCTGGAGAAGGCCCCCGGTTTCGACAGGGACAATTGGCCCAAGTTGTCGGATCAGGCCCATCTGAGCGAGGTATACCGCTACTACGAGCGGACGCCCTATTGGGAAGTCACCGACAACCTCTAAGCCACAGGAAATCGCACGAAAGAGCCACCGTGAAACCCGGTGGCTCTTTCTATATTGCAGGGCTTCTATTTGGTCCCCGGGCGGTCAGAGGCGCGGCTTCAACTCCGCCGACCAGAAATCGATGAAACCCTCGAGGGGGTTGCCGATCTGATTCAGGTAGATGTGGTCGATCCCGACTTGCCTCGCCTGCTCGATCGAATCGAGGATCGGTTCGGCCTCGGGGCCACAAGGCATAGATTCCTCGATGTCGGACGGCTCGACGGCCCGGGCGGCCTGTTCGAAATGGAGGACGGTCGGCAGATCCTGGGCCAGCTGACCGGGAAGCGATGTATTCGGCCAGAGACGGTGCGCCCGCTCGAGAGCGGTATCGCGATCCGGGTCCCAGCTGAAGGTGAGCTGGCTCCAAACCTCCCCGTCGCCTCCGCCGGCACGATAAACCGATACGATTTTCTCATCGGGCCCGGTCGTCCAGAGACCATCTCCGATGCGAGCTGCGAGGTCAGCAGCCTTCTCCCCGAACGCTGACACGATGATCGGCGTTGGGGAATCTGGAAGGTCGAAGATGCGGGCATCCTCCACCGTGTAGTGCTTGCCCCGGTGCGTGATGCTCTCTCCGGTCCACAGAGCACGAATCACCTCCACTGCCTCCTCGAGCATCTCGAGGCGGACATCGGCCGGAGGCCAACGATCTCCAAGGATGTGTTCGTTGAGCGCCTCTCCGGTGCCCACACCCCACACGAACCGGCCACCGAAGAGGCTTGCCGTCGTGGCTACAGCATGGGCGTTGATCGCAGGATGAATCCTGACTGTGGGGCAGGTGACCCCTATCCCGACTTCGATTTCACTCGTCACTGCTGAGATCGCTCCGAGAACCGACCAGACAAATCCGCTGTGCCCCTGTTCACTGATCCAGGGGTGAAAGTGGTCGGAAATCGACACGAAGTCAAAACCGGCCTCTTCGGCAGCCACTGCGATGTCGACGAGACGGGAGGGCGGGTTGAGCTCGCTGTTGAGAGTTAGTCCGTATTTGGTCATAGGGCCCCAGTTACCCCTACGACTATGGCCCCAATCCAACGCTCGTTGGTCCGGACCGAGCGGCTCCAAATCAGGGAGGTCTGCGGGGGCGGCAACAAAAGCGCCGCCGTTTAGTCGATGCGCTCAACGGGTAAACACCAAGCAGACCAACAACATGCACGGAGGTGCACACAAATGGAACTCTCCCAAGCAACGACGATTCTCGAGGACTTGAACGAAACTCTCGAGGATGGCCGTGAAGGATTCACGAAGGCCGCCGAAAAGCTAGAAGCGGACGGCCACGGCCAGATCGCAACGAAGATGCGCGAATTCGCGACGCAAAGAGCAGAGCTCTCACGTGAACTCGCAAGTATCGCTGCGGCGAATGGAATGACTTTCGAGACCGGCGATGGCAGCGCGGCAGGCGCCCTGCACCGTGGGTGGATGTCAATGAAGGATGCTCTAACCGGTAGCGACCCGCACACGATTCTCGCTGCAGCTGAGCGTGGCGAAGACCATGCTGTCGAGCAGTATCGCGAGGCTCTCAACGAGGACCTTCCTGCACCGATCCGTGAAGTCGTCAGCCAGCAGGCCAAGGCGGTGCAAACCGCGCACGACCAGGTCAGGGACCTCCGCGACGCCAACGCCTAAGCAATCATTCGATTGTCGATCCTCAGGCCCTCTGCAGAGGGCCTGAGTCGCGTCTGGAGCGTTTACCCAGCCGGACCAGGGGTAATGACCCAGAGGAAAGCCAGAAAAGGACAAAATGGAACCGCAATACGCACCCGCAGGAATGAGGACCGAAGATGCCGGGAAGGTCACAGGCGTCCTCCAGCACCGCCTCGCCGATCTCATCGACCTATCCCTCACTCTCAAGCATGTCCATTGGAACGTGGTCGGTTTCGGCTTCATCGGGATTCACAAGCTCATGGATGAGCAGGTAGCTGCAGTGCGCAGCCTCATCGACGAAGTCGCGGAAAGGGTCACCACCATGGGTGCGGTGGCCAGCGGACTGCCCTCTCAGGTCGTGGACGGGCGCTCGTCAGATGGTGACTATGCCCTGGGCAGGGGCCCCGTGATGGCGCACCTGGGTGCGCTCGACAAGGTCTACGAGCGGGTGATCTCCGGACATCGCGATGCAATTTCCGCGTTAGAGGAAATCGACCCGGTAAGCGAAGACCTGCTCGTCGGCCAGACGGCGACCCTCGACCTGCACCACTGGTTCGTGCGTGCCCACCTCTCGGATACCGACGGGAGACTTGCAACGTCCGGCAACGATTCGGAACTCGATGCGGCTGCGGCGTCGGCCCACCTCCTCCAGCCGGGTGGTGAGTTTGCAATCGAAGGACAAGAGGGTGAGAAGGAGCCGGTCCCGATCACCTGACGCGAACGGTCAGAGGTAAGACTTGAGCTTGGTCAGGAAAGTGGTCGTCGCGAAGGTGTCTTTCAGGCTGAATTCGGCCAGGGTCCTGCGTTCTGGCTCGTTGGCGACGATTATCGCAATCCCGCCCTTCTTGAGGACCGCTGAGAAACCGTCTTCGTCGGTCTCGTCGTCACCGATGAACAAGGGGACAAGGCCTTCGAGTCGCCCTAAGAGAAATTCGATGGCGCGTCCCTTGTGCCAGTCGACATCAGGCCGCAGCTCGTAGACTTCCTTGCCCGGCCTGACCACCAACCCGGCGCTCGCCCCGACTTCGGCGGCCATCTCGCCGGCACGGACCCGGTCGAAATCACTTCCAGCCCGGCGGGTGTGAACAGCAATTGCGAACGGCTTCCGCTCGATTTGAATTCCGTCGGCTCCGTAGAGGCCTTCGGTCAGGAGCCTTTCTGCCTTGTCGAGCGCGCCGAGGCACTCCACAGACGCCGGGTTCTCGAAATAGGTGTCGTTCGGAAACGAAATCTCCTGGCCGTGGCTTCCCGCGTATACGACACCCGGCAAGCCGAGAAAGTCCCGAACGTCGATGGCGCTCCTTCCGCTGACGACGGCGACAGGGGCTTTCTCGAGGAGAGCACGTACGGCGGTGCGCGTGCTCTGCGGAATCCGGGCTTTGGCAGGGTCGTTGACGATCGGGGCCAGAGTCCCGTCGTAGTCGAGGAAGATCGCTAGCCGGCCGCCGGTCAGGGACTTGATCTGATCGAGCCTTTCGAGGGCGTTGGGTAGGGCGCTAACCGGTTTCAAGAACTCCATGGGTCATACCGTCACTACGTCGAGGTCCGAGCCCAGAGCCGAGCGTGCCCATCGGTGAACATCGTGCTCTCGGACAATGTCCCGCATTGTCTTCATCCTTCTCTGACGCTCCTCTGGCTCCATTCGAATCGCCTGATGCATCTTCGTTGCAATTCCGTCGACATGGAAGGGATTCAGCAATATTGCTTCGCGAAGTTCTTGGGCGGCGCCGGCAAACTCGCTGAGAAGGAGAACCCCATCGTCGTCCACCCGACTGGCCACGAACTCCTTGGCGACGAGGTTCATCCCGTCGGCGAAAGGAGTTACCACCATCACATCGGCGGCCCGGTAGTAGGCGACGAGGTCTTCGATGCCCAACGACTCGTACATGTAATGAATTGGCGTGTAATGCCGCGATCCCTGGGTGCTGTTGATCCGACCGGCGATCTGCTCTATCTCCTCCTTCATCTCCACATAATCTTTGATAGTGGAACGCGAAGGTACACCGATCTGGATGAACTTGGTGCGCGATGCCAGGTCGGGGTGGCGCTCCAGCATTGCCTCATAAGCCCGAAATCGCACGTCGATGCCCTTGGTGTAGTCGAGGCGGTCGGCGCCGAGGAAGATGACTTCTGGATTCCCCAGATCGGCGCGGATGCTGCGAACTTTCTGGCTGGTCTCCTCGAGAGAGGCGATTCGTTCAAATTCAGCAGTGTCTATCGAGATCGGGGAGGCGACGACTCTGGTTGTGTGACGCGAAAACGTAACGCCGTCTTCATCAGCAGTCGCGTCGGTGAAAGCTGTTGCCGCCGAGATGAAATTTCCGGCTCCGCGCTCGGTCTGAAAGCCGACAACGTCTGCGCCCAAGAGGCCCTCCAGGACTTCGACCCTCCAGGGAAGCCTGGCGTAGAGTTCCACTGGCGGAAAGGGGATATGGAGAAAGAACCTCACGTCGAGATTGGGGGCGAGTTCCTTGAGGTACTTGGGAACCAGTAGCAACTGGTAATCCTGGATCCAGACCAGTTCGTCGCCGCTGGCGGCCTCGGCGACTGCTTCAGCGAAACGTCTGTTCACGTCCTGGTACGTCCGCCACCAGTGGCGGTGGTACGCAGGGGTCCGGATCGCCCCGTGGAATAACGGCCATACGGTCTCGTTGCTGAAGCCCAGGTAATAGTCGTCTACTTCCTGCCATCCGAGGGTCAGTGGAATCAAGCCGATGCCGTCGTGCTCGAAGGGCTCGATATGCTCGTCGGCCGTCCCGCTCCAGCCGATCCAAACTCCGCTGTTCTGTTCGAGGATCGGAAGCAGGGCACTGACCAGCCCACCGGGGCTCTTCTCCCATTCCCCATCGACCTGTCGGACAGGAAGGCGGTTTGCGGCGACAATGATTCGTTTGGTCACGTGACTCCTGAGCCTACGCCGGGAACAAGGGTAGTGGCGAGCCCATGCGCCCGATTGGGGTCCGGCGGTGGGGCGAGAGGCCCATCTGACGCAAAGAAGTCATCGTTCCGCCGATACCCTCATGGCATCCTCGGCAAACGACGACAGATCCCCCCGGGATCGAGCGGAGAGGGAGGGATTTGAACCCTCGAAGAGGCTTAAACACCCCTTACTCGCTTAGCAGGCGAGCGCCTTCGACCACTCGGCCACCTCTCCGGAACGCGAAACCGCGTTGTGCCCACCAAGTTACCGGCTCCGGGGGCTCTAGCCCGAACCGAGTCAGCCTTTTTCAAGGACCGATCGGACCTTTTCGCCTATGAGATCAAGGTCTTTCCTGGTCGGCGTATTCCCCCGGTGCGCCTGAATCGTGAACCCGTCACCTTTGAACCGCGGGTGGCCGGCGAATCTCCGGCGAAGATCTGACAGAAGACGTAAATTGGTTTTCGGGGCATGCCGAAACTCTGAGAGGTGGCGGGACGGGGCGGACCGTGAGGTCGGAATGCGACCTCCTGCTTAGTGGCGCCAGTAGAAGGCATGCGACTCCTCGACATCGTCGGGGGTCATCTCTCCGAACTTCCCGGTGCCCCGGACAAAGCCGAAGCCATGAACGGTTGCCTCCACAACAACGGCAAAGAGGAAAGCCACCACTGCGGTCACCGCCAAGATCACGGCCGAAAGCCTCGAATATGCAGAAGGGTCGTACACACTGACCCGGTCCTCTGTATCGACCAGCAGGACAGTGCCAGAGGTGATCTGCTCTTCGGTCAGGTTGAAGCTTTGGGTATGGGCGACCCCAGCCTCATCGATCCATCGGAGATCAGCGACGGTCCCCTCGTTCGTTTGGCTCAAGCCACCGACAACCTCGGCAGGAAAGGGTTCAGGATGCTGACTGAGAAACAGAACCGCAGCCACGGCCAACGCGGGCACGGCCAGAAGCCGGAGAGCTAACCATTTCCGCTTGGGAGTTCTCCGCGATGTGCGTGATCCGTGGGCCATGGACTCCATTGTTCTCCGAACACTCGGTGGCACAAGAGGTCGTCGGTTAGATGGACGTTACACCGGAGACTGGTCAACAATCAACGGCCCGAAAACTGCGGATCCTCTGTTTTCTTCAAAACACGATCGTGGACACCGGCGCCTGCGGACTGGGTCTCATCTGAGTCGGCATCTGTTGGAGGATGGCCTTTGAGGCTCCAGCTAACTCTCGCACATCACATCGAACTCGACCACAACACCATCATCAAAGGTAGCGGTCCCGCGAGCCCGACCATCTTCGAGGGCGGCATCGACGTCCTCGGTCGTGTCCATGCCCGTTGGATACCTACCCGACGGACCCAGACCATCGGCCCTGCCGAACGAGACGAAAAGGGTCTCGTCCTCGCTGATGTCGACCTCGATGGTGACTTGACCATCTTCTCCGCCGTCTCGGTAGGTGCAAAACTTGAAGTCACCGGTCGTGCCTCGGAACGAGCTCTCCAGGCCGCTGACCTCATGGGCAACACCATCGACGGTTATCGTCCCCGCAGGTAGGTCACTCGAAGCCCCGGTAGCTCCGGTGGGGCCACTGGTCTGCGTGGTGTCGGCGTCGGTACCTCCTACTGCGGTTTCAGGCTCATTGTCTCCACCGCAGGCCGCCGCCACCAGAACCATCGCCAGCACGCAAACCGTGATCTTAATACGCTCGACCACTCATCACCTCTCTCTATTCCACACCAGGCTACACATGGAGTTCTTGTCCTTGCTGGCCGAACTCAGTAACCGGTTGGTGCCTGCGGAGTTCGGCTCAGACCTGGGAGAGCGCAGGGCGCGGGCCAACCAGACGTGTAGCCTTCTTCCCACGGCCAGGGAGGTCTCGTTTGCTCGCTTGCAACGGAGTGAGAGAAGAAGTTGACGCCACGTTTGAAACGGGGAGGTCGCTGTGAGCCAACATGGCACCAACCCAGCTACCGCCAGAACCTCACGGTCGGCAATGCGTCACAGCTCAGCGGTGTTGGTGTTGGCACTCATCACCGCCGGGTGCATTTTTGGAGCGGACAATCCTGTAATCGAAGGGAGCGACCTGGGTGGCCGAGATGTACAGGTGCCAGCCGGGGACAACCCCTTCAGCCCCGGGCACGATCCCTTCAATCCGGCTGAGGACACTACTCTCGTTATCACAGCCTGTGACCTGCTCGAAACGTACCTACACTTTGGTCAGCACATCTTGGCCACCAAATTCACGTCGGGAGGCGAGGGGATCGTCCCGGGCCGCAACGACTGCACCTTGAAAAAGCCCCTGGTCGGCGACAAGGACGAATACAGAATCAACCTCTTCATCTGGTCGCCTCAAGAAGGATCGATACTGGATGCGGAGTGGGAGGCGGGTGGCCATATAGCGGCAGGACCACCTGGACCAGGGTGGGCTAATGAGTACCGGGCAGTATTCGACGAAGGGTCCTCACAAAACCCCACCACCATAGAACTGCCCGATGGAATAACCCATGTCGGCGCTGGTGCCAACTTCCACTTTCAACTTCCGGAAGAGCTTGGCGGCATCTGGATAAGCCTTCATAAAGAGGGCACCCTGGCCGCTGATTACGACCCAGACGAGCTAAGAAAACGATTCGAGAGTTTGGCGCGGTTTATCCTGGCGAGAATCACAGCCCTTCACAATGTGGAGCAATCACCTCCGTGAGAATAGAGACTGCTCAACCATCCTCAAGCCGCTAGGTAGGCGGAGGAAGTCGGTTCAACGGCGGGTGTTCTCCTAACTCTCGAACCAGGGAGAGAATACCGGGCGTTAAAGAACCCCGGGCTCCTCCACGCCTAACCCTCGAACTCACCGTTCGAGGGTTAGGCGTCGGCAAGAGAGTCCAAAGCCGGTCGAGGCCCCCCAAGGCGAGCAAACCGGCTACTTAGGTGAACGTTTCTCTGAACTTTGGTGAACAACTATTTGCCGGGTGTTCACCTAACTCTGGACCAGGGAGAACACCGGGTCCCAGCGTAGAGCGTTACAATTTTTGAGGGGTTCTATTACACCCCAGGTCAGAGGGTGTTTTTGGGGTCCTACTGGTCTGCTCCGTGCCTTCACGGACCGTTGACCGATGCTCAGCACTCGTCGACCCTTGCGCGGAGGCCCATGGTTGTCTAATGGCGGACGACCCAATCGTCCGGTCCTTCCACGAAACTTCTGGCGCCTCGGCGGTGTATACCCTGTATGAAGACGAATGTGATGAGCATCTTCCTGCATGGCCGTATACCTTTGTCGGGCCGGTGCCATCTCGCGTGGGGGAGCCGTCCATCGTTGCCTGATGTACGTTGGGGTGTGACATGGCCGTGACCGACCGCTCCATCTACGACGAGATCGCTCCAATCCTGTCGAGGTACGCCACCGTTCTGGTGGGACCGGACCACGCTCCGGAGGTCGTTACGACAGTTGTCGCTCGCATCCTGCAACGCACGGATGGACTGGCCGGCCTTGAAACCCCGGAGACATACCTGATGCGGGCCGTGCTCAAGGAAGCCACCGGGCGCTCCCACTCGCAGATGCACCCTGATGCCGCAGCCGACACCGGGATCCCCGAAGTGGAAGTGGGCAACGTCGACAACCTGGTCACCGAACTTCCGCCCCTACAGCGCGCCGCCGCCTACCTCGTCATCTTTCTGGACTACTCCCTCACCGAAGCCGCCGAGGTCATGGGCAGACGTCCCGGGAGCGTGCGACGGTATCTCCAACTGGCGCGCAAGAACCTGGGTGCACTTGATGACGATCGCACCAAAGAAGCCTTCCGGCGGATCACCGCCAACACTCCCGACGCCCCACCTTTTTCCACCATCAACACCCGCGAAATCGCTCCCAGGGCGCTGACCCGGATCAGACCATGGATGCTGGCGACAGGAGCGACATTGTTGCTGTTGGTCTTGGTCGGCATCTTCTGGATTGTCCGCGGCGATGACGGACCCGTTCTTTCCGCACCAAACGAAAACACGATCGGGTACGTCAAGCTGGAGTACTCCGGCAGCGCCGCCCCGCGTTGTCTCAGAGGAGAAGAGGCGGACAACTTCGGACACAACGAAGCCACCATCGAGATCTGGGGACCGAACTCCGAAGCCCTGACCCTGATGGTGGCCACGTTTCCCGACGGCTCGACCGAGCGAACAGTCATCGAGGGCAACTTGGAGAACCCAGTTCGAGGCTGGGGTAGAGATCCCACCGATTACCCGGACAACACCTCTTTCCGGGTGATTGGATGCGAAAGTGATGACTCTGAAGTGTTGACACTCCTCAGTAGCTTCGACCGCTCGGACCGCGGAACTATCCCGTGGGCTTGGTTCCTCTCACCTCCCCTCGGCGATGGAGAAACATGGGATGACTTGTTCGGCGAGGCGGTCCCCGCTGAGTTGGACGGAACCCCTGTCATGTTGCACCAGTTGCGCCGTCACACCGACGACGAGATCATAGAGCTGGACCTCTACGTGGCCGAAGACACCGAAGCTCTGCTCCGCCAGTACGCTCGAATAACCTACCCAGGCATGGGATCGGCGGTGATAGATTTCACAGTGGTGGAGAAAACTCAGGTTCCCGCCGACTCCGTCTCCTTCGACACCAGTGGCCTGGTCGCCCTCGATTTCAGCCGAGGCTTCGAATGGGACCGTGAACATTGCCCGGTAACTATCCCCAGTCAGTCCTTCACCCCGCCCGATGGCCATCCGGCAACACCTTCGAATCCCGACTCAGTCTGGTTTGGCAAAGACGAATTATGGACCGTTCTCTCCAACGACGGCTCATACGTCGGTCCCAGGAAGAGCGCCTGGTGGAGTGTGAACTTCACCAGAGATGACATCGAGCCCGAACCCGAGATTTCAGTGACGTGGACCCTATGGGGCAGTGTGCCGATCACGATCAGCAGCGACCAAACCACGAACTGGGGCACGGGCGAAGACGGGCTTTTCATGATCGCCGGGATGGACCCGGACATCATTGGATGTTGGCACGTCACCGCAATCTACAAGAACGCCAGCCTCAGCTACGTCTACTACAACCCGGAAGGCCAAGATCCGGCAACGGCAACTCCGACGGCGGTTGTTCCTGATGTCGTCGGGATGACCGTGGAACTCGCCCAAAACGTCCTCCAGGACGTCGGTATAGAGGGGTCGGTCTCCCTTGGCGTCCAACAGACCGATGTGGTGTGTTCCCAAGACCCGGCACCCGGCGCCAACATGACCACAAGGCCCCTTCTGGTCAAGCTCGGTGCGGCACCCGAGGGGGATTGCCCGGAGCCGATGGACGCCACGACAACGGGTGAGCGATGCCTCGAGTACCAGTACCTTCCTCCGCCTGAGGAATCTGATGTCATCGTCTTCTTCAACTGTGGAGATGGAGACCACCCAACCCTGCGACCGGTTGCTCGCGGCCCCATACCAGACACTCCGCCGGACGCTCCAATTTTCCCAATCATGAATGCGATGACTCACGTCCTTGCAGGGCCAACCGCTACCGAGCGCGCAGATGGTTTCGGATCGTTCTTCTCCGAAGAAAGTGCTGGCTCGCTTCTGACCGGCGATCTCCAAGGTGGACACCTGATCTTGGACTTCACCGACGGCGTCGCCGTCGACAATGCCAACACTGTCGGGGGCAGCGCGTTCTTCCTCTCCGAACTATATGCCAATGCGTTCCGATTCGAGGACGTCGAGACCGTCGAGTTCCAGATCAACGGGTCATGCGAGGCGTTCTGGGAGTTCCTTCAAGCCGGCCCAGTCTGCAACGTCACGGATCGGGCAGCCTGGGAGCTGATCCAGGAAAACTGGTAGACCCAGGGGCAGCGCGTGGTGGTTAGCCGAACCATGGGGGCTCTGAGTTGTAGCCTTGTGGTGATGAACACAACGCCTCCATCTGCGCATCTACTTAGTCGACAACTGGGCCGGCGAGCCTAACAAACTGCCCCCGATTGAGCACGACGAGATCAGTGGAGCCAGCCAGGCTGAACTCGCTGATCTGGACCTAGCTCACTCGTCATACAGGCAGATTCTCGACCACATTCTGACCTAGAACCTCGAAAGGCAGACTTTCTTGCTCAACCCGGCAGGATCGATCTCGACTGCGATCCGTACGTGGGTGGCTGTTCATAGCTGTCCAGGCAAGGCGCCATAACGACGGGGATCGACCCGCCACGTCGACCGCATCAGTCCGTTTCGTCCACCGAGGTAGTTGAGGTCGATGTCGTCCGAACCCCAGAAACGGTCGACGCCGAAGTTGCTTGTTTTTACGACCTCACTTGTCACAGCAACGACAGGCGGCACCGGCTCACACAGCGTGGCCAAAGAGGACGTGTAGCTCTCCTAAAGCCAAACGGTTGTCGACTCGTCGTGGCCGCCCTCGACGATTTTTTCTGCAGCTCGTGAATGGGGCCAAAGGACACCTCTCGATGACACCATCCAAAGTGCCGATCCTGACGAGATCCCACCGAGACTCACTACGCACGCCGAAGTGAGGATATGGGGGTAATCCACCTGGGGTTTTGTCGACGGTGCTCGGCGGGTTGTGGGACGGTGGATAGTGGTCCCGTCGGGGCCGGAAAGTTGGTCTGTCGTGTCTTGGTCCCCTCGTCTGATTCGC
>JBGTCK010000007.1:0-92515 GCA_041748855.1 Acidimicrobiia bacterium
CACCGGCAAGCAGAAGCTTGTCGACACCGGTGGTCGCGTCGAGCGTTTCCAGAAGCGCTACGGCAAGACGGCCTTCACCAAGGCTTCCGGTGAGTCGGACGGGGACGAGGGCTCTGCAACCGAGTGACCGTTCCGCTCCACCTGTGAGCGAACACATCGATCCGGCCAAGACGGTCGGAGGCCAGGCAGTCATCGAAGGGGTGATGATGCGCGCCCCGACTGCATGGTCGGTGGCTGTGCGACAACCCGACGACACGATTGTCGCCCGCCGCAACGACCTGCCCCGCCTCTCCAGTCGCAGCAAGCTGGCGCGCGTCCCGCTGGTCAGAGGGATCCTCGTCCTCGGCGAATCGTTGTCCCTCGGGTTTCGTGCCCTCTCCTGGTCGGCACAAAAGGCATCGGGAGAAGAGGAAGAGCCGCTGACCAGCTGGGAGATCGGGTCCACGATGGGGATTGCTCTCTTCATCTTCGTCGGGCTCTTCATACTGGCCCCTGCCGCGGCGGCAAACCTCGTATCGGGAGACAACGACCTGATGTTTGGCGTGGTCGAAGGTGTCCTCCGGCTGATTCTCTTCGTGGGATATGTGTGGCTGATTGGACGTTCGAAGGAAATCGCAAGAGTCTTCGAGTTCCACGGCGCCGAACACATGTCGATTTACGCATACGAGGCGGGAGAGCCGCTCAGTATCGAATCGGTCCGCCGATACCCACCCGAGCATCCCCGGTGCGGGACCAGCTTCCTGATGATCGTCGTGCTCGGCTCCATCCTCCTCTTCTCCTTCCTCGGCCAACACGGTTGGGTGTTTCTGGTCGTTTCACGCGTCCTCGGGATCCCGCTGATCGCTGCGGCCAGCTACGAGCTCATCCGGTACTCGGGCACGCGCGGGGAGGATCTTCTCGCCAGGGTTCTCGCAGCGCCCGGGCTATGGCTGCAGAAACTGACCACCAGGGTCCCGGCCGACGATCAGATCGAAGTCGCAATTGCCAGCCTGGTCGTCGCCCTCGACGACGAGGCCTTCTCCGAGGTGATCAGCCGGGGCGCGATTCCTGATGCGGCTGTCGAATCCAGGCGGCAGGTAGCGGTGGTCTCCGCCGGAGAAGACATTTGATGGACGAGAGCTTTGCCGGGCGCCTAACTGAGATCGAAGACGCGTTCCAAGCGGTTGAGAACATGCTCGGCGACCCCGAAGTTCTCGCCGACTCCGACCAGCTGGCCGAACTCGGAAAGAAACACTCCGATCTGAAGGATGTGGTCGCCGACATCCGGCGCTGGCGGGAGGCCCGGGCCGACCTTGCCGAAGCCAGAGAGATGTCATCTGACCCTGACATGGCCCAGATGGCCAAAGAACTGACCGCGGAGATCGGAAAACTCGAGGCCAGCATCAAGGTCGCCCTCACCCCGACCGACCCCAACGACAACCGTGATGTCCTCGTCGAGATCAGATCCGGGGTCGGGGGAGACGAGGCATCGATCTGGGCGGGAGACCTCCTGCGGATGTACGAGAAGTATGCAGAAAGGCTCCGGTTCAAGACCGAGACGATCGATTCCTCGCACAACGAGGCCGGGGGTTTCGACAAGGTGACGATTGCTGTCAAGGGTCGCGGCGCCTATTCCAAAATGAAATACGAAGCGGGGGTCCATCGGGTGCAGCGGGTACCGAAGACTGAGTCCCAGGGCAGGGTCCACACTTCGACGGCCACGGTTGCGGTGCTACCCGAGGCCGACGAGGTCGAGGTCGAACTCGATGTGAACGACGTGAAGATCGACGTCTATCGGTCCACCGGTCCAGGAGGACAGTCGGTGAATACCACCGATTCGGCAGTCCGGCTCACACATGAGCCCACCGGGTTGGTAGTGACATGTCAGGATCAGAAGAGCCAGCTTCAGAACAAGGAGAAGGCGTTTCGGATCCTCCGCGCCCGGCTCTACCAGATGGAACTGGAGCGGCACCAGGCGGAACTCGCTGGTGCCCGCCGGGACCAGGTGGGGACGGGGGGCCGCTCTGAGAAGATTCGCACCTACAACTACAAGGACAACCGGGTCACCGACCACAGGATCGGACTGACCATCAAACGGCTCGATTATGTCCTCCAGGGGGAACTTGACGAGTTCGTCGATGCCCTTGCCGCCGACGAGCAGGCGAGGCTCCTCGCCGATGGGGGAGAGGCCTAAGCGGCTTCGGAAGGGCTGGCATCGGAGCCCGTTAAACAGTGCATGTCACCCATCTTGACGACCAGGCATCACCACTCGCTGCGTTCTCGGCCCCGCCATTCCGGACCGAGGAGTGGCGAAACCTCGGCCTTGCGATTGGCGCGCCTGGCCGCCAATCTGGGCAACGGCATTGTTCAACGGACTCCTAGGTTGGCCACCCCGCGCCGTTCCATGTTGCCCCACACCTTTGTGGTCTTCCCGCCGAATATGGCCCGGATCCGCCACAACACAGTCCGCTGCCTGAAACCAAAGTTCTCGACGAGGGCCATCACCACCAGCCGTGCAATGTCTTTGGGGCTGTTGTAGAACCCGAACGATTCATCGAGCAGGATGGCCATAAGCGAGTTGATCACCCCGACGCCATAAGCAAGCAGGAGAAATGCGATCAGTAGCGGCATCTCGAGAGCTCCGAAATACCATGCTGCAGGGATCAGGAACCAGCCGGTGAACTCCACGATCGGGGCCAGATATTCAAACAGCACCATCCCCGGCCAGGTGACCATGCCCAGCGTTTTGTATCGGTGTCGGAACGTCAGCTTCCTGAAGTCGGAGACAACGGTCATCAAACCCCGGTGCCATCTGATTCTCTGCCTCTTGAGCACTGCTGCCGTTTCGGGGACCTCGGTCCAGATCACAGCCGATGGCTCATACACGATCCGGTACGGGATATTTCTATCGAGATGGAACCGATGGAGGCGCATCGTCAAGTCCATGTCCTCGCCCATGTGGCCGGCGCTGAATCCCCCGATGTTGATGAGAGCCGAACGCTTCCAGACTCCGAACGCCCCGGACACCAATGGCAAGGCGCTCATATCGGACCAGGCCGGGCGGCTGGTGACGAAAGTGCGCAGGTACTCGAGAACCTGCATTCGCGGAATCATCTTCTTGGGAACCGTGGCCTCCACGAGATGGCCCAGTTCCAAGTGGCTTCCGTTCAGTGGCCTGATGTTCCCACCGACACCGATGGTCCGGTCACGGTCCTCGACCACATGGCGCATCGACCTGATAAGGCAGTTGGCGTCGAGGACTACATCGGCGTCGGTGCAAAGGGCGTAGGGATATCGGGCAGCGTTGATCCCGGCGTTGAGAGCGTCGGCGCGCCCACCGTTTTCCTTATCGATGACCGTGATCCTGATCGGGCGGTGGGTCCGGTAGATGGCTTTGATTGGCTGGGTCTTGATGTCAGGCCGGTACGGGATCCGCACCTTCTCCATATCGAATGCTTCGATGAGACAACGCAGCGTGTCGTCAGTCGAACCGTCGTTGGTGATGACGATTTCGAGGCGCGGGTAGCCCACAATCGCCATGGAGCGGACGGCTTCGACGATGCCCTGCTCTTCGTTGTAGGCGGGGATGAGGATTGAGACCGGAGGCACCCGGTGGCTAGACAACATTTCACCGACCCGGCCGAACCGGTCGAGGTGGTGAGCCTTCCGAAGCACCGTGGCCGACCGCACTGCGAGATAGAACATGTAGAGCTGCATGAGGACGAAGTACGCAAGGATCGCGTAACCAACCCATTCCATGATTCCGAGGATCATGAGGCAAGTGGCTCCGGAGTGTGCATGTAGCTGATGAGCTTTACGTCGCGTGGTTCCGCCGAGCCGTCCTCGAGCCTGTCACGGGCCGCAATCAGCTCGCCGCAGTCCGCCAGGGCTTCGGCCGCGGCGTCGCGGGTGAACTGGTCGGAAGCTCCGATAGCGTCATAGAGGAGATCGATACCGCCTGGCAGGGCGGCGAGAGCTGCAGCAGAGTTCCTCCGCATCCACCATGAGGCGTCACCCAGTCCCTCGCTGAGAATTGGGTTTATCGAGGGGTCACCGATCTTGCTGAACGCGGTGGCGGCCTTGGCCCTGATTCTCCAGTCGGCGGATTGAATCATCCGACGCAGAGGCCGGAGGGCGAGCGGACCGCCGATCAGCCCGAGCGTCTCGATGATGGCGATCCGGATCTCCGGCTCTTCTGCCGAGTACAACAACTCGGCGAGTGCGGGCCCAGCCTCCGAATCGCCGATAACGCCCAGGATTCGGATGATCTCGGTGACTCCGCTATCGGCGTGATTGTGGTTGATCCTCACCCAGGCGGTCAGGGGCCAGACCGCGTCTCGCCCGAACAGAGCGAGCGTCTCGGCGAACCGGGACTGGACCCATGGAGTCTCCCGGTGAAATCTGTCGAGGATCACGTCGATCGCAGCCGTGTAGCGCATCCGGGCCAACCCGCGAGCGCTCTGCACCCGGATCTCGGGCACACGATCGGACAGGTGATGCATGAGGATCCTCGCCGCTCTCGGATCGCCGATCTCGGCAAGGGAGACGACAGCCCGCAGCCTCCGCCCCAGCGGGAACCTGGATCGGAGTCGCTTCGCCTGGTGGCTGATCAGGCCGGCCCTGTCGACAATGCCATCGAGCGTCTCGATCGAAGTCCCGGACAGGGTGTGTCGAATGTCGATCAGGGCGTCGATAAAGGCGTCGTCATCGGCCTGCCGGATCGAGATTTGGCCCGCTGAGCCCGGTGCTGCCACATGCTGGCTGAGAAGCTTGAGGTAGGCGATCCGCCTCTGGTTGTGCGCCGCCAACCGTCGGCCGTTCGCCCACTTGAAAACGACCACGGCTACCAGGAGGACGGCGCTCACTACAAACATGACCGTCACGGCAGCCATTGCAATATCAAAACTAGTCATTTCCCTAATGGATATCGGGAGAAACCGGTCGGAGTTGAGCAGAGTTGTTGGAGGGTGCGTCCCGGACAGTCGGGGATTTCCGGCTAGTTGAGGTTCTTGCGGATCCTTGCCATCAACTCGGGGAGCCGGAATGGCTTGTGCACGTAGTCGATGGCGCCGGAGTCGAGGCTTCCCACGACTACCTCATCGTCTTCAACGCCGGAAAGCATGATTACCGGCATGTTGACGCCTTCCGACTGCCAGCGACCGAGAATCTCTGTGCCGAGGAGGCCGGGCATCAGCTGGTCGATGACGGCAAGGTCAAACTCGCCGCTCTTTCCCAGTTCATACGCCTTCTGGCCATTTTCTGCGACGACCACCTCATAACCGGCGATCTCGAGAGCGGTCACCAAAAGTGTTGTGACCGCCTCGACGTCGTCGGCGACGAGGATACGCTGCCGTCGCGTGCTGTCTGTCTCGGCGTTTTCCATGGGAACCAAGCCATGATTGTCTCACAAATCTGCAGGCGAGCAGGTTTCCCGGAGTGTTTGTCGAGACGGTACCCGGTAGCTGCCCTTCTTCTGTCAGACTTGAGGCAATGGACAGTTTGCCCGACCATGAACTGCGCCGCCTCCGGGCCGTAGCGGGGGTCAATGGATCGATTGATGCCCTGGTCCAGCGTCGGCTCGATGGTGAGCCCCTTCAGTACATCGAAGGAACCGCCCAGTTCGGTCCCGTAGAGCTCCTTGTGGACTCCAGGGTTCTAATACCCCGTCCTGAGACCGAGACCCTCTTTGAGCTAGCGGCGCGTTTGGTCCGGCTTCCCGAGGTCATCGTCGATCTATGCACCGGCTCGGGCGCTCTGGCACTGGCCCTGAAACAGCATTTTCCGTCCGCCTCTGTCTTCGCAACGGACATATCGCCGGATGCGATCGACGTGGCCGGGGCGAACATGGCCCGGCTCGGAAGCCAGATCTATCTCGGTTGCGGAGACCTGTTCGACCCGTTGCCTGCGTCTCTGGTGGGCAAGGTCAACCTGCTCGTCGCCAACCCACCATACGTCTCGGAGGCCGAGTTCGATGGCCTTCCAGAAGATGTGAAACGCGAGCCCAAGGTCGCCCTCGTGTCCGGGCGCTCAGGGCTGGAGGTCATCGAGAGGATTGGAGCGTCGGCCGCTCAATGGCTTCGCCCGGGAGGGGTGATTGTGTGTGAGATTGGAGAGAAGCAGGGGGTGGCCGCAGCCTCTTCCTTTCCCGGGATTCCGATGGTCGTTCGACAGGATCTGGCCGGAAGGGACCGCTTCGTCATTGGAGTCAAGCCGTGAACCTCGACGCGGCTGTCGAAGCCATCCAGCGTGGCGAGATCGTCGGCATACCCACCGACACCGTCTACGGGCTGGCCATCGATCCCCTCGACGAGTTGGCGGTCTCGCGGCTCTACGAGTTGAAGGGTCGCCCTGTTGCCAAGCCGATTGGCGTGTTGGTCGCTTCGGCGGAGCAGGCCGCGTCGCTGGCTGTCATCGAAGGGGCAGCGCGCGAACTGGCCGACCACCATTGGCCCGGAGCCCTCACCCTCGTGGTGAGACCACGCGTCGTCCTCTCCACCTGGGTGGGTGATGAGTACGCCCGCACGATAGGCATCAGGGTTCCCGACCATGAGACAACTCTCGCGTTTTTGCGCCTTACCGGCCCGCTCGCCGTCACTTCGGCCAATCTGAGCGGTGGCCCGGAGACGTACGACGCCGAGGGGGCGAGAGCGGTGCTGGGGGACCGGGTTTCGGTCTACATCGAGGGTTCCTGCCCGGGTGGCGTCGCCTCCACGGTCGTCGACGCCACGGGAACCGATCTGGTGGTTCTCCGCCAGGGAGCTATCGACCCCTCCGGTTGATCCTTCGCCCGGCTCCCGACGCAGTTCGGCAGGAATCGGGGAGTGGTGCGCGATCGGACGAGCGCCTTATTACTGTCGGGGTCATGATTTCAATGGACCCGATTGAACAGGTCGATCCAGACATCGCAGGATTGATTCGTAAGGATCTCGAGCGGCAGAACTCCAGCGTCCACCTGATCGCTTCGGAGAACTTTGCCTCACCGGCGGTGATGGCTGCTTCGGGATCGGTTTTCACCAACAAGTATGCCGAGGGATACCCGGGCCGCCGCTACTACGAGGGTTGCCAGGTTGTCGACGAGATGGAGCAACTGGCGATCGATCGGGCCAAGGATCTGTTCGGAGCCGACCATGCCAACGTCCAGCCGCATTCGGGGGCACAGGCCAACATGGGCGTCTACTTCTCGCTCCTCGAACCGGGAGACACCGTCCTCGGGATGCGCCTCGACCAGGGTGGCCACCTGACCCACGGCTCACCGGTCAACTTCTCCGGGCTCTACTACGACATCGTGGCCTACGGAGTCGATCCCGACACCGAGTTGATCGACATGGACCAGGTGCGCGCCCTCGCTCTCGAGCACCGTCCCAAGATCGTGCTCGCCGGATATTCGGCCTATTCGAGGAATCTCGACTACGAAGGTTTCCGCGCCATCGCCGACGAGGTCGAGGCAGTCTTCATGGTCGATGCGGCTCACTTCATCGGCCTGGTGGCCGGTAAGTCGTACCCGTCGCCGGTCCCGCATGCCGATGTCGTCACCGCGACCACACACAAGGCGTTGCGCGGTCCGCGGGGCGGTTTGATCCTCTCCCGAGAGGAGTTTGCGACGCCGGTGAACAAAGCGGTGTTTCCCAATGTCCAGGGCGGGCCGATCGAGTCTCAGATCGCAGCCAAGGCGGTGTGTTTCCTGGAGGCCTCCCAACCCGAGTTTCACGACTACACCGAGCAGGTGGTGGCCAACGCAAGGGCGATGGCGACAGCGATGCAGGACGAGGGCGTCCGGGTTGTTTCCGGCGGCACCGACAACCACCTCTTCTTGATCGACCTCCGCTCCATCGATGAAGACCTCACCGGGAAGGACGCAGCCAGGCTGCTCGATGAGCAGGGGCTAACGCTCAACTTCAACACCATCCCCAACGACCCCCGGCCCCCGTACCGTGCTTCCGGGCTTCGCATCGGGACTCCGGCGGTGACCACGCAGGGGATGAAGGAGGCCGAAGTGTCGGAAGTGGCGAGTCTTCTCGCTCGGGCGCTGAAAGAGCGCGATGACGCCGCAGCCCTCGTCGAGGTCAAAGGCCGCATCGGGGAGCTGGCGTCTCAATTCCCTCCTTACCCCGCCGACTTCCCGGGGCACGTTTAGTGTCTGGATTGATCGTTTGCTAGTGTCCTGTCCGGTGGATTCGCTTGATATTTCGGCGAGCAATTGTCGTTCCTGGCAAGGACGCAGGCGCACTGGGCCGTTCGTCAAGGACGAGGACGCCGCCAGGGGGGACAAGGGCCGGTGAAATACGAGCACGATCTGCCGGACAGGGCACTAGGTTGGATTTTGCCTTTGCAACACTCAGCTATAACCTTTGTGAAAGATTTCACAAGGATCCCGTGAAACACGACTCAGTCACTACACAAACGACCAGCGCGGTCAATGTCGGATTGGTAGAAGGTGGATCCTTTTTCAGTTCCACCCTCGCCGGCATCCTCCTCGGATACGGGATCGACCGACTTCTCGGCACCGAACCCTGGTTTGTTGTCATCGGTGTCCTCGCCGGCGCCTCCTCCGGGTTCTGGAGCATGTTTCAGTACTCCAAGCGAATCGATGAGAACCCCCGTGGTCGTTGAACAGGAACAAGTAGCAGTCGAGTCGATCATGGCCAGGCACATGGTCGGGCGGGCTATCTACGTTGCCCCGGTTCTAGCCATCGTCTTCTACTTCACCTCAGGATGGCTGGGAGCGATCAGCTCGGTTCTGGGGAGTCTGGTGATCGTGGGCAATTTCCTCATAGCCGGGGCCGTGCTCTCGGTTTCCGCCAAGATCAGCCTTTCGGTATATCATGCCGCCGCTCTGTTTGGTTTCTTCCTCCGACTCGGTCTGGTTGTCCTTTCGATGCTGCTGATCGCCCAATTCTTTGACATCGACCGGCCCGCTTTCGGGATTACCGCAGTTGTCGCCTACATGGTGTTGCTGTCGTGGGAAGCCGTGGCCGTCTCCAAAGGACGAGAAAGGAATCTGGATTGGACCCGTTGATCCTCGCACTGTCGGAATGTGACTACGTAAACGAACCGGTTTGCGCACCAGACGACGTAAGCGAACTTTTCGTTCTTCCCAACATCTTCGGCCAAGTGAACCGGACGATCATCCTCATGTTCGTTGCGGCGCTCATCGTCGTCCTCCTCCTCTACTTCGCTTTCCGCAAACCATCGCTCAAACCGTCGAAGTTCCAGCTCGCGATCGAATCGATCGTCGGATACGTCAAGGACGAGGTCGCGATAGGGATCATCGGTCCTGAGGGCGTGAAGTACTTCCCCTACCTGCTCTCGATCTTCCTGTTCATACTGGTCGGCAACCTCTTCGAGGTGACCCCCCTCGTCAACTTCCCGATAACCGGCCGAATGGCGATACCTGCCTTCCTCGCCGGAGTCACCTACGTGATTTTTGTCTTCGTCGGCTTCAAGAAGCATGGCTTCGGATATCTCGGGGGCATCGTATGGCCCAAGTCGGTCCCGATAGCCATGCGCTGGCTAGTGGGCCTGATCGAATTCATCTCATACTTCCTGATCCGGCCCTTCTCGCTGGCAGTGCGGCTCTTTGCCAACATGGTTGCCGGCCACGTCATGCTGAGCGTGCTCCTGGTATCCGGCTTTGTCTTTCTCACCAACATTCCCGAAATCCCGGTCAAGGGAGCTGTATTTGGTGTCCTCTGGTCCGGCCTCGGGCTCGCGATCTTCATCTTCGAGATCATGGTCTCGGTCCTACAGGCTTACATTTTCACCCTGCTCAGCGCGGTCTATATCGAAAGCTCAGTCAACCCCCAACATTGATCGACAAAACAAGTTTTCTCGTAAGAAGACATACGAGATTGAAAGGAAGAAAGAAACAATGGACGCCATTTTTTCAGTAGTGATCGCCGCGGCGGTCCTGGCACAAGAGACGGCAGGAGGCATCACCGGGAACCTCAACGTTGTCGGCTACGGCCTGGCCGCCATCGGGCCAGGTATCGGCGTGGGTATCGTCGCCGGTAATACTGTGCAGGCGATGGCCCGCCAGCCGGAAGTCGCTGGAATGCTCCGGGTTACGATGTTCCTGGGTGTTGCCTTCACCGAGGCGCTGGCACTCTTCGGCCTCCTCCTCTTCTTCATCGGCTAAATGATGAACTTTGCACAAAGTTTCCTACTAGCCGCCGAGGCGGACGATGGGGGAGGCGGCCTCGATTTGCTGCTCCCGCCCTTCAACGAGCTGATTGCGGGGATCATCGCTTTTGCGATCGTCTTCTTCTTCATCTGGCGCTGGGCCGTGCCGGCTCTCAACACGATGCTGGAGCAGCGACAGGCGGCCATAGCTGGCCAGCTCTCCGCCGCCGAGAAGGCGAAGCAAGAGGCCGAGAGTCTGCTCTCCGACTACAAGGCACAGCTTGCCGACTCCAAAGCCGAAGGCAATCGGATCATCGAAGACGCTCGCGCCACCGCTGAGCAGATGAAGACCGAAGTGCTGGCCAAGGCAGAGGCGGACGCCCAACAGATCCTGGCCAAGGCCCGCGAGGAGGCCGAGAACGAGCGGGACCGTGCCCTCGCCGATGCCCGCAAGCAGGTCGGTTCGATCTCCGTAGATCTCGCCAGCCAGATTGTCGGCGAGTCGCTCAACCCGGAGACCCACCAGGCCCTCGTCAATCGCTACCTGGCCGATTTGGAGAAACTGTAGATGGATGACCGGATCAACGGATACGCCAAGGGCTTCCTCGAAGTTGCCCGCGCCGAAGGCGTTCTCGAAGTCGTGGAGAGCGAGCTCTACTCGATTGCCGAGACGCTCGACAGTGCACCCGAGCTTCGTTCGGCGCTGACCGACCCCCAGCTTCCCGTTGACAAGAAGGCTGCAATCATCGATGACCTGTTGGAAGGGAAGGCGTCTTCCCTCACGGTGGGCCTTGTCCGACTTCTGGTCGAACAGGGTCGTGCCGCGGAGCTTCCCTCCATTGCCAGGGCCCTCGTTGAAACTGCTGCCTTTTCACGGGATCACGCCGTAGCCGAGATCCGGTCTGCAGTGCCTCTAGATGAACAAACCGTCGAGCGTCTTGCTGCTGCACTGGGCAAGGCCACCGGCAAGAGACTTGAAGTGAAAGTGATCGTGGACGAGTCCGTGGTAGGCGGAATCGTCGCCAGGGTTGGTGATACGGTCATCGATGGTTCTATCGCCAACCGATTCGATTCGCTACGGCATGCCGTCCAGAGCCGCTGAGGAGATATATGTCTGACCTGACAATTACCGCCGATCAGATCACCTCCACACTCCGCACCCAACTCGAGGGCTGGAAGCCGGAGATGGGGAAGGAGACCGTCGGCTATGTGACGTCTATTGCCGACGGGGTCGCTCGCGTCACGGGCCTCCCTTCGGTCATGAGCTCCGAGCTTCTCGAGTTCCCCGGCGGGCTCGCCGGAGTGACGTTGAACATCGACGAAGACGACCTCGGTGTCGTCCTCCTCGGAGAAGCCAGCCACATCGGGGAAGGCGACCCGGTCAAGCAGACCGGCACCGTGCTCTCCATCCCGGTCGGCGATGCACTTCTCGGTCGTGTGGTCGATCCCCTGGGCAACCCGGTTGACGGGAAGGGCCCGATCGAGACTACAGAGACCAGGCTCCTGGAGACCCAAGCCCCTTCGGTCGTAGAACGTCAGCCGGTGAACGAGCCGCTCCAGACCGGGATCAAGGCCATCGATGCCATGACCCCCATCGGTCGGGGACAGCGTCAGCTGATCATCGGTGACCGCCAGACGGGTAAGACGGCGATCCTCGTCGACACGATCATCAACCAGAAGACCAACCAGGGGACTCCCGATGCCGTGAAGTGCATCTATGTCGCCATCGGCCAGAAGGCGTCGACGGTCGCTGAGATTGTCCTGGCCCTCGAAGAGGCCGGGGCGATGGAGTACACCGTCGTCGTGAACGCCCCGGCGTCTGCGGCTCCTGCCCTTCAAATGTACGCCCCGTATGCGGGGTCGGCAATCGGTCAGTACTGGATGTATAACGGCGAGCACGCCCTCGTCGTATTCGATGACCTCTCCAAGCAGGCGGTGGCATACAGGGAGATTTCGCTGTTGCTGCGCCGTCCTCCCGGCCGTGAGGCCTACCCCGGAGACGTCTTTTACCTCCACAGCCGGCTTCTCGAGCGCTGTGCCAAGCTCTCCGATGAGCTGGGCGGCGGTTCGCTCACCGGTCTTCCCGTTATCGAGACCAAGGCGAACGACATCTCGGCGTACATCCCGACCAACGTGATCTCTATCACCGACGGTCAGGTGTTCCTCGAGACCGACCTGTTCTACCAGGGCATCCGACCCGCGATCAACGCCGGAACCTCTGTATCTCGAGTCGGTGGTGCTGCCCAGATCAAGGCGATGAAGAAGATCGCAGGCCCGCTGCGACTAAACCTCGCTCAGTTCCGTGAGCTAGCTGCCTTCGCAGAATTCGGTTCCGAGCTCGACGCCACCTCTTTGGCCCAGCTGGAACGAGGACGACGCGTGGTTGAGATCTTGAAACAGCCCCAGTTTGCGCCGGTGCCGGTCGACGAACAGGTACTCGTCATCTATGCGGTCACCGAGGGATACCTGGACAAGGTCGACGTCGATGATGTGCCCCGCTTCGAGACCGAACTTCGAGAGGCCTTCCGCACCCGGTACAGCGCCATGCTGGCGACGATCCGTGACACCGGCGGGCTCCCCGAAGGCGATGGATTCGACGAGGCAGTTGCCGAGTTTGCTGCCGGCTTCGAAGGAACCCCGGAAAGGGACTAGCCGGTGGCATCAGCCCAGCTTCGTGATACCAGGCGCCGGATCAAGAGCGTCGAGGCAACCAAGAAGATCACCCGCGCCATGGAGCTGATCGCGGCCAGCCGCATCCCCAAAGCGCAGGGAAGGGTCCTTGCCTCCCAGCCGTATACGGCGAAGCTGATCGAGGTCATCGAAAATGTGGGTGCCGCCGGAGCGGGGAGCTCCCATGCGCTGCTGGAGCGTCGCGAGGTGAAGACGGTGGGCCTCCTCATCGTCACATCCGACCGGGGCATGGCCGGCGCTTATGCCTCCAATATCATCAGGCTCGCCGAGACCCGGATTGTCGAACTCCAGAAGTCAGGTGCCGATGTTGCCGTCTATGCCGTCGGCAAAAAGGCACAGTCGTATTTTCGCTACCGCGGCTACCGCATCGAACAGGCCTACCTCGGAGTCACCGACACGCCCGGCTACGGAGATGCGCGCGCCATGGCCAACACTGCAATGGCTGCCTATGCCGAGGGTCGGATCGACTCCCTCGAGACGTTCTACACCCAGTATCAGACGGCGATGCGCCAGGTGCCGGTGCAGCGGGAGATGCTCCCGATCACCCCGCCGGAGTCGACCGGTGAGGGCGAGGGGTCAGTCTCCTATGAGTTCGAGCCGTCGCCTGAGGAGATCCTCGACCGTCTGCTCCCCAGGTATGTGGAGGCCAGTATTTTCAACATCCTCCTCGAAGCGTCCGCCTCGGAGCACAGCGCGAGACGACGAGCGATGAAAGCCGCCACCGATAACGCCGACGAGCTGATCCGGACCTTGAGCATCCAGGCCAACCGCGCCCGCCAGGCCGAAATCACAACAGCCATCACCGAGATCGTCGGTGGGGCCGAGGCCCTGGCGGAGTGAGACAAATTTCCGTATACGAGTTCACGAGACGAAAGATGCAAACACATGAGTGATTCTGGAAATGTAGGGCGAATAGTGAAGGTCGCCGGGCCTGTGGTGGACGCTGAGTTCCCGCCGGGTAACCTGCCCGAGATCCTCAACGCCGTTGAGATCGACTTCTCCCTTTTGGGGGAGGACTTCACCGTAAAAGCCGAGGTGGCCCAGCACCTCGGTGGCAACAAGATCCGTGCCATCGCCCTTGCCCCCACCGACGGCATGTCCCGGGGTGCTCCGGTCCGTGACACCGGTAGTCCGATCACAGTCCCCGTGGGTGACCAGACCCTTGGCCACATCTTCAACGTGTGGGGAGACTCGCTCGACTCTCCCGACCTCGAGTTCACCGGCGAGCGCTGGCCTATCCATCGCACCCCGCCTGCATTCGAAGATGTCGAGCCGCAGAAGACCGTCTTTGAGACTGGGATCAAGGTCCTCGATCTGATTTCCCCGTACCTCCAGGGTGGAAAGATCGGGCTGTTCGGCGGTGCCGGTGTCGGCAAGACCGTGCTCATCCAGGAGATGATCAACCGCGTTGCCACCCAGCACGGTGGAGTTTCGGTGTTCGCCGGGGTAGGGGAGCGCACCCGTGAGGGAACCGACCTCTTCCTCGAGATGAAAGAGACCGGGGTCATCGATAAGGCGGCGCTCGTGTTCGGCCAGATGGACGAGCCGCCCGGTGTCCGCCTTCGTGTCGCCCTTTCCGCGCTGACAATGGCCGAGTACTTCCGTGACGTGGACCGCCTGGACGTGTTGTTGTTCATCGACAATATCTTCCGCTTCACCCAGGCCGGCTCCGAGGTACCGACGCTTCTGGGCCGCATGCCTTCGGAGGTTGGTTACCAGCCGACTCTCGCCGACGAGATGGGCTTCCTCCAGGAGCGGATTACCTCGTTGAAAGGCCGCTCGATCACGTCGTTGCAGGCGATTTACGTGCCTGCGGATGACATCACCGACCCGGCGCCGCATACGGCATTCGCCCACCTGGATGCGACCACTGTGTTGTCCCGTCCGCTGACCGCGCTGGGAATCTACCCGGCGGTCGACCCGCTCGACTCGAATAGCCGCGCCCTCGACCCCCAGATCGTGGGTAAGGAGCACTATTTCGTGGCTACGGAGGTGCAGCGGATCCTGCAGCGGTACAAGGACCTTCAGGACATCATCGCCATTCTCGGTATCGACGAGCTTTCCGAAGAGGACAAGCTCATCGTCGGTCGGGCTCGCCGTATCCAGCGGTTCCTTTCCCAGCCGATGTTCGTTGCCGAGCAATTCACCGGCCAGGAAGGTATCTACACGCCCCTGGAAGAGACGATTGCGTCATTCCAGGCTGTCATCGATGGTGAGATGGACCAGTATCCGGAGCAGGCTTTCTACATGGTTGGTGGCCGTGAGGACGTCGAGCGCCGGGCAGCCGAACTGACCAAGTCGGACGCAGCCTGATGCCAAAGCCGTTCCAGCTCGACGTGGTTTCGCCTGAGGCGACCGTCTGGAGCGGACTGGCAACGTTTGTCGTGGCCAAGACTCCGGAGGGCGAGTTGGGGATCATGGCCGACCACGAGCCGCTCATGGGTGCATTGGTGACCGGCCCGGTGAGTGTCGAGGACGAGGCGGGAAACCGGACCACAATCGGTGTCCACGGTGGTTTCATCCAGGTCCTCCACAACCAGGTCACGCTGATCACCGACCGCGCCCAAATTGCCGAAGGCGGCAAAGAAGAAGCCAAGGAGCTCGCCGATGAACTCGCCACTGACGCCGCTGCGGCGGAAGCGCTCGAGGACGAGCAGGCTGTGCAGTAGTCCCGAGGAATAGACGCTCCCAACACAGGTACGGCTGGGCTCCTATGACTCCATCGATTCGGCGAAGTGGTCCGCCGTTTCCTGGAAGCCGTTGGCTATCGCTGCAGCGATGAAGCGGAATCCGAAGGAGGCCATCATCGACACGGATTCAACGTGCATCGACACGTCGATTCGGGTCCGGTCGTCGAGGGGTTGAAGGTCGACACGAACCCAACCCTTGATCTCGCTGGTGGCGATGTCCCAGGTCAGAGACGTTTGGTGCTCTCTCGAACCCGGGGTTGCCGTGCCCTCGTATTGCCGCCCGACAGCGGTCGAATGGAACTTGAATCCCACCAGCTGCCCGGACTCATCGTGGCGGGGCTCGAAGACCGAATCGACGCCGCTGATGCCTTCCCAGGTCGCTGGAACCTGGAGCCGATCCCACACTGCGCCCATGGAGGCGGCGGTCGACGCGCTGGCTGTAAAAGTTTGACCGGGCACCGTCGCACGATATTCGTCCCGATTGAAGAATGGGCGCACATCGGCAATAAGCTCTGACCATGCCAGGACTTCTAGCCTTTCACGCCCATCCCGACGACGAGACCATCGCCATGGGCGGAACGATGGCGAAATACGCGGCCGCCGGCGTCCCCGTAGTCGTCGTCACGGCCACCGATGGAGCTCTCGGTGAGGTGCACAACTACGACGATCCGGAGCTGATCAGGGAGCGCCTTGCAGAGGTCCGCGCCGAGGAGGTCCGCGCTGCGCTCGATATTCTCGGGGTCAAGGACCAGGAGTTTCTCGGATACCGCGATTCGGGGATGATGGGATGGGAGACGAACTACCACCCCAACTGCTTCTGGCAGGCTGACCATCAGGAGGCGGCGAGAAGGCTGGTCTCAATGATCCGCAAGTACCAGCCAGACGTGATGACCATCTACGACCCTCACGGGGGCTACGGGCATCCCGATCATGTCAACGTGCACCGGATCGGGATGGACGCCTTCTACGCATCGGACGATGTCATGCGGTTCCCCCTCGCCGGGGGCGAGGAGCCGTGGCGGGCCGCCAAGCTCTACATGAATGCCTGGCCGCGCCGCCGGATGGTGGCCTGGGCGGAGATGCGTCTGGCGGAAGGATCGATCGATGAGGAGACCGCGGCACGGATGAGACAGTCAGGAGTTCCCGACCATCTCGTCACCTGCTGGGTCGACGTGCGGGAGCACATCGACACCAAGCTCGAGGCGATCCGCGCCCATCGCAGCCAGATCCCCCCCGACTGGTCGATGCTCAAGGTGCCCGACGACCAGAAGGACCAGGTGCTGGGCGCCGAGGCCTTTGTCCGGGTGTTCGGCCCCGCCCCGACGACGGAGACCGATCTGTTCGAAGGGCTCTAGCCCGCCCTTCCTGTCCCGGATAGACTTCTACTCGGTAAAGGCGGTTGCGTTCGCCAGCGGGCTGAGCACACCGAGCGACTCGGCGAGGACGATGAGGTTGTCATCCAGCTCGAGGACGAAGTCAACCGCCGGATTGGTGGTGAGATGCCCATTGCGGCTCACGCCGAGCAAGGTGGCGCCGTGATTGCGTCGCAACATGGCTGAGACATCGTCCACCGGTTTGCCGACACAATCGTCTGGCATCTGGACCCGGTAGAGCTCGGACCCCTCACCGCCGGAGACGATGTCGCTGACCAACTCGGACAGCCCGGGGTACAAGGCGGACCTGGCGAGGAGGTGTGCTGCAATCTTCGATGTCACCATTACCTCATCGACATTGGCCCTCCGGAAATGTGGGACATGGTCGGGGTCGTTCACCTCGACAACGGTGCGAACCTTTCGCTCGATCGACTCGATGGCGAGAACGGTCAGGATCGAGGCCATATCGGCCTTTTTCGACCCATCGGCCGGAACGACTATCGCCGACTTGGCGTGTTCGATGCCGGCGCGCTTCAAGTCGGCTTCGTCAGTGGGGTCCCCTTTGACGAAATACACCGAATCGCCTCCGGGATTCCTTTCCATGTCGCAAAGCAGCACTACCTGTGCGCGGTAGTCGTCGGTCGAAAGCTCCTTGATGAGGTCCCTCGCTGTCGAGTTCCATCCGCACACCACGATGTGGTCTTCGTATCCAGAGGCTCCCATTCCTTGTCCTTCCTTTATTAGAAAATCGATGACGAATCCGACGAGAGCACCGGTGATGGTGGCGACGATGGTGACGCCAAACAACCCGAGCAACCAGGAGACTCCCCAGCCCACCGGTCCCGACACGTACGACGAATCGCCCTGGCCGAGCACCGTGGTCACCGCCCAATAGAACGACTCCCCGAATTCGCTCAGGGTTCGCTCGGTCTCGACCGCCCACACCGTGAGGGCCGAAACTCCCAGGATCAGCAACAGAATGAGCATTACCGAGGCGAAGAATCTGCGGTCGAACTTGTCGGCGACGCGCTTCACATGCCACGACATCCGGCGCAGCAGAGGTGTGGCGAAGAATGATCTCAGTCTCCCCATCGGCGGTGACTCTACCTGCTAACCGGCTTGCGCGAGTCGCTCGAACCAGGCGAGGTGGGCCCCGCCGAATGGACCGCTGCTCATCTCGATTGCCACCGCGACCGCAGCGGTGGTCGCCCTCGCCTGGTCGACCAGCCAGTCGGGGTAGTCCAGGGCCACGCGATGCTCTTCGAACTCGTCCTCGTCGAGGATCAAAATCGTCCCGTCGACCAACCTCACTACGTCGAGATCGACATCGATTGCTTCGTATCGATCTGGTGCCGGCCGGGTGGGGACGGTGGTGATGTCCACATAGATCTCGGTCTTGTCCGGCTCGACATTCCAGATCGGGATCCACGCCCGGCCGGGCTGGATCAGCTGCACGAACGGGTGCTTCCAGCTCATGGGGCTCTCCTCGCCCCGTTGGATGACCGTCCCGGTTGGGGCTCCCAGCCAGGTACCGTGCTCGTCCTCGCCGAGCAGCACCATGTCGTGTCGCCAGTGCAGGGCGCGTGGGTATTTGTAGAACTGGAGTGTCACCCGGCTCAGCCCGTCGCTCACCGGTCGGCCTGGAGGTCTTCAGGGATGATGCCGTAGAGGTGGGCGTCGACCCAGCTCCCGCGTTTCGGGTGCACCCGGCGCACGGTCCATTCTCTGTTGAACCCGACGCTCTCGAGGAGGGCGATCCCTGCTGAGTTGCCGATGAAGACACCGGCCTCCAACTTGACCGCGCCGAGATTTTTGAACGCATGCTCGACGACTGCCGATAGCGCCTCTTTCATCAGTTCCTCAAAACCGTGTTGTTGGTGGCGTTCGGGTCGGGGCCGGGGGTCGTGTTCATATGCGGCGCGCCGATTCACAGACTGGCGCTTCAGATGGCCAGCACACCCTGGATTGCCTCCATCCGGCGCACCCGGTCCATCGTCACCGAACTCGATCCATCGAGCAGCGCTTCGGTCTCTTCGAGGACCGCTGCAATCGGAAACAGCTTGATCCAGCTGTCTGAGGTTTCGATGCCGGGGCCGTCCAGGTTCCAGCCTGTCATCACATCGGTATGGCCTTCGATCAACCCGGTGACTGCAGTGAGCCCGAAACGCCCGGCAAGGAGCCGGTCCCGGAAGGAGGCGTTTCCGCCCCTGACCAGGTGGCCCAGGATCGATGCCCTCACTTCCAGAACGGAATCGGCGCCGAGTTCTTCCCTTACTCTGTCGACCAGAGTCTCGGTGGGGATTGAAACTCCTTCGGCTTTGAGGATCAGGACCTGGGTCTTGTCCCGTTTCCCTTCCAGGCTGCGCCGCAATTCGGTGACCACCGCGGCAACGATCTCATCGGCGGACTTGTCTTGTTCGGGAAGGAGAACGGCGTCGGCCGCCGTGGCAACCGCTGCCGCCATGGCGAGGTATCCGGAGTTCCTCCCCATCACCTCGACGATGAAGGCCCGGTGGTGGGAGCGGGCCGTGTCGGAGATCTTGTCGCAGGCGTCGACGATGGTGTTCAGCGCGGTGTCCACGCCGAGAGCCTCCCTGGTGAGTCCGATGTCGTTGTCGATCGAAGCGGGGATCCCCACCACCGGTACGCCGTGCTCGGCGGTGAGGACGTGGGCGCCTGCCATGGTGCCGTTGCCTCCGATGACGATCAGCCCCTCCAGGGAATATTTCTCAACGGTTTGTGCGGCCTCGACTCTGCCCTCTCGCGTGTAGAAACGCTCCGAGCGGGCACTTCCGAGAAGTGTGCCCCCAAGGCCACCGGAGTGTTCGACGTCGGCTATCGGCATCAGCGGGCCCTTCTTGCCCGACCTGCGGGTGAGTGGCTTGAAGTCACCGTCGATCAGACCGTCGAACCCGTCCTGGATCCCCCACACGGCGAGGTCCCGCGATGCCGCCACCTTGGTCACGGCGCGGATAGCCGCGTTCATTCCCGGGGCGTCGCCCCCGCTCGTCAGCACTCCAATTGCCACGGAACGAGAGTAGTCAGATGACAACCCGTCACCGTCTATCCGAATTAATCAGCTGGAGTAGGTCGCCGAGCGTCCGTATCCTGGGCTGGTGATCATTGTCCGCGACGTTCAGGTCGAGGTCGGGCCCCGGTTGTTAATCACCGGGGCCTCTTTCAGCGTGCAGTCAGGTGACCGGATCGGTCTGGTCGGGCGCAACGGCGCAGGCAAGACAACGCTGATGCGGATCTTGAGAGGTGACCAGGCACCGAACGAAGGATCAGTTCTTCGCTCTGGTGTAATCGGGTACTTCTCCCAGGAGGCCGCCCTTCCCGACCTGGAGCACGCCGATGCCACTGCCCTGGAGCGGATCCTCATGGCCCGGGAGATCGGGGCCATGCAGCGGAAAATCGAACATGCCCGTAAGCGGCTCTACGACCTGACGGGCGAGGAGCGCGACAAGGGGATCCTCCGCTTCTCCCGTCTCAACGATGAGTTCGAGGCCAAAGGCGGCCTCGTCGCCGAGGCCCACGCCAAGCGGATGGCCGCAGCCCTGGGTATTGGCAACGACGAGCTCGACCAGTCGGTGGCCACCATGTCGGGTGGCCAGCGGCGTCGCGTCGAGCTTGCCCGCATCCTCTTCGCCGAGACCGACATCCTCCTCCTCGACGAACCCACCAACCACCTCGACCTGGACGCCAAGGCATGGCTGGTCGAGTGGCTAGCCGCCTACAGGGGCGGGATGCTGGTGGTGTCGCATGACCTTCCCCTGCTCGACGAGGCGATTACTTCGGTCCTCGCCCTAGAGAACAACAAGATCGAGCCGTACCGGAGCAACTACAGCCACTACCTGGTCGAACGGGAGCGGCGACGGGACCAGAAGGAGCGGGAGCGCAAGCATCAGGACGAGGTGATCGAACGTCTCGAAGACAATATCCGTCGTTTCCGGGGCAAGACCGAAAAGATGGCCAGGGTCGCCAAGACGATGGAGACACGGGTGGAGAGGATGAAGCGCGACCTCGTCGAATTGGAGAAGAGGGGCAAGTCGGTTCGGGTTGACTTCCCGCAGCCGGAGCCGTCGGGAAGGGTCCCTCTGGCGGCGACCGGATTGGCCAAGTCGTTCGGAGACAATCTGGTCTTCGTCGACATCGAATTCGCAGTGGAGCGGGAGCAGCGGATGCTTCTCATCGGACTCAACGGTGCTGGAAAGACCACCCTCCTGCGGATCCTCGCCGGAGTCGAAGCGGCTGACCTGGGTGAGGTCTCATTGGGTCACAACGCATCGCTGGGTTACTACGCCCAGGAGCACGAGCAGATCATCCCCGGCAAGACCGTCGTCGACCACATGGAGTCCGGCGATCTCCCGGACTCGACCAAACGGGCGTTGCTAGGCCGCTTCCTCCTCGCCGACAAGGTGGAACAGGACGCGGCGACTCTTTCGGGCGGAGAAAAGACCAAGCTGGCGCTGGCGATGCTCGTCGCCGAACGACCCAACGTCCTCCTCCTCGACGAGCCCACCAACAACCTCGATCCCCAAGCGAAGGAGGCGCTCCTGGAGGCTCTCACCATCTACGAGGGAACCATCGTCATGGTCAGCCATGACACCGACTTCGTCGCCCAGCTCATGCCCGACCGGGCAATGCTCATGCCGGATGGAGAGATGAAGTACTTCGACGAAGATCTGCTCGACCTGGTAGCGCTGGCCTGACCACCCGTTTGAGCGGTTCTCGACGCCCCGGCTATGACATCTGATCGGTTGCGCCTCAGGTTCGATTTACAAACGAACGTTCGTTTGCTAACATCGGCGTATGACACCCGAAGAGAAGTTTCAGGCGATTGTTGAAGCCGAAGACAAGATCGAGCCGACGGACTGGATGCCCGAGGGCTATCGGAAAACCCTGATCCGCCAGATCGCCCAGCACGCCCATTCCGAGATCATCGGGATGCAGCCCGAGGGAAACTGGATCACCAGGGCACCAACACTGCACCGCAAGGCGATTCTCATGGCCAAAGTCCAGGACGAGGCGGGTCACGGCCTCTATCTCTACTCGGCAGCGGAAACCCTTGGCGTAGACCGCGACGAGATGCAGGAGCTCTTGCACCAGGGCAAGCACAAGTACTCATCGATCTTCAACTACCCCACGCTGACCTGGGCGGACATCGGGACGATCGGCTGGCTGGTCGACGGGGCGGCAATCACCAACCAGGTGATGCTCACCCGCTGCTCATACGGGCCCTACGCCCGGGGGATGGTCCGAATCTGCAAGGAGGAGTCCTTCCATCAGCGGCAGGGCTACGAGTCGCTGATCAGGCTCTGCCAGGGCTCGGAGGAGCAGAAGGCGATGGCCCAGGATGCGCTCAACCGCTGGTGGTGGCCTTCGCTGATGATGTTTGGCCCTCCCGATTCCGATTCCACCCACACCGAGCGGTCGATGCAATGGAAGATCAAGCGGGTCTCCAATGACGACCTCCGTCAGCAGTTCGTGGACATGACCGTTCCTCAGGCCGGCTATCTCGGTATCACCATCCCCGACCCCGAGCTGAAATGGAACGAGGAGCGCGGCCACTACGACTTCGGGGAAGTCGACTGGGACGAGTTCTGGCAGGTGGTCAAAGGAAACGGGCCGATGAACCGGGAGCGAGTGGAGAACAAGACCCGCGCCTGGGAGGAAGGCGCCTGGGTCCGTGAAGCGGCAAATGCCTACGCCGCCAAGCAATCCAAGAAGGACGCCGCCTGATGACATACGACGTACCTGTCGGCCCCGGCGAGTCCGCCGATCTCCAAGAGCACATCGACACCGGACGGGAGGCATGGCCGATGTGGGAAGTGTTCGTCCGGGCGCGTCGCGGGATCTCACACGTCCATATCGGCAGCTTGCACGCCGCCGATTCCGAGACCGCACTGCAGAACGCCCGTGACGTCTACACCCGTCGCGGTGAAGGGGTGAGCATCTGGGTCGTCCCCAGTGAAGAGGTCCATGCCTTCGAGCCCGACGATGCCGCCGACTATGTCGACGCCAACGAGAAGGTGTACCGCCACGCCACCGCATATGAGATCCCAGACGAAGTGGGGCACATGTGAGCGAGGCAGTCGTCTCGGGGGCGCCCCAGGGGATGCCACTGCCGCAGGCCGACTCGCCGGCGACATTGCTCCTGGGCCATGCCGACGACAATCTGGTGCTCGCCCATCGCCTCGGGGAGTGGATTTCGAAAGCTCCCGAACTCGAGCTCGACATCGCCCTCGGGAACATCGGCCTCGACCATCTCGGCGTCGCCCGCGCCCTCTACCAACACCTGGGCAAGGCCGAAGGCAAGACCGAAGATCAGTACGCGATGGGACGAACCGACCGGGAGTTTCGCAACCTCCTCCTGGTCGAGCAGCCCAACGGAGACTTTGCCCACACCATCGTCCGCCAGTTCTTCGTCGACTGCTACCAGCTCCAGCTGTGGCCCGACCTGGCCCGCTCTGAGGATGAGGCAGTGGCGGGAATCGCTGCCAAAGCTCTCAAAGAGGCTGAGTATCACTACCGGTTCAGCCACGGCTGGATGCTGCGCATGGCCGGTGGCACTGACGAATCTCGGGAGCGCGCTGGCGCTGCGATTGACGACTTGTGGCGATTCACCGGCGAAATCTTCGAAGGGGACGCCGCCGTCTATCGGGACGGTTGGGATGGCCTGGTAGGAGACATGCTCGCCGAGACCGGTCTCAGCGTACCCGATGATCCGTATCAGAAGACCGGGGGGCGGATCGGGTATCACACCGAGCACCTCGGCTACCTGCTTACCGAGATGCAGTGGATGCAGCGCACCTATCCGGGACTGGAGTGGTGATGGTCGACACACTCACTCACGCCCGCGAGGTGGTCGCCGGGGTGGTGGACCCTGAGATTCCGGTGCTCACCATCGCTGATCTGGGTGTGCTCCGCGACGTCGAACAGGAAGGCGAGCGGGTAGTGGTGACGATCACACCCACCTATTCGGGATGTCCTGCCATGGGCCAGATCGAAGACGACATCCTAAAAGCCCTTGGCCGTGCCGGCTTTGGCGACGTCGGCGTCAACGTCGTCTACCAGCCGGCATGGACAACCGAATGGATGAGCGAAGAGGCTAGGGCCAAGCTCGAGGGCTTCGGTATCGCCCCGCCGACGGCACCATCCGATGTCAGATGCCCCAAGTGCCGCCGTGGGGACAGCAGGTTGATCGCCCAATTCGGCTCGACCGCTTGCAAGGCCCTCATGGTCTGCTCGGCGTGCGGTGACCCATTCGACTACTTCAAGGAGCACTGAGTGTCGTCACAGCTCACCTTCCACGAGCTGATGGTGGCCGAAGTGACCCCCCTCACCGACGATGCGGTTGCGGTCACCTTCGATGTCCCGGCCGGCCTCGCTGACCGTTTTACCTATCTGCCGGGCCAGCACGTCACCGTCAAGGGGATGATCGAAGGCGTCGACGTCCGCCGCTCCTATTCGATTTGCGCCAACGCCAACAGCGGCAAACTCCGAGTCGGGGTGAAGAAGCTGCACGGCGGTGCCTTCTCCACGTATGCCACCGAGATGCTCCAGGCGGGAGACACCCTCGATGTGATGACTCCAGTGGGGGAGTTCACCATCGAACCCGACCCGGCCTCGACAGCGCACCGGGTAGCAATAGTCGCCGGCTCGGGGATAACACCGGTCCTCTCGCTGATCGCCTCCACGCTCGAAGCCGAGCCCGGCTGCTCTTGGACTCTCGTCTACGGCAATCGGACCGCCAACTCGGTGATGTTCCTCGACGAGTTGGAGGGTCTGAAAGACCTTTACCCGGGGCGCTTCCAGCTCTTCCACATCCTCAGCCGGGAGGGCTCCGACCTCCCGTTGCTCTCCGGTCGCATCGACGAAGACAAAATCAGGACGATCCATCGCATGCTCGGCGGCCGCGACGTCGCCGGCTGGTACCTGTGTGGCCCTTACGAACTGGTGATGCTGGCCCGCCAGATCCTCGAATCTCTCGGGATCGACGAGACGACAGTGCACGATGAGCTCTTCTTTGCCGGGCCAGTCGACACCTCCACACTGCCTCCTGAACCTCCAACAGGTGAGGGCAGCGTCGACTTGACAGTGATTCTCGACGGTCGCTCAGTGGAGACCCGGATGACCCCCGAGACTTCGATACTCGACGCTGCCCTCCGTGTCAGGCCCGAGATGCCGTTCTCCTGCAAGGGCGGTATGTGCGCCACCTGCAAGGGCCGGATCGAGGAGGGAGAGGTCTCGATGACCAAGAACTACGCCCTGGTCGACTCTGAGGTCGAGGCCGGCTTCGTTCTCACTTGCCAGGCCCATCCGGTCACCGACCGGGTCGTGGTCAGATACGACCACCGCTGATGGTCTCCACCCGCAATACCAGGGCCGATGTGGTGGCAACTGCCGGGCGGATGTTTGCCGAGAAAGGTTATCACGGGACATCGATGCGCGATCTGGGAAAGGAACTGGGTCTGCTCGGGTCCTCTCTCTACTCCCACATCGACTCCAAAGAAGATCTCCTGGTCGAGGTGGTCGACGAAGGAGCGCGTCTCTTTCTCGATTCGGCAGACAAGGCGATGGCGGTGGAAGGCACGGCGGGGGAGCGGCTCAGGGCGTTGATCGCCGGCCACGTCGACGTGGTCCTCGAACATCAGGATGTGGTGCGGACCTATCTGAACGAGGCCCGGATGCTCGACGAGGGTCATCGTTCCCGGGTGGTGGCGTCACGCGACACTTACGAGATGATGTTTCGCTCGGTGATCGGAGAAGGTGTCGACTCAGGTGAGTTCCGTTCCGCCGTCGATCCCAAGATCGCCACGATCTTCATCCTGTCGATTCTCAATGCCCTGGAGCGCTGGTACAGCCCCGACGGTGACCTCGACCGAAACCGGCTCGTAGAAGCGATCGCGACGTCAGCGACCGCTTCGCTGTCGTAGAAGTCACGCGCTGGATTGCGTTGGAATCGGTAGAGATCTAGACGAAGGCTGCCGCAGCGAAAGCGAGGCCACCGACTCCGATCATTGAACTCACCGTAGCCGTCACAAAAGTCCGGGTCTGGGAGCGCAGGGCTCCGTGGAACTCCCAGAGGCGCTCGTCGAACTTGACCATCAACGACTTCAGCTCCGCTACGTCGGATTTGAGGACTGAGACATCGGACTTCAGCTCCGCTACGTCGGATTTGAGGACCTTGAGCTCGGCTTTGACATCCGAAATGTCCGCCTTGGTGGCGAGTTGTTCCCGATCAGGTGGTAGCAATTCCATCAGTGTCGCAGCCTGTTCGTCGCCGAGGACTTCCCTCAGCCTCACGTACAGACTATCGCGATCGCGGATTCCTGTGGTCATGGGCCTCCCTGCCTCACGTTTCCATTCTGTCGGAAACGGCGGCCGTAGTCGAGACCTACGACTCCTTGCCGTTGAGAGCTTTGGACCCGTTGGGGCTGGGCTCCTTTGATCCGTTGGGTTCCGGATCAGAAACGGTCCAGGTTCCCCGGCTGGAGATCAGCTTGGCCAGGTCACCCTCGCCTTGCTTTTCTTTCGCCGTAGCGACCTGCTTGTTGAACTCCTCGTCGTACGTGGGCCGGTCGACGTTGCGGAAGATCCCCAGCGGTGTCGGGCCATACGGACCGTGGGAGAGTCGGGAGAGAGCGAAGGCAACCGATGGGTCGGGCCTGGTCTCGTCATGGACGATGATCGCCGAGGGGTCGACGGAGTTCGAATCGACCACCGTGGCCTGCCCCTCGCGGAATACAACCGCTTTGGCGCCGCCGTCAAACACAACAGGCTTGCCGTGCTCGAGGTCGATCCGGTTGTGGACCCGCTCTTCCTTTCCAGTCACCTGGATGAACGCCTTGTCGTTGAAGACGTTGCAGTTCTGGTAGATCTCGATGAAGGCTGACCCCTCGTGCTCATAGGCAGCCTGGAGCAGCTTCTGGGTGTGATTGCGGTCCATGTCGACAGTTCTGGCGACGAAGGTCGCTTCTGCTCCCAGAGCCAGCGATATGGGGTTGAACGGGTAGTCGATCGACCCGAACGGCGAGGACTTGGTGGTCTTGCCCGGTTCAGAGGTCGGGGAGTATTGGCCCTTCGTCAGACCGTAGATCTGATTGTTGAACAGGAGGATCTTGATGTTGACGTTGCGCCGGAGCGCATGGATCAGGTGGTTGCCGCCAATCGAGAGGGCGTCGCCGTCGCCGGTGACAACCCATACCGACAGGTCGGGCCTGGTGGTGGCGACACCTGATGCGATTGCTGGAGCGCGGCCATGGATCGAGTGCATCCCGTAGGTGTCGACGTAGTAGGGAAAGCGGGCGGCGCAGCCGATCCCCGAGATGAATACGAACTCTTCGCGGGGACGTCCGAGACCGGCAAGGAACTGTTGTACAGAAGCGAGGATGGTGTAGTCGCCACACCCGGGACACCATCTGACCTCCTGGTCTGTCTGGAAGTCGCTTCTCGTGTAGGAGGGAGTTGTCATCAAATCATCTCCATGATTTTTTCGGTGATCTCGGAGACCTTGAACGGCTCGCCGGCCACCTTATTGAGCCCGGTCACATCGATAAGGAATTCGGCACGGATCACTTTCAGTAACTGACCGGTGTTGAGCTCGGGGATCAGGATCTTGGCATACGATCGGAGGACGTCTCCGAGGTTGTTCGGCAGCGGGTTGATGTAGTTCAGGTTGGCCGTGGCCACCTTCTTCCCCTCCAGCCTGGCGCGGCGGGCGGCGGCGCGGATCGAGCCGCTGGTCGAGCCCCAACCGAGGACGAGGAGCTCGGCGTCTTGGTCGCCGCCAATTTCCATGTCAGGTATGTCGTTGGCGATGTTCGCCACCTTCCACGCCCTGGTGTCGGTCATCAACTGGTGGTTGCCCGGTTCGTAAGAGACGTTTCCGGAGATCGATTCCTTCTCCAGCCCACCGATCCGGTGTTCGAGGCCCGCGGTGCCGGGGATTGCCCAGGGCCGGGCGAAGGTCTCGATGTTCCTCATGTAAGGAAGAAAGCTCCCGTCGGGGCCGTTGGGGAATCTGGCGAACTCCACCGGGAACGGCTCCAGAGAGTCGACATCGGGCAGAAGCCAGGGCTCCGACCCGTTTGCGACGTAGTTGTCCGAAAGCAGTATGACCGGAGTCATGTACTTCAGAGCGATCCGAGCAGCCTCGATGGCCATGTCGAAGGCGTTGGCAGGAGACGAAGCCGACAGGACCGGCAACGGAGACTCACCATGGCGGCCATAGAGGCTGAAGAGCAAGTCGGACTGCTCCGGCTTGGTGGGGAGTCCGGTGGACGGCCCACCTCGCTGGACGTTGATCACGATCAGCGGGAGCTCAGTCATGAAAGCAAGGGAGATTGCCTCTGACTTCAGGGCGATTCCGGGCCCTGACGATCCGGTGACGGCGAGATTGCCGGCAAAGGCGGCGCCGATGGCCGTGCCGACTCCTGCTATTTCGTCTTCTGCCTGGAAGGTCCGGACTCCGAAGTTCTTGTGCCGGGACAGTTCGTGGAGGATGTCCGATGCCGGGGTAATCGGGTACGTCCCGTAAAAGAGGGGAAGCCCGGAGAGTTTCGAGGCTGCGATCAGCCCCCAGGCGAGAGCGGTATTTCCGTTGACGTTGGTGTAGGTGCCGGGCCGGAGCGTCGCCGGCTTCACCTCGAAGGTGATCTTGGTTGCCTCGGTGGTGATCCCGAAGTTGTAACCGGCCTTGAAGGCGGCGACATTGGCCGCGACGACCTCGGGCTTTCCGGCGAACTTCTTCTCGGCCCATTGGATGGTGGGCTCTGTGGGACGGTGGAACAGCCAGGCGAGAAGACCGAGTGCAAAGAAGTTCTTTGACCTCAAGACGCTGCGCCCCGAGACTCCGGTGTCCTTGACGGCCTCTTTCGTCAGGCTGTCCATGGGGACCTTGATGGTCCGATAGGCATCGAGCGAGCCGTCCTCGAGTGGGTCGTTGGTGTAGCCGGCTTTGGTGAGGTTGCGCTCATCGAAGGCGTCGGTGTTGAGGATCAGCGTCCCGCCCTGGCGGAGGTCCTTGAGCTCTTTCATCAATGCCGCCGGGTTCATCGCGACCAGACAGTCCGGGGCGTCTCCCGCGGTGAGAATGTCGAAGTCGGCGATCTGGACCTGGAAGCTCGACACACCGGGGAGGGTGCCGGCAGGAGCCCGGATCTCTGCCGGGAAGTTGGGCAGGGTCGCCAGGTCGTTCCCGAAAAGGGCTGACGCGTCGGTGAAACGCGAACCCGCAACCTGCATGCCGTCACCGGAGTCACCGGCGAAGCGGACTACAACTTTTTCAAGAACTTCGGTCGGGGTCGATGAAGGGCTTTCTGTGGCGATCTCGTCGGCCACGGGTCACTTCCTTGTTGGTAGCTGTCATTCGATTGTTGCGGCGCGTCACAGCCATCTCTGGTTTCTCCGAGGTGTTTGTGACCGTACTCCCGCACTTGTTCGCTCTCCCCATTCTATCCATCCCGTGGGATAGCGGAGCGACCGGTTGTGGCTCGGTGACTCCAGGAGTTCGCTTGAGCCGCACTCATTTCAACGTCCATCGGCCCCGTTCTGTTCCAGCTGTAGCCCGTTCAAACCGGAGCGGTGCTGAAGCCGGCGATGCCCGCTTCTTCACACGCGATAGCCAACGCGACCAGGGCGCGATCTGATCCAGCGGGACCGATCACCTGGATACTCACCGGTGGCGAACCTGTGTCGGCAAGAGGAAAGACGATGGCGGGGAGCAGGGCATGGTTGACGATGGAGGTGAACCACGACAGGACTTTGCGATAGTGGACTCCGCCGATGAGGTCCTCACCGATCATCTTCTTCATCTCAGGCACGGTGGGCGTGATGAGGAGATCGACCGTGGCGAAGGCGTCGGCAAATCGGGAACGGATCATCTGCTGCCACACCAAACCCTCGTCGGATTGCTCATCGCTCACCGCTGCCGCCTCGTCGAGGCGGGCGGCGACATCTTCCCCGTAGGGCAGCTCCCGGGACCTGAACTCGCGGTGGGCCGAGGTGACCTCCCGGGCAATGACGAAGTTGATGCGGCGGTCGGGGAGCACGTCGGGAAGATGAATCGGGTTGGCCTCGTGGCCCATCGACCCCAACGCGACCAGGGCATCTGTGAACGCGACGTCGACCCCGGGCGCCACCGGACCTTCGTCGTACCAGGGCTGGGGAACACCAAACCGGAGAGACTTCAGCTCTGGAGTATCAGCGGTATCGCCCGACATAACTCGATACGCAGTTGCGATGCGCTCTGCAGAGTCGGCGATCGGCCCGACGGTGTCGATCGAAGGGACGAGCGGGAAGACCCCGTCGAGGGGGATGGCCCCGTAGGTCACCTTCAGGCCGTAGGCACCACAGAGGGCGGCCGGCACTCGCACCGAGCCACCCGTGTCGGTACCAACCGCCAACGGGACGACTCCAGCAGCGACCGCGGCGGCCGATCCCCCCGATGAGCCACCCGTCGACGTCGCCGGGTCCCAGGGATTCCGCACCGCTCCGAAATGGGGATTCTCCGAAGAGAATCCGAAGGCGAATTCATGTAGGCCGGTACGGCCAATGACTGAGGCCCCAGCCGACTCGAGCCTGGAGACCGCTGATGCCGACCGGCCGGGAGTCTCACGGTAGAACGCCGAGCCACAAGTCGTGACCTTGCCCTCCTGGTCGACGAGGTCTTTCAGTGCAACCGGCACCCCGCGTAGTGGCCCGGCAGTCGGGTTTCTAACGACGGCATCGGCGATCGAGGTGAATATGTTGTACCGGTCCTGGAGGTCGTGTGCCCTCCGGGTAGCCACCTCAAGTTCCGGGGTCTCTGAACTCACGGACTAGAAACTAGTGGTCTGTTGATTCACTCCGCCGGGGTGAGTGTGACGCCGCCACTGCCGGGAACGAGCGAGATCCAGGCCTTGCCCGGCGGAATCGGGATGACGTCGCCGGAAGAGTCGGTGATGGTGAACCAGTCGGCTTCGGTCTCCCGCTCCCACGTACCTTCGATGACCTGGCCGTCGGCGAACACATGTGCAGTTCCAGTTCCCGTGGTTCGGGAGGAAGGGAGCCCCCTACCTCCGCCAGGGTTAGGCACCGTGTACTGCTCGACGTTCAACGCGATCAACACCGGGAATGCAAGCTGGCCGGTGGTGGCGTCTTCGTTGCGATAATTCGACTCACTACCGCCGACGGTTCTCAGCCAGACTTCCCCAGCCGCATCCCAGACCCAGACAACGCTGTTTCCGGAGAAGTTGAATTGGGCGGACTCCAGGTCGGTCCCGCCGGCTGGGAGTTCGCCGAACTCCCAGATCGGACCCTCGAGGGGGTTGTCGGGATTGCCGCGGCCGTCGGCGTACTCCCTGAGCAGGGTGGTGTTGACATAGAGATTGTGAGGTGCGGACCGCCATCCGACCCTGAAAGTGGCAGGCCTCACCTCACCGGTGAGAAAGACTCCCTTACCCCGGATCATCGACTGCACCCAGGCCTGGGCGCCCGATATGGAGAAGGTGGGCTCATTGAACGCCGCCATCAGGGCACCGTCGGTCGGCCTGCCCGAGCGCATTGGCCCGAGATAATCCGAGTCGCTCTGCTGCCACAGGGTGAGGAACCTGGTGACGCCCTCGACCAGTATCTCAATGACGATTTCTGCATCATTGAGCCCGGACTGGGGGCGGGCATTCGGGTGGTTGTCGATCTTCACGGCCAGGACACGACGCTCCAGTGTCTCCGGGTCGTCGACCGGGAGGCCATTGAGGTGTGATATCGGCCGGTCGTCGATCGTCGTGGTCGGTCCAGTTGTGGTGGTAGGTTCAGTAGTCGTTGTGGTCGATGTGGTGGTGGATGAGGTTGTGGTGGTTTCCTCCGCTTCGGACCCTGAGCATGCAGACAGGAACAGTCCGAGCGCGGTGAGAAAGACTAAGGGTTTGCGCATTGGCGGGATGTTATCGGCGGATGGTTTTAACCGACAGTTGTGCCACCGGTGACTGCGAGGTGGGGGAGGGCCGTGTCGGGTTGGTCGACCGAGAGTGCAAACTCGATGCCATCACTGGTCGAGCGGAGGATATAGATCGCCTCGATGTTGACTCCGGCATCAGCGAGGAGGCGGGTCATGTTGGCCAGTTCGCCGGGCTGGTGTGGGAGTTGGACCGACAGGACACGGTTCTCAACGAAGCCAAGGTCGGCTTCTTCCAGAACCCGGCGTGTGGTCGCAGCGTCGTCGACGATGAGGCGCACCGCGCTATCGCCATCGTGGCCGTAGGCAGCCAGAGCTTCGATGTTCACCCCGAAGGCGGCGAGGGCCTCGGTGAGGGAGGCGAGACGCCCGGGGCGGTTCTCCATCTGCACCACGAACTCGGTCATGGTGCCAAGCCTACGCCAACCGACGCGGCCCGTGCACGGAACTCGCCTTCTAGACGGGCTCGACCCTGCCTCTCCGGCTGAGGTAGTCGTGCCAGATGAGTCGCGCAGCCACCGACCTGATCGGACGCCATGGTCGTGACAGGATCTCCAATTCGTCGGGTGTCGGCACGGTCTTCATGGCGAGCACCTCTCCGGTACCGACTTGCAACGCGCGGTCAGTCACCGGGAACACATCGGGAAGGCGTTCGGCCGAGAGAAGATAGGCTTCTGCGGTCCATCGTCCAATGCCCCGGATTTCCTGAAGCATGGAAGAGGCTTCTGCAAAGTCCATTGAATGCACCTTGTCGAGATCGATGTCGCCTCCGACCAGCGCCCGAGCAAGTCCGATGACGTAACCAGCCTTCTGCCGGGTGAATCCGATTGCTTTCAGGTCGCTTTCCTCGAATACTGCGATGTTGGCCGGTGTGACCGACTCAGCGAGCTCGCGCAGCCTCTTGTGCACTGCAGCTCCCGATTCGAGCGAGACCTGTTGCTCCAAAATCAGCAGGACGAGAGTCTCGAAGCCGGGGGCGCGCCGCCAGAACTCCGGAATTCCGTGCCGGTTCACTATGTCGGCGAGGGCTTTGTCTTCCCGTGTCAGCAGGTCGACACCCTGAGCGAAGGAGTCCTCATCGAGATCCATGACCATCGGGAGCAGGGTGCTCCGTTCCACCGGACCGAAGGCTCTGGAGTCGACAGCCCCGGCCGCGAGATTGTCGGAAAGCACCCAGGCTTCGTCGTCTGACAGTGTGTATAGGCCGATATCGCTGACAATCGTGTCTCCCGATAAGGCCGTCACACGCTTGACGAGCCAGAAGTCGGGGCGCCTTGGATGGGGCAGGGCAACGATGTTTCCGCGTTCTGCGATGCGGGTAGAAGTCGTGACGAATTCATCGCCGGGGACCAGGGTGGGAATCATTGATTCCTCCCTGACATTGAAACGTTGCATCGCCATATACCTGATAGGAGTATGGTCAGATGCAAATCATTTGAAGGAGACGAGTTGCGACAAGTAACAATTGCACACGCTCACTGCGACCTCTACTGCGGTGTGTACGACCCGGCACAGGCCAAAATCGAGGCCTTGTCAGTTCTGAAGATCGCCCAGAAGTACCAGGAGTCAGATGACGAGGTCTTCAAGGACCGTGCCATTCTCTTGAAAGAAGAACGTGCTGAACTGGCGAAGCATCATCTGATGGTTCTCTGGGCTGACTTTTTCACCGCCGACCACCGCAAGGAGTTTCCCGACCTCGATGATCTCTTCTGGCGTGCAATCCACCAGGCAGGCGAAGCGAAGAAGTCGGTCGATCCTGCCGACGGGCAGAAACTCGTCGATCTGATCGATGAAGTAGCGGAGATCTTCTGGAAGACCGAAAAGGCCAAATCGATGGGGGTCTACCCGGTCTGATCCCCAGAGACTGTCGAGTCATGAGACCGCCCGTCCTCTCCCCGGAGTCGGGCGGTCTTTTCTTTCACCCGTCCCACCACTCGTTCGGCCCACTCGAACTCACTGGACACAACGGTGAGCCCGGCGAAAATCGTCAATAGTCCAGGGCCTGGGAGTACCAGCATCGGGATGCCGATGAGGACCAAACCACCACCCGCAGCGATTCTGGTTGCCCTCTTCAAGGGCCTTTTGTCCATGGTCTCAGAATACGCCATGGACGAACATGTGTGAGTCGGGTTCACTCCCCCGATCCGGACCCTGACTTCTGGGTCCACGGTCAGTCGTCGAGTACGTCCGACTCCAGTTTGGTGAACAAGGGCGAGATCTCTCCCAACTGGCTCCCGCCGCGCACTTCCGGGCGTCTCCATGACGCCGGTGTCGGAGGCAGCCCGAGCGTGGCTCCCAGCACCTCGGTGGCGTCCGGGATGAACGGGGAAAGTGCCACACGGATCCCGCTGATCGCCTGCACCGCCGTCCATAAGGTTGATCCGGCCCGATCAACATTGTTGTCGATCACCTTCCAGGGTTCCTGGGCGTTGAGGTATGCGTTTACCTCGGTGGCGGCATGCATGGCGACCCGAAGGGCGGCGCGCAACTCGACCGCGTTCATCAGCCTCCCAGTTTCCTCCAAAGCCGCGTCGGTTGCATCGATCAGTTCCCGATCGACAGTCTGGATATTCCCCTCCTCGGGTACTTTTCCTTCGAAGTTCCTCGAGGCCATGGTCAACACACGGTTGACCAGGTTTCCCCAGGTGGCGACGAGTTCCTCGTTGACCCGCCTGATGATCTCGACGTCGCTGAGATCGGTGTCATTCTGCTCGGGAAGGACGGAGGCAACCGCATAGCGAATCGCGTCGGTGTCGAGGCGGTCGAGGTACCAGCTGATGGACCTCCCCACGCCCCGGCTCGCAGATGCCTTCTCATCCCCGAAGGTGACGAAGTGGTTGGCAGGAACGTCGGTGGGAAGGTTGAGGCCTTCGTAACCCATCAGCATCGCTGGCCAGATGACGGTGTGGAACGGGATGTTGTCCTTGCCCACGATGTAATACGACTCGGCGGATGGGTCGGTCCACCATCGCTCCCACGCCCCGGGTGTTCCCTGGTTAGCGGCCCATTCTTTGGAGGCCGATAGGTATCCGATGACGGCGTCGAACCAGACGTAGATGCGTTTGCCCGGGCCAAGGTCGTCGACGGGGACTTCAACGCCCCAGTTGATGTCCCTGGTGATGGCGCGGTCGGGAAGGCCCTCCTCGATCATCCCGAGCGCCCAGTTCTTCACGTGCTTGCGCCAGCCACTCCTTCCCTCCAGCCACTCTTTCAGAGGTCCGGCGAGCTTGGAAAGCATCAGAAAAAAGTGCTCGGTGTCACGGAGCACCGGTTCGCTACCGGAGAGCTTGCTGCGCGGGTCGATCAGCTCGGTTGCGTCGAGAGTCCGGCCGCAGTTGTCGCACTGGTCGCCTCGCGCCATGGAGTACTCACAGTGGGGACAGGTCCCCTCGACGTACCTGTCGGGCAGGAAACGCCCGGCTTCGTCGTCGTAGAGCTGGCTCGTGGTGTGCTTCTCGAGCAGGCCGTTCTCAAGAAGACGGAGGAACATGTCTTGGGTGACCGCAGCGTGATTCTCGGTTCCGGTGGAGGTGTACAGGTCCCACGAAATGCCCAGCCGTTCCCAATTGTCGAGGAACTCGGCGTGGTAGCGGTCCACTATGACCTGGGGCTCGACCCCCTCTTCGTCGGCCCGCACCGTGATTGGGGTGCCATGGACGTCGCTGCCTGACACCATCAGCACGTCGTTCCCGGCGATCCGGTGATAGCGGGCGAAGATGTCTGCGGGGAGGTAGGCACCGGCGAGGTGGCCGAGATGCCTCGGCCCGCTGGCATACGGCCAGCCGACTGCCACGAGTATTCGTCTGCTCATGTCAGGCGGAGGCTAACCAGTTGCCGCCCGATTCCTGGAAGGTTCACGCCGTGGAACGGGTGCCAGGGGTCGGGACGTAGTTCGCCATTCGCTCGGACAGGCCGACCCCGGCCAGAATCAGGACTGCCCCAACAACCATGATCCCGGTGAATTTCTCACCCAGGAAGATCAGGGCGCCGACCGTACCGAGGACCGGGACCGCGTATCCGACGACGGCCAATCTGCTCGCTTGATTGACTTCGGCGGCGAAGAGAAATGCAGCAAAGGGGAGCGCAGTGCCTACGACGCCGCTGGCAAGGAGCAGCCACCACAGGTTGGTGTCGATGGTGCTCGACCTGCCGCCGCCAACGATTGCTAACCCGATGAGTAGGGCGAGCAAACCGAAGATAAACTGGGGGAGGACGAGTCGGGCCGGAGATATCTGAACCGAGAAGCGGCGCGAAACCGCCCCACCGACGCCAGCGAGAGTCACCCCCGAAAAGGTGAGTCCCACCCCGAGGAGCAGGCTGCCCGGCGAGGGAACCAAGTCGAAGCCTCCCCCGACCAGCAACCCGACCCCGCACAGGGAAAGCAGGAACCCGGGGAGGATCCTCGACCGAAACTTCTCGCCGGGCACTGCCCAATGGGCTGCAATGACGGTCGCAATCGGAATCAATGCGATGAGGAGGCTCCCCATGGTGGCCGGGATGTACTCGAGTCCTTTGGTCATCAGAATCGTCGGTACTGCCATGTTGAGGACTCCGAGGATCGCTCCTGCTTTCCACACTCTCAACTCGGGTCGGTGCAAGCGCCCCGTAGCGGCGAGAAATGCGACCAGCGTCAGCAGCCCGATCACGTAGCGGATCGGGAGAAACCTGAACGTGTCCAGCCCGGTATTGAGCACTGCCTTGCTGATGACATTGGATGCGCCCCAGCCAAGAGTGGCGAGGAGTAGAGGGGTCCACGGGCTCATCAGCCGATTGAGGCTACAGCTGTCGACCGATCTTGCCCTAAATAGATTGGTCGGGGACGCCGATAGTCTTTTCACTATGCGTTTCAAACTCGCGGCCCTGGTAGCCGCACTCGCCCTTGTCCTTTCAGCTTGCAGCTCGGAGACCGGGGGGTCCAGCACAACGGCCGGCGACGACGGGGCCGGGTCGGCCACAACCACCACGCAGGCTCCCGACATGGAGGAGATGCTCCTCACTTATACCCTCTCGGCCGGAGACACCTTTGTCTACGACGTGGTCATCGAGCAGCACATCGAGATGTCGTCCGAAGGCGAGGGCTCGTCGTTCGGTGAAGAAGATCTGCCGGGTTCCGCCTCGGTACAGTTGACCGCCAGCGGGACGTTTACATACGAGGTTGCAGCTGGGCCGGAGCCCGCGACCTACTCGGTCACTATTACCAGCGACCTGACCGAGGTCGACGCAACCGGGACGGTCGATGGCGAGCCTATCGATTCTGACGAGACGCCGGAATTTGCCGAGATCGAGCCGGTTTCGGTCACGGTTGTGGTCGATGAGCAGGGAAATGTCATCCCTGATTCGACTACCGCCGACGATCCTTTCGCTGACCTGTTCGGCGGCCTGGGTGAGATGGGCCCCGGCGCCATCCCCGGAGCGGAACTCGGCCAGTTCTTCGGTCCCGCGTTCTCTGACAACGAGGTTGCAGTGGGAGACACCTGGTCCGACACTTTCGAGACTCCGGGATTCGGGGCGGAGCCGTTTTCCACCTCGGTTACGAGTACTGTAACCGGTGAAGACACCGTCGACGGAGTCGACGTCCTGGTAGTGGACAGCGAAGTGGTGGTCGACGCTTTCGAATTCGATCTTGGCGAGTTCTTCGTTGGGCTCTTCTCCGGGTTCCTCCCCGAAGACGCCTCAGCTGAAGAACGGGCGGAGATCGACGCTCTCATCGAGAACCTCCGATTTGTGATGTCATTCGACCAGAGTGGATCTGAGTCGACTGCCTACTTCGACCCCGTAGCCGGGCTCACCCGTCAATACGACGTAACCTCGTCGAGCCTGATCGGGATGGATATCAACTTCCCGGATGAGGAGACCGGTGAGATGGTCGGTTTCGTCATGAACATGGCGATCGACCAGAACGTGAGCCACAAGCTCGTCGGGGGCCCGTCAGCCTGAAGGAGTGGGCCCACCGCGGGTCTATTGCTCCGGGGCGATAGGATTGGCAGGTGACCCTTGCATCGCAGCGCAGCTCGATACTGCCTGACCGGATAACAACACCCACCCTTCGTACCTTTTTGCGCAGCGTCCCGTCCGTTGACGAGGTCGGTGCCCAGGAGCGGGTTGCATCGCTGTCGACACGGTCGATAAAGCGCGAGTCCAAGATGGAAGCGCTCAACCTGATTATCAGGATGATCGACCTCACGACCCTCGAGGGCCAGGACACGGCGGGCAAAGTTGCACAGATGTCGGCCAAGGCAATCCGCCCCGACCCGCTCGATTCGGAGATCCCACCAACAGCCGCGGTCTGCGTGTACCCGAACATGGTGAAATACGCAGTCCAGGCCACCGAGGGAACGACGGTGAAGGTGGCCAGCGTCGCCACCTACTTTCCCAGTGGCCTCGCCGACACCGATCTCAAGGTCGAGGAGACCTCCCGGGTAGTCACCGAGGGTGCCGATGAGGTCGACATGGTGATCGACCGTGGCGCCTTCCTGTCCGGCGAATACTTCAAAGTCTTCGACGAGATCCGACGGGTGAAGGATGCCTGCGGCGATGCGCACCTGAAAGTGATCCTGGAGACGGGCGAGCTGGGCAATCTCGACAACGTTCGCCGGGCCTCAATGCTGGCGATGGCAGCCGGCGGCGACTTCATCAAGACGTCGACGGGAAAAATCCAGCCGGCGGCGACCCTTCCCGTCACGCTGATCATGCTCGAGGCGATCAGGGACTTTTACGAGGCGACCGGGGTGATGGTCGGGATGAAGCCGGCGGGCGGCATCAGGACGTCGAAAGACGCCATCAAGTACCTGGTTGTTCTCAACGAGACCCTCGGAACCGAGTGGATGACACCAGATTGGTTCCGGTTCGGGGCATCGTCACTTCTCAACGACGTGCTCATGCAGATCCGGTGGCTGAAGACAGGCCGCTACTGGTCATCCGACTACTTCACGAAAGACTGAGGCTCAATGTCCGAGGCAGCAGAAATCACCAAGCCGTCAACCGCACCCCTGCAGTGGGAATACGCGTCCAGCACCGAAGCGACCGACATTCTGGATCTGGAATCGCGTTACGGCCTGTTCATCAACGGGGAGTTCGTCAAGCCCAAGTCGCGTAAGTACTTCGAGACGATCAATCCGGCGACCGAGGAGCCGATCGCCGAAGTCGCCGAAGCCGGCGAGGCCGACGTCGACGCGGCGGTGGTCGCTGCCCGTAAGGCGCACACCGAGGTATGGGGGCCTATGCCCGGCCCGGAGCGCGCCAAACACATCTTCAGGCTCGCCCGGATGATCCAGGAGCGCTCCCGTGAGCTGGCAGTGCTCGAGTCCATCGATGGAGGAAAACCGATCAAAGAGGCCCGGGACGTCGACCTTCCTCTCGTTGCCGCCCACTTCTTCTACTACGCCGGTTGGGCCGACAAACTCGACTACGCCTTCCCCGGGATCAGACCGGAATCGCTCGGTGTCGCCGGACAGGTGATCCCGTGGAATTTCCCGATGATGATGCTCGCCTGGAAGGTGGCACCCGCTCTCGCCGCCGGCAACACCGTCGTCCTCAAGCCTGCGGAGACCACACCTCTTACCGCATTGCTGCTCGGCCAGATCGCGGTTGAGGCTGGACTTCCGCCCGGTGTCTTCAACGTCGTCACCGGGGCAGGAGAGACCGGGGCCGCGGTTGTCGCCCACGACGATGTCGACAAGGTGGCTTTTACCGGCTCCACCGCTGTTGGAAAGATGATTCAGTCCCAGTTGCAAGGGACCAACAAGAGGCTCACTCTCGAGCTGGGTGGCAAGGCTGCCCATGTCATCTTCGAAGACGCCCCTCTCGACCAGGCAATCGAAGGTGTGATCAACGGGATCTTCTTCAACCAGGGCCATGTCTGCTGCGCCGGCTCCCGTCTTCTCGTGCAGGAGAACATCCACGATCGGTTTGTCGACAAGCTCAAGAAGCGTCTTGCGACCCTGCGGGTCGGCGACCCGCTCGACAAGAACACAGATGTCGGAGCCATCAACAGCAGGGCACAACTCGACAAGATCACCGAACTGGTCGAGGCCGGCAGATCCGAGGGTGCCGAGATGTACCAGCCCGAGTGCGCCCTTCCCGACCGCGGATTCTTCTTCAGGCCGACCCTGTTCACCAATGTCGCACAGTCGCATCGGATCGCCCAGGAAGAGATATTCGGTCCCGTCCTATCCATCCTGTCGTTCCGTACCCCCGAGGAGGCCGTGGAGAAGGCCAACAACACGCCGTACGGCCTCTCAGCCGGGGTCTGGACATCCAAGGGCTCCCGCATCCTCTGGATGGCCGACCAGTTGAAGGCAGGCGTTGTATGGGCCAACACCTACAACAAGTTCGATCCGGCGTCGCCGTTTGGCGGGTACAAGGAATCCGGTTTCGGGCGTGAAGGCGGGCGTCACGGCCTCCTGCCCTACATGAAGTGGAGTGAAGGATGAGCCGCCTCGACGTCAAGAAGACCTACAAGCTCTACATCGGAGGGAAGTTCCCGAGGTCGGAGTCGGGCCGCACCTATCCTGCTCTCGCCGGAGACGGAACTGTGCTTGCCCGAGTCGCGGCTGCCAGTCGTAAAGACCTCCGGGATGCAGTTCGTATCGCCCGGGGAGCTGTGGCCGGTTGGTCCGAGCGCAGCGGGTACAACCGCGGCCAGATTCTGTATCGAATCGCCGAGACCCTCGAGGACCGCAGCGGGACTTTTGTCGATCAGCTCACCGATGCCGGATCGACCTCTGCGGAAGCCAAAAAGGAAGTAGCGTCGTCGGTCGATCGTCTGGTCTGGTACGCAGGGTGGGCCGACAAGTTCGCTCAGATCTACGGCAACCTGAATCCGGTCTCCGGGCCTTTCTTCAACATCTCGGCCCCGGAGCCGACCGGAGTTGTCGGTGTGGTCGCCCCCGAAGAGCCGGGACTCCTCGGGCTGATCTCCCGCCTCGCACCCGTGCTCGTGCCAGGAAACACGGCAGTGGTACTCGCGTCGGAGTCGGCGCCGATGCCGGCCATCACGTTCTCCGAGGTGTTGGACTCTTCGGACGTTCCCGGGGGCGTCGTCAACCTGCTCACCGGGCCCAAGGATGCGTTGATCCCGTTCCTTGCCGACCATATGGACGTCAACGCAATCGATGCCGGCGGCGCGACTGCGGCCCAGGTGGCACGCATCCAGGAAGGTGCAGTGCACAACGTGAAGCGAGTCGTGGTACCTGACGAGACCGCGCAGAGCCCGTATCGGATAGCGGCATTCACCGAGATCAAGACAGTCTGGCACCCCAAGGGGCTATGAGGGTCGTGGGCCGGCCGAGCGTGCCTACCCGGGGCGTTTGATAAGTGGATCCGGTCACAGGGCTCATCGTCGGGAGCGGGTGGGCATCGGGGATCAATCTCTACGGGGTTGTCGCCCTGCTCAACATCTTCGGTCGCCTCGAACTCGGGGACGTGCCCGAGGTGCTGCAGCGCACCGACCTACTGATCGTTGCCCTGATCATGTACTCGCTCGAGTTCGTCGCCGACAAGGTCCCCTATCTCGACAACATCTGGGATGTGGTCCACACCGCGATCCGTCCCTTGGGGGCGGCGGTGCTCGGGGTGGTGCTGGTCGGAGACGCCAGCGGCCTCGGCCAGGCCGTTGGCGGATTCGGTTCGGCAGGTCTGGCCTTGACATCTCATGCCGCAAAGTCGACGACGCGGCTCGCCGTCAACACGTCGCCGGAACCGGTGAGCAACTCGCTCGTAAGCCTCGCCGAAGACGGTCTGGTGGCAGTGGTCATCTTCCTTGCGGTCGAGTACCCGGTGGTCGCCATCGTCATTGTCCTTATTCTCCTCGTCCTCGGAGTGCTGCTGATGCGGGCATTGATCAGTGCGGCAAGAAACGGGATCGAGAAGGTCAAAAACAGCTGGCGAAACCTGGCAGCGCCCTAGCGACCGTAGGGAGCGGCTGTTCCCCCAGAGGCGGAGCCGAATGGGGAAAGGTTCCTGCGCCCGACGAAGGAGGGCGGAGGTAAGGGGGACTGAGACTCTCCAAGTTGAGAGCGGACGCGCCGCAAGCTCCGTTGGTGGGAACGCCCCACCTCCCCGGCTCCTTCGTCGCCGGTACTCCCTCCGTGAACGGAGGGAGAGTTGGAAGCGGAGGGAGACGCGGCTTCTCTCCCGGTCGGGTTCTACCTCCCCCTCTGTCGTGACTCTTTGTCACGACATCTCCCCCATGCGACTTCGTCTTTGGGGGAGAGACGCAATAGGCCTTTTATGGCCTATTGCTTGGCGGAGTGTCCCAGTCCTGGACGTTTTTGCCTTCTTCTATGGCGAGGATGTCCAGGGCTGCGGTGGCTCCGGCGCCGGCGGAGATGATTGCCTGGCTCCGTTCGGGTCGTACCGACCGACCGATGACGTAGACACCCTTCATCGAGGTTTGGTAGTCGCGATCGACCTCGATGACCCCGTTGAGGTCGGTCTTCAGTTCCAGGCTCTTGGCGAGGTCGGGGATCTTCCCTTCGGAGAGGATCAGATAGTCCGAGTTGTGGCTTCCGTCGTCGGTGGAGATGGCAAATCGGTTTGCCACCGACACAGCAGTCACCTTCTCTTCGCGGATCTCGGCACCAAGCGACTGGGCCTGACGGCGGGCGATCTCCTGGAAGTCGCTCCCGTCGATTTCGGGCAGACCGAGGTAGTTGTAGAGATAGGCATGGTGCATCGCAGTCTGGTCCATGCCGAAAACGATGACCGAATGCTTGTTCTTGGAAAGGAACAGAGCAGCGGAGAGCCCGCCGGGGCCGTCTCCCACTATTGCCACTGTTGCCATCGTTCAACTCCCTGTCGTCAGACTTCTCGTCGGTAAACGTACAACAATGCCAGCGTATGCCGACCGATTCTCTGTGGGATCATGGATTGTGGCGAAAGCTTCGATACCGATCGCGGGTGCCCTCGACCTGAGGAAGACCCTCGCCCCCCTCAATGGGGCCTTCCGGGATGGCGCCTGGTGGTACACGGCCCGGACCGCGGACGGCCCTGCCACGATGCGGGTCACCAGAACTGCCTCGACCCTGGACGGGGAAGCCTGGGGCGGCGGCGCCGGCCGCCTGCTTCAGCGACTGGCGGGCATCGGTGGACTCGAGGACAAATCCGAGACGTTTGTCACTGTCCACCCGGTGGTGTCGGAGCTGCATAGGAGGAACCCGGGTCTCCGCTTCGCTACGACCGGAGACGTGTTCGCCCAACTGGTGGTGGCAATCGTGGGCCAGAAGGTGACTGGTACCGAGGCAGGCCGGGCGATGATCGGACTGCGACGGGTGTTCTCCGATCCGGCCCCAGGCCCTGCCGCGGGCCTGATGCTCCCACCCGACCCGGAGCGAATCGCCGGGGCTCGTTACTGGGACCTACATCAGTTGCACCTGGAGAAGAAACGAGCCGAGACCTTGATCAACGTGGCCCGAAAGGCGATTCTGATCGAATCTCTAGCTGGTGTCGGAGCCAGTGCAGCGGCGGACATGCTGCTCGCCCTCCCCGGTGTCGGGCCCTGGACGGTTGCCGAGACTCTCGCCCGCAGCCACGGCGACCCTGATCAGGTGTCGGTGGGCGACTACCACATCAAGAACCTGGTGGTCCATCACCTGACCGGCAGGGCACGGGGCACCGACCAGGAAATGCTCGAGCTCTTGGAGGAGTTCCGACCGCACCGGGGTCGGGTGGTCCGCCTTCTCCACCAGCTCGGTCCCGCCCCGAAGTTCGGCCCGAGGAGCACGCCGCGCAATATCACAGGAATCTAGGCACCTATCCTTCGATCCAACTCACGATCAGGTCGCCGACCACCTGCGGTGAGGTGACCCCGGAGTGGTTTATCCCCGGGAGAACAACCAGCTCCACCAGCAACCCGCCTGCCTCCAAATTGGCCGCGAACGACTCAGAGAAGTCCACCGGCACCAATCCGTCAGCCTCGCCATGGATGAGCAACACCTCGAGGTCGGTGTCGCCGGTAACCAGGTTCATCGGATTGCCTGAAGCCCACAGCCCGGGATCTATCTCCTGGTCCACTCCGAAGAAGGCCACGACAATTCCGCCGACACGCTCGACGTCGTAAGGCCCGGCCAGGCCGACGAACCGGGTTGGAGAGCCCGAATCGGGTGGCTCACAACGATCGTCGAAGCTATCTGCGGCCAGGGCGACAATCGCCCCGATGTGAGCCCCCGCCGAGTGCCCGATGATGGTGACCTCACCATTCGAGAGCGGATGGCTGGCGGCTCGGGCAACGGCACAGCTGACGTCTTCGACAGCCCCGGGAAAACCGGGTGAGTCGATGGACAATCGGTAACCAGTGTTGACGGTGAGATAGCCCTGGAGGTTGAGATAGTCGGCGAGCGGGGTCATCGTCTCCGGACTGCCCACCACCCAGCCTCCGCCGTGGACGAGGACAATTGAGGGGAAGGTGCCGTCACCTTCCGGGATGCCCACGTCAGGATCTGTCGGCGCTGTGGTAGTCGTCGTCGGAGGTGAGGTGGTTGAGGTCACCGCGAAGGTCGTAGAGGTCGGGGGAGCAATGGTGGTCGTGGTGGCCAGCGACGTGGCGGCACCATCTCCGTTGGTGGCTCCTTCACCGCTGCCGGAGCATGCCGCCAGGAGGCCTGCCGCAATCAGGAGAGCAGCGAGGCAGCCTGGCGGTCTACGTGCCATTCGACCTTGGTCTCGTTTCCGCCAACTTTTCCCGCCGGAGTGTCCCCGGCGAGGCTTGCTTCCAGCGCCGTGGCCTTCGCCTCTCCGACCACCAGAAACAGGATTCTTCGGGCGGTGTTCAGCAGGGGGTAGGTGGCGGTCAGCCTGATCTCACCGGTCTCGGGGATCACGTTGGACACATAGCGGTGCTCGGTCTCGTCGAGTGCCTTCGAACCGGGGAACAGCGAGGCGGTGTGCCCGTCGTCGCCGAGGCCGAGGAGGATCAGATCGGGTGGGGACCCGAGATGGAGGTCACGGAGGAACCGTCCGTACCCGGCTGCCGACTGCTCCGGCTCCATCTCGCCGGAGAACTCCGGTCGGACCAGGTTCGCCGGCACGTGGTCGAAAAGTGATTGAGCCGCCATCTGACCGTTGGAGCGGGGAGAGTCGTGGGGAACCCAGCGCTCATCGGCGAGCCACGCCGTCACGTTCTGCCAATCGGTGGAAGTCGTGGCAAGTTCCTTGTAGGTCGATTCGGGGGTCGAGCCACCTGCCAGCCCGAGAGAAAAGATTGGTGCTGTTGCCTTTTGGTTGAGCTCCTGAGACACCAGAGAACTCACGGCGCTGGCAACCGAGGCCGGGGAGTCGTGTACGACAAGTTCCATTCCAGCGACGCTAACCGAAATCCCGCGCTGCGCGACCAGGTCGGGTCGTCCGGCTCAGTCCTCGTCTTTGCAGGGCTGTTGACCCCTCGGTCTAGTCTCGACGTCTGAGATGGATTCGATCTCGTCCTGGGGGATCTCGATAATCCGGCCTTCGCTGCGCTCCGGCCATGTGACGAGCAGCCGGTAAGACCCTGGTCCGGTGCATACCGGTATGCCGACCCGGGTCTGGGTCTGGCCGTTCCGCTTTAGCTCAATGATCTGTTCGGTTTCGCTCATAGGTATGCCAGCCTCTCTATACCTGCTGCGCACCTGAAGTAAACGTCGCTCTTTGCGGCTGAGGACGGTCCGGGATCGATAAATGGCGCCACAATCCCTGCATTGGGATATCGTCATGACGTGCCCGAATCTTCTATGCATGAATCGCCGGAGCTGATCGTTCCCGCGGATCGTCGCCTTCCCTCCTGGTTCATCACACTTGGAGCGGCGGCATGGCGACTGATCGCAATTGGGCTAGTGATCTACTTCGGATTCCAGGTGCTCCAAAGTGTGAGCGTGGTGATGATCGCCGTGGTCATTTCGCTGTTCCTCGCCTCGGTTCTCTGGGCTCCGGTCAAATGGCTGATCGATTCGGCGAATTGGCCGCCGATCATCGCCAGCCTCACTGCCATGGTGGGGGCCGTCCTGGCTTTGACCGGTCTCATGTTTTTTGTTGTCCCGTCGATAGCTTCCAACTTCGGCAATTTGAGCGACGACGTGGTCCGCGCATGGGACAGCCTGACCGATTGGCTGATAACCGGCCCGCTCGGGCTTTCTCAGACTCAGGTCGACGGTTTTGTTGATTCTCTGCTGGAACAGCTCCAGTCGATTCGGGGAGAGTCGGTGCTCGGGGGAGCAACAGCCGTTGCAGAGTTCTTTAGCGGGATCTTCCTTGCGGTGATCGTCACCTTCTTTGTCCTCAAGGACGGCCGGCCGATGGCTAAGAAGTTCATCGAGCGGCTTCCGGAAAGACGTTCGGACGACTTCGCCATCGCGATACGGGTGGGCTGGCGGACTCTGACCCAGTACATGCGGGGCATTGCCTTGGTCGGCCTGTTCGATGCCACAGTCATTGCAATCGGACTGTGGATCGTGGGCGTTCCTCTCATCCTTCCCCTGGCGATTTTGGTCTTTTTCGGTGCGTTCTTTCCCCTCGTAGGTGCGTTCGCCTCCGGCCTGTTCGCGGTGGCGGTGGCTTTCGTCAACGGAGGTTGGGTCGACGGCGTCATCGTCCTTGCGATAGTGGTCGTCGTCCAGCAGGTCGAGGGCGATGTTGTCTTGCCGTTGGTCTTTGGCCAGACGATGCGACTCCATCCTCTGGTGATCCTCCTCGGGATCGCCGCCGGAGGCTTCGCCTTCGGCCTTCTCGGGGCTTTCCTCGCCATCCCGCTCATCGCCGTCGTCGTCTCGGTTCACGAGGCACTACACGACAACCACGACACCTCCTACTGGGGTTTGATCCGGGGGTGAGCGCCGTCCGGTGCAAGAACGAATGGCACGCCGGCTGAAAATCAAATGGGATGCCGGTGAGGTGACCGGGATCCTCGCGGGGTCAGGGGCGAACGGAGTTCTCCTCGCTCACGGGGCCGGCACAAACCAGGAGCACCCGAACATGGTTGCCTTGCGCAAGGGGCTGGCGGAACAGGGGCTCACCGTCATGACGTTCAATTATCCCTACACCGAGCGCGGTTCGAAACGGCCCGACCGCCCGGAGAGGCTCGTCGAGTGCCATCAGGCGGCAGCCGAAGCTTTGCGCCAGGATGTGGATCGGGTGTTTCTTGCCGGACGGTCGATGGGGGGTCGGATGGGAACCTACCTGGCAGCAGAGGGTTATGACTGCGCCGCACTGATTCTGTACTCCTATCCACTCCACCCTGCCGGAAAGCCCGAAAAACTAAGGGTGGCGCACTTCCCCGATATCACCCGCCCCATGCTCTTCTTCCAGGGAACCCGCGACCCGCTCAGCCGGATGGAGTTGTTCGATCGGTACATCAGACCGTTGCCAAACGCGACAGTCGAGGTCCTCGAAGGCGCCAATCATGGATTCAGCGGCGGGGGTTGGAATCCAGAGTCCATGATCGAGCGCCTGGCGACCGGCTCTGCCTCGTTCATCTCATCGGTCTCGTCTGGCGAAAGTAACCGGACCACGGCATAATTGGGTTTTCCACCCCTCATCTGAAGGAGTCTTTTCAATGTCGCAGGTCACCTTGCGCGCCGAAGCCGGCCGATCCCCCGGATCCCGGGAATCACGCCGGATCCGCCGCACCGGCAATGTGCCGGCCGTCGTCTACGGCCACGGGACTGAAGCCCGCCCGATCTCAGTCGATGCCCACGATCTCCGGGTCGCGCTCCACACTGAAGCCGGCACCAACGCCCTCATCAACCTCGAAATCGACAACGAGAAGCCTCTATTGACCATGGCACGCGTCGTCGACAAGCACCCGTTCCGGAACGAGTACCGACACGTCGACTTCGTCGCCATTTCGCTCGATGAGAAGCTCAGCTTTGAGATTCCGATCCATTTCGAGGGCACCGCCGCCGGTGTGATCGAGGGCGGCGTTTTCTCTCCCCGACGCACCACCGTCCAGGTGTTGACCCTCGCCTCAACCATCCCGTCGTTCGTCGAACTCGATGTCTCGCATGTGGAACTGGGTGAATCGCTGAGGATCAGCGACCTGCCCGACCTCGAAGGTGTCGAGTACGCCGAGGACCCTGAAGCCGTCATCATGTCTGTCACCGTTCCCGCAGCGGAGATCGAGGAAGAGCCCGAGGAGGTCGAGATGCTGGAGGGCGAAGAACTGCCCGAAGGCGAAGAGGCCGCCGAAGGCGAGGAAGGCGAAGGCGAAGAGGGGTCCGCAGAGGGCTCAGACGAGGAAGCCTCCGACTGATCAAACGGTCGCAGCACACTTCGCTCGTAGTTGGACTGCGCAACCCGGGGTCCGACTACCAGGGCACCCGCCACAACGTGGGATTCGAAGTATTGGGAGTCGTGCTGGATCGTCTCGGCGAGAAGCTCGGCCGCGGGCCGCTCCGCATCCAAGGACAGGTAGCCAAGTCCGGTTTTGGCGACCGCAAGGTCATGTACCTCGCACCCAACCGCTTCATGAACGAGTCGGGAGACTCAGTTCGCGCCGCCGCCCTCTACTACAAGGTGGTTGCGGACGACCTGATGGTTGTCCACGATGACATCGACCTCCCGTTCGGTCGCCTCCGCCTCCAGGTTGGCGGGGGTAGTGGCGGGCACAACGGAATTCGCTCCCTGGAGCGCGCCCTGGGCACCAAAGAATTCTCGAGGCTGAAAGTCGGCGTGGGGAGACCACCGGGCTCAGTCGACCCGGCTACCTATGTGCTCAAACCTTTCTCACGCACGGAGCGACCCGCAGTGGACCTGATGGTCGAGGCTGCTGCCGATGTCGTCGAAATGTGGATTACCGATAGGCCGAGAGCACAGGAGAAGGCAGCTCTTTTCGAAGCCGGGCCCCCGCTCCACTAACTTCAACTTCCAATGGCTGAGTTCATCGGATCTCTCGACCAGGGAACAACGTCGACCCGTTTCATGGTCTTCGACCACAACGGTGCAGTTGTCGCGTCGGACCAGAGGGAACACGAGCAGATTTTTCCCGCTCCCGGCCATGTGGAGCACGACCCTCTCGAGATCTGGTCGAAGACGACGTCAGTGGTCGAGGGCGCGCTCAACAAATCGGGCCTATCCCGTAAAGACCTGATCGCAGTCGGAATCACTAACCAGCGTGAGACCACAGTTGTCTGGGAGGCGGCAACGGGAAGACCGGTATCCAACGCAATTGTCTGGCAGGACACCCGTACCGCCGCCCTATGTGACCAGCTTGCTGGTAGCGCGGGCAGTGACCGCTTTCGGGCGAAGACCGGCCTCCCGATCGCGACCTACTTCAGCGGTCCAAAGGCCCGTTGGATCATCGACGAGCTCGATCTTCGAGAAGAAGCAGAACAGGGTGAGATCCTGTTCGGCACGATCGACTCCTGGCTGGCCTGGCACCTGACCGGCGAGCATGTCACGGACACCACCAACGCATCCCGCTCGCTATTGATGGACCTGGGTTCGAGAACTTGGGACTCCGATCTCTGTGTCGAACTCGGTGTGCCGGCGGTGATGCTGCCCCGCATCGTCGACTCTGTCGGCATAATCGGCGAGTGTCGCGGGCCACTCGAAGGGATTCCGCTTGCCTCGATTCTCGGGGATCAACAGGCCGCGTTGTTCGGCCAGGTCTGTTTCTCTCCCGGCGAGACCAAGAACACCTACGGCACCGGGAACTTCATGCTGATGAACACCGGGTCGACCCCAATAGCGTCGGCGGCGGGGCTGATCACCACTGTGGCGCATACCGGCACCGACGCCGGGCCGGCGTACGCTCTCGAAGGCTCGGTGGCAGTCACCGGTTCTCTGGTCCAGTGGCTTCGGGACAATCTGGGGGTCATCGCAACCTCCGCTGACGTCGAGTCGCTGGCTTCTTCCGTTGAGGACAACGGCGACGTCTACTTCGTCCCGGCCTTTTCGGGTTTGTTCGCCCCGCACTGGCGCCCCGATGCACGCGGCGTTATCGCCGGCCTCACCCGATTCTCCAACAAGGGCCACATTGCTCGGGCCGCGCTCGAATCGACCGCATTCCAGACCAGAGACGTGCTGGAAGCGATGGTCGCCGACTCCGGTGTTCACCTGACTGAGTTGAAAGTGGACGGCGGGATGACTGCCAACTCGCTGCTCATGCAGTTCCAGGCAGATCTGCTCGACGTGGTGGTTGTCCGCCCGGAGATCACCGAGACCACAGCGCTGGGAGCTGCGTACGCAGCAGGTCTGGCTTCTGGCTTCTGGGATTCGATGGAGGAGTTGCGGTCTCTCTGGTCAGAGGACGAGCGCTGGGACTCGTCTATGGACGCGGCGACCCGGGATCATCTTGTGGGTCGATGGAAGGCGGCGATCCAGCGCTCGTTGGATTGGACATGATTCGTCGGGAGCCTTTCGTCTCTGCCCTCATTACAATCTCGCTCGAACACCTGAGGAGTTCCTGATTTCACTGGCCGACTTTCTGGCGCTGATTCGCATCGCCCTCGTCCCTGTGATCATGGCGTTCACCCGGTCAGAGCAGATCGACCACGCGCTCGGGATTGCGGCGGCACTCTTCGCTCTAGCGGCCTTTACCGATTTCTTGGATGGTTATGTCGCCAGGCGGACGACGGGCGGGACGACCCTGGGGGCGTTCCTCGACACGACAGCGGACAAGATTCTCGTTACCGGGACCCTGTTCGCCCTGGTCTCCATCGACCGGGTCTCGATCTGGCCGGCAGTGATCATCGTCTTCCGCGAATTCACAGTGATGGCGTTGCGCGGGGTTGTTGCCGAGCGAGGCGGGCTGATCCAACCGTCGACCTGGGGGAAGATCAAAGCGGCAACCCAATTCATCGCGATCTTCTGGGCATTTCTTCGCTTTCCCGGAACCCTGGGCCCATGGTATTTCGACGAGTGGTTGATGCTCATCGCGGTTATCGCCACCGTGGGGTCTGCTTGGGGATATGTATCTGCTTTCTGGTACACCATCCATGACGATGATGGATCGGCTGTGGCCGTCGAGGTCGACTCCGACGGGCACCGATTCATGGTGCCGACAGCCGAGGCGGACAAAGAGGTTGAGTAAGCGCTGCGGGCCGACGCGATGAAGGTCGCTGTCACTGGCGGCTCCGGTGTCGTCGGGGCTGCGGTGGTCAGGATGCTCACGGCCGGCGGGTACGACGAGGTTCGGGCTATGACCAGGTCCGCGGAGAGCACGAAACGGTTCGAGGGGTTGGGCGCCGTTCCCGTCTCCGGGGACCTTCTCGACTCCGACTCGCTGCAACTCCTGGTTACTGGGTGTGAAATCGTCTTCAACATCGCAGGGGTAAACGAGATGTGCGTCCGGGACACTTCGGGGATGTACCGGGTCAACGTCGATGGGGTGTCGGCTGTGGTCGAGGCGTGCAGGAGGGCCGGGGTGAAACGCCTGGTCCACACCTCTTCGGCGGTGACGATCGGTGAGCGTCGGGGCGAAGTTGGAAACGAGGACTCGCAGCATCGAGGCTCTTTTCTCTCCGACTACGAACGCACCAAATTCCTGGGCGAGCAGAGACTCTTTGCGGACGCCGGAGATCTCGAGGTGGTGGCGGTGAACCCCTCCTCGGTGCAAGGCCCGGGCCGCGCCACCGGCACCGGGAAGCTGATCCTCGACGTGGTGAACGGAAGGCTGCGCTATCTGGTCGACTCTCCGATCTCGTTGATAGATATCGACGACTGTGCACACGGCCATCTGCTCGCTGCAGAAAGGGGGGAGCCGGGGAGCCGGTATGTCCTCAGCGGCGGCACCCTCGGCGTCAGGGACGCGGTGCAGGTCGCCGCTGAGGCGTCGGGCAGGGGATTGGAGCCACGATACGTTCCCGGCCCGCTGGTGACTGCCCTCGTCGCGGTCGCCGAACCGGTGGCACGGCTGGCCGGCAGGAATCTGCCCTTCTGCGGGGAGATGGTCAGGGTCATGCGCTTCGGACACCGCTATGACGGGTCGAGGGCGTCATCCGAGCTCGGGCTGGAGTATCGCCCCGTGGCCGAGACCATCGCCAGGACGGTCTCATGGTTTGCTGCCGAAGGGCTGCTCAATAGTTGATCTTGGATAGTTGACTCTGCCCTCCGGTTAGCATCGATTGGTTCCATGACCGCCCCCCTTGCCCCCCTTCTCGACGGCTGGCGTTCAGCCCCTGTTCCGGATCCGGGCGGGGTCTGGGCAGTCGCGCACCACGGTCGGTCCTTTGCAATTGCCGGTCTGGTGAGCCAGTTGGAGAAGACCGCGCTCGTGATAGTGCCGGGCGAGCGGGAGGCAGGAGATCTAGCCGACGATCTCGGTCTCTTCCTCGACGATGTCGTGTTGGTGCCGGCTTGGGAGACGCTTCCCTTCGAGCATGTATCGCCCAATCTGTCCACGATGGCAGGGCGGGCGCGCGCCCGGCACCGGCTCCAGGAGACGTCGAGGACAGGAGTCGTCGTCGTTAGTGTCCGCGGCGCCATCCAGAGACTGTCGCCGAGTTCCTTTTCTCCGCTTGTTCTACGCCCTCGCCATCCGGTGGAGCTGGAGAAGTTGGGGTCGACTCTGGCCGGCCTGGGGTATCAGCGAACCGACAGGGTCGAGGCCCGGGGGGAGTTCGCGGTCCGGGGAGGAATTGTCGACATCTTTCCCGCCCATGGCGACGAACCGGCAAGACTCGACTTCTGGGGGGACGAGATCGAAGAGATCCGGGCTTTCTCGGCTGCAAGTCAGCGGTCGGAGGAGGTCATCGACGAATTGGTCGTATACCCGGCGCGTGAGCTTCGCCCGGGTGGCGAAGTCAGTGAAAAGGCGTCTGGCCTGTTGGGCACCGCTCCCTGGGCGGCTTCCACCTGGGAGCGAATCCTCCAGGGCCAGGTCTTCTCAGGGATCGAGTCCTGGCTTCCCTGGCTCGCCAACGAGGTGTCTTTGATCGATGAGGCTCCCGAGGAGGCAATCGTGATTGTCACCGACCCTGCTCGGGCCCGGGACCGGGCCCGGGAGCTCAGGGATGAGGAAACCGACCTCGCCGCCGCCCTCGCACCCACCTGGGGTGAGTCCGCACCGGTGGCCGGCGAACACCCCATGCTGTTCCTCGATATCGAGGATTCGCTGGTACGACGACATCTTTCGATGCCAACTGCACCGACCGGGCCCTCGGATCCTGTCTTCGAGGTCCGTGGATTCGATGCCATTGCCGGCGACCCCGAATCGGTGGCTAGCGCGATCAACCGCCTGCTCGATCGGGGCACCACCCCGGTGGTAGCGATGGATGGTGCCGCTGCCGCCGATCGAGTGGCGGGGGTGCTCCTCGAGCACGGCCTGGCGCTCGATCGCAAGGACCGCCTGGACAACCCTCGGCCTGCCGTAGTCCCCACCGGCATTCACCATGGTTTCGTCTCCACCACTCCCGCCATCGCCGTTCTCGGGGAGCAGGAGATCGCAGGGAGGCGCCGTGCCCACCGCCGGGTCGGTAGATCCCGGGCGATGGGCCAACCCCAGTATCGCGATCTGGCTGAGGGTGACTATGTGGTCCATCACCAGCACGGCATCGGGAAGTTCGAGGGCCTGGTGACCAGGACGATGATGGGCATCGAAAGGGACTATTTGATCGTCAGGTATGCCGGGGAGGACAGGTTGTACGTCCCGGTGGACCAGCTGGCTGCGGTAAAGAAATACACCGGCGGTGAGGCGCCGCGGGTCTCCCGCATGGGAGGGAAAGACTGGTCCGACCAGAAGAACAGGGTGCGACGGGCGGTCGCCGCAGTTGCCCAGGAAGTGGTTGAGCTCCACCGGCAACGGGCTCGCGCTACGGGCCACGCTTTCGATGCCGATAGCCCCTGGCAATCGGAGATGGAGGCGACGTTCCCGTTCGAGGAAACAGTCGACCAGGACCGTGCCATCGTCGATGTGAAGGCCGACATGGAGTCGCCGAAGCCTATGGACCGCCTGGTCTTCGGAGATGTCGGTTTCGGGAAGACCGAAGTGGCGATCCGGGCTGCATTCAAGGCGATTCAGTCCGGATCCCAGGTTGCAGTGCTCTGCCCGACGACACTTCTCGCCCAGCAGCACCATCAGACATTCGGGGAGCGATTCGCCCCGTATCCGATCCGGGTCGAGCAGCTGTCGAGATTCCTTACGCCGAAACAGCAGAAAGAGGTGGTGCGCGGGGTCGAAAGCGGCGATGTCGATCTGGTCATCGGCACCCACCGGCTCCTCTCGGAGGACATCGACTTCAAAGCGCTGGGTCTGCTTGTGATCGATGAGGAGCAGAGGTTCGGGGTGGCGGCAAAAGATGCGATGAAGCGACTGAAAGTTGGAGTGGACGTTCTCACCCTTACCGCCACGCCGATCCCCCGGACCCTGGAGATGGCCCTGACCGGAATCCGTGAGGTCTCCCACATCAGGACACCACCCGAAGATCGCCATCCCATTCTCACCTATGTCGGTCCGATGGACGACCAGGCGGTGTCGGCAGCGATACGAAGGGAAATCCTCCGTGAGGGCCAGGTGTTCTACGTCCACAACCGGGTTCAATCGATCGACCGTGCCGTCGCCCACCTCCGTGAGCTGGTACCCGACGCTCGTTACGCCGTTGCCCACGGCCAGATGTCGGAAGGCCAGCTCGAGCAGGTGATGATTGATTTCTGGAACGGCGACTACGACGTGCTCGTGGCCACGACCATAATTGAATCGGGTCTCGACCTTCCCAAGGTCAACACACTCATCGTGGAGAGAGCCGATCTGCTCGGCCTCGCCCAGCTGTATCAGCTGCGGGGTCGGGTCGGGCGTTCCGACCAGCGCGCTTATGCATACCTCTTCCATCCCGCAGATCGGAGTATCAGCGAGGATGCCCACAGGAGACTGGAGGCGATTGGGGAGGCGACCGATCTGGGCTCGGGCTTTCAGCTCGCGATTCGTGACCTCGAGATTCGGGGGGCGGGGTCGATTCTGGGTGAGGTCCAGACGGGCCACATCTCTGCAGTCGGCTTCGACCTGTATGCCGAGCTGGTAGCCGAGGCTGTGGACGAGCTCGAAGGGAGAGAGCCTGCCGAAAGTGGGCCGGCAGAGGTTCGTATCGACTTGCCGGTCGATGCTCACCTGCCGGAGGGCTACATCGAGGACCAGGAGCTGCGCCTCGAGGCCTACCGGCGCCTTGCCGCAGCGACAACTCATGAGGGTGTCGATGATGTGGTGGCCGAATGGGTCGACCGATACGGTCCGCTACCGAAATCAGCCGAAACCCTCGTCGAACTGGCACGGTTGCGGGTAGAGGCGATCAGGGTGGGGTTGGAGGAGATCGTAAGACTGCGCAATGAGGTCAGGCTCGGGCCAGTCGATCTCAAACCGTCACAGGAGATCAGGCTGCAACGACTCAGGCCCGGTGCGGTCCTCCGGGCGGCGGAGGGAGTGATGTTCATCCCCGAGCCGAAGCCGATACTTTCCGGCTTGATCGACTTCGTCAGAAATATGTGGGACTAGTTCCCTGTAAATCCACGTTGGAGCGACGAGCACCTAATATCCGTTTGTCCCCCTCATCCAAGGATCTCTCTTGAAGAAAATCACTCTGCTATTTGTGGCACTCGCGCTCTTCCTCAGTGCTTGCGGCTCCGGCGCCGGCGAGGTTGCGGCTACGGTCAACGGCACCGACTTCACAGTCGGTGACGTCAACGCCCTCAGGTTCGACGACTCCGCGACTCTGTCGAAGGACGAGTTCGCCCAGTACCTCGGATTCTTGATCCAGTGGGACATCGTGGTGGCTGCCGCCGAGGATGATTTCGAGATTTCCTTCACAGAGGATGAGATCGACGAGGCCGGCCAGCAGATCTACGAGACCAACGCCGAACCGGGGATCACCTTTGAAGAGTTCCTCGAGGCGAACGACGTTTCCCAGGACTTCGTCGACAAAGTCGCTCACCTTCAGTTGGTCGAAGCAGCCCTGGGCGAGGCCCTTATCGACGGCATCGAGCCGCCGTCAGCCGAAGACATCGAAGCGCAGCGAGAGGCTGCATACGACAACCTCACAGAAGTCTGCGTATCTCACATCCTGGTCGAGACCGAAGCCGAATCGAATGACGTCTTCGACCGCCTCGATGCAGGCGAATCATTTGCCGACCTTGCAATAGAGCTTTCCACGGACCAGGGCTCCGGCGCCGAAGGTGGCGACCTGGGATGCTCCGCCCCCTCCCGCTACGTGCCCGAGTTCATGGACGCCACCCTCGATGCCGAAATCGATGTCCCGTACGGCCCGGTCGAGTCCCAGTTCGGTTTTCATACGGTCCTGGTCACCGAGAGGTCTTTCCCCACCGACGAAGAGCTCCCCACCGACGAGGAGATCATCGAGGGGACGAGGAACGCCAACCTTCCCTCGGTGCTGAGCAACTGGATTGGCGACCACCTCGACTCCGCTGATGTGACAGTCAACGAGAAGTACGGGAGCTGGCAGACCAACCCGGCAGGTGTCGTCCCGCCTTCGGATGGGGATGGCACGACATCGACCACAACCCCCCCGCCGGATGAAACCACCACCACCAGCGGCTAGGGGGAAGCCAGGACGACACCAGTCGAAAGTGATCCCATGATCCTGATCACCGGTCTCGGACCAGGCGACCTCGCCCGGATCCCGGGGCCGGTGCTCGACATCCTGCTCGACCCGAAACGGACAGTGATCGTCCGCACGGTCAAGCATCCGGCTGCCGCCCAGCTGGCGGACGAGCGGGAGGTGATCTTCTGCGATGACCTCTACGAGAAGAACACGACGTTCGAGTCGGTGTATTCGGCTATCGCAGACAGGGTTCTGGCTGCAGCGAGCGACGGTCCGGTCGTCTACGCGGTACCGGGTGGGCCGGCAGTTGGTGAATTCGCAGTACGCCAGATCATCGACAGGGGCGAGGACGTGGAGGTCCTGAATGTCGAGACCTTCATCGACGCGATTCTCGCCGAAGTCGGCTACGACCCCTTCGACCGGGGACTGCAGATCCTCAACGGCCACGAGCTGCAGTTCCCGTTGATCGTTGACAAGCCGACGATCGTAGGCCACCTCGACCGCCCTGAAGTGCTTGCCGACGTTGTCGCCAATCTCGGCCGGGTGCTTCCCGAGAACAGCGAGGTCCAGCTTTTCGCGGGTCTGGGAGCAGCTGACGCTGTTACCTGGACGGGGCCCATCGAGGAAGTCGACCCGGCGCTGGCGGGGTTTCGGACCTCGCTGTGGATCGACACCGCTCCCGGCGGAATCGCCGGCGCCATCCGGGTCATGGAACAACTGCGCAGGGAATGCCCCTGGGATCGGGAACAGACCCACGCCAGCCTCACCAAACATCTGGTTGAGGAGGCTTATGAATTGATCGAAGCGGTGGCGGGGTTCGAAGATGGCGACATGGTGGGTCTCGCAAGGGTCGAGGAGGAGGTCGGCGACGTGCTGCTTCAGGTTCTGTTCCAGGCAGCGATCGGAGCCGAGTCTGGAGCCTTCGACATCGATGACGTCGCCGAAGTGCTCCGCCAGAAGCTGGTGAGGAGGCATCCTCATGTATTCGGCGACGTCGAGGTCGCTGATGCATCCGAGGTCAAATCGAACTGGGATCGGATCAAACGGGAGGAGAAGGGAGGCGGGACGAAGTCGGCTCTCGACGGAGTTCCCCCCGGCATGCCTGCCTTGCATCGAGCGGCAAAGGTACAGAACAGAGTGTCCAAGGCGGGAGGGGAGGTGTTGGCACGGGGGCTCGATCAGGTCGCAAATGAGCTATCCACTCTGGAGAAGGCAAGGGAGGCGGATCGCGAAGACATCGTCGGACAGGCTCTCTTCGCCATTGTCGACTACGCCCGCAGGGAAGGCATCGACCCTGAGATCGCGCTCCGGCGGGCCATCGACAGATTCGAGTCGGACTTCACCGACACTTCAAGCGACGGAAGAGACTGAATTTTCGTTCAAGCAGTGTCCCGGGTTCGAGGCGATGGGTTTCGGGCAGGGTCTGGACCGGGTACCACTCAGCCTCACTATCGAGGAGACTCCAATGGAATGTGCCCATGACAGCTGTACGTGTGACTCGGCGGCCTACGGGAACGAATACTGCTCTCCATCATGCCGTACCGGAGTTGCCCCCGAAGGTTCAACAGGTTGCTTCTGCGGCCACGCCGGATGCGAGATGAGCACCGGAGAGTCGTCGGCCTGACCCAACCACCGGACGCGAGAAGGGCCACCAGTGAAGACTGGTGGCCCTTCTGGTGTTTGAGGGGTCTGAGGACTCTGAGGACTCTGAGGACTCAGACCGGGTCGTCGGAAGGATCGGATGAACCCGGCGAATCCGACGGGGCATTCCCTGGTGCATGTCTGGCCTGGGCCGCACCGGTGCGAACGCCTTCCGGAGCCGAGTCCCTGGCAGCCGCGATTCGCGGCGCCTCTTCTTCGGCTTTGCTCAACCACGCCTCCCATCGGGAGCGCATCGGCTGGATTCCGCCGCCTCCGATGGCGATGATCAGCGAACCGGCGACGATCGCAAGGATTGCATAGAACAACCCGTTGACGATGGCCGGCGCAATCTCGAGTTGGTCGAGTGCGGCGAAGATCCCGACAACGAGAATCGCCACGTAGGCGAGGGTCGCCAATGTTTCCCCGTAGCTCAGAGCACCGAGTGAGGACCTCGTGATGTCCCGGACCGCAGCTGCGATGTAGGCGGCGATCACAATGATAAGAATCGCGACGAATACATTGGGAAGGTACGCAACCAGACCGTCGATCAGGTCGCTGACGGGGTTGTCTCCGAAGACACCAAAGGCGAGTTGGAGAACGATCAGAAACAGTCCGTAGAAAACGATCTTGGCAAGGAGATCGCTAGCGTCGTACTCGCTTTTCGCCAGTGCTCGCTTTATCCCGCCACGTTCAACCCATCCATCGAATCCGACCTTCTCGAGAAGTGTTTCGAGGACCCTCGCCACCGCCTTAGCGATGATCCAGCCCACGATCAGAATTAGAAGGAACAATGCGACTTTGGGCAACACCTCCAGGGTGTTCTCCCATGCGCGCTCCAAGGCATCCATAACCAATTTCCTTTCGATGTAGATGCTTCACTTACCCCACCGCTGAATTTGTAAACAAACTGTGAAGCTCCGGGCCGGCGCGGAACGGCGTCGAGCAATCCTGCGGAGAACCAAGGGATAGCCCACCACGCTGGTAGTTTGATCGGGGCACTTACCTATCCGGGACCATGAGCAGCACAACCATCCAGCGGGTGCACGCCCGCCAAGTATTTGATTCGCGGGGTAATCCGACCGTCGAAGCAGAGGTGTATACCTCAGATGGTTTCGGGCGGGCAATTGTGCCCTCAGGCGCCTCCACCGGCGCCAACGAAGCAGTTGAGTTGCGCGACGGCGGGGACCGGTACATCGGGAAAGGGGTCTCGCGGGCGGTCAGCCATGTCAACGACCAGATTTCGTCGGCGGTGGTGGGCCGGGACTCCACCCGTCAGGAGCAAATCGACCAGGTGATGCTCGATCTCGACGCCACGCCCGACAAGTCGAGTCTGGGAGCAAACGCAATCCTCGCAGTCTCCATGGCGACGGCCCGTGCTGCTGCCGCCACCGTCGGGCTGCCGTTGTTTCGGTATCTCGGCGGCCCATCGGCGAGAGTCCTCCCGGTCCCGTGTTTGAACGTGCTGAATGGTGGCGCCCATGCCGCCAACAGTGTCGACATCCAGGAGTTCATGATCGTTCCCGCCGGCCTCCCCTCCTACAGCGAGGCGCTCAGGGCCGGTATGGAGGTCTACCACTCGCTGAAACGTGTCATCGCCGGACGCGGGTTGGGCACCAACGTCGGTGACGAGGGTGGGTTCGCCCCTGATCTCGCCACCAATGAATCCGCTCTGGAGCTCCTCGTCGAGGCCATCGATGTCGCCGGGTACGAACTGGGTGACGAGATAGCTCTCGCCCTCGATGTCGCCGCCTCGGAAATCCATCGTGAGGGGCGCTACGAACTGGAGCGTCGAGAGCTGGCCTCTGGCGAGATGGTCGATTATCTGGCAGACCTGGCCGACCGGTATCCACTGGTCTCCATCGAAGACGGAATGGCCGAGGACGACTGGAACGGATGGAAGGAGCTGACCGCGAAGATCGGACGTCGCGTTCAACTGGTGGGTGACGACCTTTTCGTGACGAACGAGGAGATTCTCAGGCGGGGCATCTCAGAAGACGCCGCCAATGCGATTCTCATCAAAGTGAATCAGATTGGAACCGTCTCCGAAACCTTGCACACCATGGCGAGGGCGGAGCGCGCCGGATTCGGGATGATGGTCAGCCATCGGTCGGGTGAGACTGAAGACACGTTCATCTCCCACCTTGCGGTGGCGACCAACGCAGGTCAAATCAAGAGCGGTGCCCCCGCCCGGGGCGAGCGCACCGCCAAGTACAACCAGCTATTGCGGATAGAAGAGGCGCTCGGGGACGAGGCTCGTTTCGCAGGCTGGGAAACGTTCCGGCGGTCGAAGTGACGCTCACTCGACGACCTACCGTCCTTCTTATTGCGGCACTGTTCCTGGTAATCGGCGCGGCATTTCTCACCCAGCTGATCCCGTATCGACAGATAATCGACTCCAACCGGCAAGTCGAGTCGGCGCGCGCCGAGCTCGCGGCCCTCGAGTCGGAGAACACGCTGCTTCAGGCCGACGTGGCCGCCCTGGAAACGCCCGAGGAGATCGAGAGGCTGGCTCGAGAGAAGCTCGGATACGCCAGGCCAGGGGAGATTGCATATGTTGTCCTCGATCCTCCAGGGGCAGGACAGGCGGTGACCAGGGAAGACCCTGAGCCAGTGGCACCGGAGAGGACGTGGGTCGAGAAGATCTGGGACTTCGTCTCCGGTGGTGACCTAGGGTCCTGACCGGTGGACAAAGTTGACGACCGGGAAGTAGTCGAGGTCCAGCTCGGGCGGTCACCAAGGGCCCAATCCGAGGTGGTTGTCCGTTGCCATCTCGGGCTGCCCGTAGTGATCCAGGTGCCACCCCGGCTCGACGATGGGACCCCGTTTCCCACCCTTTACTGGCTGACCTGTCCGCTCGCCGCAACCCGGATAGGCCGCCTGGAAGGAGCGGGCGGAGTGAGGCGGATGGAGGCGAAAGCCTCGAGCGATCCCTCATTCGGAGCAGCACTAGACGCAGCTCACACCAGCTACGGAGCATTGCGCGATGCTTCGCTGCCCGTTGACGATCTGCCCCGTCCAACGGGGGGAGTCGGCGGCTCGCGGGCAGGGGTGAAGTGCCTCCACGCCCATTACGCCCACACCGCAGCCGGCGGGGAGAACCCGGTGGGGGCAGCGGTCGGCTCCTGGATCGAGCCACTCGACTGCCAGGTTCGCTGCGTGGTCGATGGCGGCTGGAACCCCGAGTGGTCGAACCTCCCTTGAACGTCGGAGTTGTCGACATCGGGACGAACTCGATGCGGCTGCTGATAACTTCCCGTGACGCCGAGACAGGACGTTGGGTCGAGGTAACCGGCCTGGGCCGGGGTGTTGACAGGACAGGCCGGCTGGCGGAGGCGTCGATCGTCGCCACCCTCGAAGTCTTCTCCCGGTTCGGCTCGCTCATGGAAGAACATGGCGTGAATCGGAGGAAGGCAATCGCCACATCGGCGTCGCGTGACGCCGAAAACCGCGATGAGTTCTTCGAAAGAGCGCGGGTGGCGCTTGGTGTGATGCCCACACTCATCAGCGGGGAAGAAGAAGCTCATTACGCTTTCGAGGGTGCCACCAGCGGCCTCGCCGACCGTTCCAAGGTCGTGGTCTCCGATATTGGCGGCGGCTCTTCCGAATTCGTGTCCATCGATTCTTCTGCGTCGGTTGATATTGGCTCGGTGCGCCTGACCGAGCGGATTCTCACCGATCGGCCCGCCTCTCGAGACCAGCTCGAGATGGCCGCAGCTCACGTGAGCGCGCTCTTCTCTGATGTGCCCCGGAGCTCAGAGGGTTCGATCGGCATCGCCGGAACCTGGACATCACTTGCCGCAATCGCACTCGAGCTGTCCCGGTACGAGAGCGATCTCGTCCACGGTTTCAAGATGGGTGCCCCGGACCTAGATCGCCTTGTGCAGATGCTCGCCCGGATGTCTGCGGAAGAGACTGCCTCGATTCCGGCCCTGGACCCCGAGCGGGCACCGGTGATCCTTTCCGGGGCGGTGATCGCTCAGGAGGTACTCCGCCATCTCGATATGGACGAGATAACGGTGTCAGAGCGCGATACTCTCGATGGCGTGGCCGCCGAACTTCTGGCTGATTAGCCCGATCTTCTGACCTTGCCCGGGTGGCGGAACGGTAGACGCGAGGGGCTTAAACCCCCTTGGGCCGATTCGGCCCGTGTGGGTTCGATTCCCACCCCGGGCACCGCTTTACGAATCGCTCGCCTGTACGTTCGGGAGTTTTCGGTATCCCGCGCTTCTCATGGATCGCGTTGGGCGTGGTGCAAGCGACGGAAAGGTCGTGGGACCCGGGCCGGTGGGTGGGGGAGGGGAGAGGAACCGAACCCGGGCCCCACGATGACCGGTGAGAGGTCCCACACAGAGGTTCCACCCTGGACCTATCCCGTTAGGTTCGATTGTAGCGCCATAGTGGGGGTACAAACGGGTAACCGAGGCAGTTGATCCGTATCCTGTCGGCTGGGACCAGACGAAAGGTGACAATTGGGCGATTATCCGGTGGAATACGAATTGGATGCGGTCCTCCGCGATGGCGACGTCGTCCGAATCAGGCCGATCAAGCCAAGCGACTCCGATCTGATCATCCGTTTCTTCGAGAAGCTGGGCCCGGAGTCGAGATATTTTCGATTTTTCAGGTTGAAGGAATCGCTGAATCCTGAAGAGGTCGAATACTTCACCACCGTCGACTATCGCGACCGCATGGCGCTCATTGCATTGCACGACGCAGAGATGATCGGTATCGCCAGTTATGACAAGGAGAGCGGGGGGCACAACGAAGCAGAAGTGGCCTTCGCGGTTGCCGACGAGCACCAGGGGAGGGGGTTGGGCACCAAACTCCTCCAACTGCTGACCAATCACGCCCGGGGCACCGGTATCGACGCTTTCCGTGCCTACGTCCTCCCGGAGAACAGGCAGATGATGCGGCTCTTCCGCAACAGCGGATATGAACTCACCCGCACGATCGACGAAGGGGTATTCACTGTCGACTTCCCGACCGCTGAAAGCGAAGAGTCGCTGACCGTGGCCGGGGAGTATGAGAAGCGGGCGGTCGCCGCATCGCTGCTGCCGATGTTCTTCCCGCGCTCCGTTGCGGTTATCGGCGCTTCGAACAACGCGGCTTCCATCGGGGGAAGGCTGTTTCGCAACATCCTTTCGGAAGGCTTCACCGGCCCGTTGTATCCGGTGAATCCGAAGTCGAGGGTGGTCCACTCGGTCAGGGCCTATTCATCGGTGATGGATGTGCCCGATGACGTCGATCTGGCGTTTGTAGTGGTTCCCCAGCCAATGGTCATCGGAGTGGTGAAGGAGTGTGTGGAGAAGGGCGTTCGTGGTGTGGTAGTCATCTCTGCTGGCTTCTCCGAGGTCGGGCCCGAGGGCGCAAAGGACGAGGCCGAACTACTGAAGATCGCTCGTGAATCTGGAATGCGAATGGTCGGGCCGAACTGCATGGGCTTGCTCAACACCGCGAGCGCGGTCCGCCTCAACGGGACCTTCGCTCCGGTATATCCGCCAGCGGGAAATGTCGCGATGTCGAGTCAGTCCGGAGCTCTCGGAATCTCGATCCTCGACTATGCAACAAAAAACAACATCGGGATCTCCCAGTTCGTCTCCGTCGGGAACAAGGCTGACGTCAGCGCCAACGATCTACTCCTCGCATGGGAGGACGATCCCGAAACCGATGTGATCACCCTCTATCTCGAGTCGTTCGGAAACCCGACCAGATTCTCCCGCCTGGCCCGCCGAATCGGTCGGCGCAAGCCGATAATCGCAGTCAAGTCGGGTAGGTCGGCTGCAGGCAGCCGGGCGGCGTCGTCGCACACCGGTGCCCTCGCCTCGTCCGACGTTGCTGTGGATGCATTGTTCCGCCAGGCAGGTGTGATTCGCGTCGACACGATCGAGGAGCTGTTCGGTGCGGCGAACCTTCTAGCCAACCAGCCGGTACCGGCTGGCCCCCGGGTGGGGATCGTCACCAATGCGGGCGGCCCGGGGATTCTTGCCGCAGATGCCCTGGAGGCGAACGGCCTCGAGCTGCCGGAGCTCTCTGCCGGCCTCCGCTCAGCGATGCAGTCGCATCTGCCTGATGAAGCCTCAACCAGGAACCCGGTAGATCTGATCGCGTCGGGAGGGCCGGCCCAGTTCGAAGCTGTAACCCGGCTGTTGCTGGAGTCGGGGGAGGTCGATGCCGTGATCGTCATCTACGTTCCCACTTCACCCGACGGAGCCCATGACGTGGCCATGGCCATCCGATCGTGTCAGGACAGCTACGACGGCGACGTTGCCCTCCTCTCGGTATTCATGCAGGCGGGTGAGGTTGCCCGCCCCCTCGGCGGTGATGATGGCCATCGTGGAATCCCCACCTATGTATTCCCCGAGGCCGCCGCCCTCGCCCTGACCCGCGCTGTGGGCCACGGCACCTGGCGGGCCAGGGAAACGGGAGTCGAATCGCGTCTCGAGCACGACTCAGTCACCGCCATCAGGAACGTCATCGCGAGTGCGGCGGACGGTGCTCCCGAAGAAGGCGTCTGGCTAGAGCCGGCTGACGTCGATCTCGTACTGCAAGGCGCCGGGCTGCGAATTCCCAAGTCGGCAACGGCAAGCACTGCTGACGAAGCGGTGGAACGCGCAGCTGATATCGGCGGGCCGGTCGTCCTCAAGGTGATCTCGGCGTCGGCTTTGCACAAGTCCGACGTCGGAGGGGTGATCCTCGGGGTCGAGGGAGAGGATGAGGTGCGCTCGGGCTTTGAGTCGGTCACTGGAGTTGTTGACGACGCTGAAGGCGTTCTGATCCAGGAGTTCGTTCCCGGTGGCCATGAGGTTCTCGTTGGCATGACGCAGGATCCCAACTTCGGGCCACTGGTGGTGTTCGGCCTGGGTGGGATCTACGTGGAGCTGCTCAAGGACGTCGCCTTCCGGATCCATCCATTGACTGACGTCGACGCCCGGGAGATGATGCGCGACACCAAGGGCTTCCGGCTTCTCGAGGGCTACCGGAACCAGCCCGAGGGGGACATCGCCGCTCTGGAAGATGCAATCCTGCGCGTGTCTGCGCTGATCTCCGCTGTCCCGGAGCTGATGGAGATGGACCTCAACCCGGTGAAAGTCCACGAGCCGGGTGGCGGGGTGACAGTCGTCGACGCCCGGATGAGAATCCGCCCGCTTCCCGCTGCCGAGCGCCCCGAGATGCGTGACCTCCCGGCAACAGAGCCCGCACCCCACTGACAAACGGTCCGGTGAGGTTGGATCCTTCTTGCCTTACCATCATCGACTCGCCTATGAACTCGCTACCAACCGACCCTGAAAGCTCGTTCTTCGATGAGCGGGATGATGACGGGTGGGTAGCTGACGAGGAGGAACTCGAAGCATCCCCGCCCCCGCGTTGGCGTCGGCCGGCGGTGGTGGCCCTGGCAATTCTGGTCGCGTTGAGCCTTGCCATCCTTCCCCTCCAGAGCCTGTTCGACGGGACTACTCCCGCGGTCTCAGACAGTGGTCTCGCGATCTGTGGCGATGACTATTGCATCGTTCGGGAGGCCGTTGCTGAGGCCGGACTCGATCTGGAATTGAGCCGTCTCGCCAACACCCTCCTCGACGAGGCGGCGGCAGTAGCCCTGGCAAACGAGTTGACCGACTACCTCGGCATCGATCGAGTCGACCTTGCAGTCGTCGACGACCTTGGTGGCCGCCTCGGGGGCGTGTACGACCCGTCGACGCGTTCGATTCTGATCGACCGGCCCGCCAACGCATGGGTCGTCGCCCATGAAGTGGCTCATGCGGTCGCTTCAGGACACGGTGAGGAATTCCAGGAGGTCCTGATCGACCTGGCCCGGCACCTGTCCGACGACTGACACACCACGCAGGGCCTCGTGGAAGGTTTTCTTACAGCACTAGCCTGCTGCCATGTCATTAGTTGAACTCACCCGGGAAGGAGCCGTCGCAGTGGCGCGGCTCAACCGTCCACCTGTCAATGCTCTGAATCTGGAGCTTGCAAACGACCTGCTCGAGGCCTTCCGCGAGTGTGAGGACCCGTCGATAAGGGCGGTGGTGGTCACCGGACAACCCAACTTCGCCGCCGGGGCCGATATCAAAGGCTTCAAAGAGCAGATGGAATCAGGATCCGAGAACGATGCCATCGCAAGCTCACTCGTTCAGGCGATCGACGTCCTCGAGAAGCTGGAGAAGCCCACGATTGCTGTCGTCCACGGCTTTGCACTCGGCGGCGGGCTGGAGCTGGCGATGGGTGCCGACTTCAGGTACCTGGCCGACGACGCTGTGGTCGGGCAACCGGAGATCCTGCTCGGACTGATCCCCGGTGCTGGCGGGACCCAGAGGCTGGCGCGGCTGATCGGGTATCAACGGGCGAAGAAGTTGGTCTTCAGCGGCAAGCAGGTGTCCGCGGGGGCGGCTTTGGAGATCGGCCTTGCCGACCAGGTGGCATCGGTCGATGACATCCTCCCGCTGGCGATGAAGGATGCAGCTGAACTGGCGACGATGGCAACCCTGGGACTCGCCGAGGCGAAGCGTGTCCTCAACGAGACCGGTGTCAACAACAACTTCGAGGCGGACATGGCCAGGGAGACCGCGGCTTTCCAGAGGCTCTTCACCACCGATGACGCCCGCGAGGGTGTGGCTGCTTTCGTCGACAAGAGAAAACCAGAGTTCACCGGCGGCTAGTGCCCCGACCACCAACGTTTGCCGCGTTCAGGACGGCCAGGTGACGCCGCCATCTGCGTCCTCGTCCTCGACGAACGGCCCGGTGCGCCTTCGTCCTGCGTCCTTGCTGGACGACGCCCCTGACTCGCCCTGAACATCGCCATCGTTGCTGGACAGACCACCCCCGGAGTCAGCCCTTCACCTCGATGTCGAGCCTGGCACCCTCCCATTTGACCCGGACTGAGACATCGGAACCTCCTGACTCGAAGTCCACTCTGACTTCGCTAGGTCCTGTCTTCTCGACTTCCATCGAGTAGCCGAACGCAGGCGACGCCCCCTGCAGGTGAACCTGGCCGTTGCTGTACGACACTGTCACCGTTCCCCCGGGCGAACTGATGGTCTCCACTCCTGACGGCATTGGTGTCGTGGTCGTGGGTGTGCTCCCGCCGGTCGTAGGAGTGGCTACTTGGGAAGTGATCGTCGAACCGGGTGCTGTAGTGGTCGGGGTGCCGGGGGGAGAGGAGGACCCGGTGTCAATTGACGAGCTGGATGTGGGCACCACCACGGGTGCTCCGGCTGTTTCGTTGACCTCACCGGATGCTGCCGCGACTACCCACCACGCTGCCAGGGTGACCAGGGTCGTCGCCAGGACCCATCCGAGGGCATGTCGCGCGGAGATCATCTGCCCATCATGCCAAATCCCTGTGATCTGTGTGTCAGCGAAACCTCAAGGTTTTCCTAAGACCGTTGTCGCGATGGATATTCCCAATAGGCTTCCTGGAAATGGCACGAATCCACCTGATCGAGGACGACTCCGATATCCGCAGGCTCGTGGCAGCTGCCCTGGCCCGCGCGGGGCACGACATCGAGACGTCTGCTTCGGCGCTCGAAGGCTTGCAGCAGGTTGTCTCCACTTCGCCGGACGTTGTGATCCTCGACCTCGGGCTCCCTGACCTCGAAGGGGGCGAGTTGTTGCGGATGCTGCGCGCGGTCAGTCAGGTGCCGGTGATCGTGGCTACGGCCCGTGACGACGACGCATCGGTCGTCCGTCTGCTCGATGCCGGGGCAGACGACTACATCGTGAAGCCGTACTCCGCCGAGAACCTGGAGGCCAGGGTGAGAGCCGTCCTGCGACGTGGGCCGGAAGACGAGCCGGCGACCCTCACCGTAGGAGAGCTCACCATCGTCAGGTCGGCCCGTGAGGCAACCCTTGGCGGGAGCCCGCTCGATCTCTCACCCAAGGAGTTCGATTTGCTGCTCCTGCTCGTCGAGCGCTCCGGCAGTGTCGTCACCAAACGGGAGATGCTCGCCGAAGTGTGGCGGGAGCCATATGGTGGCTCAGAGCGGACCGTCGATGTCCACCTGTCCTGGCTGCGCAAGAAGCTCGGCGAGTCCGCCTCGGAGCCCCGCTATCTCCATACCGTGCATGGAGTCGGAATCAAACTGACGGCCCCATGAGGGCCCGAATCAACTACCTGACCGCCGGGGTCACACTGCTCGTAGTTATCGCGTTTGTCGTGCCCCTTGGCTTTCTGGTGAGAGAGCAGGCTGACCAGCGCGGGCGGCTCGAGGCGGAACGGTCGGCGCGCACCCTCGCCGCTGTCATCGTCCCGGCTGCTATCGGGGCGGGGGGCGACCTCAGGCCTGGTGAATTCAGTGGGCTCATCGGGCCGGTTCCGGAAGGAAGCCTAATAATTCTCCCTGATGGGCAGAGTCTGGGGCCTGGCGAACCCGACGATGCACTCATCGATGAAGTGCGAGCCGCCCGGAGCGTCCTGTCGGCCTATCGTGATGATGGTGGCTTTGGTATCGGGATCCCGGTCGTGACCGGTGGGGGGACCACAGTCGTCTACTCATCCGTGCCCTCAGCTTCGCTGAACCGGGGGGTGGCGAGGGCATGGGCATTGCTCATCCTGCTCGGCGTCGGACTGGTTGGTGCGGCGCTGTTTGTCTCGGACCGGCTGGGACGCGGCGTTGTCGGGCCTTCGCAACGAATCGCCGGTGCGGCCGAGCGGCTGGGACGGGGGGAGCTGGAAACCAGGGTCGCTGAGGAAGGCCCCGAGGAGCTGGTGGCGATAGCGGTGGCTTTCAATCAACTAGCCGGGAGAATCCGAGGGCTGCTCGCGGAGGAACGAGAAGGGGTCGCCGATCTCTCCCACCGGTTGCGCACCCCGCTGGCGGCGTTGCGGCTCCGGGTGGAGCAGATGTCACCTTCGGGCGAGCGGGATTCGCTCATGGAGAGCGTCGATCGCCTCCGGATAGCAGTCGACCAGCTGATCAGCGAAGCGCGGATGACCCCCGAGGCTCACAGCTCGAATTGTGATGTGGTACTGGTCGCCAGGAAGAGGATGGGTTTCTGGCGGGTGCTTGCAAACGAGCAGGCCAGAGCTCTCCATGTCGACATCGCCGATGAGCCGGCACCTGTGGCAGTGCCGGAGAGCGAGGTGGCAGCTGCGTTCGACGCGCTCATCGGCAACGTGTTCTCACACACCGACCCGGGGGTCGAATTCGGAGTCATTGTCAGGGTTCTGGAGGGGAGGGTGGAGGTGGAAGTGGCTGACAGTGGCAGTGGCTTTCCCGACGGATTCGACCCTATGGAAAGGGGATCGAGCGGTGCGGGATCGAGCGGGCTCGGTCTCGACATCGTCCGCCGACTCACCCGCGACGCGTTCGGGACCATGCGGATCGGCTCATCCCATTCGGGTGGTGCCAGTGTCGTCCTGCAACTGCCGTTGCAAGAGCAGGAAGTTGACTGAGATTGGCCCCGTGACATTCTCCCGGAGCGCCCGCTTCGGAGCCGGTGCCCTCCGGATGACTGATTCTCGGGCTTGCCTGCGAACTCTACGAATGGCGTCGGTTTAGAAACGCTCTGCGAACCGGTTGAGGTTCCCTCGCCAGATGGCACGGAGGATCGGGCGGGCGAATATCGCCGCGACGGGCCCGCCGAGCCACCATGGGAATTTCAGGGTCTCCTCCCAGATGACCAGAGTGGGGTCGTCACCATCGAGGCTGAATCGTCCGCTGCCGCTTACCAGTCCCTTGTGGTCGACACTGATCAACTCGCCTTCGACCCATCCTGTCACCTCGATGATGTCGACCGTTCGGAATGGGCCGACGCGGGTCGGCACCCGCATCCTCGTTCCGATTCCGGATTGCTTCTCCCCGAGGAATTCGACCTCGACTGCGTCTTTCATCCATGAGGCATGGGTCGCGAGGTTGGCCAACTCGGTCCAGACCTCTTTCGGGGTGGCACTGATCGATTTCACGACTCTGATTCCCATATGCTGATTGTGCCACCTGCGGCATAGTGCGCCACCGGCGGTTTGCGCCCCTTGAGGCCGGGGTACAGATGGTCAGACTCCGACAGGAGACAATTGGACTTCAGTCTGCTCTCCTCGCTGATTGCCGGCTTCCTCGCCACCGTGATCATGACCCTTGCCACCGAGATGGCGTCGCTTCGCGGTGCAACCTCGATGCCTTCGATACCACTGTTGGTCGGATCATTCATCTCAGGTGACCATGATCTCGCGATGGCAGTCGGCTCTGTTCTGCATTACGTCGTAATCGGTACGGTGGTCAACGGAGCGATCTACGCTCTGGTCTTCTCTGTCACCGGGGCGGGTCTCATCGTTGCTGTACTCCTCGGGATGGTCCACGGCTCCTTGATTGGAGTTGGTCTCGGCTGGCTGAAGGAGCTCCACCCCCGTGTCGTCGACCGCCCGGCAGGTGAACGCGGTGCCCCCGTTTCGGTCGATCGCGGTGACGTAGTGTTCAACGACCCGGGCATGTTCGGCGTGGGCTGGGGAGAGATGACCCCTGCGGTGGTGGTGGGAGCTTATGTGGTCTACAGCCTGGTATTCGCACTCATCTACACGTTCGCGGTTTGACCCGGAGGGTCGGTGCCCGTCTGGCTGAAGACTCGATAGCTGCGAGAATAGGTATCTTGATCTATCTGGACCACGCTGCCACAACGCCGATGCGTCCCGGGGTATGGGAGGCAATGGCGCCGCACGCCACCGATTCCTTCGGCAACTCGTCAGGAATCCATGGCGTGTCCCGTCGCGCCAAGAACGCGCTCGAGGAGGCGCGGGAACGGATCGCCGAAATCCTCGGCTGCGGCCCTATGGAAGTCGTCTTCACCTCCGGCGGAACAGAGAGCGACAATCTCGCGCTGACCGGCGCCGTATTCAGTAGCTCAGACCGCTCCGGGGTCGTTGTCGGCGCTACCGAGCATGAAGCCGTGCTCGAGACAGCAGATTTCCTCCGTCGCCGTGGCAGCAACGTGAAGATTGCCGGGGTCGACCGCGAAGGACGGGTGGACGCCGCGGCGTTCGTGGCGTCGCTCACACCGTCGACGTCCGTAGTTTCGCTGATGCTGGTCAACAATGAGACCGGAGCGGTCAACGACGTCGCTGCCGTGAGCGTTGCGGTCAAGGGGAGAGATCCCGACGTGCTGGTCCATACCGACGCTGTCCAGGCATTCGGTTCCATGAAGTTCGACGTCGGCCAGCTTGGTGTCGACATGCTGACCCTCACCGCCCACAAGTTCGGCGGGCCCAAGGGTGCCGGCCTGCTCTATGTGCGCGAAGGAACTGCGCTGGAACCGCTGATCCACGGTGGTGGCCAGGAGCTCGGGCGGCGGTCCGGCACTCATGATGTCGCCGGCGTGGTTGGCCTGGCGACAGCAATGGAGCTCGCCGCCGCCGACCGGGACCGTTTTGTCGGCGAGATCGGCTCGATCAGGGACGGCTTTGGAGAACACCTGACCGGCGCGTTCCCGGACGCATTCGTCAACACCCCGGACTCGGACCGGTCGCCGCATCATCTCAACATCCGCTTCCCCGGGGTCCGCAACGAGGCCCTTCTGATGCGCCTCGATAGAGAGGGTATCGCCGCTTCCGCCGGCTCGGCTTGCCAGTCGGGTGCCGCCGAAGTGTCCCACGTGCTCGAAGCGATGGGCCTGTCGGCAGCCGAAGCCCGGGAGTCGGTTCGCTTCAGCTTCGGCTGGACATCGACCAGTGCCGAGGCAGACCGGGCGGCGCAGGCTGTGGTCGACCTGGTTGGAGAGCTGCGATGAAGGCGCTGGTCGCGATGTCAGGCGGAGTCGATTCTTCAGTCGCTGCGGCTCTGATGAAGGATGCAGGCCACGAGGTCGTAGGGGTGACACTCAAGCTGTGGTCAGGGCCCAACGGCGAAGCTCCAACCGCAGGTTGCTGCACGGTCTCCGACGCCGAGGACGCCCGCAGGGTCGCGGCCCAGCTCGATATTCCGTACTACGTGCTCGACTACTCCGATGAGTTCAAAGGCGGTGTTGTCGATAGGTTTGTGGCTGACTACGCCTCGGGGAGAACCCCCAATCCGTGTATCGAGTGCAATCGGACCGTCAAGTTCGACCGACTTCTCAGTCGTCTCGATGACTTCGACAGCGACGTCCTCGTCACCGGCCACCACGCTCGCACCAGAGAGGGCGGAGATACCTGGACCCTGCACCGCGGCGAAGACGCTGCCAAGGACCAGTCCTACGTGCTTTCGATGTTGACCCAGCGCGAGCTCTCTCGAACGCGGTTCCCGGTCGGGGAGCTGACCAAGCCTCAAGTGCGCAATGTTGCCGCCGGGATGGGGCTCCGAACCGCGCGTAAGCCGGAGTCGATGGATATTTGCTTCGTCGGCCAACGCGACTACCGGGGATTTCTAACCGATCACGCGCCCGGGGTCTTCAATCCCGGAGAGGTGGTGGACATCGATGGAAACACAATTGGTGAGCATGAGGGAATCGCCGGATTCACCATCGGCCAGCGTCGCGGTCTTGGTGTCGCGGTGGGAGAGCCGCGATTCGTCGTCCGGATTGAGCGGGCGACCTCCACCGTTGTCCTCGGTCGTCGCGAAGACCTCGGCGTTGGCGGAGTCGAACTCGAGCAGGTCACCTGGACCTCAGGCGTTGCCCATTCCGGCCTGGTAATGGCTCAATACCGGGCGCACGGTGAACCTGTCGGCGCCATCTTGGATGGCAACCGATTGGACTTCGAAGAGCGGCAGAGCGCCATTGCACCCGGCCAGACGGTGGCCTTCTACGAGGGCAACATGGTGCTGGGCGGCGCCTTGATCGCCTCAACGGTTTCGTAACAGCCGTCGGTTAACGTCCCCGCTGATGACCAAGCCAGAGGATCGGGTCGAAGAGCTCCGCCAGGCGATCCGCGAACACGCCCACCGCTACTACATCCTCGACGACCCGACGGTCAGCGACGCTCAGTTCGATGCCCTCGTCGCCGAACTCCGCGAACTCGAGGCTGCCCATCCCGACCTGGTCACCAGCGATTCGCCCACGCAACGGGTGGGCACTCCGATCGGAGATCTCTTTGCCCCGGTGGAGCACCTGCGGCCCCTGTTCTCTCTCGACAACGCCGAGAGTAAAGCCGACCTCGAATCGTGGCGCCAGCGCCTGGTCCGCCAACTCGGTGATGACCCTTCCGCCTACTCGTGCGAGCTGAAAGTCGACGGCCTCGCCGTGGTCCTGACGTATCGCGATGGAAACCTCGTCACCGGGGCGACGAGAGGGGATGGCACGACCGGGGAAGACATAACCCCGAATCTGAGAACGATCGACTCGATTCCGCTCCGGCTCAACACGGCCACTCCACCAGCAGTGGTCGAGGTGCGTGGTGAGGTCTACATGCCGTATGAGGCATTCAACGAGCTCAACCGGCGCCAGGCCGAAAACGAGGATCGCCTCTTCGCCAACGCCCGGAACGCTGCGGCAGGATCGGTCCGGCAGAAGGATCCGGCGATAACTGCAAGCCGCGGCATCGACATCTGGGTTTATCAATTGGGGCTCATCGAAGGCGGCCCGGACCTCACATCGCATACCGAAACTATGGGCCTTCTCGCCTCGCTCGGTTTCAAAGTCAACCCGTCATCGCGAAGGGTGGAGAGTCTCGAAGAGGTCATGGCGTACGTCTCGGAGGCGGAGAAGAGCCGTCACGACGAGAAGTACCAGACCGACGGCGTGGTGGTCAAGGTCGATTCGCTCACCGAGCAGGACATCCTCGGATTCACCTCCAAGGCTCCTCGTTGGGCCATTGCCTACAAGTTCCCTCCCGAGGAACAGGTGACGAAGCTCAATGACATCGCCATCAACGTCGGTCGAACTGGCGCAGCCACGCCTTTCGCCGTTCTGGAGCCCGTCTTTGTCGGCGGCGCAATGGTCGGGTTGGCCACACTTCACAACCAGGACCAGGTTGCGTTGAAGGACGTGCGCATCGGCGACCAGGTCATCGTGAGACGGGCCGGAGATGTGATCCCGGAGGTGGTGGGGCCGGTAGTTGCGGCCCGCACCGGTGAGGAGCAGGTCTGGTCGATGCCTGCTGAGTGCCCGTTCTGCGGAAGCGCGATTGTTCGTCCGGAGGGCGAGGCGGTGGCACGGTGCACTGGAGGGTACGAATGTCCCTCACGGCTCCGGGAGTGGCTCTTCCACTTCTCAGGGCGGGGTGGGATGGATATCGAGCACATGGGCTACAAGACGATCGACATGTTGCTCGGCGAGGGTCTGGTCCGGGATGCCGCGGACCTATTCACGTTCGACGTCGATCAGCTCCGGGGACGGGAGGGCTGGGGCGAGATATCCGTGAACAATCTCAAAGCCGCGATTTCGGAGGCAAAGCAAAGGCCGGTGCCGCGGCTGCTGACCGCGCTGGGCATCCGGCATGTCGGCGGGACGATGGCCCGTGCCCTGATCCGTCACTTCGGGGGGCTGCCCGCCTTGATGGACGCGTCCGATGAGGAGATCTCGGCGATTGACGGGGTAGGGCAGGCCATTGCGTCCGCGGTTGTGGAGTGGTCGGGCGATCCGGCAAATCAGGAACTGGTGGGGAGGCTGGGTGTTGCCGGGGTGAAACTCGTCGAAGATGTAGATGAGTCTGTGGCAGGCGATCTCCTGGTGGGGGCCACGTTCGTGATTTCGGGAACCGTCGAGGGTTTCACACGAGAAGAGGCCCAGGCCGCTATCGAGGCGCGAGGCGGCAAAGCGACAGGATCGGTATCGGGAAAAACGACCGCTCTGATCGTGGGAGATTCACCGGGGGCGTCAAAGACCCAGAAGGCGGAGGAAATCGGCGTGCCGATCATCGACGGAGTCACCTTCAGGAGGCTTTTGAATGAGGGCACCGGAGTGCTCTCCTGACCGCTATCCGACCCGGAACGTCCATTCGAATTCGCCGGGGTCGGGAAGCCCGCTGACCGTGTCGTAAACAACACGGATGGTGTGCTCCCCCGGTGTCCACTCGTTGATCGTCGGATTGGAAGGAGTGGGGGCCCAGCGGTAGACACCGGTTCCAGCGACGAACGTCACGTCCTGAACCAGCCAACCGTCAACGTAGATCTCTGCGGAATAGCCGATCTTTAGGTCGATCTCGATTCCGGTCTGAAATGGCACCAGATCGCCCGGCTCGGGATAGATCGCCTCCACCGGTTCGGGCAGAACCACCGGGTCTCCACCACCTCCGAGTGCGATACCAAAGGCCACCGCGGCGACCAGGACGAGACCGAGCCCCAGGTAGATATAGCGGTAAGGCACCGTTGGAACGCTAGATGCCACAACGATTTATGCGATAGTGCCGCTCGTTGCTGGTGAGCTCGGTCGCACCTCTAGTTGTCGTGGAGAGCAGCGTTGAGCCCGCCCCACGAACCGGCACGGGGGAGGGCCTCCACCGCTCCCGTGACCGAGTTGCGACGGAACAGCATTTCGGACACCCCGGAGAGCTCACGTCCCTTGGCGGTACCACCGTCGGGAAGGGTGACGACAGTCCCTGCGGTGACGTAGAGGCCCGCTTCGACGACGCTGTTGTCTCCCAGGGAGATTCCTATTCCAGAGTTGGCCCCGAGAAGGCATCCTTTCCCGATCGAGATCACCTCCGAACCTCCGCCTGACAGGGTGCCCATGATCGAGGCACCGCCGCCAATGTCGCTTCCTTCGCCCACCACAACACCCGCGCTGATCCGCCCCTCGACCATCGATGCACCAAGGGTCCCGGCGTTGAAGTTCACGAAGCCTTCATGCATCACCGTGGTTCCCTCACCGAGGTAGGCGCCGAGCCGCACCCGGTTGGCGTCAGCGATTCGGATCCCCGAAGGAATGACATAGTCGGTCATCCTGGGGAACTTATCGACACCGTTCACCCCGAGATAGCGGCCGGCGGCTGCCGCCGCTGCTCGTGCCGCGGGGAAGTCGGCGACGGCACACGGCCCGAGGTCGGTCCAGACGACGTTGTTGAGAACTCCGAAGAGGCCCTCGAGGTTGATCTGGTTCGGGCGGAACACCCTGTGGCTGAGGAGGTGCAGCCGCAGGTAGGCATCGGCTGCGCTGGAAGGCGGAGCCTCTGTGTCCACTGTGGTCTCCACGAGTTGCCGGCCGACCAACGTGGTCGGGTCGTCTCCGGTCATTGCTTCGAGATCGACGCCAGGAGTGAGGGCGGTGGGCTCTGGATACCAGACTGAGAGAACTTCGCCGCGGGCCGTCGTTGCCAGGCCGGTCGAGGTGATCGAGTTGCTCACGTGCGGGGAGCGTAGTGGCTCGTGTTACCTTCCCCTACTGATGAGCACCCTGGTTGACACACTCGCCTGGCTGGTAGGCATCCCGTCGCCCACCGGCTCCGAGGCTGCGATCTGCAAAGCCATATCCGAGAGGTTGGCCGCTCATCCGGTGCGCGTGTTTCAGGAGTCGGTCGTCGTCGGCGAGGCGTCGGATAACAAGGTGCTCCTCGTCGGCCATATCGACACGGTCCCGTTGCAGGGTGAAACCGGCGCCAGAATCGAAGATAATCGTCTCCACGGACTGGGATCGACCGATATGAAGGGTGGGCTGGCGGTGATGATCCACCTCGTCGAGGCTCTCGGGACCGAGGGGATTGTCGTAATCTTCTACGCTGGCGAGGAAGGCCCCATCAAGGAAAACCAGCTGGGGCCGATTCTCGACAGAGTCCCCGGTCTGACGTCAGCAAGGGCGGGGATCGTCCTCGAGCCGTCGAATCGGGAGGTCCAGGCCGGCTGCAACGGCGTGATCAATGCCACTGTGAGCTTCGAAGGCGAGCCGGCGCACTCCGCCCGCCCGTGGCTGGGTGTGAATGCGGTGACGCGCTCCGGCCCGTTCCTGACTGCGATGGACCAGCTCGAACCCGAGCCGCACGACATCGCTGGACTTGTTTTCCATGAAGTGATGTCGGTCACGAAGGCATCCGGCGGCATCGCCAACAACGTTATCCCGGGGCGTTTCGAGCTCAACGTCAACTACAGGTTTGCTCCGGACCGGAGCATCGAAGATGCCGAGCGGAACCTAAGGGCAGTCTGTGCACCGGCCGATGCGATAGATATCACCGATCTGGCCCCGGCGGCCTTGCCATCGCTGGACAACCCTCTCTTCGTCTCCCTCGCTGAGGCTTCGGGAGCACCGGTGACGCCCAAGCAGGGTTGGACCGATGTCGCCCAGCTGGCGGTGCGCGGGGTCCCGGCGATCAACTTCGGGCCGGGGGAGACCGACCTCGCCCACAAGCCGGGCGAATCTGTCCGTCTCGACGATCTCGACTGGGCCTTCGACTCGTTGCACCAGGTCCTCTCCTGACCGTTCTGTGTCGATTTCGGACCGGTGAGCGAACCGTTCCCGACACAGAATTGGGGACGAGGCGGCCCAAAGCCGTTCTGTGTCGATTTCGGGCCGGTGAGCGGACTGTTCCAGACACAGAACGTTATTGAGAAGGCCTATGGCTGACGGATCCTTAGACTCCCGGTCTCATGCCTGTTGAAATCGATATCGCGCACGTGGCCCGGTTGGCCCGTCTCGGCTTGTCCGACAGCGAGCTGGAAGGCTATCGGGACCAGCTGTCGGTGATCCTGGAGCACGCAGCAAGGGTCCAGGAGCTCGAGGGCGAGCCGGAGGTGAACGTGACCCACCCGTTGGGTGTGGTCAACGCCTTCCGGCCCGACGAGGTCCGCACCTCGCTGGACCGTGAGGAGGTGCTCGAGCAGGCCCCACAGGCAAAGGACGGGTTCTTCGTGGTGCCCCCGGCCCTCGAATTGTGATGACGGCCCTCACCATCGCCAGGGCGGGGGAGATGCTCCGCGACGGATCTCTCACTGCCACTGAGCTGCTTGAGCAGGTTCTGAAGTCCGCTGCCGACACCGAAGCGCAGATCCACGCATATCTCACGATCGATCGCAACGGTGCGCTAGAGGCGGCGACACGGGCCGACAGTGAGCTTGCCTCCGGGGTCGATCGCGGGCCGCTGCACGGAATCCCGGTGGCGGTAAAAGACAACATGGCGACGAGAGGCCTCGAGACCACGGCGTCGTCGCAGATCCTCTCCGGATATGTGCCCCCTTACGACGCAACCGTGGTCAACCGGCTGCGCGAAGGCGGGGCGGTGATCGTCGGCAAGACCAACCTCGACGAGTTCGCCATGGGCTCCTCCACAGAGAACTCGGCGTATGGCCCGACCTACAACCCCTGGGACATCTCCCGGATCCCCGGTGGCTCCTCCGGAGGGTCGGCTGCTGCGGTCGCTGCGGGCTCGGCGCTGGTGGGCCTTGGATCCGACACCGGTGGCTCGATCCGCCAGCCTGCGGCGTTGACAGGGGTTGTTGGCATGAAGCCAACCTATGGCACGGTCAGCCGGTACGGGCTGATCGCATTCGCCTCGTCTCTCGACCAGATCGGCCCGCTGAGTCTCACAGTGCTCGACTCGGCGCTGACATTGCAGGCGATCTGGGGCCACGACCCCCTCGATGCCACCTCATACCGCGGGGAGTACCCCGATCCTCTCGAAGGGATCGGTAAGGGTGTCGGTGGGCTCAAGGTGGGAGTGGTCACCGAGCTATCCGGCGAGGGCTACGAGCCTGATGTCGATGAGCAGGTGTCGGCGATGGTCGAGCGGTTGCGAGCGGCGGGAGCCGGGGTCGTTGAAGTCAGTCTCCCGACATTCGAGATCGCTCTGTCCGCCTACTACCTGATCGCACCGGCAGAGTGCTCGGCGAACCTGGCCCGCTTCGACGGAATTCGCTATGGACTGCGCGAAGAGGGGGAAACCACCGAGGAGATGATGTCGCTGACCCGGGCTGCGGGCTTCGGCCCGGAAGTCATCCGACGGATACTGCTCGGTACCTACGCCCTCTCCGCCGGCTACTACGACGCCTTCTACGGGCAGGCCCAGAGGGTGCGGTCGGCCATCCGCGAAGACTTCGCCCGGGCGTACGGCCAGGTCGACGTGCTCGTGTCGCCGACCAGCCCGACCGTTGCCTTCAAGGCGGGGGAGAGGACCGAGGACCCGCTGGCCATGTATCTCTCCGACATCTGCACCATCCCCTGCAACCTCTCCGGCGACCCGGCGATCTCCGTGCCCATCGGCCTCGACTCACAGGGGCTTCCCATAGGGTTGCAGGTGATGGCTCCGGCACTCGGTGAGCCGATGTTGTACCGGGTGGCTGCAGCCGTCGAAGAACTCGCCGGTTTCGATGCCCGGCCCGACCTCGAGTTGGTGGCAAGTTGAGCTGGGAGAGCGTCGTCGGGATCGAGGTCCACGTCGAGTTGGCTACCCGGTCGAAAATGTTCTGCGGATGTGCAGTCGGGTTCGGAGAGGAGCCCAACACCAGCATCTGCCCGACCTGTCTCGGCCTTCCCGGGGCTCTCCCGGTGCCCAACGAGGTGGCGCTCGACTCGATAGTTGCCATCGGGTTGGCGCTCAACTGCTCGGTGGCGCCGTCTTCGGTGTTCCATCGCAAGAACTACTTCTACGCCGACCTCCCCAAGAATTATCAGATCTCCCAATTCGACGCCCCGATCTGTGTCGAGGGCCACCTCGACGTGACCGCCGGCGGGCAAACGCGTCGGATCGGGATCGAGCGGGCCCATATGGAGGAAGACACGGGAAAGTCGACTCATGTCGGAGACGGGGGGCGGATCCACGGTGCCAGCTCCACCCTTCTCGACTTCAACCGCTCCGGTGTCCCCTTGGTCGAGATCGTCTCCAAGCCCGAGATCCACTCTGCCGCCGAAGCCAGGGCTTATGCCCAGGGCCTGCGTGCCGTGGTGGCCGAACTCGGCGTTTCCGATGCGCGGCTGGAAGAGGGGTCGATCCGCTTCGATGCCAACGTCTCGATCCGCCCGACCGGTGACACCGTCCTGGGGACGAAAGTGGAGGTCAAGAACATGAACTCGTTCCGGTCCCTGGAACGGGCGGTCCAATACGAGATCGATCGGCAGACCGAATTGGTGGAATCCGGTGGTGTCGTGGTTCAGGAGACCCGGCATTGGGATGAGGAGGCAGGCCTGACGAGATCGATGCGATCGAAGGAAGGGTCGTCCGACTATCGCTACTTCGCGGAGCCCGACCTGACGCCGATGGAGATGGACGCAGCGTGGATCGACCGGGTCCGGGCAACTCTGCCCGAGCTCCCCGCGAAACGGATCGAGCGCTACGTGGCTTCCGGACTCGACGGATCGATGGCCGGTGTTCTCTCCGGAGCCGGCGCCTCCATACGTGAGCTATATGAGTCGGCAGTCGCAGAAGGTGCAGACGCCCGCGCCGCCGCGAATTGGGTGACCGGCGAGATCACCGCCTGGCAACGTCGGGAGGACGCCGACAGTGATGAGGTCCCGCTCACCGGCTCCCAACTCGCCGGGTTGATCGGTCTCATCGACGACGGCAAAGTTTCGACGTCGGCAGCGAAGGAAGTGCTGAGCGGGGTGCTCGCCGGCGAAGGCGACCCGCTCGACGTGGCGCGAGAGCGCGACTTGATCCAGATTTCCGACTCCGGAGCGATCGAAGCCGCCGTAGATGCCGTCCTAGCCGACAACCCCGAAGCTCTCGCGTCGCTCGAGGCTGGGGAGGAGAAAGTCCTCGGGTTCCTGGTCGGTCAGGTGATGCGGGCAACGCAGGGAAAGGCCGACCCCAAACTCGTCAACGAGGTGATCAGGGCGCGGGCCGGCGCCTGAAGTATCGTCACCCCCATGGAGTTTCTCGGTGAGGTCATCGGCGATGCCCTTAACGCGTTCTCCGAGTTCGGGCCGGAGCTCGTAGAGGTAATCGCCCTGACCCTTGCGGTGTCCGGGATCTCGACGGTTCTGGGGGTCGTTATCGGCATTCCCCTGGGCACGATTCTCGCTCTGGAGCGTTTCCCGGGATCGGCGCTGCTCCGGATGGTGGTCAACGTGGGGATGGGCATCCCCCCGGTCCTGGTCGGATTGTTCGTGCTCCTCCTCTTCTGGAACGCCGGGCCATTTGGCTCGCTAGGCCTGGTCTTCACCCCGGCTGCCATGGTGATAGCCCAGGTCGCACTTGCGGTCCCCGTGGCGGCCGGAGTGACAAGAGGAGCGGTTGGTGGGCTCCCGGCAGAGGTGATCGAGGAGCTCGATGCGCTCGGCCTCCCCGCCACAATGCGTTACCGGCTTGCAGTCGGGGAGGCCCGCTCCGGTGTTGGTGCTGCAGTAGTGGCAGCGTTCGGAAGGGTCATCTCCGAGGTGGGGGCGGTGCTGATCGTGGGTGGCAACATCCTCGGCGAGACCAGGGTCCTGACCACCTTGATCGTCCAGGAGTCGCGCCAGGCGCGGTTCGGGATTGCAATTGCCGCAGGAATCGTGCTGCTCGCCATCAGCCTGGTGGTAAACCTGTCTCTGGGACGGCTGCATCGGCCGATGGGGGTGGGGATATGACCTTCGACGTGGCGGTCCCGGCGGACGGGAGCCGGCTTCAGATAACGGGTTTGGAGCTTGAGCCAGGCCGGACCACGGTCATCTTCGGGCCCAACGGTGCGGGCAAGACCACCCTGCTCAGATACCTGGTCCGTGAGCTGGGATCATCGGGTACGGTCGGTTACATCCAGCAGAGGCCGCACATGTTCCGGGGTTCGGCCGGGTTCAACCTTGGCCTGGGGCTGGAGTCGGAGCCAGCCGCGCGGGCCCGCCAGCTTGCTGATCGGCTCGGGGTGGGAGGTCTTCTCGAACAAGCGGCACCATCGCTTTCGGGTGGAGAAAAGCATCGTCTGGTCATCGCCCGCACGCTTGCCAAGCCCTCTGATTGGTATCTACTCGACGAGCCGATGGCGCCGATCGACTTCGCCGAGCGGGGGGAAATTCTCTCCCTGCTCACCACCGAATTGGAGGGGCGATCCGCCGTCGTAGTGAGCCACGACATCAATGTGGTCGCCGCACTCGCCGATCGGGTGGTGATCATCGACAAAGGAAGCATCGTCGAGCAGGGCGAGGTCTCCACGGTGATCGGGTCGCCGTCCTCCACTCGCAGCGCCGAGATCCTGGGTAAGGCAAACCTGATCGACGGCTTTGCCAGACCCGCTGACGGTCTTTGTATCCTCGAGACCGGCGATGTCAGGATCACCGGGATGGGCGACGCTGATGGCCCGGCACGCGCCCTGTTCGGGGCCGAGGCGGTCACGCTCCGCCTGGCCGGGGCCAATCATGACATCTCCAGCAGGAATACCTGGGTCGGTCGGGTCGCCTCGATATCGCACCGGGCTCAAATGGTCGAGGTCACCGTGGATATCGGAGTCGAGGTGGTGGCGACGGTCACACCGGGCGCACTCGTCGACCTTTCGATTGACCTCGGGACCGATGTGGGTCTGGCCGTCAAGGCAAGTGCAGTGACGATTGTGACGGCATGAGATGGTGGCTTGCTGTGGTGTTGGTCCTCGCTGCCTCGGGATGCGGGACGGAATCGGAACGAGTGATCGTGGCCGCCGGGACCACACTGGTCGACTCGGGGCTCATCGATGCGGTGGTTGCTGAATACGAGGCGCTCAATCCGGGTGTGGAGGTATCGGTCGTCGCCGAACCGACAGCCTTCGCTCTCGAACTCGGTCGTCGCGGGGCGGCAGATCTCTTGATCGTCCATGCTTCCGAGCAGGAGGCCATCTTCGTCGAACAAGGGCACGGGTTCGTCTTCAGCCCTCTGGTCGAGTCTCGTTTCGTCCTGGTCGGCCCTCCCGACGCCCAAGTGGGTTCAGGCCTCCCGGTGACAGAAGCATTCGACGAGATTGCCTCCGCTGGACGTACCTTCGTCAGCCGTGGCGACCTCTCCGGGACTCACGATCGAGAACTCAGCCTCTGGGCAGTCTTGGAGATCGACCCAAGCCAACAGGAGTGGTACCTCGAGTCCGGCCAGGGGATGGGCCAGACCCTTCTCATCGCCGACCAGAGGTCGGGCTTCACTCTGGCCGAACTCGGGGCATTCCTCGAGGCGCGCGGCGCCCTGTCACTCGTCGACTACCAGGTGACCGGTGAACAACTCGCAAACCCCTACACGGCCTATGTCGCCACCGCCGCATCCAACCGTGACGGGGCCGTGGACCTCCTGGAATGGCTCGCTTCTCGAGAGGGAACCGCAGTGATCGAATCGGTGAATCAGCGGCTGTTCGGTGAAATCGTTTACCGACCTGTCACGGAGTAGCCCCCTCCTCTGCTTAGCTTTAGAAGACACATGGATCGTCACACCAAAATCATCGCCACGATGGGCCCCGCAGTCGCAGACGCCGAATCTGTTGATGGGATGGTCCGGGCGGGAATGGATGTCGCCAGGCTCAATTTCTCCCACGGTGAGCATGAACTGCACCGGAGCTTCGCCGGATGGGTACGCGACGCGGCGAAACGTCAGAACAGGTCGGTGGCGATCGTCCAGGACATTCAAGGGCCGAAACTCAGGGTCGGAACCTTTCCGGAAGGACCTATCTATCTCCTCGAAGGCACCCAGGTGTCACTCTCGCCGTCGGGCGGAAACGGCTCGGTAGAGATCATCCCGGTCGGGTACCCGGACCTCCTCAACGACGTCAAGCCGGGGGACCGGGTGATTCTCGCCGATGGTCTCGTGACGCTGATGGTGATCGGTGAGGAAAAGGAGATGCTGGTTGCCGATGTGGTTCAGGGCGGAGAGATCTCCAATCACAAAGGAGTGGCGTTTCCCGACAGCCTCCTCAGTGTCGACACCATCACCGAAAAGGACGAACGTGACCTTGCGTTCGGCATCGAACTCGGCGTCGAGTACGTGGCGGCATCTTTTGTCCGCACCGGCGAGGATGTGACCAGCGTGAAACAGTTGTGCGGCGACGTCCCGATCATCGCCAAGATCGAACTGGCCCAGGCTTACGAAAATCTGGACTCGATTCTCGAGACGTCCGAAGCGGTCATGGTCGCCCGGGGGGACCTCGGCGTACAGCTGCCGCTGCAAAGACTGCCGCTCATCCAGAACGATATCCTGAAACGGACCAACGCGGCCGGTCGGATCTCGATAACCGCCACCGAGATGCTCGAGTCGATGATCCATAGCCCGCGGCCGACCCGGGCCGAGGTCACCGATGTGGCCAATGCGGTGTTCGGTGGGACCGACGCCGTGATGCTCTCCGGGGAGACGGCAGTCGGGGCCTATCCGATCAAGACCATCGAAGCAATGGCTTTGATCTGTCTGGAGACAGAACAGGGGACCCTGTCGCAACGTGGGGACCATCCGGTGCCTTTCGTCGGGGACGGTAACACTGTTGCCTCAGCGGTGGCCCAGGCCGCCACCGAAGTAGCGGTCAATGTCGATGCCCAGATGATCGTCGCCTTCACCGAATCCGGAAACACCGCCCGCCTGATCTCCAAGTACCGTCCCGAAGCGCGCATCAATGCATTCACTCCGAACCCGGTGACCGAGAGACGCATGGCCCTCTTCTGGGGCGTGGTGCCCCATCCTCTCGACCGGAAGTCGTACACCGATGAGGAGATAGCTGCAGCCTCTCGATATCTCGAGTCCCAGGAGATCGCCAAGCGCGGTGATCGGGTGGTGATGGTGGCCGGCGTGCCTCCAGGTCGTCAGGCCTCGACCAATCTGGTCAAGGTCCATGAGATCGGTGAGGATTCAGGTGGGATGGGATCCTGAAGTAACATGCCGTCTCCCATGGGACAAACCGTAGAAATCCGCAGTGTTGCCCGGGTCGGTGACCTTCTGCTTCTCGACACCGACAGAAGCCTCACCGGCCAGGACGGCCACGAGATGACCCCCGCCCAGCCCGGAAGCGCCGTTCCCGGCCGCCTGGCCGAGCGCTTGTTCGACCTCGACACCGGTATCGACCATGTCTTCGTCCTGCAGAACACGATTACGGTCCGGCGGCCCGGAGGTTGGGACGAAGCCACCGTGGCAAGTGTCAAGGACGAAACCCAGAGCTTCTTGCGGTTCTACGAAGAGGAGCCAGAACCGGTCACCTGACCGATCACGGTTCGCCTTCGTCAGTGCTCGGGGGCGGTACCGTCGTAGTGGTTTCGGGCGGGAGAGTGGTGGTTGTGGTCGGTGGCACCGTCGTTGTCGTCGGGCAGGTCTCGGTCGACCCCGGCATCATGCAGGGATGGACTTCGTACACGGCGAAGCGCGCCGCATATCGGACCAGCCACTCCTGTGACTCGACCTCGACCTCGTTGACCAGGATCCTCCGGGTGACGGTGACGCTCCAACCCCCGCGCTCGGATTGGAGGGTGTTGGTGACTTCGGGGCTCAGTTCCGGGTTGGGCTCATAACGAGGCGTTCCCGGCTCGGTCATGGCAAACGGGTCGGAGACCGATCCCTTCACGTGCCGTGCGTTCGCGCCGCCTGATTTGTCGACCCAGATGTTGAGCCTGCCTCCGCTCTGCTCGCCTTTGAGGGTGCGCCCGTCGTTGTCACCAAAGAAGCGGACGGTGATCGAGGTGTCAGAGAATCTGGTGTCGATGAGAACCGCATGGTCCCGGTTGTTCCTGAACTTGAGGTCGGGGGTCCTCCAGTTGAGCGTTGCCTCGATTCCCTCCGGGTAGCGCTCGAAGTAGTAGGAGTGGGCGCGGTGCTCGACATCTTCGTAACCACCCCAGAAAACTGCGTTGTAGAAGGTGGTAGCAAATTGGCTGACCCCGCCGCCGACGGTGTCCTCGATTTCACCGGCAACAATGGTGCCGGCCGGGAGGTAACCCTTCGCCTCGGTGCGCTGGCCGACATGGTCGTTGAGGCTGAAGGTCTGACCGGGAAGGACCAGGGTCAAATCCACATCCCGGGCGATCTGATGGATGTTGGTGACCCGGGCCGCACAACAGTCGTAGTAAGTGGTGAACTGGGACACCAGATGGTTCACGTTGAGCCCTTCGAGGTAGGCCGTGGTCACATCGGGGTCCGCACCCTCCACCAGCGGGAGCACCCCGGTCCGTGAGGGGGAGATGCCGGCATCGTAGAGCCTGGTTGCGGTCTCGACTTCGTCGATCTCGGTGCCATTCGAGCCCGGGATGATCGAGATCGAGTCCCCTTCGATGCTGAACCGGGCGTTGACCGGTTGCAGCTCGAATTCGGAGCGGATCGGGTCGAGGAACTCGCTGACGACAGCAGGGTCGAACCCGAGTTCGATCCGCGCCGGGGCCTCGGTGATCGTGTTTGACACGAAGGCCTTCTTCAGCTCGCCGGAGTCAACAGTCAGAATTGTCCCGTCATGTGTCATCAGGACCGGGGCCGAGAGCAGTTCTCGAGCCACGGCGAGGGCATCATCGACCTGTGCCGGGGTGAGGGCGGGCTGAATCACTCTGGTCTCGATGACGCCCACCGTCGGCCTGGTTTCGAGCATGATCTCGAGGATCTCTACCTCGGCCTGTTCTCTGAGAATCCCGGTGCCGGTAGCCGGGTATACCGGCGCCGGCTCATTGTCAACGAGGATGATGCCTCCGGGAACGGTCGGCTGGGCGATAACGCTCGTCTCCCACTCCGACAGCTTGATGTCGACGAGTGCAGGGTCGATCGTGCCCAGCAGCGAGATCGTGTGGTTCGCGCCGATGTGGGTAAGCCACCACCAGAACTCACTGAAGGGGTTCCCGGTGCGCCCCACCTTCATCGCAGTGCCGACTATCGCGTTCTCGTCGATGTCGAGCCCGACCTCTGGAGGCGGGAGCTGCACGGTGGAGCCTTCGATCGTGAAGACGGCAGTCCGAGCGCTGAATGACTCCTCGACCTGAACCATGGTGCCCAGCGCCGTGTCCCGATCGAGTCCGCCGAGTTGCACCCCCGCGACCTCGACTCCGCCCATCACCTCGCCGCGTGCGACGAAACGAGTCGCACCGTATGCGAGCAGGAACAACAAGACCACGCCAATCGCGAGAATCGCGGACGCGGTCTTAGGAGATTTTCGAAAGGAGACGTAATCGTGCATTGGAGAGGAGGCACCGGAATTCGGGCGGAGATCCGATGGTAATCCGGGCCGGTCCGTTTGCTGAATCATCGGCATCTAGAGTTCGGACGTGACAAAGGTGGAAATAGTTCCCTCCCTGTCGGGGGAAGACGTCCGGGTTTCGGCTACTTCTTACCTTGCGTACAAGCAGTGCCCGGCACGCGCCGATGCCCGCTACCAGGGAAATTACGGGACGGCATCCCGCTCGTCCTTCATCGGCAGTCTGGCCCATCAGGTCTTCCGCAGACACCTCGTCTCCGGGCCAATCGACGAGGCCGGTTTCAACCAGGCTTGCCGGGAGGAGATCGGGGGCTCGCAGCGGCTCAATAACTCGATGCGTGATTTGGGCATGAAACCCTCCGAGCTCGGGGGCGTGTTCGAAGAAGTCCGAGCCCTCTACCAGCGATTTGTCCGTTTCCCGCAGGAAGGCTTCGAGGGGGCAGAGATCGTGTTCGCCATCGCGGCCGCGGCGGGCGTCGAATTGGTCGGTCAGATCGACGCCGTCTACAGCGGGGAACCGGAGGGCCACCGCCTCGTCGACTGGAAGACGGGTGAGCTGGGAGAGGCGAGAGAGCAAATGGGTTTCTACGCTCTCTTGTGGCTGCTCGACCGCAAGCAGCTGCCGGCTTCTATCGAGGCGATCTCCGTAAAGACCGGTGAGCGCTATTCGGCGGTCCCTGCCACCGACGATGTGGTGAAGGTGGCCGGCGAGGTCTCAAACATGGTGGACGACTTGAGGCGTCACTGGTCGTCGGGCACTGATTTCGAGCGGAGGGGAGGGCCATGGTGTCAATACTGCCCGGTACTCGAGGGGTGCAGCGAGGGTGTGGCGACCGTACGGATTCTGGAAAATTCGGGCTAGACGCAAAAGTGTGGTGCGCCCAAAGAGCAGGACGCACCACACTTGCGGTACTTGTTTCAGCAGGTGCAGCCGCCGCCACAACAACCGGGGTCGTTTACGAGAAGTGACATCGTTCCTCCTTTGCTATAGATCGATGAACTTCAATGTATTGAACTATATCAATATATCGACTAGTGTCAATATGAGAATGGATTTTTGCTGCACACCTTTGTTCGACGGAGTGGTCGATAGCGACGCTGCCGATGACATGGCTTCGACCTTCGCGGCCCTCGGTGACCCGGTGCGTCTCCGTATCGTCTCGATGCTCGCTGCCGCACCGGACGGAACCGCCTGCGGGTGTGACCTGGAAGCACCTCTGGGGTTGTCCCAGCCGACAGTCTCTCATCATCTCAAGATCCTCCGTGAGGCCGGTTTGGTCGTAGGTGATCGACAGGGGAGGTGGGTGCACTACCGGGTGGTTCCAGAGCGTCTCGAAAGCCTGCGTTCCGCCCTTGCTACCGGCGTTCTCGTCAGCGACTGAGCGCTGCCCGGAAAGCCCCGAAAAGGGGCGCTTGATGGGCGGGGTCCATCCGCTCCGGATGCCATTGGACACCAAGTGCCCACCAGTCGCCGCTGCACCGCGCTGCCTCGATGAGCCCGTCTTCGGTGCGGCCTTCGACGATTAGTGAAGGGGAGAGTTCAGCGATGCCCTGATGGTGCAGGGAGTTCGTCTTGACCTCGGTGGTCCCGTAGAAATCGGCGAGCAGCGAGCCGGGAGCGAAATGCACCGGGTGGCGCTGGCGGTTGAGCGTGTCCGGGTCGGTGTCCTCGGATATCGGCTCATGGGTCGTGCCCGCCCGGGTGACCTCCTGGTTGAGGGTCCCACCCAATGCGACGTTGAGCAGCTGAATGCCCCTGCAGATCGCCAGTACCGGCTTGTCCTGTTCCCTTGCTGCCTGCACCAGGGCGATTTCGAAGGCGTCCACGTCGCGGTGGTGTCCCTTGGAGGATTCTGCGATTGCGCCGTAGGTCTCGGGATCGACATCGTCGCCTCCCGAGAGCAGCAGGCCGTCGACGATCCCGACCAATCGGGCAGCATCGGCCGGGTCCTGCCCGTTGGGGAACATGACCGGTGTCATCCCGGCGGTGATGACCGCGCTCGAGTAGTAGTCAGAGAGGGTGTGGAGCAGCTCGCGGCCGAGGAAGGTGTCGAGTTCCCTTCTCCATGCTGTGATCCCGACCAGGGGATTGCTCAATCTTCCAGCTCCGATTCGTAGTGTTTGGCGCCGGGGCCTCGGGGTGCTCTCACCCCTCGGAACTCCCAGTCCCCGCCGAGCGCTGTTGAGAGTACCTCTTCAGACTCGCTGGGCTGCGCCCCCACCCGGTCACCCACCGGCGTCGGACCGGTGACAATGGTGTTGGTCAGCTCTCCGAGCCCCTCCACCTCGACCGTGACCACGTCACCCGGCTCGACCGGACGCGACCCCGCGGGTGTCCCGGAGAGGATCACGTCTCCGGGAAGAAAGGTGATCGTGCGGGCGAGATCTGCAACCAGGTAGTGCATGTCCCATTCCATTTCGGAGGTGTTCCCCTCCTGGACCACACGGCCGTTGACCAGGGTGCGGATCTCCTTGGAGCTGTAGTCCCAATCGGTCACGAGACCGGGCCCGATCGGACAAAGTGTGTCCGAACCCTTGACCCGGAGCATCGAGCCGGCGTCGGTGTCCCTGAAGTCGTGGAGGCCGTAGTCATTGGCGATGGTGTAGCCGGCGATGACCGACCCGACGTCTTCCCGATCGACGTTGCGGGCGGTTTCGCCGATCACGATTGCGATCTCGCCTTCGAAGTTGAGGTACTTGCAGCGCTCGGGTCTGACCACATCGCCGCCGTGCGAGTTGAGGGCAGTTGTGGGCTTTTGAAAGTAGGTCGGTGCTGGTGGGAGTTTCGTCATGAATTCGTCCACCCGGCTCCGGTAGTTGAGATGACAGGCGATGATCTTCGACGGCTCGACCGGTGCGAGGTGCACCGCATCAGCAACGGGGACTGTCCGCCCATCAGAGGAAAGCAGCATGTCGCCCTCACGGCGCACTCTGGTTACGGCCCCGTCCAGCAGGATCCTCCGATACTCGGTCAATTTCCACCTCTACACATCAGTGCCAAATTGCGATTATGTTCGCTTCCTAACGATCTCATGGCAACCAACGTACTCCACGAAGACCACGGCGACCCCCACGCCGACATCACTTCCCACGACACCTATCTCAATGGGTTTCCCCACGCTGCCTTCGAACGGCTGCGAAATGAAGACCCGGTTGCGTGGGTGACCGAAGCCGACGGGTCGGGTTTCTGGGCCATTACCAAGCACGCCGATGTGGTCGAGATCAGCCGCGATTTCAAGAGGTTCTCTGCCGCAAGGGGGATCAGGATCGAGGAGATGGCCGACGACGAACTCGAGGCGCGGCGGTCGATGATGGAACACGACCCACCCGAGCACACCCGACTCCGCCGGCTGGTCTCGCCGGGCTTCACCCCCAAGGTTGTCGCCACATACGAGAACGCCTTCCGCAAACTCGCCGGGACCGTCCTCGACACCGTGTTACCGAAAGGCGAATTCGACTTCGTCACCGAGATCGCACGGGAGTTGCCGATCCGGCTGCTCTGCCGTCTGCTGGGTGTGCCCGAGACGGACGCCGACAAACTCGTCTCCTGGGGCGACCAGATGATCTCCAACGCCGACCCCGAGTACACCCCGGTCATCATCGACAAGGTCGATACCGAGGAGTGGCGTCTCCTGCCCTTCCGCTCCCCGGCCGCACTGGAGGTGTTCCGCTATGCCGAACATGCCGCCCTGGAGCGCCGGGACAGCCCCCGCGAAGACATCATCACCGACCTGCTCACAGCAGAGCCCGACGGCCAGCCGCTGACCGATCTCGAGTTCAAGAACTTCTTCACCCTGATGATGGTGGCCGGCAACGAGACCACCAGGCACACCATCAGTCACGCCCTGGTCTATCTCTCCAATCATCCCGACCAGTTCGCAGAATGGCACGCCGATCCGCCGGCCATGTCGGTAGCAGCAACCGAGGAGATCCTGCGGGCGTCTGCCGTCACCATGCATTTCCGGCGAACAGTGGTCGACGACACCGAGATCAGGGGAGTACCGGTGAAGGCCGGCGACCGCGTTGTCCTCTGGTACACCTCGGCCAATTACGACCAGGACGTCTTCGACGATCCCTTCATTCTCGACTTGAAGCGGTCGCCGAATAACCACGTCACCTTCGGCACCGGTCGCCACGTATGCCTCGGGGCGGCACTCGCCCGGCTCGAAGTGAGGGTGGTGTTCGAGGAGCTTCTCTCCCGGATCAGCGGCTTTGAGATCCTCGGGGAGCCGGACCGGCTCCGCAGCAACTTCATCTCGGGGATCAAACACCTACCGGTGCGATTCGACCCGGCCTGACCCTGCGACCTAGCCAATCAGGGTTTTTTCGATGAGATCGATGGCGTGGTCGACGTGCTCGGCGGTGGTGCGACGGTTGAGGATTGCCATCCGGAGCACGAAGCGCCCGGCGACCTCCGTCGAGCTGAGGTGGACCAGCCGGTCTTCGTTGACTCTTCCCATGGCCTCCCGGCCGATGTTGTCGTCCTCGAATCCGAAGGCAGCGATGGAGAGGTCGGGTTTCCAGGGCGCCCTGATGCCGTCGAGGTGACTGACCCGCTCGTAGGCGTGGCCCGCAAGGTCCAGGGCCTCATCGAGGGCGTCGCGAAAGGGTGCGACGCCGTGGACGTGAAGGGGGAGCCACACTTGCAGCCCCCGGAACGGACGGGATAGCTCCGGGCCGAGCGAGGAGATGTCACGCAGGCCCTGGTGGACTTCATCGTGATTCAGGTATGCCCCCCGGCCGTGGTTGGCGTCGATCAGATGATTCTGGTCCTTCACGACCAGGGCCCCGACCCCGAACGGGATCGACAGGCCCTTGTGCGGGTCGAGGGCGATGGAGTCGGAGTTCTCGATCCCGGCGAGGGTCCTGCTCCCACGCTCGGTCAACTGGAAGAACCCTCCGTAGGCGGCGTCGCTGTGCATCCAGAGGCCCTGGTCGGCAGCGACCCGGGACACGGCGATCAGATCGTCGACCGTGCCGGTGTCGGTGGTGCCGGCTGATCCAACAACCAGGAACGGCCTAAGTCCTTGGCCGCGGTCGTCTCCCACCATCTGCTCGAGGGCGTCCACCCTCATTCGCAGGTCATCGTCGACCGGAACCTGACGAATCTGATCGTTGCGGAACCCGGCGATCCGGGCCGCTTTGGCCACCGAGTGGTGGGTGTGGGTGGTGACGTACAGCACACCGTCGTCGAATCTCTCCCCGAGACGGTTGACCCGGGCGGCGACGACACCGGTCAGGTTGGCAGTCGAGCCTCCGGAGAGGAGGATGGCGGCAGCCGAGTCTCCGAGGTCGAACAGGGAGGCGATCCAATCGGTGATCCCGGTTTCGATGGCAGTCATCCCAGGTGCCGCCCCGGCAACTCCGGTGTACCGGTTCAATGCGGCGGCGATCATGTCGGCCAGAGCTCCGGTGTAAAGCCCCCCATTGGGGATGTAAGACATGTGGCCACCCGAGCGATGGATGATGCCGGGCTGGCCGGCGAGGTCGAGGGTGTCGAGGACCTCGCTCATCGTCCGTCCCTCTTCGATGGGCGGGGCCATGAGGGTTTTGATCTGGGTGTCGCTCAGCGGATGCCCTGCGGCCTGAGTGTCGGCCGTGCGGGTGAACCATTCTTCGACGAATCGCTCGGCGATCGAGTTGAGCTCGGATCGCGCCGCGGCGTCCGGCTCCAGAGGTATCGACATACGGTCAAGATAGCGATTTCGGGCAACCACGCTCAACCGGGAAAGCCTCTACGATCTGTGGCGCCAAGTGAGGAGGAAAGTGCCCCAAGACTACGAACGTTTGCGACTGTTGT
>JBGTCK010000008.1:0-33615 GCA_041748855.1 Acidimicrobiia bacterium
CCCCTCCTCATTGTTGATCGGACGAAGCTGCAACGGCTGAGACACAACCAATCCTCCTGCTCGCGTACGCGAACAGAATCACCCGAACCGATCGCGAAAGCAAGCACCTACCCCTAGAAACGATTTCTGATGCGGCACTAGGTGAGTCGTCACGGCTCATTGCTGATGGGAGGAGAGAAGGTTGAATACTTACGGGTCTGGCCAAGACCGGAGCGGTCAGGATGTGGACGACCAGTTTCGCGCCGTACTAGAGGGTTTGAGGACGACCATCCCCGGGGTGATGGTGCTTTTTTCCTTCTTGCTGATCCTTCCGCTGCAGTCGTCCTTCGCCGAGATTTCGGCGAGCAACACAGCCGTGTTCTACATCGCCTTTGTGAGCGCAGCATTGTCGTCGGTGTTGCTCATCGCTCCCAGCGTTCACCAGCGGGTGCGGGCACCGATCAGCGGAATAAGGCGCACGTCGCTAGATCATGTAATGAGCGCGACCAAGATCGCAATCGCCGGCACCGTCCTGTTTATGGTGGCGATTTCCGCAGTCGTGTATCTCGTGTCTGCGCTGGTGTTCGACGACTTGCTTGCCGCGTTGGTGACGACGGGTGTGACTGTGGTCGCCGGGTGGACGTGGTTCTACGTGCCGTTGGTCAGGTTCCGCGACCATCCAGGTGACGAGTCCGGCTCTTGACCATTTAGGCCGCGATCAGTGGTCGCGTAGTGCCTCGATCAGTTCGGATTTGTCCATCGGCGAGCGCCTATCGATCCGATTTCACCGGCGGCTGAGGGCTTCGTACTGCTCGGCGTCGTTGGATGCTGGGGGTCTTTGGATGATCGGGCCGTGGTCCTTGGCCATGATCGACCTTTCTCGCGGATGTCTGTACTACCCGTGCCGGTAGCCCGAAACGTCGCCTGGCGTTTTCGATGTTGCGCTCGTGGGTATGCCCCACCATCACTAGCCGAAAGGAAGCTATGCCTGTTGCCAAAATCATCGAACTCACCTCGAGGTCCAACCAATCATTCGACGATGCCCTCGAACAGGGACTGCAGAAGGCCACAGACAGCGTTAACAACGTCCAGTCGGCATGGGTAAAAGATCAGCAGGTGCTTGTCGAGAATGGGACGATCAGCACATACCAGATGACCCTCAAAGTCACGTTCCTCGTGCAGTAGTCACCTAGATTGGCTAGCTGTTAGCGGGGTCGGTCTCGAGGTTTGGCGAGAGCTGAATCGGGTATGGGCAGCTTATGACCGGAGTCGCCACCCCAAATCTTCAACTTCCCGATTTCAATCTCCCTTCGAGCACCGGTCAGGCCCTCTCGCTGGATGCGTACCGGGGCAAGACTCCCTTGGTAATTATCTTCCTGCCCGAGCTCAAGGCCTCGGTGCGAATCCTCAAACGATTCAACGATCGCCTTGCCGATTTCGGCAGCGAACGCTGCCAGCTGCTCGCCGTCGCGACAGCGCATGCCAAGGAAGTCAGAAGTATGGCGCAAGAACACGATCTGGTTCTCCCGCTGCTTGCTGATATCAATGGTGAGATGGCCCAGGGGCTAAACCTCGAGCTCGCATGTCACCCGGTGGTTGTTGTCGCAGACAAAGAAGGGCGAATCAGGGAGTCGATCAGTTTTCCTGATGCTCACATCGAAGGTCTACTCGATCGGGTGCGCCGCCTTCGTCATGAGGGCTGAGTCATGAGGGCTGAGTGACCCCATTCGTCAGTGCAGGATGATTGAACCGACCGGATTACGCCTAGGAGGCCTCCTTGAAACCTACGAGACTCGACGATCAAACTTTTGCGCGCCTTGCCGGAGCCGGCGGGCAACGGCTGATTTCTATCGCCATTCCCACCCATGCTCGGGGAAGGGAGACTGCACAGGATCCCATCCATTTGAAAAACCAGCTCGCCGAGCTCGACTCCATTCTGGAGTCCTCTGGTGTCAAGCCACGAGACCGAGCCTCCCAGCTCGAGAAGGCGACGGAACTGTTGGACGATGTCGAGTTCTGGGAGCACCAATCCGAGCAGCTCGCCTTGTACATAGATGACGATGGGGGCATCCTCCCGATAGCTGTGACAAGGCAGTCGGAACACCGGCCTACGGTGATTTCAACTGCTTATCACCTACGGCACGTCCTTTCCGATCTCCATCCGACGAACCTTCCAGTACTCGTGCTCACCGAGAATGCCGTCAAGCTCTACTTGGCCACAACATCCGGTATCGATGAGGTGCAAGCTGATCTCCCGTCGTCGCTGGACGATGTCAACTGGTTCGTCGATCGCGAGACCCAACGCCAACAGCATCCGGATCGAGCCGGCAGTTCGCGGAACCGGCATGGCCATGAAGCCTCGAGCCGCGACGATGAGGACACAGCCCGTTTCCTGCGGGCAGTCCGCGAAGCTCTTCCGGCAGATTTCCGGAGACGGCCGCTGGTGGTCCTTGGCGATGACAGCCTGGTGAGCAAGTTCGAGAGTATCTCGGACGAACCCGTGTTGAGTCCCGAGAACAGCGGAGTCGACGACTTCTCGGATTCAGCCATCCACGAGATGGCCCGCCCAGTGCTCGAGCGGCACCGTGCAGAGGCGACGGCCGATCTCGTATCGGAGGCGTTGGACCAACTGGGGGAGGAGAGTGCGACGACAGAGCTGGGCGAAGCCCTTACCGACGCGGTGTCGGGGCGCCTTTCCAGGCTGGTCCTATATGAAGGCGCCGAGCCTGTCTGGGGCCGGTTCGACCCAGCGTCCCTTCAAATGGAACAAACTGACCAGCGGGGCCCGGGCGATGTCGATCTGGTCGACCGGTTGGTCGCTGAAGCAGTCGCAACGGGCGCCGGCATCGTGGTGACGGAGACTCCTGTCGGAGATCACGAATGGATCGCGATTCGTCGTTTCTGAGCTCGACTGATTGGCTGTCGCCTTTGGTTTGCCCGCGCCCGCGTAGGGGTAAGGCACCGGCCACAGGAGGTTGAAATGACCACGGAAACGCTTGCAGATCAGATTCTGACAGTCCGCCAGCGATTGGCAGAAATCGAAGCCGAACGGGCCGACCTAGCCCCGGATGACTTCAGTCGGAAGACCGACCTGATCGACGAGGAGAGAACTCTGGAAGCCCGCCTCGCCGTGTTGCGCGATAGCGCGGCGCTGGAATTGAGCGGCGAGGCCCCCGGTAGCGCCGGAGACTCCCCGGACGACGCAGAAGGCGAGAACGGAAAGGCGTCGGGTTACGAACGCGTGCCTGACAGCGGCCAAGAACTGAACGATACGGATGCAGACCAGGAACTAGACGACACGGATGAACTAGACGACACGGATGGTGATCAACGATGACACAGGACCCTCCCGGGGCATATCACCCCCAATCGAAACCACACGACACTCCGCCACCCCACGACGATGACTCATTGCAGGACCCCCGGAACTCGGGGAGTTTGATGGCAATAATCGTGATTGCCCTTGTGATCGGCGCCGTCGTCTGGTGGTTGTTCTTCACCAATACGGGTGACGAGACGACCGCAACCACCACTGCCGTGACGACGGTCACGACGGTCACAACCCTCGCCGGCGCCGGGTAGACGGCTACCCCGCCAACAGGTCCTCTTCGACCCGGCGGCGCAGCATGGGCAGGGTCATCGCCCCGTTGGTGAGCATCACGTCATGGAACACCTTGATGTCGAATTCCCCACCGAGGTGCTCTTTAGCCCGCCGCCGTAGGTCAAGAATTTCGATCTGACCCATCTTGTAGGAGAGGGCCTGCCCGGGCATCCCGATATACCGGTCGACTTCCTGTTCGATCGTGAGGAGGCCGATGGGAGTCCACTTGCGGAGCCAGTCGATGGCATCCTGGCGGCTCCAGCCCAGGGCGTGGATCCCCGTATCGACCACAAGTCGGCCCGCCCGCCAAGCGTCTGCGCTGATCGCCCCGAGCCGGTCGACTTCAGAGGAGTACAAACCCATCTCGTCTGCCAGACGCTCGGAATAGAGCCCCCAACCTTCGGTGTGGGCGTAAACCTGGGTGAAGGCACGAAAGGCGGGTATCCCTTGAATCGAGGCCGCGATCGAGCGGTCGAAGTGATGGCCCGGTATCGCTTCGTGAAAGTGGATCGACTCGTATTCGAAGCGATCTCGCTCCTCGGGCTTGAAGGTGTTCAAGAAATAAGTTCCGGGACGCGAGAAATCAGTCGGCGGTTGCATGTAATAGGCCGGGGGCATGGCAGGGGCAATGGCAGAGGGGACCGGCACGACCTGGCACTTCTCCGACGGCTTCACGTTGAACCAGTTATCCACCGCATCCCAAGCCCGATCGACCGAAGCTCGGGCGTGGTCCAGCATCTCCTCCTCCGATTCGAAGCGCTGCGCCGGGTCGTTGTGAAGGTGGTCGAACAGCTCTTCCATGGTGTCGATGCCGAAAGCGGACTGGCCGGTTTCGATCCACTGGCCCACGAGGATCTCCGTCCCCCAATTCTGACCAATGTCGTGGATCTCCTGTGGCGTCCGCTCGAGTTGGGTGTACTTGTGGATCAGTGACCTATAGATCTCCTCACCGTTCTCCATCCATTTCAGCCCCGCTCTGTCGTCGGGTCGGGCAACGGGTCCGATGTGCTCGATCAGGCCAGCCCGATAGTCGGCGAAGGCCGGACGGATCACCGTTTCGACGAGATCTTGGGCGGTTTGCTTCCAGCCGGAGCCTCCCCCCTCCAGTTTCAGGAAAGGGTCGTCGTCGAGGTCTGAGGCAAGGTAGCGGTCGAGCTGGTCGAGGACTCGTTCCAGGGGGGCCATCGCCGGGGTCATCCCGCTCGAAGCGTTGGCGCGGATCAGAGCCAGAGCATCGTTCAGGTGATGGCCCACCTTGCCGTACCTTTCCAGCAGTGCGTCCGCTTGATCGGGGTTCTGAACCGTGTTCATCCGGGTGTCGGAGAGCAACCTGGTATGGGCGCCGATGTACGGATCGACCGGGGCAACCAGAAACCGTTGCTCGATCTCGGTTGCCCAGACGTCTGATTCGTGGGCAAGGAGGCCGGCACTGATCTTTTCCTGGGTGTTCAGGCTGGACGAGTCGATAGCGGCGGCCTCAGAGCCAATGGCGCGAAAGCTGGTGGCGAATTCGTCGAGAGCATCCGGGTCGAGGGCCCTCAACTTGTCATTGAAGTCGTGCTCGCCGCGCACGGTGGCGACGGTGGGGGCGTATTCACAGATCAGCCGCCAGAAACGATCTGCGACGGAGTCGATAGTCAAAGGTGCCTTTCGTAGCTAAAGGCCACCGTAACCGACCGGGCGGGTAGCAGGCGTGGAGCGGGGGCGGACTTTCGCTTGAGTAGGCTGGCGGTATGGGCAAGGTGCGAGATCCCATCAACGGGGTCACCGAGGAGTCAATCCGGTCGGCTTCTGGCAAAGGCTGCACCGGATGCCGGTGGTGCGTCGGGTCTTCGCCATCGTCGACCGCTTCTTATGCTGAGCCTGGATTCGACGGCGTGCCGTTGAAGTAACCATGAGCACGATCGATGTGTTCTCCGAACTCCATCGCGAGGGAATCTTCGTCATGCCCAACCCCTGGGATCGGGGTTCGGCCCTGATCCTCGAGGAGATGGGATTCCCCGCCCTTGCCACTACTAGCGCTGGCTTAGGAAGGTCCCTGGGCAAAGACGATCAGCAAGTGACCAGAGATGAGCTGGTCACCCACGTGGCCGACCTGACCGGGGTGCTCTCGGTGCCGTTGAACGTCGATTCGGAACGTCTCCACCCCGACGAACCGGGAGGCATCGGGGACACGGTGCAGATGCTGGTCGACGCCGGGGCCGCCGGCTGCTCGATCGAGGATTACGACCCGGGCACCGGTTCGATAGTCGACGTCGCGGGAGCGACCCGCGCAGTGGAGGAAGCAGCCCGGGCATGTGCGGGTTCGGGGATCGTCCTCACCGCCCGTGCCGAGAATCACCTTTACGGGGTGGAAAATCTGAATGACACGATCAGGCGCCTGATTGCCTATCGGGAGGCGGGGGCCGATGTTGTTTATGCACCGGGGCTGGTAACGGCTGAGGACATCCAGAGGGTTGTCGACGAGACCGCGGCGCCTGTGAATGTCCTTGCCCATCCCTTCGGCCCGACGATCGAGGAGCTCGAGGCACTCGGTGTCCGTCGGGTCTCCACCGGCAGCGCGCTATTCAATGCAGCGAGACGTACCCTCCGGGAGGCGGCCCGGGAGCTGTTGGACTTCGGGACGTCGAACTACGCCGTGTAGTTACTCTTCTCCGGTGAACGGCTCCCAGCCGTCGGGGCCAACGAACTGCGGATCGAGTCGGACTAGCGCGGTAGCCCCGGAGGGCACCCCGACCGGTCCGAGCTCACTCCAGGTTCCGGCCACGACTTCGTTTTCGATGAGGCGGTGCCGGCTCGACCCCCAGGCGACATAGTCGAGAACGGCTTCCTCATCCCCGAAGGAGTTCGAGGAGAACAGAGCGATCTCCCCGCCCGACGTATCCACGCCGTCGAGTTCACGCACACTGAACAGGATTGTTGCCCGGGGCTCGATTGTGAATATTCCCAACTCGAAGGCGTCCCCGTCCTGGTACACCCAGACATCTTCGGTGCGAAGATCGGCCCCTCCAGCATTGGTGAGGACGACCGAATTCAATTCGAAGTCGACCCCGATCAATTGCAGGCTATCGAGCGATTCGCCGTCCTCCGACCCGCAGGCCCCAGCGAGCAAGGCGACGGCAAGCAGAATCGGGAGCAAGATGGTTCTCATGATCGGCTTCGTCCTTTGCGGGCCGCCGATGGGGCCGGTCTTCATTCGTCTGATAATTTCCCAATGAGTCCTTTCATCATTTCCAGGCAGCTTTCGAGTTGTTCGATTTCAATGTGTTCGTCTGGTCGGTGGGCCACTTCGATGCTTCCGGGGCCGCAGACGACAGCCGGGATGCCGGCCATTTGATAGAGCCCGGCCTCGGTCCCGAACGCTGCCACCTGCCGCTCGCTGGTTCCGAGAAGCGAGCTGACCAGGTCGAACGCCGGATCCTGGGCGGTGTCTTCCAGACCGTCGACCGCTCCCTCGGAGACGGTGACGATGGCGGCGTCGACTGAAGTCCGGCGCATCTCGGTCGACAAAGCCTCCTCGAATTCTCGAAGGTCTTCGAGTACAAAGTTCGCGTCGACTTTGCGAACCGGGCGCATCTCCCATTGGATGATGCACTCACCGGCAATGACGTTGCGAGCTGTTCCGCCGTTCATGGTGCCCACGCTGATGGTGGTATGTGGCGGGTCGTAGGGGCTGGTCCCGGGGTCCTTCTTCTCGAGAGCGGCCCCAAGTTCGAGGAGTCGGGAGATATATCGAGCGCCGTACTGGACCGCGTTGACACCGAGGGAAGGCGCCGAACCGTGCCCTTCGAGTCCGGTCAGGTAGGTGGTGTACTCATAACAACCCTTGTGGGAGGTGACGATGCCCATCTCGGTTGGCTCACCGACAATTGCAACTGCTGGCTTGGGCCCATTGCGCTCCAGGTCGGAGATGAGGATGGGCGCGCCCCGGCACCCCACTTCTTCATCGAAGGTGATGGCGATGTGTACGGGCCTGGTCAAATTCGCCCTGGCGAATTCCGGTGCCATCACCAGGGCACAAGCGATGAAGCCCTTCATGTCGGCGGTGCCGCGACCGAACACTTTTTGATCCCGGCGCGTTGCGAGGAAAGGCGGCCCGGTCCAGTCGAATTCCTCGGCCGGGACGACATCGGAGTGGCCGGAGAGAATCACCCCACCATCGATATTGGGGCCGACTGTCGCCAGCAGATTCGCCTTCAACCCATTTTCGTCATGGGTGGTCCGTATGTCTGAAGCAATAGGCTCCAGCATTGCCCGTGCGTATTCGATCAGGTCGAGGTTGGACTCGTCGGTCACGGTCGGGAACCCGACCAGGTCCCCCAGTGTCATCATGGCTGCGTCCCGCAACTCGTTCATATCGGCGTCCCGAGCAGCTTCGCCATCGGCTCCCGGTTCTCATCGGCGACTCTGGCGACGGCGGCTGCGCTGACATTCCCCCCGCTCGCGACCAGTGCGATGTTGTGACCGAAGGTTGACCGGTCGTGGTGCATGACGGCTGCAATCGGAGTGGCTCCGGCTCCTTCGAGGATCAGACGTTCCTCGTGGAACGCCTCCGCCATCGCTGTGGCTATCTCCGCCTCGGAGACGAGTACGAAATCGTCGACGAGGTCTCTCACCGTCGCAAATGTGTGAGTGTTGTCGAGGGTGATCCCGCCCTGCAGGCAGTCGGCGAGGCTGGAGACCTCCTCGACACGGACGGGCTTTCCCGCCTCCAGGCTCTCGAACATCGCCGCCCCCCGGTCCATGGACACGGCGACCACACGTGTCGAGGGGCTGATTGCCTTGACTGCAATGGCTATCCCCGAGATCATCGCACCGCCCGATACCGGGACCACCACGGTGTCCACCTCGGGGAAGTCCTCGAGAATTTCGAGGCCGATTGTCCCGTGGCCCGCCGTCGAGGCCGGATCGTTGATCGGATCGACGAAGGTCATCCCGTCACGGGCCAACTCGAGGGCGAGGTCGTGGGCTTCGTCCTGGGAACTGCCCACCAGACGGATGTCGGCTCCCGCCGCGGCGAGCGCAGACTGCTTGTCCTCGGTCGTGGCGTGGGACATGCACACAATTGCGGGGATGCCCAACCGGGACGCGACGTATGCAGTCGCCCTCCCGTGGTTGCCCGTGGAGTAGGTGACAAGGCTTTCCAGATGCGATTCCTCCTGCTGGCTGAGGATCGCGTTGGCCGCTCCCCGCACCTTGAAGGCGCGGGTGTCCTGGAAACACTCGAGTTTGAGACGGACATCGGCAGCGAGGAACCCCGAGAGCGGGAACGAGCGCACGAGGGGAGTTCGGTGGACCAACCCTGTGATCCTGGAGCGGGCCGTCTCGATATCGGCTAGCGATGGGGCGGGCATCAGTTTTTCACGAAGAGCTGTCGGGGGTAATTGGTCAATGTCTCTGCGGAACCGTCTTCTTGGATCAAGATGCTCTCGGTGAGTTCGAGCCCCCAGTCGTCCATCCAGAGCCCGGGCATGAAATGAAAGGTCATCCCCGGTTCGAGGATCGTGCTGTCGGTAGGCCGGAAACTGATGGTCCGCTCTCCCCAGTCCGGCGGGTAGGAGAGGCCCATTGCGTACCCGCACCGGCCTTCCTTCTCCACTCCGTAGCTAGCCAGGACCTTGAACAGGGCGACGGCGACATCACCCGCTCGATTGCCTGCACGCGCAGCTTCGAGGCCCTCACCAAGCCCTTCGATCAGGGCCTTCTCGGCATCGAGCATGGCGCGCGGCGGGTCCCCGAGAAAGATGGTTCGGCACAGAGGTGCGTGGTACCGACGGACGCAACCGGCGATTTCGAAGAAGGTGCCTGCACCTTTCTCAAAGGTGCGGTCGTCCCAGGTCAGATGGGGAGCTGAGGCATCGACACCGGTGGGGAGCAGCGGCACGATCGCGGGGTAGTCGCCTCCGTGCTCGGCGGTGCCCCTGATCCCGGCACCGTAGATCTCGGCGACGAGATCGTTCTTCTTCACCCCCGGCTCGACGAACTCGAGGATCTTGAGGTGCATGTTCTCCACGATTCGCGCCGCGGCTCTCATGTAAGACAGTTCTTGATCGGACTTGACTGCCCGCTGCCAGTTGACCAGCCCAGTCGCGTCGTCAAACGAAGACCCGTCGAGGTTTGTCGTCAGGTGATGATGAGCTGCAGCCGAGTAGTAGTAGTTGTCGAGTTCGACACCGATCCTTCCCTTGATCTTCCTGGCATTGAGGAGGTGGGCCAGGTGCTGATGAGGGTGCTCGGTGACCGACTGCACCAGGTGGTCGGGGTAGCCGACGATGTCCTCATGGCCCATGTACACGGTCCGCTTTGCCCCCTTGGCGTCGATGCCTCGGCCCCACCAAACGGGGTCGCTGTCGGGGGTAATGACGACTGCCTGGTGGGTGTAAAACGACCAGCCGTCATAGCCGGTCAGCCAAAACATATTCGATGGGTCGGTGACGATCAGGCAGTCGAGACCGCGACTCTCCATCTCGGTCCTGACCCGATGTAGCCGGCCGGAATACTCGTCCCGGGTGAATGGAAGCCTCAGATCTGACATTTAAACCCCGTTCAGGAGTGACCCGCCGCGCTGTCCGGTCCCGCGAGCGGATCGATGGTTCTTTAGTGGTCGAGCACTGCCCGAAGGAACTTGCGTGTCCGGTCGTGCTCGGGATTCTTGAAGATCTTGCTCGGTGGCCCCTGCTCGAGAATCCGGCCAGCGTCGAACATGAGGACTCGGTCGGCCATCTCGCTGGCGAATCCCATCTCATGGGTGACCAGCATCATCGTCATTTCTCCTCCGGATGCAAGGTCGCGGAGCACAGTCAGCACCTCGCCTACGAGTTCTGGGTCGAGCGCAGATGTAACCTCGTCGAACAGCATTACTTTCGGCTCCATCGCCAGCGAACGGGCAATGGCTACACGCTGCTTCTGACCCCCGGAGAGCTCTGACGGCCTGTGGTCGAGCTTGTCGCCCAGACCGACCATTCCCAGCAGGCGCTGGGCGGTCTCGTCGGCCTCGCCCTTCGACTGGCCCTTGACTTTCATCGGAGCGAGCATCACGTTTTCTCGCGCCGACTTGTGAGGGAACAGATTGAAGTGCTGGAACACCATCGAGATGTCAGATCGCACCGAACGGATATGCTTTTCTGACGCCGATACCAATTCGCCGTTCTTCTCTTCGTGATAGAGCTGACGGCCGTCGACCATGATGTTCCCGGAATCGATCCGCTCCAGGGTCATGATCACCCGGAGAATGGTGGTCTTCCCCGACCCGCTGGGCCCGATGATGACCACCACCTCGCCGGGGTCGACACTCAGGTCGAGCTCGCGGAGGACGACGTTGTCGCCGAACGCCTTGGTCACCTTGGACATCTCGACTTTGGCGCCGGTCCGTTTCCCACCGTTCGGCTGTGCTGCGGTCGGGTCAGGATTCATAAAAGACTTTCCTCTCTATGTAGCGGACGAAAAATGCGGCAGGGATGCTGATGACCAGAAAGAGAAAGCCGGCGGTTACCAATGGCTCGACGAACCGGAATGTTTCGGACGCGATCGACCGGGCTGTGGCGAGAACTCCACCGACTCCAATTGCGGCACCGATGGGGGCGTCCTTGAACATGCCGACGAAATAGTTGCCGAGGGTGGGAAGGGAACGAGGGATAGCCTGGGGGAGTATCACCTGCCGCCATGTCGTCGTTGTCTTCAGGTTGAGCGCCGTAGCCGCCTCCCACTGGCCCTTGGGAACGCTGTCGATACCGGCGCGGTAGGCCTCGGAGGCGTAGCAGGCGTAGTGAACACCAAGGCCGATGATCAAGGTGACCAAGGCCGACATCGCGATCGTGATCTCACCGGGGAAGATGATCGTGGGCAGGGCGAAGAAGAGGAAGAAGAGTTGGATGAGCAGCGGTGTCGACCGTACGAATTCGATAAACCAGGCAAAGGGATACGAGATCCACTTGCTCTTCGCGCGGCGGCCGAGGGCGAGGACCAGCCCGAGAGTCAGGGCGATGACGATCCCAACCAGGGTGGCAATCACTGTGATCAGCATCCCCTCGAGGATCTCGGGGAATCTCTCGAAGGCGAACTCCCAATCCCACCGCGTGCGCATCAGACCGCCCCGAACTTCCGCGCTGAGCGCCGTTCCATGTACTTGAAGACCTGGGCCAGGATCTGAGCGAGAATCAGATAGATGATCAGGACGTTGAGGTAGAGAATTGGTGTCGTAGTCGGATCAGGCGATCTGATCGCGTTCTGACGAATGATCTGCGCCACCCAGGCCAGGTCGGCGAGGGTGATCAGCGATACCAGTGAGGTCCCCTTGAGGACTTCGATGCTGAGGTTCCCGTAAGGCGGGAGGATGATCGGGATCGCCTGGGGAAGGACTACATGGCGGAGCCGTTGCATGTTCGACATGTTGAGGGCGATCGTCGCTTCTGTCTGTCCTCTGGGAACCGCCTCGATCGCCCCCCTCACGATCTCGGCTCCGTATGCGCCCATATTGAGGCCAAGGGCGAGGATCCCGGCCAGCATCGGGGCCATCGATCCGATGCCGAAGAGGATGGGCACTGCGAAGAACATGAGAAAGAGAAGGATTATGGCCGAGATGCCACGAGCGAATTCGATGTAGACGAGGGCTGCGGACCGTATCCAGCCTTGGGGTGAGAGACGTGCCACACCGAAGATCAGGGCCATCACTGTGCCCAGAGCGAGCGACCCGGCCAATACCTGAAGCGTCACCACAAGCCCCTCGAGGAGGAGCTCGTACTGTCTGGGGCTAAGCAGGAATTGGTCTAACAAGTGGCGCTCTCTTGCAGCGTTTAGCCCTTGCCCCGAAGAGGAATCCCTCTCCGGGGCAAGGGGCTACTTGGTTCTGTCGGGGAATGGATCAACCGCCGGTGAGGTCTGCGACAGTGAGGTCGACAGCATCCTCTGCCACATCTCGCGAGCCAAGGTGCTCTTCGACGATGTCCTGGACCACACCTTCATCCTGGAGCCGGTTGAGCACTTCATTGAAAGCGTCCCGGAACTCCTGGTCGAGGAATCCGAAACCACCACATCCGAGGATGGGCTCGCCATCAGCATCTCGGGCGGGGAACGAGGGCAGTGCCTCGAATCCGTCCATTGCGTTGGCTTGTTCGGTCACGGTCAAGACCGTTCCGGATACCGCGTCGACACGGCCGGCGCGGATTGCGTCGTACTGGTCTTGGATTCCAGCAAACTCTTCGATCTGATCGTCGGGGATACCGGCGTCGATCGCGTACTGAACGTTCACCGTCCCGGACGCAACTGCAAGCACAGCGTCGGTGTCGGCCACCGAGGCGTAGTCGGTGAGTCCTAGGGGGTTTCCTTCTACGACGAGCATCGACTCGTTGATGCAGTAGTCGGGATCGCTGAAGATGATCTGCTCGGCACGATCGGCGTTGATGTACATACCGGCAGCGATCATGTCGTAGTTGCCAGCCTGAAGTCCACCGATCAGAGCGCCGAACTCGACGACCTGGGCGTCCATATTGTCGATGCCGAGCTCAGCCAGGACGACTTTGGCCACTTCGGGGGCTTCGCCGGTTATTTCTCCCGTGGTCTCGTCTTCGTATCCGTAGGGAATCTCGTTGGCGATGCCCACGGTAATGGTCCCCGATTCCTGCAGCTCTTCGAGGAGGCTGCCTTCTCCCGCGTCGTCGCCACAGGCGGCGGCGATCAGGGCAAGCACTCCGAGCACTGCCACAAACTTGAGCCGTTTCCGGCGTGTCCTATTTTGCATGTTGGATGTTCCTCCTAGTCGGCCTCATGCCCGTCATGACTGTCAGTCGGACGCAAGAAAGCGATCGGGTGCAACCATCTGCGCACAGGCTCCCAGAACTGCGGGAAGACACGGCGTGCCTCAAACTGGGTGCTGGTGCTGATTGGATAGGTGTCCTCGATCGCTGGCCAGGAGTGTAGACGGATTGTTTACCGTCTGTCCACAGCTGGTATACAATCCGGTTTTGTGAGAGTTAGAGACAGATGACTTCCAAGGCGACCAAGCAAGAGATACACGAGTTCCTGAGAGAACAGATCCTGCTACTCGATTTGCCTGCCGGATCGCGATTGCGGGAGGAAAAGCTCGCAGAACACTTCGGTGTGAGCCGCACTCCTATCCGCCAGGTGCTGGACCGCCTCGAGTTCGAAGGTCTGGTGAAACAGGTCCCCGGTGCCGGAGCTTCGGTCTCTCATCTCGATACCAAAGCTCTGAGAGACGTCTGGGCGGTGCGTCTGAAAGTGGCCGAGATCGTGGCTGATTTCGTGAGGCTCCCCGCCAAGCCGGAGATTATCGAGCGTCTGAACGCGATTCGCGCGGAACTGTCGGTGGTGGCGAAGAGCAGGGACATCCGCGCACTCGGGGCGCTGTACAACCGGTATCACCAGGTGATGCTCGATGTGATGAGCAACGAAGCACTGGCCCAGATCCACGACCTCCTCTATGTGCAAACAGCGCGGGTATGGATGCAGTTCATGCCCGAAATGGATTTCAACGTTGAGATTCGTGTGATGCGTGAGGAGATCGACCAGACCCTGAAGGCACTCAAAGGGAACTCCGGAGCCGCGTTGGCGAGAGTCAGGGTAGAGCACATGGAGCGACTTCTCAGTCGGTTCAACACGATTGTCAACTTCCTTCCGACGGCGAAGGAACCGGCGTCGGAAAACACAAAGGAGATGTAGTGGCCAATCAGCAATACTCGAGAGACACCCTTGCAGTCTGGGGAGGCGAAGACCGCTACCTCGTGGACCGGGCCACCCAGGTGCCCGTGGTTCACAGTGTTTCGTTTGGCTACGACAACATCGATGAATGGATCGATGTTGCGCTGGGAAAGGCTCCAGGCCACATCTACGGGCGCAACACCAACCCCACAGTCGATGTCTTTGAAGAGAAGGTGAGGCTGCTCGAAGGAGGTGAGGCAGCTACCTCGGCGTCGACGGGCATGGCAGCTATTTCCAACACCTTCTATGCGTTGCTTCGCCCCGGCAACCGGATCGTGAGCGTCAAGGACACATACGGAGGCACCAGTCAGCTATTCACTGAGTTTCTCCCCGAATACGGCATCGAGACCGAGTTGTGCGACACGGCGGACTTCGATGCGATCGAGTCTGCTGTCGCTGCCGGATGCGACCTGCTGTACCTGGAGACACCGACCAACCCCACTCTCAAGGTGCTCGACCTCGACCGGCTGATCAAAGCCGGCCATGAGAACGGGGCGGTGGTGATGGTCGACAACACCTTCGCCACCCCGATCAATCAGAACCCGCTCGCCCTCGGGGCCGACCTGGTGGTGCACAGCGCCACCAAGTTCCTCGGCGGACATGCCGACGCGCTCGGCGGCGTGCTCGTGGGCTCGAAAGAATTCGTCGAGAAGGTGTATCGCTATCGGGAGATCAACGGAGCGACGTTGCATCCCATGGCGGCCTACCTGCTCCTCCGGGGGATGAAGACATTGCACCTCCGGGTACAACGGCAGGGGGAGAGTGCCCAGAAGATCGCCGAATACCTGTTGGGACATTCGAAAGTGAGTGCGGTCAACTACCCGGGCCTTCCAATCCATCCCCAACACGAGATCGCATCCCGGCAGATGCGCGGCTTTGGCGGGATGCTCAGCTTCAGCATCGGTGACGACTTCGATGTTGTGAAGAAGTTCATCCCCCGCCTCCAACTGGCCCACGCTGCCGCGAACCTGGGTTCGGTGGAAACCATCGTCGGCCCGCCCGCCACCACCAGCCATGTCGAAGTGTCGGCTGAAGGTCGGGCGGCCTTGGGCATTCCCGAGGGCCTGATCCGCTACTCGACTGGCATCGAGGATGTCGATGATCTGCTCTCCGACCTCGAACAGGCCCTGGACGCCATCTGATGGGGACCATCCGGATTCTCACCGAGGCTGACCTGCGCCAAGCGGTGGGCCTCGGCCAGGAGGAGTTGGCTGCCGTGGAGGCCGTGTACCCGATCATCAGCAGTGGTAAGGCATCGATGCCTCCGATCATGCGGATCGATGTGCCGGAGAACAATGGCGAGATCGATATCAAATCGGCGTATCTCCCCGGCTATCCAGGGATTGCGGTCAAGCTGTCAGCTGGCTTCTTCGACAACCCGGGCCGCGGCCTGCCCAGCCTGGGAGGTCTCATGGTGGTGCTCGACTCCGAGACCGGAATTCCACAATCTGCCCTGTTCGACAACGGCTACCTGACCGATCTCAGGACCGGGCTGGCCGGTGCGGTGGCGGCGAAGCATCTTGCTCGAGAAGGCGAAGTCGTGATGGGAATCATCGGCGCCGGAGTTCAGGCCCTGCTCCAGTTCAAGGCGCTCAATTTGGTGCGGGGTGTCACCAAGGGCCTGATCTGGGCGCGACGTCCGGAGGCGGCGCAGCGCTTCGCCGAGGAAGTATCCACGACCACCGGCATCGAGTTCGAAGTGGCCGGGAGTGTCGCAGACGTGCTCGCCGGCTCCGACATCGTGGCCACTACAACCCCGGCAACCAGCCCTCTGGTCGATGACTCGATGCTTCATCCGGGTGTTCACATCACTGCCATCGGTTCCGACGCCGAGAGCAAGCAGGAGCTAGACGCCGGTGTTGTCGCGGCGGCCGATGTCTTCGCTTGTGACAGCATCTCTCAGAGTGCGCGGCTCGGGGAGCTGCGGGCGGCACTCGATGCCGGTTTTGATGAGAGTCAGGCCGTCGAACTGGGCCGGATCGTCGACGGCAGCTCCTCGGGGCGCAGCTCAGAGGATGCTGTGACGATCTGTGATCTCACCGGTACCGGGGCACAGGACACCGCGATAGCTTCTCTTGCAGTTCAGCGCTGCACGGAGTTGGGCCTGGGTACGACGATTGAAACCTGAGGAGCGGGTGACAATCGACGATGTCATTGCTGCTCGGGAACGGGTCGACTCGATAGCCCTGAGGACACCGACCATCCCCTCTCATGCCCTTTCCCGGATCGCCGGGTCGAGAGTGTCGCTGAAACTCGAGGGTGTGCAGCCGACCGGGAGCTTCAAATTGCGGGGCGCAGCCTCCAAGATTCTTTCCCTCAGCACCGAGGAGAGAGCCCTCGGAGTGGTCACCGCATCGACCGGCAATCACGGTCGGGCCGTGGCTTACGTGGGAGCGAAGCTTGGAGTACCGGTTGCAGTCTGCGTGTCAGACCGTGTTCCGCCAGGGAAGGTGGCGAATCTCGAAGCGGCCGGATGCCGGGTTCTCGTTGGCGGTGACTCCCAGGACGCGGCGATGGAAGTTGCCGCTGGCCTCATCGGCTCGGACGGGATGACACTGGTGCACCCTTTCGACGACAGGGAGGTGATTGCCGGGCAGGGCACAATCGGACTCGAGCTGGTTGAACAGGTTCCCGACCTCACCCACGCCCTCGTCCCGCTGTCAGGCGGAGGATTGATTTCCGGAGTGGCCGTCGCTCTCAAGGACCGCTTGCCCGAAGTGCGGGTGATCGGGGTCTCGATGACCGGGGGGGCAGCAATGGCGGCGAGCCTCCAGGCCGGACATCCGGTGGCGATGGACGAAGCGCCATCGCTGGCAGACAGCCTTCAAGGGGGGATCGGGCTGGGGAACCGATTTACCTACCCGATGGTCCGCGACCTCGTTGACGAGGTTGTGTTGGTCTCCGAGGAGCGTATCTGGCAGGCAATGCTCTGGGCGTACAACAATCATGGCCTCATCCTCGAAGGCGGGGGGGCGGTGGGCATTGCTGCCCTAATGTCGGACATGGTCGACCCCGGCGCCCGGGTTGGCGTGGTCTGCTCCGGCCAGAATATCGAGCCGCGACATCTCGAAGCTCTCAGCCAGAGTCGCCCGCTACCGGACTGATCAACAACTCCGAACGCCAACTGCGCTCTTAGCTCCTGGCCGTCCGGCTGGCTCGGACCATTGCGATCCCGGCTGCCAGAGCGAGAATGGCGACGATGACAGCCGGCGTGCTGTCCGACCCGGTGAATGGGAGCTCTGGGGAGGTTGTTCCTGAGGCGGCGGTGGTTGTGGTGGCCGGTGTCGTCGTGGTTGTCGTCGGTGCTGTGAGGTCGCACGTCGGAGCGTTGAATGTGTCGTTGTCCAGAGTGACTTCGCCGTTGCGGGCCAAGGCGCGGCCGTGCACCGTCACGCCGGTGGTGACAGCGATCGACGTCAGAGCGAGGATGGTGCCGACGAAGGTCGAACCCGTGCCCAGAGTTGCCGAGCTTCCGACCTGCCAGAACACGTTGCACTGCTGTGCCCCGTTGATCAACGTGACGGTGCTTCCCGAACCGGTGATGAGTGTCGAGTCGGTCTGGAAGATGAACACCGAATTCGGGTCTCCCGCTCCATCCAGGGTCAGGTTTCCGTTGAGTGTTAGCGGTGACTTCGAGGGACCTGCATAGACCCCACCAACCAGGGTCAGCCCGGTCAAGTCGGAGGTGACTGTTTCGTTGAGTGGACGAGCGGCGGCGTCGATGTATGCCGCGGTCAAGTCGAGCTGGGCGGCTGCGGCTGCGGGAGTGGTCTGCTCGACCACTCCAGGTGGATTAACGATGCCGGGGGGAAAGCCCGTGATGTCGGTTCCCGGTGAGAGGCCCAGACTCTGGTTGAGAACTGTCGCCCCTGTGTTGGTGACGGTGGTTCCGGCCAGGACCGAATAATCGTCGGCTGTTCCCATTGGAACCGTCGGGACGATGGCGGCTGCGGCGACGCCACTACCAACGAGCAGCGAGGTTGCAGCCAGAATCGCGACAAGGGCGGTGCCGCCGCATGCTAAGCGTTGTCGTGGCCGGGCCAGCGGGGCAGGTCCTCCCTTTGTGCTGTGGATCTTGTAAATACCGATCGCGCCGAGCGCGATGGCCATAAAGATGAACGAACTCAGGGTTAGCATGCTGCTTCCTTTGGGGAGGGCCGATTCGAGGGTCGCCGGCGGCGACCACTGACGGTCGATACGAGCCAGTGTACTCTGTAATTGGGATACAAGTAAAATCTTTCGTGAAACAAAATGCATAATAACGAAGCGATGAAGAACTGGAGCTTTCTCACCAATCATGCAAGGGCGCTGCTTTTCCTCGGCAAGGATGGAAACTCACGCCTCCGTGACGTCGCAGTGGCTCTCGATGTCACCGAGAGAACGGCCCACAGCATTATTTCCGATCTGACCGACGCGGGGTATGTGGCAAAGGAAAAGGATGGGCGGCGCAACGTTTATCACATTCAGGCCCACCTGCCATTGCATGACTCCAGCGGCGAGAAGGCGATCGGGGACCTCCTCAGTCTCTTCGCCGACAGCGAACCCGATCAGAACTAGGGAAGCGTGCGGAACGCGGTCCCGCGTTTCCTCACCAGATAAGAATAAGCCCCGACGGTCAGGCACCGACATCGCGTGCCAGTGCTGACGGCTCCCGTCCGGCCATAAGCCAACCGGCACCTGCAGCCACCAGTGGGAGTCCGATGGCCAAAGCCGCAAGGTGAGCGACCGGAATCGGGCTCAGCTCATCGAGGCTTCCGGTGTGCGCTGCGGCGAGCCCCAGGTACGCGCCCACCATTCCGGTGAAAGCCCCTAGGGCGGCCAGCCCTCCCGCCGACGTCGCGGTTAGCCTGCGCCGGATCCGTTTGGAGGCACCGGTAGCCGTCAGAATGCGGAGGTCGCCGGCGGCTTCGGAGCGGATCAAGCCCACCGTTGCACCCAGAATTCCGAGTGCGACCAGAACTCCCCCGGCAGTTGCCACCCACCGAAGTGTGGCCAAGTCCCCCTGATTGTTTCGCGCCTCCACCGTGACGCCCGATGCAGCGGCGATGTCGCGGGCCCGGTCGAAGTCGTCGGTCGATAACGGTTGAGCGGCATCGACCAACCAGCCGGCGCGAGCGGCTTCCCAGCCCCGGTCCGCCATGGCTTCGGGTGTCATCATCGACCCCGGCAATGAAGTGAATGATGAGGGGAGTGGGTACGAATCCCTCACCAGCTCGTCGGGAACCGGTTGGAGCCACAACTCTCCTTCCTCCACCGTGAGGAAGTCGGCCGAGGCGGGGATCCTTTCCTCGTCGACTTGGTAGAGATCGAGCACTTCGGGCGAGGCGACGTACAGGTGAGTAAGGATGCGAAAGGTGTTTTCATCGATACGTGTCGTGAGCACGACCGAAGTCAAACCTGGAAGCCCCGGCAGGTCGATCTCAGGTGCGACGACCACGTCGATCGGTGTGACCCGTCCATCGAGGGAACCAGCCAGGTCTGCAACGAGGGCGTCGAGACTGGCTACCTCATCATCGGTTCGCACCTCTATCGGCGCGACATCGCCTGGTGAAGGGACCTCGCCGACCCGGATGAGTAGTTGATTCGGGGCCAGGTTTCCCTCTTCCGCGGAGGCGTAGAGAGCGGCGCTTGTCGTGATGACGACCGCAGCGGCCAGGCCAAGAGCCAGGCTGATCGCAGCCAGAGCGGCACCCGATCGGGATCGGTACCGGACCAGATCTCTGAGCGCCAGTCGGACCGGAATCGGTGCCTTCTTCGCGACATTCGTCAGAAGCCCGATTGTGATCGGACTGATCAGGAGCACTCCGAGCATCAGCGACAGGGTTCCTCCAACCACCAGGATTACGTCAAGCCAGCTCAGCGGGTCGCCCGAAACCAACAGACAGCCGAGCCCGATCGCCACCAGAGGTAGTCCCCTGGCCGCTGAGCGGCTCGCGGGCTTGGGTGGTGCGGGGCGACCGGAAAGAGCGGAGACGATCGGGGTGTGGGCGATGGTCTTGGCAGGCAGCCAAGCCGAGGCTGTCGCCATGACCACGGCGAGGAGCATTGCCGCGGCAATCAGCCACCAGGGAATGTCGAAGGGTGCGATGCGGTGGCCGATAGCAATCTCCAATCTGGGAGCCAGGAAGATCCAACCGGTAAGTCCGATGAAGGCGCCCAGGACGGAACCGGACACTCCGATGAAGAATCCGTTGATCGCGAGTACCAACCGAATGTGATAATGGGTAGCTCCGACAGCCGCCAGCATCCCGAGTTGGCGAAGTCGCTTTTGCGCCACGACTGCGAACCCGGCCGCCGCCACCAACGAGACCAGAAAGAGGACCACCGCACCGACGGTGAGAGCTCCGATCGCCGCAACGACGTCTTCATTCCCGGGCCGGTTGCGGACAACAGGCGAGGCTCCGCTCGGGGCGGTGAATGAGTTGACCCGGTCTTCGCTCGAACCTTCCACGAGCAGGGTCATGGAATCCAAAGGCAGAGCTTCGTCGACGGACACCAAAGCGAACTCATCGGAGAGGTTGCTCGGATTCTCCACCAAGCCGACCACATTCCACGTCGCCCCTGCCAGGCTCAGTGTTTCGCCCACATCAACAGCCAGGAGACGAGCAGTCTCGTCCGTCATTGTGATTTCATTCGCAACGGCCGGGTACCGGCCGCTAACGAGGCCCACCATCGGGTCGCTATATGGCCCTTCGGGATCCTGGGAACGAAGCTCGACCGGCTCGAACACCCCGGGAATGGCTACGAGAGTTCGCCCGATCACATCGATGGACCCGAACCACTCAGCGGCAGCCGCAATGTCCTCTCCGACAAACCCAGGGTCCGGCTGATCGAAGTCGAGGGCGGTGGTGGCCGTGCCCAACTCAGCGTCACCCGTCGCTGATCCGAGGTTGAAGGCCGCGGCCGCCCCGGTTACTGCCGCAGCCACTGCCACCGCGATCAAGGCCAGCACGAGGAACTGGCTGCGCCATTCTCGCTTGAAGAGCCGCCAACCCCATCTGGCCACAGCTCTGCGGGCCGGATCTCCGCCGTCCTCAGGTATCAACCCAGCCGGGATGACTGTCTTCGCGCCTGTCATCATTCCTGGTATCCGCCGGCGAGGAGCGACTCGGCACCGGGGCCGGGAACGGTTTGATCGACCATCCGCCCATCTCGCAAGAAGAGCACCCGATCGGCCCACGCTGCAAGCTGAGAGTCATGGGTCACCACCACTCCGGCAACACCTCCACGGCATGTCTCTCTGAGCAATCGCATCACGGACTCGCCGTTGACCGAGTCGAGAGCGCCGGAGGGCTCGTCGGCAAGGAGCAGACGCCTGTTGCCCACGACGGCTCGTCCGATGGCGACTCGTTGGCGCTCGCCGCCAGACAGGTCATCGGGGTAGTGGTCTGCCCTGTCGGTGAGGCCGAGGCTATCCACCGTCTCGAGGGCGCTGGCGCGAGCCTGCTGTGCTGGAATCCCATCGAGTTCGAGCGGCAAGGCCACATTCTCGGCGGCGGTGAGCCCCGGGAGCAGGTTGAAGTGCTGGAATACGTAGCCGACGGAGCGGCGCCGCAATCGGGCACGGTCGTTGTCCGACATACCGGCTATATCCTTCCCATCGATCATCACCTCACCCGAAGTCGGCTCTTCGAGGCTTCCGGCAATGGTCAGAAGTGTGCTCTTCCCCGACCCGCTGGGGCCCATGATCGCCACGAGCTCGCCTCGTTCCACTGAGAGGTCGACCCTCTCCAGGGCGCGAACTTCTGTTGGGCCTGACCCGTACACCTTCGATATGGCACGCATGCTGAGCATCGCGGTCACGATGTCACCTTGCTTTCCGGCTGGGGGGCTGTTGCCGCTTTGCCATCCTTGGGACCGGGATTCTGGCCAAGCCGCGTGTCCGCAGCGTCGAGCCAGCGAACTACACCTTCGAGGCGAAACAGCTCGGCATCGAGAACCAGGGCCAGACCGAGGTCGCTCTGGTTCGAATCCGCCTTGAGGTGGGTGAATCGTTGCATGGTCTCGATGAGGTGGCGCCGATGCGCCTGGATGATGTCGCGGACGTTGACCCCGGGTACCTGGACGGCGACCAGCACCTTGATCACCAACTCGTCCCGCGGGGGAATGTCGGACGGGAGCGGGGTCCGTAGCCAGGAGACGAGCTCGTCGAATCCGTCCTGGGTAATGCTGAAGTCCTTCTGAGGCCCATGACTCTCATCCGAGGCCACCAATCCATCTCGTTCCAGTCTTTGGAGAGTGCTGTAGACCTGCCCAACGTTCAGTGGCCAGACCTCACCGGTTCGGTCCTCGAACTCTTGCTGCAATTTGAGCCCGAACTTTGGCTCTTCACTCAGCAGGGCGAGGAGTGCGTGTCGGATGCTCATTTGGTGAGAAGATTCGGGAGAGTCAACATACCGAGTACTATACCGAGTATAGCATTTACGTCAACCCTTTACAAATATAGTGGGCCGACTCGTCGCACCGTCCTCCTGGGTTTGAACCCGGCATCATCGGGTATCCATCTCTACCTACCAAGGAGAACCGATGGAATGTTCCCACAGCCCGTGTACCTGTTCAGTCGCTTCAGGAGAGGCTGCCTGCAGCGGGGAGTGTGCCAGCGGGACCGAGGATATGACCTGCAACTGCGGACATGCTGAATGCGCAATGCCGCCCGTCCTGGCACCGAAAGCCTGATAGGCAAAGGCCTTTGGCCCCGCGGCCTTATGACCGGGAGATTCGGGTCCTCCTCACACGAAAAAGCAAGGACCCGCAAACCTTGTCCCTGCGCCGGTATTAACCGGATCAGGTTCGATGGCTCGTTCACTCAATGGCGAACTTCTCAGCCGGGGAACACCCAGCTCACCAAAAGGCTCACAGGTCCTTGCAAGAGGGAACATACCCGCCGCCTGTCGTGATGTAAACCAAAAGTTTTCGCGACCTACGGGGTCATCGGCGCTCTCAGTCCCGCTTGATGACCGCAGCTACTCCGTCGACACCCTTCTTGGCAACGCCGGTGACAGCGTCGACCGCGGACTCTCCAATCTCGCTGGCAGCGTTGAATGCGCCTGTGGCCGCGGCCGAGGCAGCGTCCTCGACGGAGAGGCCCACATCGCGAGCACCAGCAATCGCACCCGAAATGGCAGCTGTGGTCACCTGGACGACATCCCCTCCGACCTCACCGGTGGAGCGCACCAGACCGGCTGCCGTTGACTTGACGGCATCGAGGCTGTCCGCACCCACTTCTTTGGCACCGGCGACTACTCCGCGCATTGTTCCCGATACCGCGGCAGTCACATCGGCTCCGACGTCGTTGGCGCCTTTGATGACACCGGAGGCAAGTCCGGTCACAGCGTCGGTAAGACCCAGTCCGACTTCCTTGGTGCTTTCGATCACACCCGAAGCGATACCGGACGCGGTGGCAGCCACATCGCCGCCGACTTCGTGGGTTCCCTTGAGCGCTGCCCGTACGGTGTCGGAAACCACACCAACTGTGACGGTCGCAATCTCACCCAAACCTTTCACCACACCGACAACGGTGCCCCGTACGACATTGACAAGACCAGTGCCGACTTCTCCGACCGCATCAAGGGCGCCGGCGACCACACCAGAAACTGCTCCGAGAGTGCTCGAGGCGACATCGGTGACGCCTTCTAATGCTGATTTGATGCCATCTCGCGCTGCTTCAACTGCACCTGCGGTAACTTCGCCGGTGCCCTTGAGCAGGGCAACGATCCGGTCTTTGATGGTCTTGCGTTCGTCTGTCATGTGTTGTCTCCTTGGGACAGTCTTGCCACAACCATAGAGGAAGGGAATAGAGCCCGCCGGGATCGGACTGGAGGTAGGTTTGGGATCCGGTAGCCCGTGGGTCCCCGTTTCCCGAAATTCTCACTGCGGCGTTATCCTTGGTGTCTCCCGCGCTCGTAGCTCAATTGGATAGAGTGCCTGACTACGGATCAGGAGGTTGGGGGTTCAAGTCCTCCCGAGCGCGCTGCCGAAACCCCTGCGAGAGCGGGGGTTTCTGCTATCTCCCGCCGAGTTCGAGTCCCCGTGTACGGTCGTTGGGCCGCGTCTGGGCCGCGAGGTTTCGAGCCCGGATGTCATCGAGTCGTCTGACGAGAGCGTCGATGTCGGAGGGGAAGAGGTGGGTGTAGCGGTCCATGGTCACGGTGATGGAGGAGTGGCCGAGGTGGTGTTGGACGGCTTTGGGGCTGGCGTCGGCTGCGGCGAGCAAACTGGCGCAGGTGTGTCTGAGGTCGTGGATTCTCAGGCCCTCAGGCAGTTCTGCCTCTTCGACGGCCTGGTACCAGATCTGTCGTCTGAAGTTGCTGTTGCGCAGCGGCGTACCGGTCGGTGTGGTGAACACGAGCGCTTCGGGATCGTTGGGGACGTGATGGTCGAGGTGTTCTGCGAAAAGGTCGCGGAGGAATCCGGGGATGGGCACGATGCGACTGCGATGGTTCTTCGTTGGCCCGAAGTGGAGGTGACCGCCAACGTCGGCGAGCGATTCGGCGACCTCGATGCGGGAGTGGGGCAGGTCGCATCGTCTGCGTCTGAGGGCAGCGGCTTCTCCCCACCGGAGCCCGCCGTAGGCGAGCAGGTAGACGAGGGTGCCGTAGGGCTGGCGGATCGTGTCGGCGAGGCGTTCCACCTCGTCGGCGTCGAGGAACAGCATCTCGGGTTCGGAGAGCCGCGGCGTGCTGGTCCCGTCGACCGGGTTCATGGGCAGGTAGCCGGCGTCGACGGCGAGGGTGAGCATGGCGTTGAGTACCTGGCGGGCCTGGCGCACCCCCGAGGATCCGAGACCGGACGCCTGCAGATTGGCGATCCATTCTTCGGCGGCCATTCGGTCGATGTGACGAAGTTGGTAGTCGCCGAACGCGGGCAGGACATGAGTGTGGAGGTTCGAGCGGTACCCGGCGAGGGTCTTGGGTTTTAGATGTGTCTTGGTGACGAGCCACCGCTCGGACCATTCGGCCAGCGTGGTCTTCGACAGTCGCGGGTCGGTCCAGTCGCCGCGGACCAGGTCGGCTTGGACGGTGGCCATGAACCGGTCAGCGTCGGCCTTGCGGGCGAAGCTCCTCGAGCGTTCGCGACCTGTCGGGTCCCGGTATCGCACTCGCCACGGTTTGCGGCGGTCGGGCCGTTTCTCGATGTGCGCCACGGGCAGACGCACCTCCCTTCGGCATGGACGATTGACGGTGTCGTCTGCCCGAACCATGCGACCCGACCCTGTCACCAGAGTGTTATCTCGTTGCCATTCACCCCGTTCTCGCGGGTCAGAGGCTCGTTCCGAGAACTCCTCCAACCGGCCGGTACTACTGGCGCAGGACCGCTGTGACAGGGCTGCTGACACTCTCGCGGCAGGGTTACTGACACTCTGGTGAGAGGGTTAGGCCGTCTCACGTCTGGGTGTGGAGCGACAAGAGACGATGTTGGCTCCCGAGAGATCCGGGCGTTTGTTGCACACGAGCACGCTGGACGGCGCAAGGCGTGCTCTCGCGCGAGCCGTAGAGACGTCATCTGCCGCTCTCGTCCTGCAGCGGCGGGGAAAGCGGGGCAGGCGCCCGCAAGCTCGCAGTCGTGCCCTTCGATGTCGACAGCACAGTGAAGTCCCAATAGCGTATGACGCCGACCTTGCGCACTCCCATGAGCGAGCGATCCGGCGCACTCGAGCGACCCGATTACGAAAATGGTCACGGAATGAAAGGGTCCTCCTCGATGATGAGCGATATGAACCACATCCGAAGGAGGAACCAATGAAAGCGCACCACCGGCACGATCGCGCCGCCACCGATGCACGAACTCGCCGATGTTCAGCCACAAGCGCGACTCGCACCGAACCCTGTCAAACACCACACGCACGTGCAACAAGTTGCTCGATGTCTACATGTAGACAGGTGAGGTTGTGATGGATCTCGATCGTGGTGTGCTCGCCAGGATCGACCGCAAGCTGCTTGCCGGTCTCGGGCAGCACGAGACGTACCGGATGGTCCGGGTGCCGGTGACGGCCTCGAAGTGGTCGACTTGGAAGCGGTACTGCGATTCAGTCGGCATCTCGATGGGCCGTGCTTTCGCGGCCATGATCGATCGCGAGTTAGTGACCGCGTTCGGCGACTCCGCCGGTGACTCGTCTCCGGTGTTCGCTGAGCAGGCTGAAGAGGAGCTGGCCAGACGCCAGGAGCAGGTCGCCGGCCGAGAGCTGGAGGCGACGGCGGTCGAGGAACGGCTACGAGCGTGGAACGAGCGCCTCCGCAGGTGGGAGGGCGAGCTCGAGGCCCGCGAGCAGCGAGCCGAGCTCACGGTGAAGATGTCTGCTCGACCCAGAGAGACGCCGACGAAGATCGGCCGTAACGAACGGTGCCAGTGCGGTTCGGGACTCAAAGTACAAGCACTGCCACGGCCTACCGGGCCGGTCAGGACGCGCTCCCAGATAATGTCTTGCTAGCGCCGGTTGCCAGATATGCCGGTTCGGCTTGGAACGGCGCGCGATAACGCTCGGGGCGGTAAGTGATATGGGCGCTGGATCGCAAGGCACACGTCGTGCACATGGCACCATCGCCCTACCGGCCGAACCGAGTCGACGCCGCACTCGGCTGCGTAGCAATTCCGACGTGCCTGACGATAGGGTCTTCGAGATGACGGACCAGAACCGTAGCTCTCTTGTCGGCATCGTTGTCAGCTTGGCGGTCGGTGCGCTTGTCGTACTCGCTGGAAGCGACGGCAGCTCCAAAGTCGGCTCGATCGCAGTGTTTGCGGTGTGTGGGCTACTTGCATACGTCATCAACTGGGTGGTGTTCGTGCCCTCCAACCTGGCCAAGACGGAGCACTACTTCGATCTCACCGGCAGCGCTACCTACCTGACGGTTGTTGCGGTTGCGTTGCTGCTCAGCGACGACCTCGACGCACGTGCGATAATCGTCGCGGCGATGGTCGTTGTGTGGGCCTTGCGACTTGGCTCGTTCCTGTTCCGTCGGGTGCGTCGCGCTGGGCGGGACGGACGGTTCGACCGGATCAAGACCGATACTTTGCGGTTCTTCATGACCTGGACATTGCAGGGCCTGTGGGTGTTGCTCACGATGGCCTGTGCACTAGCGATTATGACGGGTATCGAACGCGAATCGATCGGGTGGGTGGCGATCGTCGGCATGGCCGTGTGGGTGGCCGGTTTCGCCATCGAAGTAGTCGCCGACCGGCAGAAGTCGGTCTTCAAACGTGACCCGGCAAAGGAGGGACGATTCATCACCTCCGGACTCTGGACGTGGTCCCGCCACCCCAACTATTTCGGCGAGATCGTGCTTTGGACCGGGATCGCCATCATGGCCCTGCCGGTGTTGTCGGGGTGGCGTTGGGTCACCCTGATCTCACCGTTATTCGTCGTTGTGTTGCTCACCCGTGTGAGCGGCATCCCGATGCTCGAGGCCCGCGCCGAGAAGCGGTGGGGCAACGATGAGGAGTTCCAGAGATACACCCGGAACACGCCTTTGTTGATTCCCCGCCCTCCCCGGGCCTAGTCCGGCCTCGATGCGCCGATCACAGTCTGCGAGAGCAACTCCGAATCGCCGCTCGCCGCAACTGGCGCGCCTTAGCTGTTCGCCTAGATAAGGGCTGGTCGATGAGGGACTCATCGGGCTGCCCATCCACAGATTGCGGGAACATGGTCCAGCCGGTGGATCTCGATTCCTGAGTCACCTCCGAGCTTTGGCGTACGCAGCGAGTGTCGCCTCTCGTGCGGCTGCGTGGTCAACGATTGGGGGCGGGTACGTTTCGCCGAGGATCACACCCGCGGAGTCGAGTTCCAGCGGCCCGTGCTCCCAGGGGGCGTGGATTGCCGGCGCCTCCAAGGATCGCAGCTCTGGCACGTAGCGGCGGATGTAGTCACCGTGCGGGTCGATCTTGGCGCTCTGGACGACGGGGTTGAAGATCCGGAAGTACGGCGCTGCGTCCGCCCCCGTGCCGGCAGTCCACTGCCAGTTGCCAACGTTTTGCGCAACGTCGCCGTCCACCAGATAGCGGCGGAAGTGGCGCTCCCCTTTTCGCCAATCGATCAGCAGATCCTTGACCAGGAACGAGGCGGTGATCATGCGCACTCGGTTGTGCATCCATCCCTCGGTGAGGAGCTGACGCATGCCGGCATCGACAATGGGGTAACCAGTGCGACCGGAGCACCAGGCCTCGAACGCCTCCTCGTCGACGCGCCACTGTATGGCGTCGTACTCAGATCGCAACGCCCCGGCGGCGGTGTGCGGGAAGTGGTGCAAGACGTGCGCGTAGAAGTCGCGCCAGCAGATCTGGCGTACCAACCCGGCCCGGCCGTGTACCGGCCGGCCTCGACGATCACCCGCCGCGGCGAGAGTGTGCCGTATTTGAGGTCGGCGCTCAAATGGGAGGTGGAATCCAGGTCGGGGCGGTCGCGCTCATCCGCGTAGCGGTCGACGCGCTCCAGGAACGCGGCCAGACGCGATCTCGCCTGCTTCTCGCCACCGCCGTGAGCGGTGCGGGTGCGTCCGGGATCCCGTCGCCCGTGTCGGTGGCCACCCGAGCTGTACCAGGCTCGGGTTCCACCGACCATTCCGTGGTCTGCCAACGCTTCCAGAAGGGTGTGAACATCTTGTATGGACGGCCTTGACCTGTGAGGATCGTTCCAGGCGCGTGCACTACGCTGCCGTGCAGGCGGTTGACCGGCATGTCGAGCGCTTTGGCCACGGCGTCGTCCCGCCGGCAGGCATATGGCGTGTAGTCGTCGTTCCAGTAGACCGCATCCGTCCCGCCGGCCGCGGCTACCACCACCTCCACTGGATCGCCATGATGCACGGCCAAACGACCGCCGACGTCTTGCAGCTGATCGTCCAGTGCGCGGACATGCGCTGCGATCTGTGGTCCCCGGTGCGATCCGGCGGTCTCCCACAGCCGGGGGTCCAGAACGAACAGCGCAACAACCTCGTCGTGAGCCGACGTAGCCGCCGTCCATGCCGGGTTGTCCCCGAGTCGAAGATCGCGCCGGAACCACACGAGAGCCGCCATAACACCACGATAGGTCCGTGCCGGGCTCTACGCTTCCAGGATGCGTGTGCTGGTCACCGGCGCTACCGGATACATCGGCGGGAGGCTTGTCCCAGCGCTCCTCGAGGCAGGGCACGACGTTCGCTGCCTTGCTCGCGACGCCAAGAAGCTGGTGCAGGACCCGTGGCGGGACCAGGTGGAGGTGGTGCGGGGCGACGTTCTCGATGCCGTGACGCTTGGGCCCGCCCTTGCCGGATGTGAGGCGGCGTATTACCTCGTGCACTCCATGGGCGGCGGCAGTGAGGCTTTCGAGGATCGGGACCGCAGCGCTGCCATTAACTTCTGCGACGCAGCGGCACTCGCCGGGCTCGGCCGCATCGTCTACCTGGGCGGACTAGGACGTGGTGACAACCTCTCTCAGCACCTAGCCAGCCGACAAGAGGTCGGTGAGCTCCTGGCTGCCGGACCGATTCCGGTGACCGAGGTCCGCGCCGCCGTCATCATCGGATCGGGATCCGTCTCGTTCGAGATGATGCGTTACCTCACTGAGGTCCTCCCGGTCATGATCACCCCAAAATGGGTACGGACCCGCTGCCAGCCGATGGCGATTAGCAACGTTCTCGAGATCCTGGTTGCCGCATTGGATGGACCCGGCGACGCCGACCGGATCTGGGAGATCGGCGGCCCCGACCAGCTCACTTACGAGGAGATGATGCGAATCTACGCCGAGGAAGCCGGGTTGCCCCGGCGGCTCATCATCCCGGTGCCGCTGCTCAGCCCGCAGCTGTCTCGGCATTGGATCGGCCTGGTCACCCCGCTGCCGACAGGGGTCGCCAAGCCACTGGTCAACAGTCTGCGCAACGAGGTGACGGTCTGCGACAATTCGGTGGCCAAAGAGCTGACCAGCACCTTGATTCCCTTCCGCGAAGCTGTGCGGCGGGCGCTGCGAGGATCAACCGATGGCGACATCGCCACACGCTGGACGGATGCGGCCGCATCGCCCGCCGAAGCCCAGCCGTCCGATCCCGACTGGGCGGGAGGAACGCTCAAGATCGACGATCAACGGGTCCGGACTTCGGCCTCTCCTGAGGACGTGTACTGGGCGTTTGCCCGCATCGGCGGCAACGTCGGGTACTACACCTTCGACTGGGCATGGAAGCTGCGTGGCATGCTCGACAAGGCCGTTGGTGGAGTTGGGCTGCGCCGGGGCCGGCGTCATCCGGAAGAACTGCGCAACGGCGAGGCACTCGACTTCTGGCGGGTATCCGCGCTCGAGCCGGGACGACGGCTCCAGCTGTCGGCTGAGATGAAACTACCCGGAAATGCATGGCTCGAATTCGAAGCCCGGCCCGACGGAGGCGGGACGGAGCTTCGCCAGACTGCGTACTTCTTGCCCCGAGGCCTCATGGGCCGACTCTACTGGCTCGGGCTCGTCCCATTCCATGTCATGATTTTCAAGAAGATGGCGCAGCGCATCGCCATCACTGCCGAGCAGCGACAGCTCCCGTTCGAGCAGCCCAACACCTAAGGCTGGGCCGGTCGCCGTACGCCAAAACCAAAGTCGCCTAGTGTCTGGTGTCTATGCGCCGCTGATCAGGATGCTGGTCGGCGTCGATTCTCGGATGTGTTCGACGTCCCCTTCCCCGCTGAACAGGAACTGGACGCAGCTCGCTCCCGCTCTGGCTGAGATACTCGATGCTTCCGAGGCGCTGAGGTTCGTCGGGCCACCGATGTGACAAAGGTCCTCACGATCCACGCAGCAATCATGCTGCCGCCATCACTCGTGGCAGGTTTCTTCGCCATGAATCTCGCCAACCTTCCCGGCATCGGGAGCGACTGGGGATGGGTGATGGTCACGGGCGCCATGATCACGATCGCCGCGGAGTCGTTGGGTGTCTTCATCGCTCTGCGCTGGATGAGACGCCCTTCGGGCCGACGAGCCGGGGCCACCCCTCGAAAGACTCATCGAGGCGACACGCTCCGGCTCAAATCGTCGGTGCCGCCTATGAAATATCCGCCATGCCGCTGCGCACGGTGCAGCTGAATCCCGCCCAGATATGTCCGACGAGTAGGAATGGCACCGGCCGAATCGAACTGATCGTCTCTAGCCAGCCAGGGTGCCCGCGAAAACCTGCCAAGCGAGCAACGACTTGGCGACGAGACTGAGGATCATGTACACCCGCTCACCGTAGAAGTAGTCCGTCCACTTCCCGACACGGCGGTACTGCAGCCACATGTTGATGGCAAACGTGTTGAAGAAAACGAATAGGGAGAAGAAGATGCCGTACACGAAGCCGGGCGGTTGGACGTCGCTTCCAGGTGAAAACAAATAAACCCCAATGGCGATCCAGGGCACGATGCCGGCGATCGAGCCCAGCCAAAACGGGAGAAGCGACCCTCCCGGCTCCTCGTACTTCTCCTGAACCGCACCGAAGAAGATCATCGAAGCGTTCACGCCGAACAAGGCGACCAAAGCCGCGATGTCCAGGATGCCCGGCAGGACCGCAACCAACACGATCATCACCGACGCCGACAGCGAGTACTCGACCCACCTGAAGTAGTTGCGGCCGGCATCGAGGCCAGCCCGGTAGCGCTGGTAGACACCGGGCGCTGCGATCAGCCAGTGAAAGAAGGCCGACAGGAAGAGAAAGACCGCCACACCCCACGCGACTGACAGATCGAAGAGAACGGTCGGCCCACCGGCGGGTGTACCGGGAGGGCCCTCCAGATACGATGCGGTGATCGGCACCGTGAAATCCGTGGCGAGGACCAGCACGAGGACGGCCTGCGCCGCGTGCAACGCCCCCATAACGACATTCCATCTCCGCAAGCGATAACCCAGTTCAGCCATCAATCCCTCCCGACGCCATATCCCTGCCTACGGAGCGGCCGGACTCGCCGGATGATCGAAAACCGTCGCACAAGTGCTCGGCGGCCCAGAGCGCAATCCCACACTGGGCCAAGCGTAGTAAGGGAGACTGTGCAAACATCACACGGCTCGTCCTGCTCCCACGATCGAACGTCCTCGCGCCGCGGTCGTCCTCCTGCGAGTCGGCTGGCTGCGACCGGTTGCGGCTGCGGCCGCCACCGGTCTCATCACGGGAACCTCCATCATTCAATCGGTCCGCCTCGGCGCCGACACAGACGAGCTCGCTGACGAACGTGCAAAATTCGCGGCACTCATCAAGCACGTCGAACGCCCGCCGCTCGACGTTGCGGCGGCACAGGCGCTCGCTGGGCCCGCAAGCTGCCGACTCACTCTCGGCTCTCAGGTGAGCGGATCAAACGCCAGAATCGTGCTGATGCCCGACGGAACCGGGTACCTGGCCGAGCACACCCTGCGACCGCTACCGGCGGGCCGCCCCGATCCGATCCCGGAGTGGTGCCTTTCCGGATCGGCTCAGAAGGATTCGCCGGGTTCGCCATAGCCGAAGAAGTGGCCGGCGGAGTCGAGGCATCCCAGAACGACCCCGTCATCGGCTGGTTGCGAGCCTGATCGTGTCGTGGTACACCCCGTCTGTGAGTAGACACCAAACGATACGCCGGCGCGTTCGATCGATATCGATCGTGGCGGTAGCCTTCCTCGGCGCCACGTTGACACTGCCTCTCTTGCTTGTCGTCGCCCTGCTGTACGACCTCGCTGCTCTCGCCATGGGCAAGCACCACTTCATGGCGCTGCGCCTCACCCTGATGGGTTGGCTGTACCTGTGCACCGAGATCCTCGGAATCATCGCGCTCGGAGGACTGTGGCTTGGGTCCGCCGGCGGCCGGATTCGCCGCCTCTTCGTCGGGGGCACCTATGCCGTTCAACGCTGGTGGGCCGGCGCGCTCTACAGGGCGGTTCGCACCATCTTTGCCCTCCAAGTCGAGATAGTGGGATCAGAGGTGTTGGCACCAGGCCCGATCATCGTGTTCATGCGCCACGCCAGCATCGTCGACAACCTCCTGCCGAGCGCTCTCATTACCGCGCCGCATCGGATCAAGCTCCGCTATGTGCTCAAGCGCGAGCTGCTGTCCGATCCCGCCCTGGACATCGCGGGCAGCCGGTTGCCCAACTACTTCGTCGATCGCCAATCTGCCGACACCGGGAGTGAAGTGGACGCGATCCGCCTGTTGGGCAGCGGCCTGGGAGTCGATGAAGGGGTGCTGATCTATCCCGAGGGCACCCGCTTCACGACGGAGCGCCGCACGCGAGTACTCGAACGGCTCCAAGCCTCGAACCCAGAGCTACACGAGCGTGCCGCTGCGATGCGGACGGTGCTGCCACCGCGGCTCGGTGGCCCGCTGGCATTGCTCGATGCCAAGCCGGCCGCCGATGTGGTCGTCGCAGCCCACGCCGG
>JBGTCK010000009.1:0-17512 GCA_041748855.1 Acidimicrobiia bacterium
CGTCGACGATGGGCCCCGGGGTCAAGGTCGACGTCAACAGCGTCGAGGGCATCGCCGCCAAGGCATAGAGAAAGACCCCGGGAGGGGTCTTTCTCTATGCGCGACTCCCCGGACGGTGGGGAGTTTCGGAGCGATCTAGGAGCTCTCGATCACGGTCACCGGGCTTGTGATCACATTCGCCGGATCGTTGTCTTCGGCGGAGTATTCGAAGACTTCGATGACCGAGTCGGCGTCGACCAGGGCTTCGTCGACGGTGAACTCGAAGTCTCCCCAACAGCCCGATCCGCAGGTGGCCGAGGTGAATGCCTCATGGACCACTTCCCCGGCTCCGTTGCGAACGATCAGGTTCACAGTGGCTTCGAAGGTGTTGGAGATCCCGACGATCTGCATGGTCCCGTCACCATCGGCCACGATCGGCTCGGTCAGGTAGATCAAGCCAAGGTGCTCCTGGAAACTCTCCCGGTTGACCGACGACTCCAGACCCAGACCCTCCGACCCGAAGGCCACGATCGGCTCGTTGTTGACGATGAAGTGGACTTCTTCGATTCCTTCGAGAGCCGTAGCCGTGTAGATCATCTGGTTGAGCATCGTGAAGTCGGCGAGCAGCCCGCCGGCCCCGTCGAGGAAGGCCTCGTTCATCTCGATGATCAGCGCGTTGTCGGTGCCCTCCGCCCTTCGCACTTCGAGCGCTTCCACGCCAGCGGGGACGGCATTCATCCAGATCGGTGCCAGCGTGATGCCGGGGTCGCCCAGGATGTTGATGGCAGCCTTGACCGTATCGGTGTCGTCGGAACCGTCGGGCAGCTGCACCGGGAACTGCAACGGGACCAGCGCCGGGTTTCCCAGGAAGCTGTTCTCCGGAGACTGGAACAGGAACACCGATACCCCCACCTCATTGACGGGCACCGGGATCGGTGCCGTCGTGGTTGTCGAAAGTCCGGAGGTCGTGGTCGTCTCCACCGGCGTGCTGGTGGTGGTCGTGGTGTCGGGCCCTGCCACCGGGGGCTCACCCCCGTTCATCAGGAGGAAGGGGATCCCGAAACCGAGCAGAACCACCACCGCGGCGGCGGCGAAGACGGCCAACGGCTTCCAGGTTGTCGGTTTTCTCACTGGTGTGGTCATGGTGACCTCCTCAGGAAATGGAGGTGGCTCGGGCGACATGGCCACCAGGCGGTTGGTCAGATCTTTCATTCTCTGGTCGTCACTCTTTTTCATGACAGCCACTCCTTGAGGTGCTTGCGGGCCCGGGCGAGATGACGCTTGACCGCGCCTGTTGACACTCCCATCCTCTCGGCGACGCCGTCGACGGGCAGGTCGGCCCAATAGGTGAGGAGGACAGCTGCCCTCTGCTGCATCGAGAGACGATTGACGACCTTGAGGACATCGATGTCGATGTCGGGGTTGTGCACCGTCTCGGGGGATGCCGACTTCATCTCGCGAAGCCGGCGGGCCAGGGTGCTGCGGTGATGATCGGTCGCCACCGACAGCACGGTCCGGTATAAGTACGCCCGGTGGTTCGCTACCCCCGGCCAGCTCGCCGAGGTGAAAGCCTTGAGGCAGGCATCGGTCACAACATCCGCAGCGTCGAAGGGACCCACCAGACCTGTCGCGTATCTGGTGAGCTCCGCGGAATAGGACCGATAGACCTCTTCGTCATTCATACTCGTAATGGTGAGCATGCCCATGTAACGGAGCCAACCGCGGGTTTGGGTGACACAGATCTCGAGATCTCGAAAGTGTTAGGGATGAGAATAGGGGGTTCCTGGGGCCGGAATCTGTAGCTTCGAGGGCAATCGGTTGCCAGGTCCACCGTCCGCACGGGGCCTTATCTCATCTTCTGCGGACCGGGGTAGGTGTTCCGGTCCACGGCCTCGTGGCCCTCGTTCTGGGTCCGGCTTTGCGGGGCGGGGGCGGTCAGGAAACCCGCCCGGCTCTGCAGGAACCCCCGTGTTCTCAAGGTGCGAGTGTCGCGCCGATCCGGGCTGGTGTCCAGGGAAAATATGGAAAGTCCCAGGTCGTCAGCCAATAGTTTTCAGAAAATCTACCAGTGCGGCATTGAACGCATCGGGCTGCTCGAAGCCGGCCAGGTGGGCTGCGTTTGGGACGACAACGGCAGGACGGTCGGAGATGCGGGAGGCGAGGTGGTCAGCTGCCTCCCGGATGTCGGGGAGGTCGTACTCGCCCACCATCACCAGGGCCGGCTGTTGGATCTTCTCCATCCCCGCCACCCGGTCCGTCCCGGCTGTGCGCAACTCGTCCCGCTTCGATTCGTTGCGAAGAGCGATGACGTCCATCTCCATGAATCGCTTCACCAGCTCGCCGTTGACGGCTGCAAGTTCACGGCCGTACCCGGCCAGCCACATCGCGGCCTCGAGCTCGGCGACACGCTCCATATCACCTGCTTTGAATGCCGTGACCGCCTCGGGCCACTCCGGTGGCTCGTACGGGTCGACCTCGAGCCCGGGCGACGCTGCGCCCACCAGCACCAGGCCCGAGACACGCTCCGGCGTGGCGATGGCAACATCGAGCGCAACTCCACCTCCCATGGAACACCCGACGAGAACCGCCCTGTCGATGTCGAGAGAATCCATCACGGTGAGCACGTCCTGATGCGAGCTGAACTGGGTGTCTCCGACTTCGGTGCTGCCGAAGCCGCGCTCGTCGTGGGCGATAAACCGGTAACCATCGGGCACCGCCTCGAGTTGGGGCAGCCACATTCTCGAGTCGGCGACACCGGCGTGGATGAACACCACTGCCTTCCCCTCGCCGGCCGCGCGGAAGAAGACCCGCTCCGGTCCCGAGGCCACATATCCTTCGTTCATCGCCGGGACGCTAACCGGATTGCCGGTCGACGCGTTACCGCGTTTATACTTCGCACCTGCAACTCCAATACCTCGGCCCAAGACCGCCGGTGTCGGCGAGCACAAGCTCAATGGCATAAAGGGAAGAACACCCGCCTGCGTAGGTCTCCTCTGTGAGCCCCTGGTCGTCATGTCGAGGGGTTTTTGTTTGCACATAATTCGGAGGAGCGAAAATGCCAAGACCAGAAAAGGTCCAGGCTGTTGCCGACATCAAAGAGAGCATGGAGAACGCCCGAGCGGTGTTCTTCACCGAATACCGGGGTCTGACCGTCAAAGCGGTCCAGGACCTCAGGACCGACCTGCGCAACAGCGGGGCGGAGTACAAGGTCGTGAAGATGACCTTGGCGAAGCTCGCTGCTGCTGAGGCCGGATTCGAAGGAATCGACGAGTACCTCGACGGTCCGACCGCTCTCGCCTTTGCCAATTCCGACGCGGTGGCCACTGCCAAAGCGCTCAAGGAATTCGGCAAGGCGAACGACGTCTTCGTGCTCAAGGCAGGCTTGCTTGCAGGAGACATCCTCGCCCCCGAGGAGATCTCCAAGCTCGCCGAGATCGAGCCCCGTGAAGTGTTGCTGGCCAAGATCGCCGGAGCCGGTAGGGCTCCGATGTATGCCGCTGCAGGGATGTTCGCATCCTTCACCCGCAACGCCGCAACGATGTTCGGGCAGCTTTTGGACAAAAAGGAGTCGGGGGATTCTGCTGGTGCAGGTTCGACTGAAGAGTCGATCCCGCCCGCGGATGAGCCCGTAGAAACCGACACGGCCGAGAAGGCTGAGGAGGAGTAGATCAATGGCCAAGATGACCACTGATGAATTGATAAGCGTATTCGAGGAGATGACAGTCCTCGAACTCAAAGAGTTCCTCGACACGTTCGAGGAGAAGTTCGAAGTCACCGCAGCAGCCCCGATGGCTGTCGCTGCGCCCGCCGCCGGTGGCGACGGGGCAGGCGCAGCTGCCGAGGAGGAGAAGGACGACTTCGATGTCGTGCTCACCGGTGCCGGCGCCCAGAAGATCCAGGTGATCAAGGAAGTCCGCGGGCTCACCAGCCTGGGTCTGAAAGAAGCCAAGGACCTGGTCGACGGTGCACCCGCCAACGTCCTCGAAGGCGTTGACAAAGAGACAGCCGAGAAGGCAAAAGCAACCCTCGAGGCTGCCGGCGCCAGCGTCGAGCTCAAGTAGCTCGAATCACGCCCAAAGAAAAGGCCCCCGGATCGCGACTACTGGATCCGGGGGCCTTTCTCATGCAGCTCTAGCCGGCGAAATACTCCTCGACTGTTGCCGTCTCTCGCTCTCTCAGCCTGACGTTGGCGTCTAGGTTCTCCAGGTTCTGCTCCAGAGCAGAGGCACCTTCGGGGAAAGGGGTCTCGGCGAAGAACGCCTTGACGTCGGCCGCCACCTCCGGCTTGGAAAGTGATGGGATTCCTTCGGTGACCCGGCGCTTGGTCATCCCGGGCATCTTGGAGAGCAATGCCTCCCAGTTCGACCTGGCGTGGGTCCAGGCTTGTTCGCCTCCCTTGCCGCTGAGGAGCCGGCCGAACACCCAGAACCCGTCCTGGGTGCGGATGTCCTCGTCGAGAATCTTCTGCATCGTCCGCTCCACCATCTCCGTGGCGGGGATGCCTGCCACCGCTCCGAGGTATCTGACCTGGTCGATGGAGAGGCTCGCCGATTTGTATGCGTCCCACAATCTGTCGTACTCGGCCTCTCCGCCGTGACGGGAGTAAACCGCAAGCGAGGCCATCGCCACCTCGGGATCGACTTCGCCGTCACCGAGGACTTCATCCACTGTCGAGCGGGCACGCTCGATGACGCTCTCGTCTTTGGCAACGTTACCCATCACTGCGATCAGATCACCGCGGAGTTTCTTGGTGAGATCGGACTCGTCATCGGCAGGGTCCCAACTCAGCCGGTCCAGTGCCGGTCCGACCAGCTCCGATACGAACCCCTGGAAGGCCGGCCGGGCCTCATCGGTGACGACATGGTGATCGAGAGCGCCGAGGCCACCGGTGATGATCGACCAGATCTGCTGTTCGGTCTCATCGCCGTAGGCACCCACCAGATCGAGGAAGCTCGAGCTGGGCAACTGTGCCGACTTGACCAGCGACCAGGTGTCGGCGACGAGCTGGTAGCGCTCCAAATCGTCGAGGGCGGTGAGGTGTTCCAACAACGCGGCGAACAGATCGTCGCTGTATCGGGTGCGGTAGAAGCCCGAACCGGCATTGGCGACCAGGAAGTCGAGGCCGCCTTCGATGGGGTACTCTGCCTCGTCCTCGGTGAGGAGGATCTTGGAAGTGAACTTCTTGCCATCCGCGACTCCCCGCAATGTGATCGGGACCGACCAGATGGTGGAGTCGTGCTCGTTGGGAATTGCCAGGAAGCGCCGCTGGCTCAGCTTGACCCCGGTTGCGGTCTTCTCGACATCGATCTGGGGGAATCCACGCTGGTAGACCCAGGTGTCCATGATCTCGCCGACCGGCCACTCCGAGGCGCCGTCGAGGCCCTCCCAGAGATCGGCAGTGACCGTGTTGCCGTAGGCGTGCTTGCGGAGGTAGTTGCCCACACCGGTGCGGAACTGTTCCTCACCGATGAAAAGCTCGATCATCCGGAGGACCGCTGAGCCCTTCCCGTAGGTGATCGAGTCGAACATCGCATCGACCTCGGTGGGGGAGTTGACCTCGAACTCGATCGGTCGGGTCGATGCCAATTGGTCGGTCCCCATCGCCCAGGGGACTTCGGTGTTGGCGAACGTGAGCCAGCGCTTCCACTCCGGTTTCTTGGCAGCGGTCGTCTTGATGTCCATGAAGCTGGCGAAGGCCTCATTGAGCCATGCTCCCTCCCACCACTTCATGGTCACCAGATCTCCGAACCACATGTGTGCCGTCTCGTGGCCGATCACGTCGATGGAGCGCTGCAGTTCGCTCTGGCTCGCCTTGGACGGGTCGATCACCAGGTAGGCGTCGCGGTACGTGATCAGGCCGACGTTCTCCATGGCGCCGGCGGCAAAATCGGGGACGCCGATGTGGTCGAGCTTGTCGGCCGGGTACGGGATCCCGTAGTAGTCGGTCAGGTATTCGAAGGAGAAGACTGCATTGTCCATCGCCACCTCGGTGAGGTGGAGGTTTCCTTTCGGGACGATGATCCGGATCGGCGTCCCCCGGACGACGACCGGCTCGGTGGCCTCGAAGGCGCCGACCACAAAGGCCAGGAGGTAGGTCGACATCTTCATGGTCGTGTCGAACTTGACTTCGACCCGGCCGTCCTCGAGCTCGGCGCGTTCGAGCTCGGCGGTGTTGGTGAAAACGGCGAGGTCGGCGGGGACCACCATGGTGGTCCGATAGGTCGCCTTCATGTCAGGCTCGTCCCAGCAGGGGAAGATGCGCCTTGCGTCGGTTGCCTGGCACTGTGATGTGGCAATGACATGCTCCACCCCGTCGGAATCGGTGAATTTGGAGCGATACAGGCCGCGTAGCTGGTCGTTGATCGTCCCGGTGTAGACGATGTCGAGCGAGTGCTGACCGGGGCCCAGCTCGGTGTCGAGGGTGATAGTTGCCCGCTCGTACTCGAAGTCGGGGGAGATGTCGGTTACTTCTTCGCCATCGACAGACACCGAGACGAAGTTGATCTCCGCGGTGTTGAGGACGATCTCGGAGACCGGTTCGCGGACGTCGAGGTCGATGACGACATGGCCATCGAAAGTGAACGATTCGAGGTCGGGCTCCAGCCGCAGCTCGTAATGCACGGGCAGGACGTTGCGGGGCAGGCGGTAGGGGTTATCTGACACTGAGGATCCTCGTCTTGGCTTCGGGAGAGCATGCTACAGGTACCCATGTTGGTATCCCCCTCCGATTCGGGCCATGTGATCCCGATTCGATACTCTGCGCTGTTCATGACCGACGCATCCACGATTCTCGTCACCATCAACGCCGACGACCGTCCCGGGATCACCGCCGGGCTCATGGAGGTGCTTTCCAGGACGGGCGCTGACATCTATGACGTGGAACAGATCGTGGTTCGGGGGCGACTGACCCTCAACATCCTCATCGGGGTCGGGGAGAGCAGGGCAACTATCTCCGAGCTGCTGTTCTACGGCTGGGAGAAGGACCTCCGCATCGAATTCGACGCAATCGAGGCCAGCCCCGAGGAACCCGCTCTGTCCCATGTGGTCACCGTGATCGGGGCCCGAGTGTCTCCGCAGGACTTCGGTGCCGTTGCTGAGGCAATCGCCTCAGGGGGAGGGAACATCGATCGGATCTTCCGCCTCTCCCGGTACCCGGTGATCAGCTACGAGCTCGCCGTCTCCGGTGGAGACCCCGTGGCGATCCGGCAGGGCCTGCTCGAGGCAGCTTCGGCCAGCCCGATCGATGTCGCCATCCAGCCCGAAAGCCTCGACCGCAGGGCGAAACGATTGGTAGTCATGGATGTCGACTCGACTCTGATCCAGGGAGAGATCATCGACGTTCTCGCCGAGCGCGCGGGTGTCGGCAGCGAGGTAGCGGCGCTGACTGCCCAGGCGATGGCCGGTGAGATCGATTTCGAACCCGCTTTACGCAAGCGCGTGGCGATGCTGGCGGGCCTCCCGGTCTCGGTATTCGACGAGGTTAATGCCGTGATCCAGCCGACTCCGGGGGCGCGGACCTTCGTACGCACCCTGCGCCGGATGGGTATGAAGACCGCAATTGTCTCTGCAGGCTTCACCCGTTTCACCGACTCGTTCGCCGAGTCGCTCGGCATCGACTACTCACTGGCGAACACACTCGAAGTCAGGGACGGAGTCCTCACCGGTGAGGTCGAGGGCAGGGTGGTCGATCGTGCCCGGAAAGCCGAGTTCCTCCGCGAGTTGGCCGACCGGGAGGGGATCACTCTCTCCCAGACGGTGGCGGTGGGTGACGGTGCCAACGACCTCGACATGCTTGCAGCCGCTGGACTTGGAATTGCCTTCAACGCCAAACAGCTCGTAAAGGACAACGCTGACACCTCCCTTTCGGTCCCGTACCTCGATGCCATCCTTTTCGTGATGGGGGTGCGCCGGGAACACGTCGAAGCCGCCGACGCCCTCGATCCCGACCTGGCCGGAGGCACCCCGATCCCCGTGGAAGGCACCCCACCTATCTGAGGATCTCGAGAATCTGAGAGTGCAAGCCCGGACCGGCAGCGACGATCGAGTTGCTGGTGACCGGGTCGCCGCCGTGCCAGTCGGTGATCACTCCTCCGGCGCCGCGGATGATGGGGATCAATGGAATCAGGTCCCACTGGTTCATGATCGGGTCGACCATGATGTCCGCCCGTCCCGACGCCAGCATCAGATACCCGTAGCAATCGCCCCAGGTCCTGGTCATCGCGGTGCTGCGGCGCAGCGCCTGGAACTTAGCACCGTCCTGGAACCGGTCGGCAAGGTTGGGGTCGGTGGTGAGCATGGTGGCGTCTCCCAAACGGGTGCAGGGACGAACCGACACCTCCCGGCCATTGAGGGTGGTTCTCTCCCCATCGCCGATCATCAACTCGCCAAGTACCGGTTGGTGGATCAAACCGAGGATCGGCTTGCCGTGATGCATCAGGCCGATGAGTGTTCCGAAGAGCGGAACTCCGGATACGAACGATATGGTCCCGTCGATCGGGTCCAGCGTCCAGACATATTCTGCGTCGGGCGCTTCAGCCCCAAACTCCTCACCGATGATCCCGTGGTCGGGGTGGATCGCATGGATCATCTCCCGGAGCATGGTTTCGACGTCGCGGTCGGTCTCGGTGACTACCGACTGGTCGGCCTTGGTGTCGACGCTCACTTCTCCACCGGTGAACCGCTCGGCGATCAACCGGCCCGACGCCTCGGCGAGGCTGCGGGCAAACTCGATCAATCCAGGATCCAGTCGTGATGGAAGAAACTTCCCCGTGCCTGGTCGGTCCGTTCGAAAGTGTGGGCACCGAAGTAGTCGCGCTGCGCCTGGATCAGGTTTGCGGGCAACCGCTCCGACCGCATCCCATCGAAGTAGGTGAGGGCACTGGCGTAGGCGGGGACGGGGAGCCCCGCGCCGATGGCGCCGGTGACCACAGTCCGCCAGGAGCCCAGGGCTTGCTCGATTGCAGTTGTGAAAAACGGTGCGGTGGTCAGGTCTTCGAGTGCCGGCTCGGCCTCGAATGCCCTGGTGATGTCCTCGAGGAAATCGGCCCTGATGATGCAGCCCGCGCGCCACAGCGACGCGACCGAACCGAGGTCGAGGTCCCATCCGAAGTCCTTCGACGATCTTGCGAGAAGTCGGAATCCCTGAGCATACGAAATGATCTTTGATGCATAGAGGGCAGCTTCGATGTCATCGACAGAGACATTGTCGATAGGGCCGACCGGTACGGGGAAGACAGACGACACCCGGAGGCGGTGAGCAGGGTCGGAGCTGACGACCCTGGCATAGACAGCCTCCGCCACCAGGGTGGTCGGCTCGCCGAGCTCCATCGAGGCGATGACGGTCCACGCCCCGGTGCCCTTCTGGCCGGCGGCGTCCAGGATCTTGTCGATCAGCGGCTCGCCGCCGACGACTACGTCGAGGATTTCGGCCGTGATCTCGATGAGGTAGGAGCGCAGCCTGCCTTCGTTCCAGGTACGAAATACGTCTGCGATTTCGGGAACTGTCATTCCCAACCCGCGCCGCATCAAGTCGTAGGCCTCGGCAATCACCTGCATGTCCCCGTACTCGATGCCGTTGTGGACCATTTTTACGAAGTGGCCTGCTCCTCCGGGGCCAACCCACTCACAACATGGCTTTCCGTCAGGGGCCACGGCGGCGATGCCCTTGAGCATCTCTTCCATCGCCTCCCATGCCTGCGGGTTGCCCCCGGGCATGATCGAAGGGCCGTGGCGGGCACCTTCTTCGCCGCCGGAGAAGCCAACGCCGAGGTAGCGGATTCCGAGGTCGGTGAGGCTCTCGGTGCGGCGCTCGGTATCGGTATAAAGAGAGTTCCCGCCGTCGAGGATGATGTCGCCCGGCTCGAGCAACGGAACCAGATCTTCGATGACCGTGTCCACCGGGTTGCCTGCCGGAATCATCAGAAGCACCCGGCGCGGCCGCGCCAATGTCTCAACCAACTCCTCGAGTGAGACCGCGGAGACGATGTCTTTGTTCACCGCCTCACCAGCCATGAAATCCATCGTGGTCGAAGGGGTCCGGTTGTAAACCGAGACCGCGTTTCCGGAGTCGGCCAGGTTGAGAGCGAGGTTGGCGCCCATCACCCCGAGACCGACAATCCCTATGTCTGCGCTCTTATTCATGAGCCCAGGCTATTACTTCGAGCGGTAAACGCTTAGCCTTGCTGCTCGTGACTGAGCTTCGCATTGGCATAGACGTTGGTGGCACCGGGACCAAAGGTGCAATTGTCGACGTATCGACAGGAGATTTGAAGAGTGAGCGATTCCGGCTGGAGACACCAAAACCGGCCACCGTGGAGTCGGTCGTCGCCACCGTTGCCAGTGTGGTCGAGACTCTCGACCACCCCGGGCCGATCGGGGTCGGCTTTCCGGCCGTGGTGGTAAACGGCGTCGCTTTCACCGCAAACAACATCCACCACGGCTGGATCGGGACCGACGTCGCGGGGACGATCCGTAAGGCAACCGGCCGCAACGTCACGCTGGTCAACGACGCCGACGCCGCAGGCCTCGCCGAGGGGTCATTCGGAGCGGCGAAGGGCGTGGCAGGCAAAGTACTCGTGCTCACGTTCGGCACCGGCATCGGAAGTGCGTTGCTGATGGATGGTGTTCTCGTTCCCAACTTCGAGTTCGGGCAGATCGAGTTCGAAGGGGTGAGGCCCGCCGAGCTCGAGTTCTCTGCGAGAGCCAGAGAGGCGCTAGGCGTCGACTGGGATGAGTGGGGCGATCGCACTGCCCGCTATCTGGAGATGGTCGACACCGTCGTCAACCCGGATTTGATCGTCTTCGGAGGCGGAGCGTGTAAGGAGTGGGAACGGTTCAACGGGAGAATTCCTTCGCGACTGAAGGTGGTGCCGGCGCAGCTACTCAACAACGCCGGGATAGTTGGGGCCTCACTCGTCGCCGGTTGATCCGTTTTCGAACCCGCTGAATCTGCTTCGGTCACGGACCGGGACCCGCACCTCGAGGTGGGTCCCGTCACCTTCATGGTTCTCGCCGAGTACTTCGCCCACCCGATAGGCAGCGGCCACTATGTCGCCCCGGTCGTAGGGGACAGTGAGGGTCAGGTTCACCATTTGACGCTCGATATGGTTGCCGATCTCCTCGATGAGGGTCTCCATCCCGATCGAGCCCAATGCGCTGACGAAACACGCATCCGGATAGAGATTCTCGAGCCGTTCGAGCCTCTTGGGACCGACCAGATCGACCTTGTTGAAGACCAACAGCTCGGGGATCTCGTTGGCGTCGATTTCGACGAGGACGTCCCGCACCGCCGCAAGCTGGCCCACCATGTCTGGCTCACTGGCATCGACTACGTGAAGCAAAAGGTCGGCCTCAGCGACCTCGGCCAGCGTCGATTGGAAAGCCTCGACGAGGTGGTGGGGGAGGCGCCTCACGAACCCGACGGTGTCTGCGATGACCACGGCTCGATTGTTCGAAACTTCGAGGCGCCGTACCGTGCTGTCCAGGGTGGCGAACAGCTGGTCCTGGACTTTCACCCCGGCGTCGGTGAGCACGTTGAGCAATGTGGACTTTCCGGCGTTGGTGTAGCCGACAATCGAGACCTGGGGAATTGCGCTGCGCTTGCGGGCCTTGCGCTGGGTCTGACGGTGCTTCGCCATGTCCTTGAGCTCGCGCTCCAATGTCGAGATCCGGGCCAGGGTGTGGCGGCGGTCGGTCTCGAGTTTGGTTTCACCGGGACCACGGGCGAGCACGCCGAAACCCTGCTGGGACATACTCTTGCCTTTGCCACGGAGACGTGGCAGGTTGTAGCGGAGCATGGCCAGCTCGACCTGGAGGGCACCGATCTTGGTGGTGGCGTGCTGGGCGAAGATGTCAAGGATCAGCGCCTCGCGGTCGACGACGTCACACTCAAAGATCTTCTCTAGGTTGCGGGTCTGTGCCGGGCTCAGCGAGTTGTCGAAGATGACCACATCGATATCGAGTGCTTTGGTCAGGGAGCCGAGCTCTTCGGCTTTGCCCGAGCCGATGTAGGTGGCCGGGTCAAGCTGGCTCCGTCGCACCAGCTCCATATCCACCGGGTCCGAACCGGATGTCTCGGTCAGCAGGGAGAGCTCCTCGAGGCTTCGCTCGCTGTCGGCGCTTGCCATCCCCGGCAATTCGACACCGACGAGGAAAGCTCGCTGAACCTGTACTTCGAGGTCGGTGACGGTTGCTGTGAGGCGCCGTCTCGACCGTGAGGCGTGTTGATCAGTCATGGGTGGTGAACCTGTTCCCGCTCAGAGGTACTGGCCCTCGTCGCCGACATGGTCGAGTTGCTCTTCGGCGATGATCTGAGATTCACGAACGGCAATGACTGGCTTCCCGGTGGGTGGCCAGATGAATCGCCACGCTCCGGTGGGGACGGCCCAGAAACGCTGGTTGGTCTGGACGTCGATCAATGCCAGGGCGTCGTTGCCGTCTTTGGTCCCGACCGGGACCAGCAGCCCTGATGTGGTGGTCGATTCGCCGGGTGCCTGGCCGACACGCCACCCGCCCATGACCTTGTAGCCGTTCTCTGTCTGCACGATGGGTAGGTCTGTGCTTGTCATCTGGTCTGCCAATTGTCGCAGGATGGCCGGTTAACCACCAGTCCCAGCCTGGTTAGTGTTCTGTCATGCCCAGACAACCCAACTTCTCAGAGGCCCTCGAATATCACGAGCGACCGAGGCCCGGGAAGATTGCTATCCGCTCGACGAAACCAACTGCGACCCAGTCGGACCTGAGCCTCGCCTACACACCGGGCGTTGCCGAGCCATGCCTTGTCATCGCTGACGACCCCGAAGCTGCGTTCCGGTTCACCAACCGCGCCAACCTGGTGGCGGTGGTCTCGAACGGCACCGCGGTGCTCGGTCTGGGAAACATCGGCCCGCTGGCAAGCAAACCGGTTATGGAGGGCAAAGCCGTCCTCTTCAAGCGCTTCGCCGACATCGATGTCTTCGATCTCGAGATCGATGCCCCCGACCCCGAGGACGTGATCCGGTTTTGTGAGTTGCTCGCACCGACCGTGGGCGGAATCAACCTCGAAGACATCAAGGCACCGGAGTGTTTCTATATCGAGAAGACGCTCCGGGAGCGGCTCGATATCCCCGTCTTCCACGACGACCAGCACGGCACCGCCATCATCTCCGGCGCCGCCTTCCTCAATGCGATCGATCTCACCGGCCGCGACATCGCCAAAACGCGAGTGGTGTTCGCCGGTGCCGGCGCGGCAGGGGTCGCTACCGCCCGTTTCTTCATCGAGCTCGGCGTCGACCCGGCCAACGTGCTGATGGTCGACTCCAAAGGGGTGATCCACAGCGAACGCGAAGATCTGGACGAGATCAAGAGCGCCTTCGCGGTTGCGACCGATGCACGTACCATCGACGACGCCTTCGCCGGTGCCGACGCCTTCGTCGGTGTCTCCGTCGCGGACACGGTCACCGGCGAGATGCTGCAGAAGATGAACGAGAACCCCATCGTCTTTGCACTCTCCAACCCCGATCCGGAGATCACCTATCACGATGCCGTGGCAGCCCGGCCTGATGTGATCATGGCGACGGGTCGCTCCGATTTTCCCAACCAGGTGAACAACGTGCTCGGCTTCCCCTTCATCTTCAGGGGTGCTCTCGATGTCAGGGCGAAGGGAGTCTCCGAGAAGATGAAGATCGCCGCCGCCAGGGGACTGGCGGAACTGGCAAGAGAGCCCGTGCCCGATGCGGTGCTCCGGGCCTACGACCTCGAACAGCTCTCGTTCGGTCCCGAATACCTGATTCCGAAGCCGTTCGACTCCAGGGTGCTGTGGACCGTCGCCCCGGCAGTCGCCCGAACCGCTATGGAGGAGGGTCTCGCGCGCAAGCCAATCGAGGACTTCGACGAGTACCGCAACGAGTTGCGGGCCCGTTTCCAGGCGTCGCATGGATTGATCGCAGCCATCACCACCCGGGCCATCGCCCAGCCGAAACGGGTCGCCTACCCGCACGGTGCCGACATGAGGATCATCAGGGCGGCACGCCGGGTCGCCGACGAAGGAATCGCTAAACCGTTGCTGATCGGGGACGCCTCCGAGATCAGCGCGCTGGCCGAGTCGGCGGGCATCTCCCTCGACGGCATGGAGATGATCAATCCAAGCGAGGAGAACACGGAGCGAGAGCGGTACGCGATCGAACTGGAGAGCCTTCGGCGGCATAAGGGTTTGTCACTCGTCGAGGCTCGTCGTCAGGTACTCGATCACAATATGTACTCGTGCCTGATGCTCAGGGAAGGCAAAGCCGATGCGGTGATGGGCGGTCTCTCGACTCACTACCCCGAGACGATCCGGCCGGCCTTGCAGGTGCTAGCGGTCGAGGAGGGGCGTTCCATCGTCAGTTCGGTGTACCTGGTCGTGGTGCGGGGTAACCCCTATTTCTTCACCGATTGTGCGGTCAACATCGAGCCGACCGCAGAACAGCTCGCCGAGATCGCCCTTGCCGCCACCACCACGGCCGAGCAGGACTTCAGCCGCGATCCCCGGGTTGCCTTCGTGTCCTACAGCGACTTCGGCTCGGCAGGGGGGCCGGAACCCGCCCGGATCAGGAGGGCGGTCGAGTTGTTCCGCACCGCCCGCCCCGACATCCCGGTCGACGGCGAGATGCAGGCCGACACCGCGGTCGTCCCCGACTTGCTCAAGAGCCGGCGCGGAGAGGGGCCACTGCAGCGGGCAGCCAACGTCCTGGTCTTCCCCAACCTGACCGCAGCCAACGCCGCCTACAAGCTGATGAACCGTCTCGGCGACGCCGAGGTCATCGGTCCCATCCTCAGCGGGTTCCCCAAGACCGTCCAGGTCCTCCAGCGCGACGCCTCGGTCAACGACGTGGTCAACCTCACCGCAATCGCGGTAGCTGAAGCCCAGCGTCGGGAGCGCTAATCCATGGGTCAGCAAACGATTCGTGACGGTCTGCTCCGGCTCGCCGCAAACCACCGATGGACCTGGACCGTCACCGCGAGGTCACTTCTCGATTCCCTGCCCGGGGCCGAGCCCGATCGTCACCCGTATGAGGTCGTCGCCACCCTCGGCGAAGCGCAGCTGGAGGTCCTGGAGAGCGAACCTCGATTTGTCGGGAGACTCACCGCCGAGTTGACCGACCTCGACTCCGCCCTGGTCGGGGTCAAACCCGCCACCATCGCCTACTGCTCACCCGAGTTCGGGATTACAGCCCGACTGCCCCAGTACTCCGGCGGGCTGGGGGTGCTAGCCGGAGACCACCTGAAGGCTGCCAGCGATGCCGGGCTCCCGTTGGTCGGCGTGGGCCTGTTCTACCGGGATGGCTTTTTCCGGCAGGCGACCGACGCGGGGGTGCAGTCCGAGCGTTATGTCACCTTGGACCCATCCACGCTCGGAGCCCGCGACACCGGTGTCGAGGTGACGGTCCCCCTACCGGGTCGTGAAGTGGTGGCCAGGGTGTGGACGCTCGAGGTAGGGCGGACCACACTTGTCCTCCTCGATACCGACCTCGATGTGAACGGGCCCGACCGGGCCCTCACCGATCGCCTCTACAGCGGCGATCGGCGACACCGGCTCGAACAGGAGATGGTTCTCGGGGTAGGTGGTGCCCGGGCTCTCGATGCGCTCGGCTTCGAGATAACCGTCTACCACCTGAACGAGGGGCACGCCGGATTCATCACTCTCGAGCTGATCGATCGCCTGATCGACGGTGGTGACCTCGAAAGGGCGATTGAGAGCGTGCGGTCGGGCCTCGTCTTCACCACCCATACCCCGGTTCCGGCCGGCATCGATAAGTTCAGCCAAGACCTCATCGCCCCCTACCTTGCGCTGTGGGCCGGGAGATGGGAGGTTGACTTCGATGACCTCTGGAGCATCGGCGTCGATCCCGAAGATGTCAGCCAGTTCAACATGGCAGCTCTTGTGCTCCGGCTATGTCGGTCCGCCAACGGGGTCTCGCGACTCCACGGAGAGGTGAGCAGGAGCCTTTTTGCCGGGGTCGGGATCGGCGACGATATCACCCATGTGACCAATGGTGTTCACGCCCGGACATGGGTCGGTGACGAAGCGCAGGCCCTCTACGACGAGGTTGCAGGCACGGCCTGGGATGCCGGAGATGTGCAGGCATGGGCCCGGATCTCCGAGCTGGACACCGGCCGGATCGGCAGCCTGAGACACGCGGCGGCCGTTCGCCTCGGAAAGCGCGTGCGTGAGGCAACAGGCCATGAGGTGAACCCCGAGGCGCTGATCATTGGATTCGCTCGCAGGTTCGCTCCGTACAAGAGGGCGACGTTGATGCTGGAACACCGCGAGGAACTCGAGGCGCTACTCGACGACAGCGAACGACCGATCCATTTCCTCTTCGCCGGAAAGGCGCACCCCATGGACGTCCCCGGGAAGCAGTTGCTGGCGGACATCGTCGCTTATGCCGAGGGACGGGGACCGAGTGGTGGATTCACCTTCATACCCGACTACGACATGGACATCGCCCGGACGCTGGTAGAAGGCTGCGACATCTGGCTCAACACTCCGATCCGGCCTCGAGAGGCGTCGGGCACCAGTGGCGAGAAGGCCGCTTTGAATGGTGGCCTCAACTGTTCGATCCTCGATGGCTGGTGGGCCGAGATGTTCGACGGGCAGAATGGCTGGGCGATCCCCGAGAGCGAAGACTTGGAGGCGCGGGACCAAGTGGAGTCGGCATCGACCCTCGAGGCCATCGCCGAGATAGCCGGGATGTATCACTCCGACCGGCCGTCTTTCGTCGATCGCATCCGCCACTCCTGGAAGACCCTCGGCCCAAGGGTCACAGCAGCCCGAATGCTCGAGGACTACGAACGCGAGATCTATCTGACGCGCTGAAATCACTGTCACGAGTGCGAGAAGATCGCGAAAGTCTTGACTGCTGTAACCGTTACAGCGGCGGATGTAACCGTTTACAATCGCGGGGACACACCCCACAAGGGTGGTCCGGAGGGGCCATGGGCGTCCTGCCCGGATGGCCGTCGACCCACACGAATGTCGTGGCGTGACGGTCTGCTCCTCCGAAACCTAAACAGAGGAGGACTTGAGTTGACTCGAAAGGCAAGCACCTGGCTGTCGCTGGTCGTCGTGATGGCGATGGCACTGACAGGATGCGGCGGGGACACCGCCGATACCACTACTACGGCAGAGACCGTGACGACCATGGCGGAAGAGACGACCACCACGGCGGTTGAAGAGACAACCACTACGGCCGGTGAAGATACGACCACCACGACCGAACCGTTGGTACGTGCCGACGCCGATCTGGTGATCTGGGCGGACAACACTCGTGTCGGGCCTATCCAGACATTCGCCGACCAGTTCGCGACCGAGAACGGGGTAAGCGTCGCGGTTCAGGAGATCCCATTCGGAGACATCCGCAGCCGACTCGTCACGGCCGCCCCCGCCGGTGAAGGACCCGATGTCATAGTCGGTGCCCATGACTGGCTGGGAGAACTCGTCTCAGCGGGCGTAGTCGCACCGCTCGATCTGGGTTCGGTCGAAGCCGACTTCGCCCCGGTGACAATTGCGGCGTTC
>JBGTCK010000010.1:0-26500 GCA_041748855.1 Acidimicrobiia bacterium
GCGGCTCGACCCGGCCGACCGGGTGGCCGCGGGCAACCGGGCAATTCGGGAGGAGGTTGGCCGCCAACCCAGTCTCGACGGAATGGGGACGACGATGACACTCCTCGAGTTGCACCCTGATTCAGTCGCATACTTCGCTCATGTCGGCGACAGTCGCGCCTACCTGCTCCGTGGTGGCGAACTCCAGCAGATCACCGACGACCACACAGTGCTTGCCGAGTACGTGGCGGCCGGAAAGCTGAGCCCTGAGGAGGCCGTAAACCACCCGCAACGGCACATGATCACCCGCTGCCTCGGATTGACCAGGTTCGTCAACATCGACGAGATCACAATCGACGTCGAGACCGGTGACCGTTTCCTTCTCTGCACAGATGGGCTCAACTCGATGGTCGATAACGACGCAATACGAGAGGGCCTGACCGAGCAGACTCCCGACTCCGCCGTATGGAAGCTCGTCGACATGGCCAACGCTGCTGGTGGCCAGGACAACATCACCGTGATCGTCGCCGACGCCGTCGGGTAGACGGGCCAATCACCATGACCCGCAGGGCCGAAGGCTTCAGCATTGTCCTCGCTTCCGCTCTCGGCGCTTTCGGAGTAACGCTTGTCAATTTCGCCAACTCGGGCACGGTTGACGCTCAGACCGCTCTCACCTTCCTCGTCTTCGTGATCGCCTTCGGGGGCCTCTACGTGGGCGTGCTGACATGGGCGCCACGGGCCTCATCGCTGCTACTCGCCCCGGTAGCGGCGATTTCCGCCATCGGCTTCCTCCAGGTGTACCGCCTCGACCCGGTCCGGGCCGGCTTGCAGCGCTGGTGGCTCCTGATCGGCGCTGCCGTCGCCGCCGGTGTCCTCTACCTCCTCCACCTGGGCACCACCGAGATTCTGAGGCGATACCGGTACATCATCCTGCTCATCTCGGTCGTCCTGCTGCTGCTCCCCAACTTGCCCCAGGAATGGGCTTTCCCCCTCAAGGGCCTCGAAGTCAACGGTTCTCGACTCTGGATCGTGCTCGACACCGGCATCACCTCGCTCTCCCTTCAATTCCAACCGGCCGAGATCGCCAAGCTGGGCCTGGTCATTTTCGTTGCTGCCTATCTCGCCGACCACCAACATGCCCTCCGTCAGGCGCACCGCAAGATCGGGCCGATCCGGTTGCCCGAGCCACGCCAATTGCTCCCGCTCCTCATCACCTGGGCGTTGAGCGTCCTCATCCTCGTCTCCCAGCGCGACCTCGGCGCGTCGGTGCTCCTCTTCGCCAGCTTCGTCCTCCTCCTCTATGCCGCCACCGGTTCGGCAGGGTATTTGGTGGCCGGCGGAGCGCTCACTGTGCTCGCCGGTTTCGCCGGCTATCAGGCGTTCGACCACGTCCAGAGGCGCGTAGCGGGCTGGCTCGACCCGTTCGGGAACTTCGAGGACGCCGGTTATCAGATCTCACAGGGATTGTTTGCACTGGGCAGTGGGTCGCTGTCCGGCGCCGGGCCGGGACTCGGTAGACCCGACCTGATCCCTAACGCGTCCACCGACTTCATCTTTGCCGCGGTGGGCGAAGAGCTCGGATTCGCAGGCACGGTTGCTGTCCTCGCACTCTACGGCCTGGTGGTGGCGGTCGGCCTCGGCATCGCTTTCAGAAGCCGAACCACATTCCACAAACTCCTTGCCGCCGGCCTCACCTTCGTCTTCGGGGTGCAAACCTTCCTCATCATCGGCGGAGTACTCCGGTTGGTGCCCCTCACCGGGATAACCCTTCCCTTCATGTCTTACGGTGGTTCTGCTTTTGTCGGCAACCTGGTCCTGATTGCCCTCCTGCTCCGGATCAGCCATGAGGAAGCCCGATGAACGGCCCGATTCGCAGACTCGCCATCGGTATGTTCGCCTCCTTCACCGCCCTACTGCTCGCAGTCACCTGGTTTCAGGTGATCCGGGCCGATGACCTGAAGACCGACCCGCGCAATGCGCGCCCCGCCCTCAGCGAACACGGGAAGGAACGCGGGGTGATCGTGGCCAGCGACGGGACGATCCTCGCCCAATCCGTGCCTGATCCCGACGACGCCCTCGCCTACAACCGTGAGTATCCAGGTGGGGAGGCCTTCGCCCATGCCATTGGCTACTCGTCGTTCCTCCTCGGCAACACCGGTCTCGAAAACGCCTATTCCGCCGAGCTTCGCTCCCGCCGTGACCTGACGATTTCCGACCTGGTCGGTGTCATCCTCGGACAGGATCTCCGGCCGAGCAGTATCGAAGTGACCCTCAACGCCGAGCTACAACAGGCCGCCTTCGATGCCCTAGGTGGTCGGCGCGGGGCAGTTGCCGCAATCGATCCCCGCAACGGTGCGGTGCTGGCTCTGGTGTCCTCCCCCTCGTACGACCCGCACCCGCTCCTCGGCGACGATGCCGACGCCGCCTGGAACGAACTTCTCGCCGCACCCGGCTCACCGTTGAGCGATCGGGCGAGCAGGGAGCTCTACGCACCCGGTTCGACGTTCAAGACAGTGGTCGCCTCCGCCGCGATCGACGCCGGAGTCGCCGGGCTCGAGACCACATTCGCAGACCCGGTCGAGTTCCAACTGCCCGGGTCATCCGCCACTATCTCCAACTTCAGCGGCCGTGTCTGCAACGACGGGACCTCGGTGACTCTCCTCCGGGGATTTGTCGTCTCCTGCAACACGACCTTCGCTGACCTTGCGATCCAGCTGGGTGCGACCGACCTCGGCATCACCGCTGACGCTCTCGGATTCAACCGCCACTTCGACTTCGCCTGGACCATCCCCCAGGCGTCCTTCCCCACCGCGGCGCTCGCCGAGGACGAGGCGGCCCTCGGGCAGAGCGGCATCGGGGAACGCGATGTGCGTGCCACGCCGTTACATATGGCAATGGTCGCTGCGACGGTCGCCAATGGCGGCCAGCTCTACTCCCCCTATCTCGTATCCCGGGTGTTCGACGCCGACGGGAACGCAATCGAATCCACCGAGCCGGTGTCGCTGGGCCGCGCCATGGCCCCGACCACTGCCTCGCTGATGACTCAGCTGATGGAGCGGGTCGTCACCGAAGGCACCGGCACTGCCGCCTCGGTTCCGGGAGTCCGCGTGGCGGGAAAGACCGGTACTGCTCAAGGGTCAGGCGAATTTCCCCACCCCTGGTTCATCGGATTCGCCCCGGTCGAAAATCCGACGATTGCCATCGCTGTGTTCCTCGAAGGTGGTCCCGATTTGGGAGAATCGGTCACCGGCGGCGCGGTCTCCGCACCCATCGCTTCCACCCTCCTCAGAATCTGGCTGAGTGGTGAACAGTGAGTTGCGCCGTGTTGTTCCTAAACTTCGGCAACTTGCATGGACACTCCTAAGGCTCTCACCGATCGTTACCACCTGACCACGCACCTGGCGCGTGGCGGGATGGCTGACGTCTACCAGGGTCGGGACACGCTGCTCAACCGGAAAGTGGCGATAAAAGTCCTCCATTCCCAGTTCTCGGCGGACGAGGCGTTCGTGAAACGGTTCCGCCGCGAAGCCCAAGCTGCGGCCAATCTGAGCCATCCAAACATCGTCGGGATCTACGACTGGGGACAGGCCGACGGCACCTACTTCATCGTGATGGAGATCATCGAAGGCAGGTCGCTGCGCGACGTCTTGAAGTCGGAAGGCGCCCTACTCCCCCGGCGAGCCACCGAAATTGCCAGCGAGACCGCAGCCGCTCTCTCCATCGCCCACGCGGCTGGTCTGGTCCACCGCGATGTAAAGCCGGGCAACATCCTCCTCGCCAAGGACGGCACCGTGAAGGTCACCGACTTCGGCATCGCCCGCGCCTGGGACGACAGCCAGGAACTGACCAGGACCGGGGCGGTGATAGGGACCGCAACCTACTTCAGCCCCGAACAGGCCCAGGGCCACCCCGCCGACGCCCGTTCCGACCTCTACTCACTCGGAGTCGTCCTCTACGAGATGCTCACCGGGCGACCGCCATACACCGGGGACAGCCCGATGTCGGTGGCCTTTCAGCATGTCTCCACCGAGGCACCCCCACCCACCTCGCTCAACCCCGACGTCACCGATTCGCTCGACAACATCGTCACCAAGGCGATGAGGAAGGACCCCGCCGGCCGTTACCAATCGGCTGACGAGATGCGTTCCGACCTGGTCGGGATCCTGCGCGGCGAGGAAGTCGGTATTCCTCCGCTACCGGTGATCGCGGCCGGTGCCGCAGTCGCCGCTGTCCCCGAAGACTCCACCCGGGTGATGTCCGCAACCCCCCCGGCCACAGTCCCTCCCGATGAGGTCTACCGCCAGGTCGAGGAGGAACCGCCATCACAGCTTCCATTCATCCTCACCGCATTCGGATTGCTCATCGCCCTCGTCGTGCTCCTCTTCATCCTGTTCCAGGCGGCCGGTGGCTCCGACCCGGAGGCAGAATTCATCGAGGTGCCCAATGTGGTCGGACTCACCCAACAGACCGCCCTGGCCAGGCTCCAGGCCGATGGTTTCGATGTCAATGTGATCCTCGAAGCCTCCCAGGAAATGGATGCGAACAATGTGATCCGGACCGACCCGGAGGGGGGAACCGAGGCCGAAGTTGGCTCCACGATCGATGTCTATGTCTCCAGCGGGAGTGAGGAGACCCAGGTGCCGCCGCTCATCGGCCAGACCCTGGCCAATGCCGAAATGCTGCTCGCTGCAGCGGGTTTGGTCGTCGGCGAGGTGACGGAACGGCCCGACGCCGAGTTCGCCGAAGGTGTAGTGGTCGAACAGAACCCTTCCTCCGGCCTGATTCCTGTGGGAACCCCGGTCGACCTCGTTGTCTCCACCGGGCCGGAACTGGTGGAGATCCCCGAACTGGAAGGTCTGACCGAACGCGACGCCACCGCCCTGCTCCAGGAATTGGGGCTGCGGGTGGCGGTCGACGACGAATTCTCCAACGAAGTCGCAGACGGCCGGGTCATCAGGTCCGAGCCTGAAACCGGAGTGGTAGCCCAGACCGGTGACACCGTCCTGCTCATCGTCTCCCAAGGCCCCGAGCCGATCGAGACCCCCAACCTCACCGGGCTCACCCAACAGCAGGCCGCAGACCTCCTCAACGACCTCGGCCTGGTGCTCAACGTCTCCACCGCCACCGAACCGGTCGACAGCGAAGCCCAGGACGGACGGGTCGTAACCCAGTTCCCAGAGGTGGGCACCACAGTCTTTCCCGGCGACGTGATCAACGTGACCCTGGGTGAATACACCCCACCAACGACAACAACGACGGTCCCCCCGACCACGGCGCCGCCGACGACGCTCGACCCCGGCGACTAGTCGGGCACCTCGATCCCAGGCAACTCTCCCTTCGCTTGCGGAGGGAGTACCGGCGACGGAGGAGCCGGGGAGGGTGGGACGATCCCAACAACGGTGCTTGAGCTCCCAGCCCGAGGAGACCTCTCCCTCCTACCTCCGCCCTCCTTCGTCGGGCGCAGGAACCTTCCTCCCGCAAGCGGGAGGACAGAAGACGCGCGGGAGGATCCCAGTCGTGGGAGTACCTCGACAAAGGTATCTCTCCCTCCGTCTGCGGAGGGATTACCGGCGACGGAGGAGCCGGGGAGGGTGGGACGATCCCACCAACGGTGCTTGAGCTCCCAGCCCGAGGAGACCTCTCCCTCCTACCTCCGCCCTCCTTCGTCGGGCGCAGGAACCTTCCTCCCGCAAGCGGGAGGACAGAAGAAGCGCGGGAGGATCCCAGTCGTGGGAGTACCTCGACAAAGGTATCTCTCCCTCCGTCTGCGGAGGGAGTACCGGCGACGGAGGAGCCGGGGAGGGTGGGTGTTCCCACCAACGGAGCTAAGGCTCCCAGCCCGCGGGGATCTCTCCCTCCTACCTCCGCCCGCAAGCGGGAGGAGAGCCGAAAACGCCGAAGATAGGTGATCGCGCGAGACTCACCACGATGTTTGAGGTCAGCGGTAGTTGGTTGTCATCACGAACCCGACGGCTATCGCGGCCAGCCCGACGAGGAGGATGATCTGGTCTTGTTCGAGGATGAACCGGACCAGGACCAGGGCAACACCGACAACCATCAGCCCAGTCATCGTCGCTACGTACCAGGTAGGACTGGGGTCTTTGGCTCTGGCGGCCTCTATTGCCTTCTCAGACTTCGGAGGGTTCTTCGGTTTGCGTCGTTTCGACTCTGGCATCGGAATTGGATCGTAGTCGCCCCGGAACGAGTGCGATCCGGAACTACACACGTGTAATTTCGCCACGGGCTGGGGGCATCGCTGGGGACAAGTGATCGGATTTCAGACCGTCAGACGTGCCTCTCGGGCAGACCAACGGAACCAGATGACCGCGATCGTCGACCAGATGACCGGGATCGTGGCCAGTTTCATGATGATCCCGGCGAACTGCTGGTCCTCTCTCGCCGTGATCGAGCCGATCCGGGGAGCGAGTTCGTAGATGCTGTAGATCGGGGTGGTGGCAAAAGTGAGGAAACTGGCGGGGATCACGGCCACCACGGCGGTGGTGACGAAGAGGTAGAGCATCTTGGCCCATACCGATTGCACCCGGCCTTCGGGGATCGGGGAGATGATCGGGAGCCACAGCACCAATCCGGCCATCAGCCAGACGATGTCCATTGCAAACGAGCCGAACTGACTGGTGCGGAGGACGTCGACGGTTCCCGGGGCATGGGTGACGACGAGGAGGAGGTTGTAGACGACACCGCACGTGATTGCCGAACGACCCAACCAGACCGTCGCCCGGTAGATCCGGAGCTTGGAGGCGACACGGCGGGCCATCCACTCCGGCGTTCCCAGCATGAGCAGAGGCGCCGCCCCCAGGGTGTAGAGGAGGAATTGGGTCATGTGCGCGGAAGCGAGATAGCCCGCCCCCAGGGCGCCAAGAGGCCAGTCGGATGCGATCCAGAAAACAAGCATGCCGCCGACGAATCGCACCAACCTGCGCCGGTCAATCGGCGCCGAGTGGTTCCTCACGCTCCGGACGTAGAGCGCAATAGGAAGCAACGTGGCCAGCCAGATCCCTGGGTACGGGATCCACGCCCAGCTCCAGGGGCGCTCCAGGGCAGTGCACCACCACTCGATCATCCGAGGCTTTCGATGTACTCCACCAGGGCGGACTTCTCCTCTTCGCTCATCGGGACCACCGGCATCGAAGCGTTGTATCCGGCCACGATGTCGGCGTTGGGTTCCTCGATCGACCGGCGAACGTACTCCTCATCGACGAGGACCGTCGTGCCGTCCTCGAGCTCCACCTGGGTTCCCCAGATCCCGTTCCAGGTGGGTGCCACCGAGGAGTCGACATCGGTGTGACAGGCGAGACATCCCAGGTCGGCAGCCAGCTCCGCGCCGGTGAGCGGCTCATCGGCACCCCGGTCAGCGGAGCAAGCTGCCAGGGCAAGGACTGCCACAAGGCCCACAACTGTTCTGCGCAACATCAATGGTTCTCCATCTCTTCTTCGCCCATCGTGTCGGATGGGTCGACGACTTCAGCTATGACGGTCATCTCTCCGGCGACCTCCCAGACAAGGACGACCTCGATTGTGCCACCTACCTCGAGTTCGTCGACATCGACCAGCATCAGGTGGAAGCCACCGGGTTCGAGAACCAGTTGCCCGCCTGCGGGGAGCTCGAGCCGCGAGACGGGACGCATCGACATCGTGCCTTCATCGCTGATGACGGTCTCGTGGATCTGGATCTCGTTGGCAACATCGGTACTTGCCGAGCGCAGGGTGTCGGCCTCATCGGTACCCCTCGCCGTGAAGTACATCGCAGCATTCGGCCCGGTGGGCGCACCCACGCGGGCGTCGGAGATTTGCAGCCCGTCGGTTCCACCGCCGCAGCCTGCTGCCAGCATCAGAGCTGCCACGCCCACGAAACTGAGCACAAGACTCGACCCGCTCAACTGCTGTGGTCTCCGACGAAGTTTGCCAGCACCTGGAGGTCATTGTTCCATTGACTCTGACGGGTCCCGAACGGATAGATGCTGTAGCTGAGCCCGTCGGGTGCATAGGCGATGACCCATCCGGCGTGGTCGACCGTGTAGTCGTCGCCTTCGCCGAAAATACGCGCCGGTGGGACGCCCACCGCCTCCTGGGCCACTTTCAACTCGTCGTGTGTCCCGGTGAGGCCGACAAATGAGGTGTCGAACCTGTCCAGGAAATCCCTGATGGCTTGGAGAGAGTCCCGGTCGGGGTCGACCGAGACAAACACGACCTCGGTCCTCCGGGCCAGATCAGCATCCTGGCCGAGCACCTCGGCAATCTGAGCGAGATGGACCGGGCAGATGTCGGGGCACTGGAGATACCCGAAGTAGAGAAGGGTCAGCTTGCCGTCTGTATTGGCGGCGAAGTCATAGCTCTCACCTTCGGTGTCGGTGAGGACGAAGCTGCCCTTCTCGGTGGGGTTGTCGATAGCCACCCCCTGAAGGTCTCCGGTCGACACGGCGCTCTGGCACGCCGCGAGCACCAGCGTCGCGATCAGCACCAGGACATTGCTACGCCGAAACATCAAATCCATCTCCTGAGCCGGGCACTGCGCCCGGTCGCCCAATTGTGGAACACACCGCAGCGTATGCCACACCCGAAAGCCAGCCAGCGGAAGGAGCCGATAGCCCTCCTAGCGGCTATACGGCTGATCGTCGACACCGCAATACCCGTCGGAACACTTTGGTTGACAGATCGGTTGAACTGATTGTGCGAAGCAGGAACCTTTTGATCTCGTTGGCGATCGCCCTGGTGGTTGCTGCGTGTGGCGAAGGCATCTCCGGAGATCCGACCGATGCTGGCGACGCCTCCACCACGACAACGGCACCCGCTTCAACGCTACCTCCCGACGTGTTGCTCGACGCTCCATCAGCCCTCGACGACATGAATGATCCGTCATTCCCCGATCCGCTGGTCGACCCGGCTGAGATCATCTCAGGTGGACCACCACCCGATGGCATCCCAGCGCTCTCGTCTCCCCTGTTCATAGACGTGGAGGCCGCCGACGAGTGGATGGGCGACACCGAGCCGGTGGTTTACCTCGAGGCAAACGGTGAGGTCCACGCCTACCCGATCCAGGTGCTGATGTGGCACGAGATCGTCAATGACCGTGTCGGAGGCGTCCCGGTGGCTGTGACTTACTGCCCTCTGTGCAACAGTGCCGTGAGTTTTCGCCGGGAGGTCGCGGGTGAGGTCACGACTTTCGGCACCTCCGGAAGGCTGTTCGCATCCGCCCTTGTCATGTATGACCGCGCCACAGAATCGCTATGGACCCACTTCGATGGCCGGGCCGTGGTCGGTGTGCTCACCGGAGAAACCCTCGAGCCAATCTCGTCACCACTGCTGGCCTGGTCCGATTTCAAGGAGGCGTTCCCCGAAGCGATGGTGCTCGATCGCGACAACACCGGATACGACCGGCCGTACGGGGTCAATCCGTACGACGGCTACGACAACCCGGACACCAACCCGTTCCTTTTCCGGGGCACAGTCGACGACCGGGCCCGGGCGAAGCAGCGGGTCGTCGGGGTCAATATCGAAGGCGAGTCTGTGGCGTGGACGCTCGATGCGATCTCCGGAGAGGATGCCCGGGCAACACACGGAGAAGTGGGTGTCACTCCGATCGTGATTTTCTGGAAGCAAGGCCAGTCGAGTGCTCTCGACGCCTCTCAGATCGTCGACGGGCGTGATGTCGGATCCGTGGGTGTCTTCTCGCCTGAGTTCGAGGGCCGAACGCTCACGTTCCAGACCGACGGAGACGGCTTCATCGACGAGGAGACCGGCACCCTATGGGACATCACCGGGAGGGCGGTAAGCGGCGAACTGGCGGGAAGTGGACTCGAACAGATCCACCACCTTGATACATTCTGGTTTGCCTGGTCGACATACCGGCCCGGCAGTGACCTGATCGAGAGCTGAGGAAATAGCGTTTGAGCTCAGCAGAGAAGTCCGCATCGAATCATGAATACGACGTTCTCATCATCGGTGGCGGTGCGGCGGGCGAGAATGCGGGCGACGTCGCGGCCCGAGGAGGTCTCAAGGTCGGCCTGATCGAACACGACCTGGTCGGTGGAGAGTGCACCTACTGGGCCTGCATGCCCTCCAAGGCACTGCTCCGGCCGGGTGAGGCGCTGGATGCGGCAGCCAGAGTGCCCGGCGCCAAAGAGGCGATCGGCGGCGACATCGCTGTAGCAGAGGTGTTCGAACGCCGCGACTCCCTCGCTGCCAACTGGGACGATTCGGGACAGGTGGAGTGGCTCGAGAGCGTGGGCATAGAACTGATCCGGGGCCACGGCCAGATTACCGAGGAACGGGAAGTGACGGTCACCTCCTCCGACGGGTCCCAAACGGTCTACACAGTGAAGCGAGCAGTCGTGGTGGCCACCGGTTCGTCAGCCTCGTTTCCCCCGATCGATGGACTGGAGGAGTCCGATGTGTGGGACTCCCGGGACGTGACCACAGCCGAAGATGTGCCCCAGCGCCTCCTCATCATCGGTGGAGGAGCAGTCGGCTCGGAAATGGCCCAGGCGTGGAAGTGGCTCGGCTCCGAAGAGGTCACCATCGTTGAACTCTTCGAGCATCTCCTCTCCCAGGAGGAGAGGTTCGTCGGAGACGAGTTGCAGACCGCCTTCGAGCGCATGGGCATAACGGTGCACACTTCGGCAGATACCAAATCATTGCGGAAGAACTCAGATGGTTCCAAGACCGCCGAAGTCAGCCTGGCCGATGGCACAACCATCGAGATCGAGGCCGATGAAATCCTCGTGGCCACAGGCCGGAAGCCAAACACCACCGATCTCGGGCTCGAGAAGATCGGAATCGAACCCGGGGAGTACCTAGAGGTCGACGACCACCTGCTCGCCAAAGGCGTGGCATCGGGCTGGCTGTATGCGGTGGGCGATGTGAATGGCAGGTCTCTGCTCACCCACACCGGCAAGTACCAGGCGCGGATCGCCGGGGCACATATCAACGGCCTGGACACTTCGGCGTGGGGCGACAAGAAGGCATTGCCCCGGGTCGTATTCACCAGCCCCGAAGTGGCAGCCGTGGGTCTTACCGAGGCAGGTGCAGAGGAGAGCGGGCTCGACGTGCGCACCGTTGAATATCAGATCGGAGATGTTGCAGCTGCGTCGACCCTGGGCCGCGGCCACCGGGGGACCTGCAAACTCGTGATTGACAGCGAAAAAGAGATAGTCGTCGGCGCCACATTTGTCGGCCCCCGGGTCGGAGAGATGATCCACGCTGCAACCGTGGCAATTGCGGCTGAAGTGCCCCTAAAGACGCTGTGGCACGTGGTCCCGTCGTTTCCCACGCTGAGCGAGGTCTGGCTCCGTCTCCTCGAGCAATACCGTGACAAGTACGACAAAGTCTTCTCTTGAACGCTCACGCGAGCAATAGCACCCAAACGGCTTACAAACCGAGCTGTAGCCTCAACACTCGTTCGACTGCTGCCAGAATCCGGTGCGGACACCGTCCCGGCGCGATTCTGCAGGCGGCGCTTCGGCACAGTTGCGATCTGGTCGGCCATCGCCTTGCTTTGTTTACCGGAGACCTGCACGTAGGCCTCGCTCGGGTAGAGACGCTCGACGCTGGAGGTGCGAGGGACCACCTGTACCCGGTTCAACGCCTGATTTGCGGCATTTCCGACCAAGCCCTCGATCCATTCCCCCGCCTCCCACTCTTATGACAGAGCGCTCAAGGGCGCCAGACCGGGACCATGTCTTCCCGGCAGTGGCGGGGGGCAGCCTCGTCTTGGACGTTGACGGCTTTCATCGTCAGCTCGGCGCCGCATACGGTGCAGCGGTAGTCCTGGTCGACCGCTTTCACATCGTCCGGGTCGATCTCCGGAGGTGGCGTCGACATCATCCGGATCATTGCGATCGACACGCGCCAGATGGCGAACCCGAGAACGAGGGCGAGCAAGACGTCGATGAAGGTGTTACCGGTCATGAATCCGCATCAGATTAAGCAGTACGAGCAGGCACCACCGAGCCCGGGTTCGCCTCAACCGTCACAGCCGCAATAATCACCCGATGACCGAGGCAAAACCATGGTGGCAAGACGCAGTCGTCTATCAGGTCTACGTGCGATCTTTCGCCGACGGCAACGGAGACGGCACCGGTGACATCGCCGGTCTCCGCTCCCGGCTCCCCTACATCAAATCACTTGGAGTCGACGCGATCTGGGTGAACCCGTGGTACGAGTCCCCGCTGCGCGACGGCGGATACGACGTCGCCGACTACCGGAGCATCAACCCCATATTCGGGACCCTGGAGGAGGCGACGGACCTGATCCGGGAAGGCAGGGACATCGGGCTTCGCCTTCTGGTCGACCTCGTGCCCAACCACACCTCCTCCGAGCATCGCTGGTTCAAAGAAGCAGTAGCTTCCCCACCGGGCGGCGAGGCGCGGAAGCGTTATCACTTCCTACCCGGAAAAGGCCCGGACGGCGCGTTGCCGCCGAACGACTGGAGAAGTATCTTCGGAGGGTCGGCATGGACGCGGATCCCTAACGACGAATGGTACCTACATCTCTTCGACCGCTCTCAGCCCGATCTCAACTGGGAGAACTCCGAGGTCCGCGAAGAGTTCGAGAACATCCTCCGCTTCTGGCTCGACCGCGGCGCCTCGGGCTTCAGGGTCGACGTGGCCCACTCACTGGTCAAGGCGCCGGGTTATCCCGACGCCGGCAACGAACTCGACCGTCACCTCCAGCCATTGGCGGGTACTCCGAGCCCCATGTGGGATCGCGACGAGCTGCACGAGATCGTCGAAGAGTGGCGGAGTGTTCTCGACGAGTACCAGGATTCGGTGATGATCGCCGAGGCCTGGGTCCCGACCTGGGACCGCCTAGCCCGATATCTACGGCCCGGTGAGTACCACCAGGCATTCGACTTTCATTTCCTGGTCTCACCCTGGGACGCCGTTGAAATGAAGAAGCGGACCGACCTAGCGATCAGTACAACGGCCGCAGTCGGGACGGTCCCAACTTGGGTGCTGTCGAATCACGACGTGGTGCGACACGCCACGCGCTACGGCCTCCCTCAGGACATCGATTCCACGAAGTGGCTTTCCGCCGGCGATCGCTCCATGCTCGACGCCGAGATGGGGCTGAGCCGGGCCCGGGCAGCCAATCTGCTCATGCTCGCCCTCCCCGGATCTGTGTACCTCTACCAGGGCGAAGAACTCGGCTTGCCCGAAGTCCACGACCTGCCCATCGACGTCCTCGACGACCCGGTGTGGGAGCGATCCAACCACACAGAGAAGGGCAGAGACGGATGCCGGGTTCCGCTGCCCTGGTCCAAAGATGGACCTTCCTTCGGTTTCGGTGAAGCCGACCCGTGGCTCCCCCAACCCGATTGGTGGGGCGAGTTCTCGGTGGAGGCCCAGGATGGTGTCGAAGGGTCCACCCTCGAGCTCTACCGGGAGGCGATCCGCACCCGGGGCGAGAGTTTTCATACGACAACGATCGAGTGGCTGGATCTCGGTGCCGACGTCCTCGCCTTCCGGCGCGGCTCGGGCGTCAGTTGCATCGTCAACTTCGGAAAGGACCCGTTGCCCCTGCCGCCGGGTCGTGTCCTCATCTCGAGCGAGCCGATATCCGACGCCTCCCTCCCCCAGGACGTGGCGGTGTGGATTGCCGGCAAAGGGGCCTGACCGAACCGTGAAATCGCCTCCCTCCCTTGGGGCTGGGCCTGATTGCCGAGGCTAAGGGGCTTGCTGTTCTGGGACCGGGCTTGCACTCCTCCACCTCTGGGCCGCGCACTCCCCGGAGAGGCCATGAGGCTCCCGGATCCAGGATTAAGGACGAGAAAATCTCAAACTGGTATGGTTTTGGTCTGCCCTTTGTCCCCAATGGCTGGGCATTCACGAATGAGGAGACACCAAATATGAAACGATTGAACAGGCTATTAGTGCTGTTCAGCGTCTTCGCCCTTGTCCTTGCGGCATGTGGCGACGACGGCGGAACCGACGATCCCGACGATACAGCCACCACCGTAGCCGGGGAAGACCCCGGCACCGACAACGACTTCACAGATGTCGATGTGTCGGGTACCGAAGTCACCGTTTGGGGAGCCCCTACCGGAGATGAGGGTGCGTCGATGCAGGCCACGTTCAATGTCTACGGCGAGGCCACCGGGTCTGTAGTCGAGTACCTCGGAAGCGACTCCTTCGAGCAGGACCTCCGTATTGCAGCAGACGGCGGATCACCGCCTGATATCGCCATCACCCCACAACCCGGCTCGATCTGCGAGTTTGCTGACGCCGGTCAGTTGGTATCCCTCGAAGACCTGGGATTCGATATCGCAGCCCTCGAAGCCGCCCATGGCGCCTACTTCATCGGTCTCGGTGAATGCGACGGCAGCCACTATGCGGTGCCGACCAACGCCAACTACAAGAGCATCATCTGGTACAACAAGCCGGCCTTCGAAGCGGGTGGCTACACCATCCCGACGACATGGGATGAGCTCATGGCCCTGTCCCAGCAGATCGCCGACGATGGGATCACACCCTGGTGCATTGGTATCGGTAGCGAAGCCGCCACGGGCTGGCCCGCCACCGACTGGACCGAGGACATCCTCGTCCGGACCGCAGGCGCGGACGTCTACAACCAGTGGGTGAACCACGAGATCCCGTTCGACGACCCAGCAGTCGTCGAGGCATTGGATACATTCGGTGAGGTCATGTTCACCGACGGTTGGGTGCTTGGTGGGGCCGAAGGTGTCGCAGCCATCGACTTCCGCGATGCTCCGAACCCGATGTTCAATGAGCCCCCGTCGTGTCTGCTCCACAGGCAGGCTTCGTTCATCGCCAACTTCTTCCCCGAAGGGGTAGAGGCAGGCACGGATGCCGACTTCTTCGACTTCCCTTCGATCAACCCCGACCTGCCCCCCGCCGCCATGGGTGGCGGTGAGCTGGCGATGGCGTTCAGCGATCGTCCCGAGGTCGTGGCATTGCTGAGGGCTTACTCAGAGCCCGCCTTGCAATGTGTTCAGGCCTCACCAGCCGGCCATGGAGTCGCAGGCATCGAGCGGATTTCGGCCAACGCCAACACCGACCCCAGCTGCTATGAGACGGACACCGTCCGCAGGCAAGCTGAGGCTGTGGCTGAGGCTCTGGCAGGTAACGGATTCGTATTCGACGCCTCCGACCTCATGCCCTCGGCCGTCGGTCAAGGCAGCTTCTGGGAGGGAATGGTCGAATGGACCCGTGGCCAATCCACGGCCGATACTCTCGCAAATATCGAAGCGAGCTGGCCAGCCGAGTAGAAACCGATCGCGATGATGAAAAGAGGGGTGGCGCGGCCACCCCTCTTTTCGTTTGTGTAGAGTCGCACCCGAGAGAAAGGACACAGCTTGGTTGTGACAACCGACACCGAGGTCGCTCCTCCTCCCCCACCGGAGGCTGGCCCACCGGAAGGTAAGTCGAATCTCGCCACGCACCTACTTCAGATCGGTGTGTCGCTGGTGGTACCGATCGTGGCAATTGTCGGGCTCTACTATGCGGGAACTGTCGTGCTCGACGAAGACGCCAACCGCATCCTCGTTGTAATCATGGCAATCCTGATCGGCGTGGGCGGTGTGTTCGGCCTCTTTCTCGGAATGGACAGGGTCGTCAATAAACTGCCGAAACGGCACCGGGAGGCGGTACGCCCGTTCGCTTTCGTCGGACCGGCCGTGGTGCTCCTGGGCATCTTCCTCCTCTACCCGACGATCAACACCATCGTCCTCAGCTTCCAAGACAGCCGCGGCGAGTCGTGGGTGGGCATCGACAACTATGTGAGAGTTTTCACCGACTCCAGTTTGCTGGTCTCACTGCGCAACTCGCTGGGATGGGTGATCGTGGTCCCACTCTTGTCGGTTGTGATCGGCCTCGCCTTTGCCGCCATGGCCGACCGGCTCGGGAGAAGATCCGAGGCCCTGGCGAAGACCTTCATCTTCATGCCGATGGCGATCTCGTTCGTCGGCGCCTCCATCGTCTGGCGTTTCGTCTACAGCTTCCGGCCCGAGGGCTTCGGCGAGCAGATCGGCATTCTCAACGGCCTATTCACCTCTCTCGGCCAGGAGCCCATCGCCTGGCTCCTGCAGGAACCATGGAACAACTTCTACCTGATGGTGATTCTGGTCTGGCTTCAGACCGGTTTCGCCATGGTCATCCTGTCCGCTGCGATCAAGACCGTACCTGAGGAGATAGTCGAGGCTGCCCGGATCGACGGAGCCAACGAATGGCAGGTGTTCCGCAAGGTGACCATCCCATCGATTTCCTCAACAATCGTTGTCGTCGCGACAACGGTGATCATCACAGTGTGGAAAGTTTTCGACGTCGTGTTCGTCATGACCGGGGGACGGTTCGGAACCCAGGTGGTGGCAGAGCGAATGGTCACCGAATTCTTTACCAACCGCAACAGCGGCATCGGGGCGACCCTGGCTGTGGTGATGCTGTTGGCCGTGGTCCCGCTGATGGTTCTCAACGTGAAGCGATTCCAGGAGCAGGAGGAGACGAGATGACCGCCACCGCAACCACGGAAAGGCAGGTCTACAAGCCCGAGGAGCCAACCCTGCTGGACAAGATCTTCGACCGCTGGGTCTTGAAGCTCGTAGTTCTCGCCATTGTCATTTTGTGGGTCATACCCACGCTTGGAGTTTTGATCAGCTCGTTCCGGCCGGCAGGTTTGGTCAACTCGACGGGATGGTGGACGGTGTTCACCAACTGGGGGGCCAACGAATGGACGTTCGATAACTACACCACGGTCCTGGCCTCTGAGGGCTTTGGAAACGCGTTCCTCAACAGTCTCTCCGTGACCATCCCTGCCACCGTGATCCCGATCACGATCGCGGCCTTCGCAGCCTACGCCTTTGCCTGGATGCATTTTCCGGGTCGGCAGTGGGTCTTCGTCGGCGTGGTAGCACTGCTGGTGGTCCCACTCCAGATGTCGCTCATCCCTCTGCTCCGGGTCTATGTCAACTTCGACCTGAACGGCACCTTCCCGGCGGTCTGGCTGGCCCACACCGGATTCGGCTTGCCGCTGGCGGTCTATCTGTTACGTAACTACATCGGGTCACTGCCGTCGTCGATGATGGAATCGGCCCGGATCGATGGGGCCACCCACTACGAGATATTCACCAAGTTGGTAGTTCCCCTTTCGGTCCCGGTCCTGGCGTCGTTTGCCATCTTCCAGTTTCTCTGGGTGTGGAACGACCTGCTCGTGGCCCTGGTGTTTCTCGGCGGGGAGCAGGACGTGAGAGTGGTGACCCTCGCCCTACGCGACTTGAACGGATCGCGCGGCGAGGCGTGGCATTTGCTCACCGCCGGTGCCTTCATCACCATGGCCCTGCCCATTGCGGTATTCCTAGGTCTGCAGCGCTTCTTCGTGAGAGGGCTCACAGCAGGATCGGTCAAGGGCTGATCCAACCCATCAGCTACGTCGACGACCAACGTCACGCGTGACGACTGACGCTCCACCGGAAAACCTGAGGAGAGTCTGGCTGGCGATCGGGATCGGGACGATCCTTCAGGCGATCAGCTTCGGGTCGCTGCTGCTCGGGGCCGTGGCATCCCAATCGGAGACTCCGGAAGCGGGCGGACCCGCCTTTGCCATCGGGTTTGGCTTGGTACCACTGGTGCTTGTGGTTGTTGTATTCGGTTCGGGCCGATTGGCACCTGCGGCATCAGTACTCAAGGGTATGGGCCTGTGGCTCCTCGTCGCTCTCCCCATCGGTTTGATCAACCCGGTCACCGGCATCTGCGCTGGGTTTACAGCTTCGGGTGCTGTGACATTGCAACGCGCCGAGGGAATCCCCTTCAAGCCTCGGGTGGCTGCCATTGTGATGGCAGCCGGGTATGTGACGCTGCTGGTGGTGATCCTCCCCCAGGCAGGCGTCTTCGCGGGAGCAGTGACTCCGTTGCTGGCGATCAGGGGTGCGGACATCTGGAGTGAGCGGGAGAACGCCAAACGGGTCTCCCTAGACGGGTGAAGTCGGGCCACGTCAAGAGTCGCTAGGACAGGTAGGAGGGAGAGGTCGCCCGGGCTGAGAGATCGAGCACCGTTGGTGTGCACGCCCCACCCTCCCCGGCTCCTCCGTCGCCGGTACTCCCTCCGCAAGCGGAGGGAGAGACGCGTGTTGCGATCGTCGCCGCCCTCAGGCGTCCCGGCAACGCTACGCCAGCGGTGAGCGTTCGAACCGGGCGCTAACCGTGGGTCAGCGACCCAGCCTTGAACGAATTCGGCTATGTTTCAGGTCAATTCTTCAATCACAGGGAGTGACAAGAGATGGCAGCCATCACCATGGAAGACCTGGGCAAGATCTACGACGGGGGCACCCGGGCAGTCGGCAACGTCGATCTCGAGATCCACGACGGGGAGTTCCTGGTTCTCGTCGGGCCCTCGGGTTGTGGCAAATCGACGATTTTGCGGATGATTGCCGGCCTTGAAGAGATCTCAGAAGGCACCATGAAGATCGGCGACCGTCTCGTCAACGATGTCCCTCCCAAGGACCGCGATATCGCCATGGTCTTCCAGAACTACGCCCTGTACCCACACATGAGCGTGTACGACAACATGGCGTTCGGTCTCAAGCTGCGCAAGATGCCCAAGGAAGAAATCCAGAAGCGAGTCCACGAAGCTGCCGACATCCTCGAGATCCGTGACCTCCTCGACCGCAAGCCGAAGGCCCTTTCCGGTGGCCAGCGGCAGCGTGTTGCCATGGGACGTGCCATCGTCCGCGAGCCTGCCGCCTACCTCATGGACGAACCACTCTCCAACCTCGACGCCAAACTCCGTGTCCAGATGCGCGCTGAGTTGGAACGGCTCCACAAACGCCTCGGGACCACAACTGTCTACGTGACTCACGACCAGGTCGAGGCAATGACCCTCGGTGATCGAGTAGCGGTGCTCCGGGCAGTGTCCCCACGCGCGCCCTACAACCTCCAGCAGGTGGGCCCGCCGACCGAGTTGTACAACAGCCCGGACAATCTCTTCGTCGCAGGCTTCATCGGAAGTCCGGCAATGAACCTCTGCTACGGGCAGCTCGAAACCGAAGGCGACAAGATTTACGCGGTTCTGCCCAATGCCAGGGTTCTGGTGGGCAAGAAGTCCCTCGACAAGCATCCCGGGCTCGCGAACATGGTGGGTACCGAACTGGTGATCGGCATTCGGCCCAGTGACCTCGAGGCTGCTGACGTCGCCGGCCACGACCCCGAGCACACCATGCAGGTCACCGTCGAAGTGACAGAGATGCTGGGGGCCGACACCTACATCCACTTCACCGTGGACAGGGCCCCGGTGATCACCCCGGACATCGAGGAGTTGCTCGCCGACAGCGGGCAGACGGGAGAGTCACTCGGCGACAAGACCAATTTCGTGGCAAGGGTCAGCCCCGATGTCCCCGTGGACCACGGCGACACCATCGAATTGACCGTTGACGGAGAAAAACTCCTCTTCTTCGATCCCGCTACGGGCGACCGCGTCGGGGTCAAGAAAATGGCCGCCGCCGCGGGTTAACCCTCCGCAGGGCTAGTCGAGTTGAGCGGGAAGCCCGGATACCCGCTGTCGACCCACGATTTGAAGGCCTCATCGTTTGGAACGTCTTCGGCCCGCGCCGTGGCCAGCTCCATACGGTGGTTCAAGAAGTCGCAGTAGCCCTGGACGGGATCTTCACCGTGCCAGATCTCAGCGATCTCTTTCACCAGTGGCTCGAATGAGTTGGTCAGCCACTTGAAAGTGCCCACGCTCTTCCCCGACGGGGTGGCGTGGCCCCCGTGCTTGGCCAGGTAATAGTTTAGGTCACCGAGGATGAGTCGGGCTTGGTTCTCCGAAGCCTCGATACCTGTCAGCTCGCGGAGCTTGTCGGTATTGAATGTCCTCCCCCCGACCCTGGCGGTCATCGTCACCACATCACCAGCCTCGGTGGGCTCGATCTCGATGTCGTGCACTGCGAAGCCGATGTGGTTGATCCGGGCGATCCGCTCCCGGATCTTGTAGGCCTCGTTCTTCTCGATGACGAGAGGTTCGGTGATCTCCCTCCAAAGGCCTTCGTAGCGGCGGGCGATGTCCTCGCCCAGTGCAAAGTCGGCGTCAACGAGCGGAGCCTCGTTCATAGCGGCGATGTCTGACATCTCGCCGGCGAGGTTTTCCTTCATTACCTCCAGGTCGTGCATCCGCTGACCGGTACTCAGCGTGGGGTGCAGCTCGGAAGTCTCGGCGTCGATCATTACCGCTTCGATTCCACCTGCGTCGTAGCGATAGAGAACGTTGGAGAGCGAACAGTCGCCCCAGAAGCACCCGGCGATATGCAACTCGACGAGCAGACCGGCAACTGCATCGAGCATCTGGGAACGGCGATCGCCGAACCCCAGACCCGAAACCAATCGCCGGTAGGGAAAAGAATGCTCGACGAACCGGGTAACTACCGCGCCCGAAGACTCATCGTGGGGGTCGAGCCAGGTCCTTTTGATCAACCCGGCGGGGATGGCGGCACGGTGGGTTCGCTCCTGAAGGGCCACGAGGACGGTGTATTCCTTGATTGCGACCCTGACCGGCATCTCCTTGATCGCATAAATCCCTTCGTCGTAAGCGACAAATACGACCGGGTGTCGGTGCACTCCAACGGGCATGGTGACCATGCGGTCGAGCGTCCATTTGCTGATCGGAGCGTCCCAGGGGAGGTCGAGAAAGTCGGGATTGCCAGGTCGGATTTGCAGCGTCGGTGTGCCCATCCGAGCACCTCCATCAGGTGGTTGGTGCCCGGATGGTAGACCGGCAAGATTGCACCCACCCCCACGTCCGAGGCACTGCCCTCTGAGATCGGCAAGCTCGAACTACTGAGAATCCTGCCTACAACAGTTCGGCAATGTGTGCGGCGGCCCGCGCGGCGCCGTCGGTCTCAACCGGTGAGTAATCAACCGCTCGACCAATCTCGGCCGCCATGGCGTGTGCAATCGAATCGGGATCGCTGGTGGCGTAGTCCATGAAGCGGCCGGCGCCGTAGCGGTCTAGGCGGTGGCGGACGTGGTAGTTCTGCTCGAAGTGGTCCTGCAGAGGAAAGTAGAGGAAGGGTCTGCGTGCCGCAGCCAGTTCCATGCAGGTGGTGAGCCCACCCTGAACCACAGCCAGATCGCACACCGACAGGTGCCGGTACAGCCGCTCCACATATCCCTCGATCTGCAGGCCAGGATACCCGGGCAGTGAGCCGGGGTCGATCCTCGGCCCTGCCACCACGATCATCCTTGCTCCAGGAACCCGGTCCTTCACCAGCGGGTAGGCGGCGATGATCTTCTCGAGCAGGGCGCGACCGACTCCCGATCCACCGACGGTCACCACGATCACCTTCTCACCATCTTCGAAACCGAGCTCGTCTCTGATTCCCTCGACTTCGTCGGGGGCGGGCGGGACGAAGCCGGTGATGTAGCCGGGGAAGTCGAAGTGCTCCTCGGTCCAGTCTCTGATCTTGGGGAGGCCAGGCCCGAAGGTCTCCGGGATGATGTCATCGGGGTTCCCCACGAACAGTGCACGGTCGCGGATCCGGGGGAAACGGGCGATATGCTCGATCATCTCGGCGTTGTAGTCAGCGGCGACGAATGCCTCTCGCTCTCCTCCTGTGGGCATCGGCAGATAGCCGACGAAGTCGGTGAACCAGACGTGTGATCCCCGTTTCAACTCGGGGTTCTCATGCCAGAAATGGTCGATCTCCCATGCCTCGTCGCTGATCACCAGGTCGTAGTGCCCTTCTTCAACCACCTCCTGGAACGTCATGAAATTGGCGACCATGATCTCGTCCATCTCCCGAAGCGCCTGGAAGGCATGGAGATTGTGCTCGGAGGTCATCGAAACGAAATGCGCTGACTCACTGACCAGCCAATCACTTGCAGGGTGGATGGTCTCCCCCTCGGCATCGAGAACGCGGGTCACCGGGTCCTGGGCCAGCCAATCGATTCCGACTTCGGGTCGCAGCTTCTTCAGCTCCTTGGCCACCGCCACATCTCGTCTGGCGTGGCCGAGACCGATCGGAGACGAGACGTAGAGCAATTTCCGGGGTCGGTCGAGCCCCCTGGTCCACAGTTGCTGTCTCACTTCTCCCTCTCCACCCGATCGATGAACTCCTTGATCACACGGTTCACTTCACCGGTTCCCGTGTGATCGTGAGATGGCCGGCTCCACGTGATCTCCAGATACGCGCCGTTGGTGGCACCCGCAAGGTCCCGGCCATTGCCGATGAATGCGCCCCGATCCGGAAGGTCGACTCCGATGCCCTCCTTGATACCTGGGGATGCGGCTCTCATGCTGGAAGCCCCTCCACGAACTGGCGCAATACCAGGTTGAAACGGACCGGGTCGCGCACATTGGGCATGTGGCCAGACCCTTCCAGCGTGACCAGGGTTCCGTTGGTCAAGCGCGCCGCCTCCGCTCCGGCTTCATAAGGCTGGATGCGGTCCTGGGTGCCATGGATGACCAGCGTCGGGCAGCTGACACCGTCGAAGATTTCAGAACCCGAAAGTCCGAGCAGGGGACGATTGACCTCAGCCTCGAGAACCTCGGGACCGGTTTCCAGGGCCCATCCTGCAGCATCGTCAATCGCTTTGGTGGAATACGGCTCGGAGAAGACCTGGTCAAAGAAGAACTCTGCGAACTCCTTGTAGTTGTGATGCCAATAGGCGACGTTGTACTTGTCCCACCCCACCGGATCTTCCGGGAGCGGGGCGAAGAGCCCCTCGACGATCCCCGCTCGCTCCGGCGGCGGGGGTGCCAGGGGCAGGGCCGGGCCAACCAGAACCATTGCCATGACCCGGTGGGGATCGAGCGCTGCCAGGCGCACCGTGTATTGGGCACCGAGTGATAGGCCGACCACCACTGCTTTCTCCACTGCACAGGCATCGAGCACCGCTCTAGCGTCTGCGGCGTAGGAATCGGCCGAGTATCGGGTCGGGTTGGTGACACGGTCGGACCGGCCATTGCCCGGGCCGTCGTAAGTGATCACCCGGTAGCGACGGGCCAAGTAGGGGATCTGCATCTTCCAGAAGCGGGAATGGATGATGGTCCAGGTGGGCATCAGCAGAATCGTGGGCTCGCCTTCGCCGAACACCTCGTAGCCGATCCGCAAACCCTCGCGCACCGTGTGGTCCTGGAGATCCGGTTCTCTAGCCCGCATCGCCTGCTTCCTCCATGGCCCGGATGATCGCTCCCATTTTGCGCAGAGCGGAACGGGCCGGGAATTCACTTTCGGAGATGTCGAGCAGTAGGTATGCCTCGGCGCCGATGAACGGTGCACCGGCCAGGGCGCCGATCTCCTCGGGTGTGAAAGGGCCCAGGTTACCGAGCCCCTGCTCGGCCCGTCTCGCCACGCTGGCGAGGAGGTCCTGCCATGCCATGAGCTGTTTGGTGACGGCACGGGCAATCTCCGGATCCGACCATCCGGCGGCGATCATCTCATGGAGCACCCGCACATAGCCAGATTCGAGGTCATCTTCGAGGAAGTCGCAGGCTTGCTCCCACTGCTTCCAGAGGGGAGCATCGGATGCGAACATCGCCTGCTGGCGGTCGAGGAGGCGCTGGTTCTCTCCCTCGAGAACCGCGAGGACCAAGTTCTGCTTCGACCCGAAGTGGTAGTGGATCTGGCTCAGTGGCACACCGGCTTGTTCTGCGATGGTCCGGGTCGAAAGGCCGGCATAGCCGACGCCGAGTAATGCCTCTTTGGCCGCTTTGAGGATCAACCTCGCCGTGTCACTTCGCTGCTGAAGTTCCAATTCCCGTTCCTTCGGTCGTTCGACCGAACGAATATACGTCGACGGAGCGTCTTCTGTCAACCACTACAGCCCACGCGGGTAGATGCGAGAGCTTTGGAGGATCTCGGCCCACGCAACCTCGATGTCACGCCAGCCTTTCGCTGATGAGGAGCATCGCACGTTCGGCTGCCTGGTTACCGGGATCGGTTTCCAGCTCTGCAACAAGCCGAGCAAGCGCGCTGGCGTCACCAACACGTCCCAATGCTACGAGGACCGCTGCCCGAACTCGTTGGTGATCATCGGCAAGGGCTACGAGCAGATTGGGGGTTACCCCCTCGATTCGGAGCCTCCCCAGAGTCTGCGCGACCGTCATGCGAACCCGCCAGTGGCTATCAGCGAGCGATCCAACCAGGGCTGGCCTCTCCGCTTCCGATCCGATGTAAGCGAGCGCCCGGGCCGCCCAGACCCGTGGCCAGTAGTCGAGGCGCTCGCCGCTGTCGTCGATCAATAGCCTCTGAGCATGTCCGTTGCCGATGTCCAACAGGACCTCCCGGTACGGGGAACACGCGAGGTCCGCGGGATCCACCTCTCCGCGGAGCATGACGATCAATCGCTCGATCGCAACATCTAGACGAACGCGAGAGACCAGAGACTTCGCCCCGGAGGCAGGTGTCCAACTCACCCGCGAACGCTAGCGTCCCCTAACTCAGGCCGATGTGTTGTCGAGGTGTTGGAGCAGGTCGTGGGCGGCGAGTTCGACTTCTTTATGACGCCATTGCGCCGCCCGGAAGCGACAGGCGATCAGGCCCATTCGGTGAAGACGCCGGAAGTCGCCGAAAACAAAGGCGTAACGGGCTTTGGTCTCCTCATTGGCGCCATCGGTGAGTCCGAGATGCCACTCCCCGTACTCGTCCCAATCGTGGCTTTCGAGGAAGGCGTTCTCGTCGTCGGCTGTGGGCTGGGAATCTCCCCACTCACTGTCGAGCACATATTGGCGCTTCTCGATCAAGTATTTAGCCTTCTCGATTCCGCCGGGGTTGACCGAGTATGACGCCACCGGTCAGATCCGTTCGATGACCGTCCCGTTGGCCATGCCTCCACCTTCGCACATTGTCTGCAGCCCGTAACGACCGCCGGTGCGCTCCAACTCCCAAACCAGTGCGGTGAGGAGACGGGCGCCGGAGCAACCCAGAGGATGACCCAGGGCAATCGCCCCGCCATTGACGTTGGTGCGATCCCACAATGCCTTGGGGTTGGAACCGCCGTGTTCCATCCGCCACGCAACGGTGACCGCTGCGAAGGCCTCGTTGACTTCGAAGAGATCGATGTCGTCGATGCCGAGTCCGGCTCGCTCGAGCACCTTCTCAGTGGCCGGGATCGGGCCGGTGAGCATTGTGATCGGGTCGACTCCCACCATCGAGAAATTGACGAAGCGGGCTTTCGGAGCAAACCCAAGCTCGCTGGCTTTCTCCTCCGACATGATCAATACGGCGGCGGCGCCGTCGGAAATCTGCGAGGAGTTGCCCGCAGTGACCACCCCGTCAGCCTTGAAGGCGGGCTGCAGGCTTGCCAGTTTCTCGAGTGATGTGTCGGAGCGAATCCCCTCGTCCCGTGTGATGACCTCGGTGTCACCGTTGTCCCGGGTGATCTCCACCGGCACGATCTGGCCCTCGAAACGGCCTTCCTCGGTGGCACGGTCGGCACGCTGGTGGGACTCGAGGCTCAGCTGGTCGAGCTCGGCACGGCTGATCCCCCACTTCTCTGCGATCATCTCCGCGGAGATCCCCTGCGGGACGAGGCCTTGGGCGTAACGCTCAACCATTCTCGGACCGAACGGCATGCCGGGGCCCTGCTCGGCGGTGATACCCATCGGGACCCTGGTCATCGACTCGACACCGGCGGCGATGACGATGTCCTGGGCGCCGGCCATGATCGCTTGTGCGGCGAAGTGGGCGGCCTGCTGGCTCGACCCGCACTGGCGGTCGATGGTTACCCCGGGCACCTCTTCGGGGAACCCGGCGGCGAGCGCGGCGTTGCGGCCGATGTTGTATGCCTGTTCCCCGGTCTGGGAGACATTGCCCATGATCACGTCGTCGATCATCATCGGGTCGAGGGCATTGCGCTCCACCAGGGCTTGGAGCGGGATCGATGCCAGATCGACCGCGTGAATGTCTTTGAATACTCCGTTGCGGCGTCCGGTCGGGGTTCTCACTGCGTCGACGATTACTGCGTTGGGCATTTCACTCCTCTGGCTCTATCGCTACAACCCAGCTTGGCGAACGATTGTTCCTTTCACTCATTGTACGGGCTAGCTGCGAGGCTGCGACCCTTGAAGTTGGGGCTGCCGGCAGGCATGGTGGCGACATGGCCACTTACGAATCCCGTCGCCGCGACCTGTACAATGGATTGACAGAAATCCTGGGTATCGAAAGAGCGGAGACCCTTATGCAGTTTCTTCCCTCGATCGAGGGCAGCCAGCAAGCAACAAGGACCGACGTGTACGAACTGAGCATCCGTGTCGACGACTTCGAACGGAACCTCACCGCACGAATCGATCGGTTAGAACAGTCGTTTACGGCCCGGTTCGATGCGATGAATCAGCGCCTAGACAGGATCGTCCTCACTCTTGCCGCCGGACTGATGGCGATCATCGCCGCTCTCGTCGCGCAGAACTTCATATGAATCGGAGGTGGAGACGATGGGATTCGAACCCACGACCCCCGGCTTGCAAAGCCGGTGCTCTATCGCCGTTTACCAGGGATAACACCACAGGTGGTGATACTTGGTGCGCATCCGGTGCGCGAAGGAATTCTCCTGAGCGAGTGTAG
>JBGTCK010000011.1:0-5788 GCA_041748855.1 Acidimicrobiia bacterium
GGGGACGGATGCACACAAGAAGTCCCACACGATCGTGGCGACCGATGAGGCTGGGGCCGAGTTGGGTTCGGTGACGGTGGCCGCGACTTCGGAGGGTCATCTGAAGGCGTTGAAGTGGGCCGCGCAGTGGGATGAGCGGCGGTGGGCGGTCGAGGACTGCCGGCATCTGTCCCGAAGGCTGGAAGCAGACTTGTTGGCTGCCGGGGAGATGGTGGTGCGGGTGCCACCGAAGATGATGGCGGGGGCTCGTCGTTCGGCCCGGACTCGCGGTAAGTCCGATCCGATTGATGCGTTGGCGGTGGCCCGGGCGGCGCTGCGGGAACCCGATCTGCCGACCGCTCGACTCGACGGGCCGTCCCGGGAGATCCGGCTACTGGTCGATTATCGGGAGCGGCTGGTGCGGGAACGGACCGGCATTCAGAACAGTCTGCGGTGGCGGATCCATGAGCTGGACCCGACGTTTGATCCCCCGGCGGGGTCGTTGGACCGGTATGTCATGTTGGATCAGATCGAAACGTTCCTTATCGGCCACCAGGGGCTGGTCGCCGAGCTCGCCGGGCGGGAAGTGGCCAGGATCCGAGAACTCACCCAGGAAGCGAACCAGCTCGAACGTGACATTCGTGCCCGGGTCAAGACGACCGCTCCCTCACTGCTCGAACTGTCCGGGTGTGCGGCGCTGACCGCCGCCAAACTGGTCGGGGAAGCAGCCGACATCCGCCGGTTCACCAGTCGAGACGCCTACGCGGCTTGGAACGGGACCGCTCCCATCCCGGTGTGGTCGGGGAACCAGACACGGTTCCGACTGTCCCGGGGAGGGAACCGCCAAACCAACGCGGCGATCCATCGGATCGCCATCACCCAACTCCGCTGCCATCCCGACGCCCAAGCCTTCATCGATCGGCGTCTCGCTGCCGGTGACACCAAGAAAGAAGCCCTCCGAGCACTCAAACGGCGACTCTCCGACGTCGTCTACCGGACCATGCTCCAAGACACCAAAAACCACAGTCAAGCCGCCCACAGCCGGGCCGCTTGACATAGGAGAAACTGATGCCGTCGATCGCTGTAGTTGCGGGTACCCCCACATGGAGAAGAGGATCGAGGGCAGTGCTGTCGGACCTCGGTTTTGAATCCACCGAGTTCGATTCCCTCTCCGAATGGACACCCGGACGCGGCGGCGCCGCTGTCTTGATGTGGGTCGACCCTGAGCCTCAAGACATCATCGCGTCTTTCGTGGAAAGCTTCCCCCTGGTCCCTGTGGTAGCCATGTTTGCGCGTCTTGACCTCGACAGAGCGGCGGCAGTCGTTCGTTCTGGCGCCAGCGGCGTTTTAGCCGAATCAGACCCGGTGGCGGTCATCGGTGAGGCTCTACGCGCAGCCATCGCCGGACTCGTTGCACTACCGCGCCAGGTCGCTCTGGCCATGGCCGACCGGGTTCCGGAGGGTTCCACGTATGAATGGATCAGCCGAGAACAGGGCGACTGGCTGGTTGCCCTGGCCGGAGGTGTCACCGTTGGAGAACTGGCAGACCGAATCGGTTGGTCCGAGCGCGAGACATTCCGCATGCTCGGAGACCTTTACCGGCACCTGGGTGTCAGGAATCGAACAGAAGCAATCATCTGGGCAACCCGTCACGGTCTCGTCGGATGACCGGCCCCTGATGTTCAGGCTTTCTTGGCGAGGTCCTCAACTTGGGCAGTGTCGACCTTCACCCCGGGTCCCATGGTCGAACTAACAGAGACAGAGCGCACGTAGCGACCTTTGGTGGAAGCAGGTCGAGCTCTCCACAGCTCCCCGCACAGGGCAGCGAAGTTGCCGAACAGCTGATCTACCTCGAAAGAGCTCTTGCCGACCGGTACATGGACGTTGCCGTATCGGTCGTTTCGGTACTCGATCTTTCCACCCTTGAACTCTCCGACAGCCTTGCCCACATCGGGGGTAACAGTGCCGGCCTTGGGGTTAGGCATGAGTCCTCGGGGCCCGAGCACCCTGCCGAGCTTTCCGACCTCGGCCATCAGGTCCGGAGTGGCAATTACGAGGTCGAAGTCGAGCGCTCTGCCTCCGGCGAGCTCCTCGACGAGTTCACTACCACCGACTAGATCGGCGCCAGCGGCTGTCGCCTCAGCGTGACGGTCGGCAGGGGCGAAGACAGCAACCCTTATGACTTTGCCCGTTCCGTGCGGAAGTGCGACGGTGCCACGGATCAGCTGATCTGCCTTACGGGGGTCGATGCCGAGTCCGAAAACCGCGTCGATGGTCTCGTCGAACTTGGCAGTGCTCAGCCCCTTGGCGAGTTCCAACGCCTCCTGGGCCGGATACGACTGGTACTTGTCAAAGGTTCGGGCTGCATTTGCGTATCGCTTTCCGCTCATGGCGGTTACCTCCTGTGGTTCGGACGGCGGGTGTTGGCCCGCCTCCCACTCCTTGTCGGTGTCGAAGGCCGGTTTAGCCTTCGACGAGAATTCCCATGGACCGAGCGGTCCCCTCGACGATCTTCATTGCACCGTCGATGTCGATGGCATTCAGGTCAGGCATTTTGATCTCGGCGATCTCCCTCACCTGAGCCCTCGTCACCTTCCCCACCTTTTCTTTGTTGGGCTCCGATGAACCCTTCGCCACTTTGGCCGCCTGACGAAGCAGAGCGGCCGCGGGAGGTGTCTTGAGGATGAAGTCGAAGCTCCGGTCCTCGAAGACCGAAATCTCCACCGGAATAATCTGACCGCGCTGATTCGCGGTGGCGTCGTTGTATGCCTTGACGAAATCCATCAGGTTCACGCCGTGTGGACCCAATGCGGTTCCGACCGGCGGAGCCGGGGTGGCCTGTCCGGCCGGGAGCTGCATCTTGACGACAGCAGCAAGTCTTCTTCTACCCATGTTTCAGTCCTGTTCTCGAAAGCGGATACGACGACCGTCAGCCCCGCTGGATGTCCTCGAATCCGAGCTCCACCGGAGTGTCGCGTCCGAAGATGTTGACCAGCACGGTGACCTTCGATTGGTCGAGATCGATATCTTCGATCCTGCCGTTGAAGTCTGCGAACGGCCCGGTGACCACTCGCACCATGTCGTTGATGTCAAAGGCGGGCTTGAAGCGTGGCTTGGGCTTCTCCTCTTCCTTTTCGACACCGAGAAAGCGCTCCACCTCTCGGCGGGACAACGGCGTCGGGGTATTGCTGCCCCCCACGAACCCCGTGACGCCCGGCGTGTTGCGAACCGTGTACCAGGAGTCATCGTCGAGGCGCATGCGGACGAGGATGTAGCCAGGAAATACCTTCTTCTTGACGGTGACCTTCTTGCCGTTCTTGATCTCTACGACGTCTTCCATAGGAATTTCGACGTCGAAGATCCGGTCCTCCATGTGCATCGACTTGGTGCGGGTTTCCAAGTTGAGCTTCACCTTGTTCTCATAACCCGAGTACGAGTGGATCACATACCAGTCGCCCGGCAGGTCATAAGGGCTGGCGGGTCGCGCCGGCTCCTGTGGTTCGAGGATGTCCTCAACTTCTGTCGAGACTGCTTCCTCAACCACGTATGCCTCCATCGACGATCTGCAGAACGGCGTTCTTGAGTCCGAAATCGAGGCCGAAGATCAGGAAGGTGAGAGCCACGGTTGTGATCATCGTGACCGCCGTGAAAACGATCATCTGCTCGCTCGTTGGCCAAGAGACCTTGCGCATCTCGACACGAACCTCATGCAGGTAGAACGCGACACGACGGAAGATCGAACGCTTCTCGGCGACCGGCTGCGGTGTACCGCCAGCAGTTCCACCGCCGGGGGGAACCTTGGCGGGGGCGCGGCCTCCAGGGCCACGACCGCCTCGGCCGCGTCCTGGTTCGCTCTTCTCTTTGTTCTTCTGAAGCCGCTCTTCGCGTTCGATCATGCGGCGGGTTTCTCGGTTCATGACTCTTTCCTCGCGGCACTGCCGCGGTGGTCGCAATTGGCAGGGGTGGAGGGACTCGAACCCCCAACCTCCGGATTTGGAGTCCGGCGCTCTAACCAGTTCGAGCTACACCCCTACGGGGGGCGCAGGGCCGGGTAAGTATAAGGAGCACCCCGGACCGGGGGAAATCCCTGAATTTGTCGCTGTTGGATGCATCGATCACACCCGTCAAGACCCCAGCGTACCGGGTTTGGCACACGAGTCGTCCGCCGAGGCTCCCAACTCGCCTATTCGACAACGCCCGTCAGATACAGACCTTCGGAGTCTCCCAATTCGAACACTGCCCCGTCGCCCTGCAGACCGACCGACAACGCCACTCGCACAGCGGCACCCAGAGGTCGCTTGTACCGGAAACGGGCCGCAGCGGGATCCAATCCGAGCTGCACCGCAGCCTCTACGACCCACGCCGACTGCAGAAGGCCATGAACAACGACTCCAGGCAGGCCGGCGGAGAGAGCCGCGGCGTGATCCCAATGAATGGGGTTCCAGTCACGGGATGCGCCGGCATATCGGACCAGGTCAGAACGCGAGGCGGAGAAGTGTCCGACAACTGAGGGTTCCTCCGCCAGGGCGCCGCCCATCTCCCGCACGCTGCCTTCCAACGGATCGGGCTCTTCCCGTTCGCGGCTGCCAGTGGCTGGTGTGGCCCCGGTCCCCGACATCAAAAAGGTGGAGCTTCCGGTGACCACGAGGCCGTCGGCGTCTACCACCTCCACCTCGAAGCCGGTCAGAAAGACCCCTGAGCGTTCCCTGACCCTGGTGACCTTCCCGGTAACAGCCAGATCTGCCCCGAGCGGGATCGGGCGATGCCAAGCAAAACTCTGGTCGCCGTGAATGACCGAACGGGTCGAGTCTCCTGCTCGATGATCACCGAGCAGATGCGGAGCGACGACGAACAGGAGCGCCCCGGCCAACGACTTTGGCGCTGAGTTCTCCGCCGGGACTACACCGACGGCGGTGGCATACTCGCCGATCTTCTCTGGGTCCGTTCGATACGGGAAGGGACCGTACACCGCACCTTCCAGATCCAACATGCTCTCCCCTTCGTCGACTGGTCAGATGTCCGAACGCGACAGGAGCGAGGCCAGCCTCACCTTGCTGCACCTCGCTCCCGGACCCCTGACTCCGCTGTTCGAGCGAGAGTACACCCGTGCGTATCGGGCCGCCAGGGCCCGATCACTTGACCGAGACTCGGATTATCGGGTCTCGCGATGCGAGGTGTGTGATCGACACCAGCGACAGTACTTCTTCAGTTGAAGACGGTCGCGAGTATTCGCTTTGTTCTTGGTTGTCACGTAGTTGCGACGTTTGCAATCGTCACACGCCAACGTGATCGGTGGTCTCTTATCGCTTGGCATGCTCGCCCTTACTTGGTGATCTTGGTGACGCGGCCAGCACCAACAGTGCGGCCACCTTCACGAATAGCGAAACGCTGACCCTCATCCATAGCAATCGGGGTAATCAACTCCACCGACATCTCAGTGTTATCCCCCGGCATCACCATCTGAGTCCCCTCAGGCAACGTCACATTCCCCGTCACATCCGTCGTCCGGAAATAAAACTGAGGCCGATACCCAGAAAAGAACGGGTTATGACGACCCCCCTCCTCCTTCGTCAAAATATAAACCTGAGCCTCAAAATCAGTATGCGGAGTAATCGAACCCGGCTTAGCCAACACCTGACCCCGCTCCACATCATCCTTACCCACACCCCGCAACAACACCCCAACGTTGTCACCAGCCTGACCCTCATCCAACAACTTCCGGAACATCTCAATCCCAGTAGCCACCGTCTTATGAGTCGGCTTCACCCCAACAATCTCAACCTCCTCATTCACCTTCAACAAACCCTGC
>JBGTCK010000012.1:0-2741 GCA_041748855.1 Acidimicrobiia bacterium
GCCGGGCGTCCTTTGGAAGATTTGAAGTTGTTGGTCGACCACAGGGCTCAGCTGCGTCGGCGCGGAAAGGTTGAGGACCACTTCGCCTCCATGATTCGCGAGGTGTCTCGCGGCGCAGATTGCGCCGCCTCCGTTTCCACCTGAACCCGCACAAACAACGATCAGACGATCGCGCCACCCAAGTCCAAGATGCTCGACTGCTGCCTGAGCCAGGTTCCGGCCTGCGTTCTCCATCATCTGGAAGAGGTTGGGTGCTCCTTCCTCGATTGCGACCCGATCGACCTCACGCATCTGTGCTGCAGTCACAGCTGGAATCGAGGTGCCTTCGTCGGTGATGAACCCGGTCACCGGCCGGTGCTCGATAAGACCCGAAACCGCTCCCGATTTATCTTGTTGAATATCAGCCTGCTCATCTGTCAGCCGAGTTCCTTCGTTCGAATGATCAGAACACTATGCGATTCGGATACGCAACATGAGAAGTCGGTTTTAAGTTTCGGGATACATAGCTGTCCAGGTAAGCCATCCTTAGAACGTGGAACAATCGACTCCGTGGATAAGCCGTTGAGACGGGCCGACGAACAGTCACCCCGACGGGGCAGGGCCCACCGCGACACGCATCTCGACCTGAGGTGCTGCTCGTGACCGAGTCGCCGAAACCCAGCTGGCACAAGGTTGCCGATGTAGATGAGCTCCCTGACGGGAGGGTGAAGACGATCACTGTGGGTCGCCGGACATTTGCCTTAAGCCGCTTCCAGGGTGAGTACGGTTGTCTGGACAACGCTTGTCCCCATCAGGGTGGGCCGCTCGGTGAAGGGTCGATCGAGAAGGGCTGGCTGAGGTGTCCGTGGCACGGTTACGACTACAACCCTCTCGACGGGAAGCCTCCTGAGGGTTTCACCGATGCTCCGGCGTGTTTTCCCACCGAGGTTCGAGACGATGGCGTATACGTGTCACTGCCGCCCGAGACGCCACGAGAACGCACCGTGTCCGATCTGATGGTCGAGACGATGGTCAACTGGGGCGTGGATTCCGTTTTTGGGATGGTGGGCCATTCGAACCTCGGCCTGGCCGAAGCCCTGAGGTCAGCGGAGGAGCGCGGCGACCTGCGCTACTTCGGGATACGTCATGAGGGTGCAGCATCGTTCGCGGCGACAGCGTACGGAAAATTGACCGGCCGGATTGCGGCATGTTTCGCCATCGCCGGCCCCGGATCGACCAACCTCCTCACGGGGCTGTACGACGCCAAGACCGACCGCGCGCCCGTACTCGCCCTTTCGGGACAGGTTCCATCGAGCGTGCGGGGCCGGGGTGCGTTTCAGGACGCCGACCTTTCCTCGGTTTTTTCGGACGTCGCCCGATACTCACAGATCGTCCAGGCCGGCTCCAATCACGCCGAGCTCGTGAACCTTGCTTGCAAGACTGCGCTGATCGAGCGCGACGTCGCCCACCTTGTGTTTCCCGATGAGGTGCAGATTCTCCCCGCAGGGGATGCTGAGGCCGGGTCGCCCGAAGGTCGGGTCGGAAGTAGGAGGGTTGCCCCCGATACCGATGTCCTCAAGCAGGCGATTGACCGGATCACCGCGGCAGAGCGACCGATGATCATCGTCGGCAACGGAGCTCGCTACGACATGACGCAAGTGATCTCCCTGGCTGAGACGTTGGGGGCACCGGTTGCCACCACCTTCAAGGCGAAGGGGCTCATCCCCGACAACCACCCACTCGGTTGTGGCGTCCTCGGTCGCTCCGGGACCCCGATCGCAAGCTGGTTCATGAACGAGTCGGACCTTCTCATCGTCTTTGGCGCATCGTTTTCCAATCACACCGGGGTGGCGACGTACAAACCGACGATCCAGGTTGATTTCGACCCGATGTCACTGGGCCGGTTCCACGGTGTGGACATCCCGATGCTCTCCGACGTAGGCGTCGCTGCTGAGGCCATTGCCGGAGGCATCGGGGCGCGTTCGAATGACTTCGACCCGAGACCAGAGGTGGCGGAACGCTGGGAGATCTGGCGTCAGGAGAAGGCACGGCGATTCCACGACGACGAGGGCGAGGGTCTGTCGTCGGCGCGGACGTTTGCGATTCTCAGCGAGTGCATACCGGAGGATGCCGTGATCTGTGTCGACGTCGGCAACAACGCCTACTCCTTCGGCCGCTACTTCGAGGTCAAGAACCAGACGGTGCTGATGTCCGGCTACCTGGGGTCGATCGGCTTCGCTTTCCCGGCGGCGATGGGAGCATGGGCCGCGGCCGGCAACGACAGGCCAATCGTCTCCATCAGCGGAGACGGAGGTTTCGGTCAGTACGCAATGGAGCTGACCACCGCGGTCAAATACGACATGCACATCACCCACATCCTCCTCAACAACAGCGAACTGGCGAAGATCAGCAAAGAGCAGCGAGCAGCCCGCTACGACGTCTGGCAGACAAGCCTTCACAACCCCGATTTCACCGCGTTCGCCGAGCTGTGCGGAGCCCGCGGGTTCAGAGTCACCCACCCGGATCAACTCATCGACGCCGTAGAAGCCGGAGTCGCCCACGCCGGCCCTTCGTTGGTCGGGATTATCAGTGATTCCTTGCTGGTCTGAAGTTCTCTGCCCCGAAGATCGCGGCAAACCGATCGCACAGTGCGAGTCCCGGCATGATCGATCTGCTTCTACCTGCAACTGATAGCGGGGTGCTGGCCCAGGTGATCGTGGTTCTCGTAGTCGGGATCGTCTCGGTCGTACCACTCGGCAACG
>JBGTCK010000013.1:0-40471 GCA_041748855.1 Acidimicrobiia bacterium
GACGAGCCCTCTTGAATAGAAGCCGGTGAACTGACACTTTCCTGAGTTTTCCACAGGAAGACGTTGACCCGGGAAGCGGAAACAGGTAGCTTTCTCACAACGGCGAAATTACGCACTTGTAAGCCGGAGGAGTCTCATGACTGAAGAGCGGGAATTCGGGTATCGCGCGCCCCAGGTTTGCAACCTGGTCGGGATCACCTACCGCCAATTGGACTACTGGGCACGCACCGAGTTGATCACCCCTTCGTTGCAAGCTGCAACCGGCTCGGGTTCTCAGCGGCTCTATTCGTTTTCCGACGTGGTTCAACTCAAGGTGATCAAACGCCTCCTCGATGCCGGGATGAGTCTGAAGAAGATCCGCCAGGCCGTCGAGATCCTCCGCGAGCAAATGGAATCTGACCGACCGCTCGCCGATGTCACTCTGTTGAGCGACGGCCAGACGATCTATGCGGCGCACTCCGAGGAGGAGGTCGTCGATGTCTTCAGAAGGGGACAGGGTGTTTTCGGAATCGCCATCGGCCCGGTCGAGACCGAGGTCCAGGGAGATATCCACCAGTTGTATCCCCAACAGCAGGAATACGCCGGGGTGATCGAGGCGGGCGCACCCTGAACTCCGAGTCGTTGACCGCTCACGAAGTTCCCTTCGCTCACAACAGTGAGCGACAATTTGCGCTCCTTCTCGACTTCTACGGTGTCGAGTGGGAATACGAACCCCGGTCCTTCCCGATTGCCTGGGACAAAGACGGGGAGCCCACGCAATTCTTCACGCCGGACTTCTACCTGCCTGAGGACGACATGTACATCGAGATCACCACGATGAACCAGAAGCTCGTCACCAAGAAGAACAAGAAAGTGCGAAGGATCACGGAGCACTATCCGGGGATCAACTGCAAGGTCTTCTACCAGCGGGACTATCTTCACCTCGTGGTCAAGTACGGGTTGGAGGAGCCGGAAAGCCTCGAAGATGTGACCGCGCCAACCCGGATCCCGGGAAGGCCCAGCATCGTCCGGCTCGAGGACCGTGGCGAACGCCTGACCGGATGAACCAGTCTCCGTTGCACGACTTCAACGTCGAACACGGCGGGAGGCTCGTCGACTTCGGCGGCTGGGAGATGCCGGTCCAGTACGACTCGGTCCTGACGGAGCACAAGGCGGTGAGGGATTCGGTCGGGTTCTTCGACGTTTCCCATCTCGGCAGATTCGCACTCCAGGGATCTGGTGCAGCCGCAGCCCTGTCTTCACTGTTGTGCAACAACCTCGACCGCGTCTCACCGGAGAAAGCCCAGTACACGATGATGTTGAACGAAGCCGGTGGAATCGTCGACGACATCATCGTCTGGTGGCTCGGCCTGGACGATTACTGGCTCATGCCCAATGCGGTGAACCAGGCAACAGTGATGGCCGCGTTTGCGGACCACGACGACGTTCGGGTGATCGATCTCCAGAATTCTACGGCGATGGTCGCAGTCCAGGGCCCGGAGGCACCCGAGACGGTCAAGGAAGTCCTCGAACAGGAAGTACGGCGGTTCTCGACAGGCCACTTCCAGTGGGGCGGGGGCCCGGTGTGGATGGCCGGAACCGGATACACCGGGGAGCCCGGGGTCGAGCTCGTCACTGACCCGAAGACCGCCAGGCGTGCGGTCGAGGCCCTGGTCCGACATGGGGTGACCCCCTGTGGATTGGGTGCAAGAGACACCCTACGCCTCGAGGCCGGATTGTCATTGTGGGGCCAGGATCTCGATGAGACGACGACACCGCTGGAAGCCGACCTCGGGTTTGCGGTCGACTTCAACCATGAGTTTGTGGGGAAGGCCGCCCTGGAGGCACAGAAGGAGGGTGGGGTGGACAGGCTCCTGTCCTGCTTCGTCATGGAAGGGAAAGGAATTCCACGCCACGGGCACGAGGTCCGCAGCGGGGAAAGCACCGGAGTCGTGACTTCTGGGAATATCAGCCCCACACTCGGCACCGGGATCGGGATGGCTTACTTGAGCCCACCGGTGGAAAACGGAGGTGGAGTCGAAGTGAAGATACGCGATCGCTGGGTGGAGGGAACGGTGCGAAAACCGCCGTTTCACAAGTCGTGAGACATCACGGCGCCGGGGTGACCCGTAGCGAAGAGCATCCTGAGTACGGAAATCAGGTCATCCGGTCGTGGCATCCAGATCGAAACCCTGTCGCGCGAATTCTTCTCGTCCACGGCATTGCCGAGTACAGCGGTAGATACGAAGCCGTCGGTGAGTTGCTCGCCGCTGCAGGCTTCGAGGTTCACTGCCCCGATCTGTTCGGTTTCGGAGAGAGTGGGGGAAGACGGGCCGACATCGGAGACTGGGCTGATTATCACGATCAGGTCCAGGGTCACCTCGACTCATGGGTCGACACCGACACGCCCGTTGTCCTGATCGGGCATTCGATGGGTGGCCTCATCGCGCTCGGCTATTTGCTTTCCGATCGCCCTGAGCCCGCCCTTGCGGTGTTGAGCGCACCGGCCATCGGCGGTGGCGCGACATGGCAGAAAGCCCTTGCCGGTCCACTGGCCCGAATCGCACCCTCGCTTTCCGTACCCAACAACCTCGACGGTTCTCAACTCAGCCGCGATCCCGAAGTGGCCGAGTTGTACTTTGCGGACCCCTTGATGATTACCAGCACCACCACCCGACTGGGGAACTACATGTTCCGTGCCCAGGACGCGGCGAAAGCTTCGCTGGACAAGCTGAGCGTCGCCACTCTCGTGGTGCAGGGCGGTGCGGACCGTATCGTGTCACCGGCGGCGACCGCCGTTCTCGGCGAGTTGCCCGGCGTCGAGCGACGTCTCTACCCGAAGTTGCGCCACGAGATCTTCAACGAACCAGAGGGCCCCGAAGTCATCGGAGAAATCGTCGCGTGGATCAAGGAACGTCTCTGATCTCTGGGACCGTCGGGTATCAATTCGCGTTCCTAATGCTCGGCGAATCACATGTGAGGTCGTGTGCGTCCAGAACGGCCCCATAGGATTCTGGGGCTTAACAGTGTGTCGTAGCAATCAAATATGAGCAGCTGCGCCTTAGGAAAGGAATTCTCAGTCCCAGAGGATCAGAACCTTGCCGGATTCATCGGAGCCTGCAACCTGAAAGGCCTGCTCGAACTCGCTCACGTCAAACCGGTGAGTGATGACGGGCGAGAGATCGAGGCCTGCCTCGATGAGAATGTTCATCTTGTACCAGGTGTCGAACATCTGCCTGCCGTAGATCCCCTTGAGGTTGATCATGTTGAAGATCACCGTGCTCCAGTCGATCGGGATTGCCTCGCCCGGGATACCGAGCAGGGCCACATTGGCACCGTGGATCGTGTTGTCCAGGATGTCGGCATAGGCGGCAGGGCTGCCGGACATCTCCAGTGCGACGTCGAAGCCTTCCAGCATTCCCAACTGTTCCTGTACCTCTTTGAGGTCCTGAACCCTGCGGTCGACAGTCCGTGTGGCCCCCATCGCTCTCGCCAGTTCGAGCCGGTAAGGGTTGATGTCGGTAACGACTGTATTGCGCGCCCCGGCATGAGCGACCACCGCCGCAGCCATGATCCCGATCGGGCCGGCTCCGGTGATCAATACATCTTCGCCCAGCACAGGGAACTTCAGGGCGGTATGAACCGCATTGCCGAAAGGATCGAAGAGAGCGGCAATCTCTGCTGAGGTCTTCTCGGTATGCCGCCAGACATTTGATTTGGGCACGGCGATGTAGTCGGCGAAAGCTCCCGGGATGTTGACCCCGATGCCCCTGGTGTCATTGCACAGGTGACGGCGGCCGGCGAGACAGTTCCGGCACTTGTCGCAGACCACATGGCCTTCGGCGCCGACCAGCTCACCGATGTCGAATCCGGAGACAGCCGAGCCCACAGCTGCAATCGTCCCTGCGAACTCGTGGCCGACTGTCATCGGTGCGGGAATATTCTCGCTGGCCCAGGTGTCCCATTCGTAGATGTGGAGATCGGTGCCGCAGATGCCGGTGGCGGCTACTTTGATCAGAACCTGGTCCGGCTCGGGCTCGGGCATGGCGACCTCCGAAAGCCGGAGACCGATCTCATTGGGATGCTTAACGAGGGCGCGCACTGCCGCTCCATTCGCAGTGAGGCAGAGTCCGGGGTGCACCGGAGGAATCGGTTAGCGTCTCCGGACGGAGTCCAGTTTTGGGGAAATCTTGAGAAGATACAGACCGACAAGGCATCGACATACCGTAACAATGCAGTTCCGAGAGTGGGCACGACCGTGAGCTACCGGGGCAAGCTGCTGGTGGCGTCGCCGCTGCTCGTGGAGCCTGTGTTCCGGAAAACGGTGATTCTTCTCCTGGAGGACAACGACGACGGCGCCCTCGGGGTGATCCTCAACCGGGAGTCGGAGGAATCTGTCGAGAACCACCTGCCGGGCTGGGGTCGTCTGGCTGCTGGGACGGGGAGAATTCACCTCGGTGGCCCTGTCGAGCCTGCAGTCGGCGTGGCCCTGGCGCCGGTGCGGCCCGGTGACACAGCAACGCTTCCCGGCCTGCGGACGGTCGATCTCGAGGCAGAACCCGATCCAGACTTGATATCGGTGCGCATCTACTCGGGATATTCGGGCTGGGCTCCGGGCCAACTCGATGCCGAGCTGGAGGAGGGTTCGTGGTACTTGATCGAAGCTTCTCCGGACGATCCTTTCGATAGCCCCGTTGGCCAGTGGGAGCGCGTGCTCCGCCGCCAGTCCGGGTTGCTGGCGATGCTGTCGACTTTCCCCGATGACCCGAAGATGAACTAGGATCACGGGCCATCTGCCTACCCTGTCATTGATGACAACCCTGGCCGCACCAAGACTCCGGCCCTCGCTCCGGCGCAAGGCCCCTGGCCTTGCCGAGGAGAGGGCATTGTGGGATCTGGGCGCCTCCGTGGTCGTCGGTGTCGATGAGGTGGGGCGTGGCTCGTGGGCCGGTCCACTAACCGTTGGCGCAGCGGTGGTCCCTCCAGATAAACGCGTTTACAAAATACGCGATTCGAAGATGCTCACCGAAGTCGAGCGGGAGGCATTGTTCGAGAGAATCGCCGATTGGGTCGAAGACTGGGCGGTGGGGCATGCCTCACCACAGGAATGCGACGAGCTGGGGATGTCCGAGGCGCAGCGGCTCGCAGGGAGGCGGGCGATTGCCGGTCTCAACGCACCTCCCGACCGTGTCCTGCTCGACGGGAAGTGGGATTTCATCGGAGGTGCGAGAACAATTGTCCGTGGTGATGCCACGTCATTGTCGATTGCCGCTGCATCGATCCTGGCCAAGGTGAGCCGGGACCGCATCATGCGGGCTGTCGCCGAAGACTTTCCCGGGTACAACTTCGAAGCCAACAAGGGATACCCCTGCCCCTCCCACAAGGCAGGGTTGCAGGCTTGGGGTCCGAGCGCGTTCCATCGAAAGTCCTGGGTCTTCATGGACCATCTCGTGTGGAACGGCTTGGAGCGATACCGCAGGCCCGAAGCCCAGATGGAACTTCCCCTCGAGGCCTGATCGAGATGGGCCGTCACCACCGCCTGGCACTCCGGTAGGGCCGTCAGTGCTCCTCTCTGCGGAAGACCGCAACATGTTCGACGGTGGCCGCGGGGACGGCGTCGCTTTCGCGATGGGATTGGTGGTGAAGCTTGCGGAGGTCTCCGGTGCATCCACACTGGTCGATATCTCAGGCGCCCATATCGACGGCTGCCTCTACCACGGCGAGTCCGGGATCGACTATGTGGAGCATCTGGTCAACGGGGGAGCGAGAGTGGCGGTACCGACCACCCTCAACGTCTCTTCGCTCGATCTCCTCCACCCTGACCTGTACCGGGGCACCAACGAGACGGCAGCGGCGGCGAAGCAGCTCATGGATCTCCACGTGGCCCTAGGGTGCGAACCGACATGGACTTGTGCGCCCTATCAGCTGCCGGTACGTCCCGGTCGGGGCGAGCAGGTCGCCTGGGGAGAGTCCAACGCCATCGTGTTCGCCAACTCGGTCCTGGGTGCCCGTACCAATCGTTATGGGGACTTCGCCGATCTTGCCTGCGCCATCACCGGCCGGGCTCCCTTCTCCGGCCTTCACACCGACGCAGGCCGAGCTGCCACGGTCGTCGTCGCTCTTGACATCGACACAAAATGGCTCGACCACGAGTTGATCTTTCCCCTGCTTGGCCATTGGATCGGATTGAAGTGCGGAAACGGGATTCCTGTGATCGTCGGTTTGGACGAGCGGGTCGGAGAAGACAACCTCAAGGCTCTCGGCGCTGCCGCCGCCTCCTCAGGGGCGACCGCGATGTTTCACGCGGTCGGGGTTACACCCGAGGCTGCCACTCTCGACGATGCCACCAGGGGCAGAGAGGTTCCGGTACTGAGAGTGACAGGGTCGGACCTGATTGCGATACGGGAGTCATTGGGATTCGCCCGAGCCCGGCTCGGGGCGGTTTCGGTGGGGACACCCCATATGTCTATAGCCGAGATGACGCGCCTGGCAGAGATGGTCCTGGGGACAGAGACGGCTGTCCCATTTTATGTGAACACCTCCCGGTCGGTTTACGGGGATGTCAGCCCCGAAGTCAGACGGGCGCTCGATGGCTTCGGAGTGACGGTGGTAACCGACACGTGCACATACATAACCCCGATCCTGGGCGAGGTCGACGGTGCGGTAATGACCAACTCTGCGAAGTGGGCTTACTACGCGCCGGGCAACCTCGGCGTGGAGGTCGCGTTTGGAAGCCTCGCCGAGTGCGTTGGTTCGGCTGCCGCGGGACGGGTCGAACTCGACGACCACTTTCTCTCATGACGAAGGTGCTCGTCGACGGCACCGCGTCGGGGCCGCTGATGGTCCTCTCCGAGCCTTTGTCGTTCTGGGGCGGGGTCGATCCGGCGACGGGGACGATAATCGACCGTTCCCACCCGGCGGTCGGCGTATCGGTGGCCGGCATGGTCCTTTACATGCCGTACGGTCGCGGGAGCAGTTCTTCTGCAAGTGTGATCGCCGAAACCATCCGCAATGGCGCCGGCCCGCTCGGGTTCATCCTGGGTGAGCCGGATGAAATCGTGGTCACAGGAGTATTTGTCGCCAACGCACTCTATGGAACCCGTGTCCCGGTGATGGTGACCGACCTTCCCGACGATACTGATAAGCCGGTTTTCCTCGACGCCTCGGGCGCCCGCAGCGTTGCAGCCGAGTAAGGTCGGCCGACCTATGCAAACCGGGCTGGTTGGCACCGATGGGAGTGGGACATGTCGCGCGTCCGCGATCTAAGCGAATTCTTCGAGCACTTGCCGGTGCCACTTTACAGGAGCGCCCCTGACGGGGACCTCCTGGCGGGCAACGTTGCCCTGGCACAAATCCTCGGCTTTGAGTCCATCGAAGCCCTGAGGGCCCATAGTGGCTCTGTAGACACCTTCTACCCTGACCCGGCGGCACGGCAGGTGTGGATCGAAGCGGTTCTCGCCGAAGGGACCGCCCACAATTTCGACGTGGAACTGCGGCGTGTGGACGGCCAGGTCGTATGGGTGCGGGATACTGCTCGAGCGGTGTACGACGACGACGGTGGCCTCCGCTATTTCGAGGGCTGCCTGATCGACGTGACGGACCGTATCCGGCTGGAGCGCTCCCGCGACCAATTCATAGCAACGGTATCTCATGAGCTTCGCACTCCGATCACAGCGATTTTTGGGCTGAGCACGGAAATGGAGAGCGCATATGCCAGCTTCGAGGATGAAGACAAGAAGGAGATGATTGCTCTCGTGGCCCGAGAGGCAGAAGAAGCGTCGTGGTTGATCGAGGACCTTCTCGTTGCCCACCGGGCTGATTTCGCCGACGTCAAGTTCTCCCTGGACTCGTTTCCGATACTCGAGGAGATCAAGCGGGTCGCTGACAGTGTCGACAGCAAGTTCACGATCACCGGTGCGGAGAACGCGGTGGTGGTCGCCGACCCGCTGCGCACCAGGCAGATAGTCAGGAACCTTCTCACCAACGCGGTCCGCTACGGGGGATCGGAGGCATCCATCGAAATCGAGCAGACGGGAGGGATGGTGAAAATCGCCGTCTGCGATTCCGGCGAACCGATCGAAGCGGCCACCCTCGAATACATCTTCGAGCCGTTTGTCGGCACGCCGCAGAACACCCAATCGGTGGGGCTCGGCCTATGGATCTCGAGACGACTGTCCGAGTTGATGGGCGGCTCGGTCCAGTACAGCCACGACGGCGACCGGTCCCAATTCATCCTGACCCTTCCGGCGGGTTGAGCGCCCGTCTCTCCTAACCTGCAGACGATGCGCGTACTTGTTACCGGGGGCACCGGTTTTATCGGAAGCCACACCGTGGTCGAACTGATCAAGGCAGGACATGAGCCGGTGATCGTCGACAGTCTCGCCAACTCCGACGAATCGGTAGTGGGGCGAATCGGTGAGATCACCGGGACCATCCCCGAATTCCACCGTCACGACGTACGTGACGTCGACGCCCTGGTGGAACTGGCCGGTTCCGGGATAGATGCCTGCATTCACTTCGCTGCGCTCAAGGCTGTTGGTGAATCGGTGAGCGAGCCCATGACCTACTACGACAACAATGTTGGAGGCACCATCGCCCTCCTCGCTGCGCTCGACAGCGCGGGAGTCACCAACATGGTCTTCAGCTCGTCGGCCACCGTCTATGGCGAGCCTGAGACCCTCCCTCTGGTCGAATCGATGCCCGTTGGCCAGGCGACCAACCCGTACGGTTGGACCAAGATCATGATGGAGCAGATCCTGCGGGATCTCCATCTCAGCAATCCGGCTTGGAGCATCAGCCTCCTCCGCTACTTCAACCCGGTCGGGGCCCATCACACCGGGATGATCGGCGAAGATCCGAGTGGCATCCCCAACAATCTGATGCCGTATGTGGCCATGGTCGCTGCCGGCGAGTTGGAAAAGGTCAACGTGTATGGCGGCGACTACCCGACTCCGGATGGGACCGGCGTGAGAGACTACGTCCACGTGGTCGACCTCGCTGTAGGCCACATTCGGGCACTCGATGTCCACACCGGGGATAGCGGTCTTCATACATACAACCTCGGCACCGGAAGAGGCCACAGCGTTCTCGAGGTCATCGCCGAGTATGAGTCGGTGAGCGGACGGAATATCCCATACGAAATCGTGGCCCGCCGCCCCGGGGACGTCGCGTCGAGCTGGGCGGACGTGCAAAAGGCCTACGCTAAACTGGGGTGGTCTGCCGCATACGGTCTTACCGAGATGTGTGCCGATTCCTGGAACTGGATCAGCAAGGCACCGCGATGAGCGATGTCATCGCCCGGGCGGAAGAGTGGGCTGGAAACGACCCCGACCCGGAATCCGCCGCTGAGCTTCGGGCAATTATCCAGCGAGGAGACGGAGAGGCTCTGGATGGGGTGATGGGCGCACCGCTCGAGTTCGGCACGGCCGGGATCAGGGGCACGGTGGGCCCCGGTCCTGGGGGCATGAACCGCGCAGTCGTCATCCGCACGACCCGCGGCCTGGCCGACTTCATCCTCGCGGCAGACCGATCCGAGCCGGCTTTTGTTGTCCTCGGATTCGACGCCAGGCCCACCAGTCGCCAATTCGCCGAAGACACGGCCGGAGTCCTCGCCGCAGCGGGCATCGGGGTCCGGTACTTCCCTGGGTACGCACCCACCCCACTGGTCGCTTTCGCGGCGAAACACTTCGGCTCCAGCGCTGCTGTGGTGGTGACGGCGAGCCACAATCCACCTGCGGACAATGGGTACAAGGTCTACGACTCCAACGCGGCCCAGATCATTCCACCTTCCGACACTGCCATTTCGGCTGCAATCTCGAACGTGGGAGGAGCCGACGATGTGCCCCGCGTCGTCAACGCATTCGAAGTCTCCCACCCTCTGATCGAGACCATTCCGGATTCGATTGTCGACGATTACTGGGCCGAGATCGACGCCACGCGGCCGATCAAACCGACCTCTACGGTCAGCATCGTCTACACGCCCCTTCACGGGGTCGGGGGCCGGACCCTGCTCGATGTCTTCGGTCGGACCTCTCACAATCAGCTGGCACCGGTGGCTGAGCAGTTCGAACCGGATGGCACTTTTCCGACCGTCGCCTTCCCCAATCCTGAGGAGCCAGGCGCTCTCGATCTGGCGCTCGAATCCGGCGAGCGGTCGAGCGCAGCGCTGGTCATCGGCAATGATCCCGATGGCGACAGGCTGGCAGCTGCGATCCCGTTTGAGGGCCGTTGGCGGCTGTTCACCGGCAACGAGTTAGGGGTTATCCTCGCATCCCACGTTGTGGGGAATTGGAAGTCGCCGGACACTCCGATAACCGCCTGTTCGGTGGTGTCGAGCCCGATGCTGTCCCGGATGGCTGAGGCCTCGGGAGCATTCCACCTCACCACGCTTACCGGCTTCAAATGGATCGCCAATGCGGCCCTGGCCGCTGAGGCCGAAGGGAGGGGCACTTTCGCTTTCGGCTATGAGGAGGCGCTCGGGTATACGGTCGGGCGAACAGTCAGAGACAAAGATGGCATCTCCGCCGCTGTTGTGCTCGCCGACATCGCAGCCATCGAGGCCGAATCAGGCCGAACTCTCGTCGATAGGTTGTCTGACCTCTGGCAGGAGTACGGCATCTGGGTCAGCAGCCAGGAGTCGATTTTGATGCCCGGCGAGGAAGGCCTGTCCAAGATCCTCGCTGCTGTCGATCGGATTGCAGCGAATCCCCCGGAAACGGTCAACGGACACCCTGTCACCGCTCTGACCGATTACCGCCGGGGAGCTGAGTCGAGGCCGCCGTGGCTCGGTGAGCAACATCTCATAGAGATCGAACTGGGAGATTCGGGAAGGGTGCTGGTACGGCCCAGCGGGACCGAACCCAAGCTCAAGATCTATGCCGACTTGAGAGCTGCATCCGCCGACCCGGGGACCGTCCACGTCGAGCGCGACAGGCTTCTTCTCGTCGCGGAGAAGGCGGCCAAGGAGGTTGCCGCCGGACTCACCGTTTCCGGTGGATGACCGCGCCTTATCGACGGGAGCGCTGCCCGTACAGGTAGAGCCACCCCAGACCGTGGACGATCACCCCTGCCAGCAACACCACCCCGGCAAAAGGTGCACCTACGATGAAGGACGCCACGGCGGCGATCCCCGCCGCCACAACCAGGGCAGTGCGAACTCCATTGAGCGGTCCAAACATGGAACAGACATTACCGTGAGTTGGTGAGTTCCTTTCTCAAGGGTCGCCCGTGGCTGGCCGGGGCGCTGGCGATGCTGACCCTCGTCTCCTGTTCGCTCGGGACGACCACCACGCCCATCTCGAGAGACCTCTCTGTCCAGGACGCCGTCCCGATCCCAAGCCTCCCGGAGACCACAACTACTACCGAAGCTCCAGCCCCAGAATCACCCACCAATTCACTCCCTGAACCAGCAGGTGTCCTGATCACTCCCTCCGGGGTTGTGGTAGCTCTCCTCGAACAGGACGGGAATCGTTTTGTGATCAGGACACCCTGTGGCGTCGAGACCACAATCGAGGGGGGCACTCCGGTCAGCGGTGTCGAAGTCGTCATCGACCCGGGCCACGGGGGTGCACCCGACCCTGGAGCGGTCGGGCCGAACGGCCTCGCGGAGGAGGAGATAAACCTCAAGGTGAGCCGGGCCGTGCAGCAGGTGCTTTCCGAACGGGGAGTGAAGTCCGTGCTCACCCGTACCGCCAACTACGCGAGCCTATTGAGCGTACGCGCTGCCCTTGCCGACCAGGCCGCGGCAAGAGTGTTGGTGTCGATTCACCACAACGCTCCGACGGCCAACCTCGGCGACGAACCCGGGACCGAAGTCTTTGTCCAGAGCACATCGGACGATTCGCGGAGGCTCGGAGGCCTGGTTTACGAGTACGTCTTCGATGCCTTGCAGCAATTCGATGTTGTGTGGTCTAGCGCTCCGGATGCCGGCGTTCTCGAAGTGCTCTTACCCGGCGGAAACGACGCCTACGGGATGATCCGAAGTCCTGAGACAGTGGCTGTGCTTGCCGAGCTCGGGTATCTCTCCAATCCCCCGGAAGCCGAGCTCTACACGACACCGGAGTACGTGACTGTGGCTGCCCAGGCGGTTGCGGATGCAATCGTCGCCTATCTCGAAACCGATGCACCGGGTTCGGGTTTCATCGCTTCGCCACGGGTGTTCACACCCAACCGGGGGATCGGCGCCGGCGTCTGTGAGGACCCGGCGCTCTCCTGAATCAGCCGGCCAGACGTGGGTTGAGGCTGTAGGTCCCGGTGAGCTGTGCAGAGTCGATGATATGGCCTTCCATGGCAATCTCGACGTCGGTGGCGGAGAAGTCTCCGCTGAGCCCGAGCGACTCCACATCGAGGGCATAGAGAGTGAAGATGTAGTGGTGGATGATCGAGTCGTTCCAGGGCGGACAGGGCCCGTCGTAGCCTTTGTAGGTTCCTCCCATCTCGGGATCCCCCGAGAACCATCCGGTGTAGTCGTTGACACCTTCTCGCGGTCGATTGGTGAGCCCTGACTTCCCTCGGGGAGTGACACCGTCCGAGAAGGCGCCCCTTTCCACGGAGCGAATGGCGGACTCCAAATCCACCAGCGCCCAGTGAGTGAAGTCGGTCCGCGCGAGGTCGGACGGCACCTCACGCCCTTCCTGATTCACGTCGTCAGGAGAGGTAGGAACGTCGACGTCGATCACCAGCAAGGCGAAAGAGAGCACCCCGTCCGGGACGTCACCCCATTCCAAATGTGGATTCTGGTTTTGGGCGAACCTGACGTGGGACTCAGGGTCGATCACGCACAACGCGTAGTCGCCAGGAATTTTCGCGCCGTCTGAAAAGTCATCACTCTTTAACCACATGATTTCGACACTAGCGGTCAGTTTCAGAACTTGAAGTGCTTGATCGCCTCCCCCTCGCCTTTGATGTCGCTCATTGCCGAGATCCCGAGTTCGAGATGGATATCCGACCAGTCTGCGGTGACCCGGATATCGCTCTCCTCAGTCTTGACCCCGTCTGGCGTGGTCGGGACATCGGAGACGAGAAGGAGAGCACCGCGGGAGATCTGGTTGTGGTGACCCACGATGAAGACCGTTGCCGTCTCCATGTCGATGGCGATAGCCGTGAGGCTGCGGAGGCGCTCGAGGAACTCGAGGTCATGCTCCCAGAGGCGTCGGTTGGTGGTGTAGACGACTCCGGTCCGGTATTCGAACCCCCGTTCGACGATCTTCTCGGAAACGAACTTGTGGAGTTTGAAGGAGGGGAGTGCAGGCACCTCAGGAGGGAAGTAGTCGTCTGACGTCCCCTCGCCCCGGATCGCGGCGATGGGGAGTATGAAATGGCCGATCTCCGTCGACTGCTTCAGGCCGCCGCACTTTCCCAGGAAGAGAACCCCCTGGGGGCGTCTTGCGATGAGCAGGTCCATGATCGTTGCCGCATTTGCGGTGCCGATGCCGAAGTTGACGATGGTGAGGCCTTCACCATTGCTCGCTGCCTGCATCGGACTCCTCTGTCCGACAACTTCACAGTCGAAGCGACGGGCAAACGCCTCTACATAGCTCTTGAAGTTGGTGAGGAGGATGTAGTCGCCGAAATCGGCGACCGGCATTCCCGTATACCGCGGCAGCCAGTCGGCTGCGATCATCTCCTTGGTGAGCTCAGATGCCATCCAGTCACGCTAATGCAGCGGCCCAGCGAGAGGTATTCAACTCGAGGAGACTGATCCGATCGAGCCGTCGAACCTATGGGGGCCGAGCGAAAGACAATGATCAGGTGGTCCCGCGCTGCCAGGAGTCGAAAAGCCTTCCGTAGACCCCGCCCTCAGCCACGAGTTCGGCATGTGCGCCGTCCTGGACGATGCGGCCGCCATCGAAGACGAGGATCCGGTCAGACTTCTCCGCTGTCGAGATTCTGTGGGCGATGGTGACCACCGTCCTGCCCGAGGTCAGTTCGTTCAGCGTCCTGCTGATCCTCACCTCGGTCGCCGGATCCACTGCCGAAGTCGCCTCGTCGAGCACGAGGAGATCGGGATCGGCGATAGATGCCCGCACCAGGGTGACCAGCTGGCGCTCTCCGACTGATAGTGCACTGCCCCGTTCCCCGACCTGGGTGTCGAGACCCTGAGCGAGCTCCTCGAGCCAATCGCGCAGACCGAGCCGGTCGAAAGTGGCAAGCAGCTCAGATTCGGTCGCTCCCGGACGACCCATGCGGACATTGTCGGCAATGGTTCCCCGGAAGAGAGCCCCCTCCTGGGGGACCATCACCACGCGGTCACGGAGCGATGCGAAACGCACGTCGCGGACGTCGGTGCCGGCAATAGTCACCGAGCCTTCGGTCGGGTCCATGAGCCGGGTCAGGAGCTTGGCGAAAGTGGTCTTGCCGGATCCGGTTTCTCCCACAATCGCGACGCTCTGTTCTGGCTCGATGGTGACGCTGGTCTCATGCAATGCCGGTTCGGCCAAAGCTTGTGAGGCAGATTGTCCCGGGCGGGGATAGCGGAAGACAACTCTGTCGAACTTGGCCCCGATCGGCTGATGGGGAAGCTCGACTCCGTCGGGGCCCGGGTCGGCGACATCAGGGGCGATGTCGAGGATGTCGAGAACGCGCCTCCACCCTGCCACCGCCGTCTGGGCCTCATTCACCGCTTCACCGAGCATCTGCACTGGCTGGACGAAGAGCTGGACGAGGAACAGGAAGGCGACGACGGTCCCGATTGTGGTCGTCCCGTTGACAGCGAGGATCGTCCCGACGACAACCACCGCGGCGACCACCACCGCAGAAGATGCTTCAGCGGCGCCGGAAAAGGCCGCAGACAGCCTTCCGGCGCGAACAGCAGAAGACCGGTGAGCTTCGATTGCCTCTTCGAGCTGGAAGCGGGTTCGCTCTTCGACACCATAGGCACGGATCACAGGTGCCCCCACCACTGTCTCGGCGAGGAGGGCAAGCATCCTTCCCACCTTCTCCCGGACTGTGAGATACGCAATCTCGAGCCGGCTTTGAAACCACTTGATCATCAGGGCGATGAACGGCACCAGGACCAGGACCACCAGTCCGAGGTGCACCGAGAGAATCAGCATTACGACAAGGGCGAGAAGTGCCTGGCCCCCGTTGGTGAGCAGCATGAGCCCTCCCCACTGCATGAAGCGGCTGATCTGGTCTACGTCTGAAGTCACCCTGGAAACGAGCACACCACGCTGCTCAGACGCCTGGTGCAGCATCGAGAGGTCGTGAATGTGGCGGAACGCTCTGATTCTCAGCCCGGACAGGGCAGTCTCGGATACCTTGGCCAGGCGCAGGTGCATCCACCCGGTGAATCCGGCCGTGACCAGGACGGCCGCGAACGCGATGGCGGTCATCTGGATGACGAAATTCATGTCGACACGCTCGCCGCTCAAGCCTCCGTCGATTATCTGTTGGATGACCACCGGGACGATCACACGCCCGGCAGTGGCCACGAGGGCAATGATGATTGTCCCTGGGAGACCCCTGCGCAGCTCGGGCGAGAGGCTGAGACCGCGCCTGATCGTGCGCATCGCCCCTTGCGAACGCCGTGCTGCGACTTCTTCCTGAACCGCCGTTGTGGTCATACCGGCTCCTCGAGCTGGCCATAGGCGTCGATGAGGCTGCGGTAGCCGGGTACTGCCTGATAGAGCTGCTCGTGGGATCCACGGTCGACCACCCGGCCGTCCTCGACGTAGATGACCTCATCTGCCATCACGATCGAGGATCGTCGGTAGGCGACGATCACAACCGTGGTGTCAAGCTGGGCGAGGCCGGCGAGGATCTCGCCTTCCACTGCGGGGTCGATGGCCGATGTCGCGTCGTCGAGTACGAGCAGCCTTGGCTTCCGGACGAGAGCGCGGGCAAGTGCGATCCGCTGGCGTTGCCCTCCGGACAGCGACGCACCCCGCTCGCCGACAACGGAGGAATACTCGTCGTCCAGCTCGAGGATGAAGTCGTGGGCGCGCGCCAGCCTGGCGGCAGCGAACACTTCCTCGGGGGAGAAGGGCTCACCGAGAGTGATGTTCTCGTACACCGATTCGTTGAAGAGGAAGGTCTCCTGGAAGACGATGCTCACCGAACCGGCGAGAGCCCCACGTTCGATGTCGACGAGGCCGTGCCCGTCGAGGGATACCACACCGCGGTCCGGATCGAAGAGCCGCACCAGGAGATGAGCAATCGTCGATTTCCCGGAGCCGGTCGGTCCAACCAGAGCCACGGTCTTACCGGCCTGCACGTTCAGGGTTATTTCGTCGACACCACGTTTCTCGCTTTCGGCGGAGTCCACCGCGACAGTCCCCCCCGAAGAAAGGTCGTGGTGAGCGGTATCCGGGTACATGTAGCCAACACCGCTCGCCCTGGTTGACGCTCCGCCATCGTTCTGCGGCGAGGTGAGCCCGTATTCGACCTCGCCCCGCTCGGCGAGGACATTCTGAACGCGGTCGAGGCCGACTACCGAGCGAGGCAGCTCTCCGAGCAGCCACCCGAAGACTCTCATCGGGAGCGCGACCAATCGGAACAGATAGGCGAAGGTGACGAGGTCACCCGGCGTGAGGATCCCCTGGTCGACACGCAGGGCACCCACGGCGAGGACGGCGAGGACGGCGATGCTGGGAAGGGCCTCGATTACCGGGTCAAAAGCGGCACGAAGTCGCCCGACCTCGACCATCCGGTCACGGAGAGCGTCGGATCGTTCCCCGAATCGCCCGACCTCTGCATCTTCACGGCCCAGTGTCTTTACCACGAGTGCGGCATCGAACGACTCATGGGCGATGTCGGCAACTTCGGCTCTGATCCTCTGCGCTTTTGCCGCAACCGACCGCATCTTTCGCTGGTAGATGTAGTTGGCCGCCAGGAGCGCCGGGCCGACCATGAACCCGATCAGTGCGAGGAACGGGTCGGTGAGCACCAGGAGCACCGCAGTGATGGCCAACATGAGCACAACGCCGAAAGCCATCGGCAGGGGAGCAGCGATGAAGGAGGCGGCTTCTACGTCTTCGTTGGCGTTGGCGAGGAGTTGTCCTGTGGAGTGTTTTCTATGCCACTCCACCGGGAGCTTGAGATACCGGTCGGTGACGTCGACCCGGTCGCGGTACTGGAGCCTGAACTGTGCGTAGTATGCTCCGAGGCGTCGCAGCAATATCCCCATCCCGAGGAGAATTGAGACTCCGAGCACGGCCCCTGCCGCCGCAGTAAGGGAACCCACGGCCACCTCCCCCTCCTCGATTGCGGGCAGCAAGATGTCGTCGGTTATCCAGCCGAGGACGTAAGACGAGAGAATTGTCATCAGCGCGTAGATGACGGTCCCGATCCCACCGATCACAAACTCCTTCGGAGCGCGCTTCAGCTGGCGCCGGATGAGATGAAAACCCTGACCCAGCTTCTCGGCCGAGACCGGCGAATCCATGGGGTCTGGGACTGACATCGACCGCCAAGGCTACGCTCTCGGGGGAGCAAGGCCAATCCGAGATCGCGCCGTCGGGAGCGCTTCAGCCGTTGATGGCGGGGATGATCGACTCCCCGTAGATCTCCAGTGTCCGGTCTCTGTCGTCGTGCATGAGATAGATGCCAAACTGATCGACGCCGAGGCTCTCGAGCAACTCCAGTTTCTCGACGTGCCGGTCGACCGTGCCGACGAGACAGAACCGGTCGACTATCTCATCGGGAACGAATTCGGTGGATTTGTTCCCCGACTTCCCGTGATGGGCATAGTCGTACCCTTCCCGCGCTTTGATGTAGTCGGTGAGCGCCTGAGGAACTGCGGCTGAGTCGGACCCGTAGCGGTTGACCAGGTCGTGAACGTGGTTTCCCACCATGCCGCCGAACCACCTGAGCTGATCGCGTTGATGTTCGATGTCATCTCCGACATAGGCGGGAGCAACCACGCAAATATCGATCTCATCGGGGTCCCGGCCAGCCTCCTCTGCCGCCTGGCGGACCGCGCCTACGGTCCATTCCAGGATCTGGGGGTCGGCGAGCTGGAGAATGAAACCGTCGGCATGTTCCCCGACCGTCGCCAAAGCTTTCGGCCCGTATCCCGCCATCCACATCGGGAGATCCCAGCCCTCTGTGATCCAGGGGATCTTCAGGTCTGTCCCTTCATAGTCCACCTCTTCTCCTGCAACTAGCCCTTTGATGATGCGGCTCGCCTCCACCATCTCGCCAAGGGTTTTCGGGCTCCGGCCGATGTAGCGCAAAGCGGAGTCACCCCGACCGATCCCGCAGATCGTGCGGCCTTCGAACATGTCGTTGAGCGTGGCGAACAGCGAGGCGAGGACTGTCGCGTCCCGAGTCCCCGGATTGGTCACCATCGGGCCGACCACCATCCTCTTCGTCGCTGCGAGCATTTGTGCATAGATCACGAACGGCTCCTGCCACAGGATGTGGGAATCGAATGTCCAACCGTGGCTGAAGCCAAGATCTTCGGCTTTGGCAGCAAGGCGCACCACTTCGGTCGCAGGCGGATCAGTTTGCAGCACTACCCCGAAATCCATGCTCTACAGCCCGTGCTGGGGGAAGCCGAGATCGACGCCGCGATGGATCGGGTCGGGCCAGCGACTGATGACCACCTTCTGCTTGGTGTAGAAGTGCACGCCCTCCGGCCCGTAGATGGCATGTGACCCGAAGATCGAGTTCTTCCACCCGCCGAAGCTGTAGAAGGAGAGGGGAACGGGGATCGGGACGTTGATGCCGACCATGCCGACCTGGATCTCGTTCTGGAACTTCCGGGCGGTGCCTCCATCATTGGTGAAGACGGCCGTTCCATTTCCGTAGGGATTGTCATTGATCATCTTCAGAGCGTCTTCGAAGTGCTCGGTCCGGACTACGGAAAGGACCGGGCCGAAGATCTCGTCGGTGTAAATGCTCATCTCCGTGCTCACGTTGTCGAAGAGGGTGGGGCCGATGAAGAAGCCTTCTTCGTGCCCGGGCACGGACAACGAACGTCCGTCCTCGAGCAGGGAGGCACCGGCGCTCTCACCGGCGTCGACGTAGCCAGCAACTTTGTCCCGGTGCTCTGCGGTGACCAACGGCCCCATTTCGACTCCCTCGTCGAATGACGGTCCGACTTTGAGTGCGGAGATGCGCTCGCGGATCTTGGGGATCAGGCGGTCCGCTGCATCTCCGACAGTGGTGACCACCGAAATCGCCATACACCTCTCCCCGGCCGAGCCGTAGGCGGCTGAGACGGCGCTATCGGCAGCGAGGTCCATGTCTGCATCGGGCAGAACCACCATGTGGTTCTTGGCACCGCCCAGGGCCTGCACCCGCTTGCCGCTGGCAGTCCCGGTCTCATAGATGTACTGGGCGATCGGCGTGGAGCCGACGAAGGAAACCGCGGCAACGTCTTCGTGGCGGAGAATGGCATCGACAGCCACCTTGTCGCCGTGCACGACGTTGAAAACGCCATCGGGAAGCCCTGCCTCCTGCAGCCACTCGGCCGCCAGCACCGAGGTCGAGGGATCCTTCTCAGAGGGCTTGAGGATGAAGGTGTTTCCGCAGGCAATAGCAATCGGGTACATCCACATCGGGACCATGGCCGGGAAGTTGAACGGAGTGATCCCTGCGACCACGCCCAGCGGTTGGCGGATGCTGTAGGTGTCGACACTGGTGGACACCTGCTCGGAGTACTCGCCCTTGAGCAGGTGAGCGATGTTGCACGCGAACTCGATCACCTCGAGGCCGCGCTGCACCTCTCCCCGGGCGTCGTCCAGCGTTTTCCCGTGCTCCTCGCTGAGGAGGGTTGCCATCTCGTTCTTGCGGGCAACGACCAGTTCCCGGTAGGCGAACATGATGTTCTGGCGTCCTGTCAGTGACGAATCCCGCCATGTCTCGAAAGCGTTCTTAGCGGTCCGGACCGCGAGGTCGACCGTCTCCGATGTTGCCATCGCCACTTCGGCACGCTGTTGGCCGGTGGTGGGGTCGTACACCGCACCGGTGCGTTCCGGTGTCTCCGAGACGGTCTCTCCGTTGATCCAATGGCTGATCATTCTCATTTGTCGGGCTCCTAAATCAAGTACTGGTTCGCTCCACGGCGCAGGTACTGACCGTCACCTGGGCTGCCGAGGTATTCGTCCCGGGCGATGATCGTCTTCCCTTTGGAGAGGACGGTATCGACTTTGCCGGCGAGTTCGTAACCCTCGTAGGCGGAGTAGTCGACATTCATGTGGTGGGTCTCCGCGGAAATGACCGTTTTGGCGTCGGGGTCGAAGACGACGATATCTGCATCTGAGCCGACGGCGATGGTTCCCTTCTGCGGGTACATGCCGAACATCCGGGCTGGCGTCGTGGCGACTATCTCCACGAAACGGTTCACAGAGATCCGTCCTTCGGCGACACCGCCGTTGTAGATGAGACCGAAGCGGTTCTCCACTCCCGGCATCCCGTTGGGAATCTTGGAGAAGTCGTCAGCACCGAGTTGTTTCTGGGTGCCGAACTGAGGGTGTTCGCCCATGCAGAACGGGCAGTGGTCGGTGGACACCACCTGGAGATCGTTGGTCCGCAGGCCTTGCCACAGTCGCTCCTGATGGCCATCGGCTGCGTCACGCAGAGGCGGCGAGGCGACGTACTTCGCCCCTTCGAAACCGTTGCCCATATCGTCGAGGGAGAGGAACAGGTACTGGGGACAGGTCTCGGCAAACACATTGCGGCCTTCGTCGCGGGCCTGGATGACCGCATCGAGGGCTTCTTTGGCAGAGAGATGGACGATGTAGAGAGGTACGCCGGTGAGTTCGGCCAGCTTGATCGCCCGGTGAGCAGCCTCGCCTTCGAGGATCGACTTACGCACGATCCCGTGATAGATCGGATCGGTTTCTCCCCGCTGCAGCGCCTGCTCGACGAGGACATCGATGGCTATCCCGTTCTCGGCGTGCATACAGATGGTCGCACCGATCTCGGCTCCTTTCTGCATGGCGCGGAGGATCTCGCCGTCGTCGGAGTAGAAGACACCGGGGTAGGCCATGAACATCTTGAAACTGCTCACGCCTTCATCCATGAGCATCTGCATCTCTTTGAGGGTCTGCTCGTTGATGTCACCGGTGATCATGTGGAAGCCGTAGTCGATGGCGCAGTTACCTTCTGCCTTGCGCCTCCAGGCTTCGAACCCGTCCATGGCAGATTCGCCTTTGGTCTGCACTGCGAAGTCGACGATGGTCGTGGTGCCTCCCCAAGCCGCAGCACGGGTCCCGGTCTCGAAGGTGTCGGCAGCGAAGGTCCCGCCGAACGGAAGTTCCATGTGTGTGTGGACGTCGATGCCGCCGGGCATCACATATTTGCCACTGGCGTCGATGGTCTCGTCGGCCTCGACCGAGTGATCGCGCCCGAGCAGCGCGACAACCTTGCCCCCGTCGATGAGGACATCAGCGTCCATCTTCTCGGTGGCAGTGATGACTGTCCCACCCTTGATCAGCGTTTTTCCCATGGTTCCTCCTTGGGTTTCAATTATTCAGTTGCGTTGGCGATGGCGGATTCCAAAAGGCCGAGCCCTTCGTCTGCCTCGTCTTCGGTCAACGAGAGCGGAGGGGCGATCCGCAGGGTGTTCCCGTAGAGGCCACCTTTGCCGATGAGGAGGCCATTTGCCTTCGCGGACTCCATTACCGCCGCAGTGGTGGCGGGATCGGGTTCTTTGCCACCCTTGTGAACGAATTCGACTCCGATCATCAGTCCTTTGCCCCGGACGTCGCCGATCGTCGGATAGCGGGACTGGATGTCGACTATTCCGGACTTGAGACGCTGGCCCACCTTGTAGGCGTTGGTCTGCAGGTCATTGGCGAGCAGGTACTCCAGATTGGCCAGCGCTCCCGCGGTCGACAGCGGGTTGCCGCCAAAGGTGGATATGGAGTTCGCCGACAGGCAATCGATGACATCAGGCCTGCCGATGACACCGGCAATTGCCAGACCGTTGCCGAGCCCTTTGGCGAAGGTGATCAGATCGGGGGTTATGCCATGGGCCTGATAGCCCCAGAAGTGCTCCCCGGTCCGCCCCCAGCCGGTCTGGACCTCGTCGCTGATGAACAGTCCGCCTTGGTCGTCGATCAGTTCCTTCATCGCCCCGAAGAACCCGTCAGGGGGAGTGGCGAAACCACCCACACCCTGAATCGGTTCGGCGATCATCGCAGCCACGTCTCCGGAGACCGCGACCTCGAGCATGTTGGCCAGGTCGTCGGCGCACGCAGCAATGAACTCGGCGTCGGGCAGGTGCCCGAACGGGCTCCGGTACTTGTAAGGCCCCTGCACATAGACGGTGTGGAACGGGGTGAGCTGGGTCGCCGACCAGGAACGGTTCCCGGTGATCGCCACCGTCGAATGGGACTTGCCGTGGTAGCTGCCCCGCACCGCGATGATCTGATTCGACTTGCGGAACTGTGTCGCCATCATCAGTGCTGCATCGTTGGCCTCGGTTCCCGAGTTGGTGAAGAACACTTTGGCGTTCGGTATCCCGGAGAGCTCCGCGATCTTCTCGGCGAGCTCGATCTGGGACTCGATCAGGTAGAGCGTCGAGGTGTGGAGCATCTTGTTCGCCTGTTCCCGGATGGCCGCTACTACCTCAGGGATCTTGTAGCCGGACATCGTGGTGAGAATCCCGCCGAAGAAATCGAGGTACTCATTGCCTTCGGCGTCGACTACCCGGCGACCTTCCCCGTCGACGAGGGAGATCGGTTCGTCGTAGTAGAGGGCGAGCCAGGATGGCAGCACCTCTTTGTGTCGGGCGAGGAGCTCGGCGTGGGTGGTCAAGGGGCGACCAACTCGTCGTAGGCGTCGGGCCGGCGGTCGCGGTAGAAAGCCCATTGCTTGCGGACCTCGTCGATCTCGTCGAGGTCGAGGTCCCTGATCACCAACTCCTCTTCGGTGTCAGAAGCAGCCTCACCCACGATCTGGCCGCGGGGGCCGACGAAGTACGACGACCCGTAGAAGTCATTGTCTCCGTATTCCTCTTTGCCCACCCGGTTGATCGCACCGATGAAGTACTCGTTGGCCACTGCGGCCGCAGGTTGTTCGAGATTCCAGAGGTACATCGACAGCCCGCGGCTGGTAGCGCTCGGGTTGAAGACGATCTTGGCGCCATTGAGGCCAAGCGCCCGCCAGCCTTCAGGGAAGTGGCGGTCGTAACAGATATAGACACCGACCTTCCCCACAGCCGTGTCGAAGACCGGGTAGCCGCCGTTCCCGGGGCGGAAGTAGAACTTCTCCCAGAAACCCTTGACGTGGGGGATGTGCTGTTTGCGGTACTTGCCCAGATAGGTGCCGTCAGCGTCGATCACCGCTGCGGTGTTGTAGTAGAAGCCGTCGTCTTCCTTTTCGAAGATCGGAACGACGAGGACCATCTTGGTCTCCTTGGCCAGGTCCTGCATCAGCTTGGTGGTCGGACCATCGGGGATCGGCTCGGCGTAGTCGAAGTGCTCGTTCTCCTGGACCTGACAGAAATAGGGCCCGTAGAAGATCTCCTGGAAGCACATCACCTGGGCGCCCTGTTTGGCCGCTTCGCGGGCGTAATCGGCGTTCTTCTCGATCATCGAGTCCTTGTCGCCAGTCCATTCGGTCTGGACGATTGCCGCTCTGACCACGTTTGCCATATAGATCTCCTAACTGCAGGGCAGGGACCTCCCGCCACTTCAAACTTAGCGAAGGTTAGGTGTGGGGAGCGAACGCCGGTCCGCTCCCCGCACCCCCGTCTGCCTATTCGCCTCCAGGGCGGAGTTCGATGGCGCGGCGCTCGTAGCTGTCCCCATCGACGTCCATGCCCTCTTCGCGCAGGGCATCGACCGCCTGCTGTGCGAGGTCGGTGCGGTAAGCGTCGCCCGAGATCTCCACCCCTTCGAGTTCCTCGATTTGGCCGGTGGCGACTTCTACGGTCTGGTTCCAGAGCGATTCGTTCATCACGCCGATCCCGCTCGAAGCCGGGAAGATGAGGCCGAGGACCTCATTCAGCTGCCACGCCTGGTGGCTCTCACCCAGAGTCGAACCGTTGTCCAGCACGACTTCGACGCATTCGTCGAACGCATCGAGGCAGTGGATCCACCCGCGGAAGGTCGCCTTTAGGAACCGGACAGCAATGTCTTCGTTGCCTTCTTCGGCGATCCAATCGGCGTTGACCCACACTGCGTCCTGAAGCATCGCGGTGCCGATATCGTTGAAGTCGATGACGTTGAAGTCCTCCGGCTGGTAAAGCTCTCCAGTCTCGGGATTCTCGGCCTCGAGCAACTGGGCGTACTCGTTGTAGATCATCGCCTCGGCCGCATCCAGCTCTCGATTGAGAAGAGCGAGCATGTCGAAGTTCTGTCCGACCAATTCGACATCCTCCACGCCGTACAACTCGATTGCAGCGGTGAGCTCGTACTCGTTCCCGAAGCCCCAGTTGCCGACCCTCTTTCCCGCCCAGTCCTCGGGCGACTCGATGCCTGAATCGGCGAAAGAGACCTCCAGGGTCCCGGAGCGCTCGAACACCTGGGCGACATTGACGATGTCCGCGCCCTGTTCACGGGAGACCAACGCCTTGGGGACCCATGCCAGACCGAATTCGGCACCACCTGTTGCCAGCACCGTCTGGGGCACGATTTCCACCGCTCCTTCGAGGATCTCCACATCGAGGCACTCGTCCTCATAGAAGCCAAGGTCCTTGGCGACGAAGTACCCGGCAAACTGTGCCTGGGCGACCCATTGCAGCTGGACCCGTACCTCTTCGACTTCTTCGCAGTCCTCTGACCCGACTTCACCGGTGTCGTCGCCACACGCGGTAGCTATCAGAGCCAACGCCATCATCAATACCAGTGTCTTACGCCATAGCCCGTTGCGTCGCTTCACTTTGTTTCCTCCTTTGGTTTGTACTCGAGGGAGAATATCCATCTGCAGCCCGATGCGTCGTCAGTTCTCCTCGGCCGAGCGAAGAGAGATATGCCACGGCATGGCGAATCGCTCGGCGACCAGAACCAAACCGTACAGGGTGATTCCGATCATGGAGGCGACGACGATCGCCGCCCACGCGTCAGGGAAGACAAACAGATTGGCCTTACTGATTATGTATTGGCCGAGGACGTCCTGGGGCCCGCCGAAGTACTCGGCCACGATTGCAACGATTATGGAAAGCGTGGTGGCGATCTTCAGCGCGCTGAAGAAAAAGGGGAGAGCGTGGGGGATGCGGACCTTTGTGAAAATCTCGCGCGGGCTAGCCCCATATGACCGCATCAACTCCAATTCCGACTGGTCGACTTCGACGAGTCCCCGGGCGGTGTTGATCATCACCGGGAAGAAGACGACGATCGCTACTGCTGCCATTTTCGAAACCGGACTTGTGATCGGGAACATGTTGTTGAGAATCGGAGCCAGGGCAATGATCGGTATCGAGTTGGTGGCAATGGCGAAAGGCATGATCCCTTCGCGTGCCCCTGCCCAACGGACCGTGATCAGAGCGACAACGACGCCAGATATGGTCCCGGCGACGAGCCCGCCAATCGCTTCGATCAATGTGTTCCCGGCGGCGGCAGAAATCTCCGGCCACTGGGCGATGAGGCGCTCGACGATCGACGAGGGCTTCGGGAGCACAAAAGCCTGGATATTGAACAGCCTCACTGCAGCCTCCCAGAAGAGGATGCCTCCGACGAAGAGCGCAAGAGCAGGGCCGTAGTTCCGCAACCTTTGCCGTAACGAAGAAGGGGTTCTGGAGCCGACGGGAAGGTCGCCGCTGAAGGCTTCCATCGGGCCGACCGTCATCTTCGGTCACCCTGGCGGAGGGCCTCGCGTACCTCGGTCACCTTGTCGTAGTAGCGGGCCGACTCCCGCGTGTCCTCGGTCCGGGGGTGGGGGAGGTCGGTCTGGATGATCTGGCTTATTCTGCCTGGCCTGGCGGACATCACCACCACCCGTGTCGAGAGGAACACTGCCTCCGGGATCGAATGGGTTACGAATACGACCGTGGTGCCGGTCTCCTTCCAGATCCGCAGGACCTCTTGTTGCATCAACTCCCGGGTCATCTCGTCGAGGGCGCCGAATGGCTCATCCATCAACAGCAGGGAGGGATTGAACGCAAGGGCACGGGCGATGGCCACCCGTTGCTGCATGCCGCCGGACAGCTGCCAGGGATAGTGGGATTTGAAGTCCCCCAGTTGCACCAGTTGGAGCATCTCGTCCGCACGATCTGCGCAGTCTGTCTCGTCCATGATCTCGAGCGGAAGCTCGACGTTCTTGCTGACGGTCCTCCAATCGAGCAGTGTCGCCTTCTGGAATACGATCCCGTAATCCCGATCGAGACGAGCCTGTTCAGCACTCTTGCCGTTGATGGTTATCTCCCCGGTGCTGGGCCGGGTCAGATCGCCAATGAGGCGGAGCAACGTGCTCTTCCCGCAACCACTGGGCCCGATCAGGGAGACAAACTCTCCGCTCTGGATCGCAAGGTCTATTCCGCTGAGTGCGGTCACCGACTCAGGGCCTGAGCCGAATGTCTTCCCCAGGTTCTCGGCCCTGACCACGGTGTCGTTGGTTGAGCTCACATTCCACCTTCCATTTTGAGCTCGGCGTCGTGTCGAAGCCTGTTCCCTTCCGGCACAAACCTGCGTTCAGCGAGGACAACTGCACCCACGAACAGGATTCCCGCGATAGCAGTGACGATGACAGTCGCATACAGCTTCACGGAGCGAGCCCCGAATTGGGATGAGAAAGTGAGCAGGGCCCTTCCCAGGCCTTCACCGAACCCGGCGGGAAGTTCTCCGATCAGAGCACCGATGACGCTGGCTGTGGCCGAGAGCTTGAGCGCGGTGAAGATATAGGGGAGTGCCGCCGGCACCTGGAGCTTCCAGAGGACCTCCGAAGGCGACGCCGCATAGGATTTCATCAGTTCCATTGCGTTTGGATCGGGGGATCTGAGACCGCGCAACGTGTTGATCACGACCGGAAAAAAGGTCAGGTAGGCCGAGATCATCGCCACCGACAGCCATTGCGGGACGTTGAGGCGGCCACCCCATACCACCACCATCGGGGCGATGGCAATGATGGGAACAGTCTGGCTTGCGATCACGTACGGCATGAAGGCCCGTTCCAGTAACAAAGAGCGAACGAACAAGACACTGAGCCCGAAGCCGAACACACCGCCGATCACAAACCCGGAAAATGCCTCACGGAGAGTGAACAAGGCGCGGGCGGCTAGATCCAGGATCAAAAGGTCGCCGCCCCGCCTGACTGGCCGGAAGAGCTCGATGAACATGTCCCAGACGTGGGGCATCGTGGTGTGGTCCGGGCGCACCGGGCGGATCCAGCCCATCTCCAGCCAGACGACCTTGTAGAGTTCCCACACCGCCACCAGCACCAGCAGCACCACGACAACCGAAAGCACCTTCCGAACCGGGCGGGTGGTCGCTGAGCGGGTAGTGCCCTTCCTGGGAACATCAGTCATGGCGAGCGACTCTAACGCCCGGGGCAAATGAGAGCCGCGGCTCGGGGATGTGTATCGTCTCCGGCCATGAAAGCGGTATCGGTGCTGGCAGCATCCCTTCTCGGCATCATCGCCTTGTTTCAGATCGCTCTTGCGGCCGGGGCACCGTGGGGCGCCGCCTCCTGGGGCGGACGCCATCCGGGCAGGCTCCCGACCGGGTACCGGATCGGCAGCGCAGTAGCTGGACTGTTTTTCTATCCGGCGATGGCTTGGTTCATCCTCGACCGCGCCGGAGTGGTGGGTGACGAGACTCCGAGCGGGGGAGTGGCAGGCCTGTGGGTGCTGACCGGACTCTTCGGTTTGAGTACGGTGATCAACCTCATCTCGCCGTCGAAGGTGGAGAGGATCTGGGCTCCGGTAGCCCTGATCCTCACTGTCTGCTGTGCGCTTTTGGCGATAAGGTTGTGAAATGACCGAGCCTTCAGGATTCAGCTACACCCGCCGCAAGAACGGCGAAGTGATCATCAAACACAACGGACACAAGGCAGCCGTGCTCCGTGGAGAACGGGCCAAGAAGTTTCTCAATCGGGTCGAGACGCGCGACCCCCAGGAGGTCATGGCCAGGATGACCGGCAACTACAAGCGGGGCAACGAAAAGCGTTGAGCCGGCACCCTCAATCCAGGTGGAGCCGTTCGAACCCGCGGAGGACTGCCAGCAAGGACGCGGTTGTGATGTTGGCATCGACGCCAACCCCCCACCTCACTGCACCCGAACCCGACGCGGTCTCCACGTAGGCCACGGCCCGGGCCGACGCCCCGCGGCCGATGGCATGCTCGGTGTAGTCGACGACATCGAAGCTCTCGCCGAAGTGTTCGGCGATGGCGTTGACGAACGCCTCGACGGGCCCATCACCGACGCCCTCGATATCCACCTCATTGCTTCCGACGCCGATCGTCGTCTGGACGGTCGTCCGTCCCCCGTCAGATCGCGTCGAGGTATGCAGCTCATGTCCGAGCAGGCGGAGTCGCGGCGCATCCGGGAGGTACTCGGCCTGGAAGGCACTCCACATGGCGTCTGGCGTGATCTCGGTACCGGTGTTCTCGGTTATGGTCTGGATGGTCTTCGAGAACTCGATCTGCAGTCGCCGAGGGAGATCGAAGCCATGTTCCTCCTTCATCACGTACGCCACCCCGCCCTTGCCCGACTGGGAGTTCACCCTGATCACAGCCTCGTAACTCCGACCTACATGTTTGGGGTCGATAGGCAGATAGGGAACCCCCCAGACTTCGTAGTCGTCGGGGAGCGCCGCGAATCCCTTCTTGATCGCATCCTGGTGCGACCCCGAGAAGGCGGTGTACACGAGATCACCTACATACGGGTGCCGCGGGTGGACCGGGAGCCTGTTGCAGTACTCGGCGACCCTGCGCAGGGCGTCGATATCAGAGATGTCAAGTTCGGGGTCGACACCGTTGGCGAAGAGGTTCATCGCCAGGTTGATTATGTCGACGTTCCCGGTTCGCTCACCATTGCCGAACAAGGTGCCTTCGACCCGGTCGGCACCTGCCATCATCCCGAACTCAGCTGCGGCGACTGCGGTGCCGCGATCGTTGTGCGGGTGCAGGCTCAGGATTATCGAGTGCCGATCTCTGACGGTCCGACCGAACCACTCGATCACATCCCCGTACACGTTGGCGGAGTAGCACTCGACCGTCGCGGGGAGATTGACGATCATCGGGTTTTCCGGGGTCGGCTCGATCACATCCATAACCGCCTCGCACACCTCGATTGCATAATCGGGCTCGGTAAGGGTGAAGCTCTCCGGTGAATACTCGTAACGCACCACAGTGTCTCCGGCAGCCTCGGTGAGCTTCCTCGACAATTTCGCGGCGTTCACTGCGATTTCCTTGATGCTTTCGCGGTCCAGCCCGAACACGACTTCGCGCTGCAACGGATTCGTCGAGTTGTAGAAGTGGACGATCGCCGAAGGCGCTCCGACTATCGAGTCGAACGTCCTCTCGATCAGCTCGTCTCTGCTCTGGCTGAGCACCTGAATGGTGACATCGGGCGGGATCAGATCTTCTTCGATCAGCTGGCGCACGAAGTCGTAATCCGGCTGGCTCGCCGCCGGGAAGCCGACTTCGATCTCCTTGAAGCCCATGGCGACCAGTTCCTGGAACATCTTCAGCTTGCGTGGAGGGTCCATCGGGTCGATCAGGGCCTGGTTGCCGTCCCTGAGATCGACAGAGCACCAAAGCGGCGCCTTTTCGAGGACCTTGTCGGGCCAGGTGCGGTCTTTCAGGACCAGTGGGACGAAGGGCTGGTATTTATGGAATGGCATTTGCGGTGTGGTCGACATGAAGGCTCCAGGTGAGGTTGATGGGGGAGGGGAGGGGGTCCGGGCAAAGAAAAAGCCCCCGGACCGGGGGCGGGCGAACGCGGAATTGGACGCGTCGCCCTACATAAGGAGGAGGAGCCCGGAGCGCTTCAGATAAGTCACGACGTCAGCATAGCTCCCAGCGTGGTCGTGGCAACACGGTGGCCGGGTTTCACCTGCGGAGATCGCTCAGGCTCTGGCGCTGGTGGCCGTTCGCATCGAAATTCTCCGGCGCGAGCCAGCGTGTGAATGCACGTTCGAGGTGTGGCCATTGGTCGTCGGTGATCGCATACCAGGCGGTGTCCCGATTGCGTCTTTTGTAGTGGGTCGCCTTCTGGAAGGTGCCCTCATAGCGAAACCCGAGGCGTTCGGCGGCGCGTCGGGATGGCTCGTTGAGGTCGTCGCATTTCCACTCACAGCGCCGGTAGCCGAGATCGAAGGCATTCTTGAGGAGCAGGTATATCGCCTCGGTGGCGGCAGTTGTCCGCTGCATCGCGGGAGCAAAGACGATCGATCCGATTTCGATGACACCACCGGACGGATCGATACGCAGATAGGAGAGAAACCCAGCAGGCGTCCCGCCGACGAGGATCACGTAGGGCAACCAGTCGGTTTGCTCGATCAAAGCCTCGAAGGCGGAACGCATCTCGGACTCGGTCTGGAAAGGGCCGATCGCCATGTAAGTCCACAAGGAGTCGTCCGCGGCCGCCAGGGTGGGGTGCAGAGCTGAAGCGTGCCCGACCTGGAGCGGTTCGAGGGTGACATGGACTCCGGAGAGGGTCACTGGCTCAGGGATAGGCGGTGATTCCCAGCCTCCCAGGCCGTCGCCCACAGGCTGTCCATGCTCGTTGACCTGGCTCACCAGGCGATGATAAGCATCCGGGCGGTGCGGAGGATCTCCCCGGGACGTGGAAATGGGAGCCGTAGACTCGCCCGGTGGCAACGTGGAGACTCGATCCGGAATTCGTCCATCTCAACCATGGTTCGTTCGGTGCGACACCGGTCGAGGTGCTTTCCGAGCAAGACCGCTGGAGGCGCCATCTGGAGTCCAACCCGGTGTCGTTCATGCTGGAGACCTACCAGCCCGCTTTGGAGGAGGCACGCTCCGCGGTCGCCGCCTTCGTCAATTGCGACACCGCGGGCCTCGTTTTCGTTCCCAACGCCACCTTTGGGGTGAATTCGGTGGCCCGCTCCCTCGAGCCCCGGATGACAGCGGGTGCGGAGATAGTCGTGACCAACCATGGCTACAACGCCTGTAATAACGCCATCTCGCTGAGCGCCGACCGGGCCGGCGCCAGGATAGTGACGGTGGACATTCCGTTCCCTCTCCAGGACGAACGGGAGATCATCGCCCCGATCCTCGCCGCCGTGAACGAACGCACCGCACTGGTTGCCCTGGATCACGTGACGTCTCCGACCGGAATCATCTTCCCGGTCGCCGAGCTGATCGCCCAACTGGAGCCCGCGGTGCCGGTTCTCGTCGACGGGGCCCACGCACCGGGCATGGTCGAAGTCGACCTCGAAGCTCTCGGAGCTTCTTTCTATACCGCCAATTGCCACAAATGGGTGTGCGCCCCGAAGGGGTCGGGATTCCTCCATGTGGCAGAGCGGCATCGCGATTGGATGTCTGCAGCCGTGATCAGCCACGGCCTCAACGGCGGCTGGCCGGGGAGCAGCAGCGACTACCACGCCCGATTCGACTGGGTTGGCACCGACGACCCTTCGGCCCGGCTATCGGTGGGCTCCGCTATCGACGTCGTTGGCGAGCACCATCCCGACGGATGGGAAGGCATCCGGACCACCAACCACGAGTTGGCGCTGGAAGGTCGGTCGCTGTTGGCCGATGCCCTCGGGGCCACCTTGCCGGCGCCGGACATCATGATCGGGGCAATTGCCTCCGTGGCCCTGCCACGGGGCCCCTCGGGATCGGATCACATATTCGACCCCTTGATGGAAGACCTGAGATCCAAATGGCGGATCGAGGTACCGGTGTTCGCCTGGCCCGATGCCTCGCGCCGTCTCATCCGGATTTCGGCCCAGCAGTACAATACTGTCGCCGATTACGAGAAGCTCGCCGAGGCCCTCGTCACCGAACTCGCCTTGTAAGCGATCTTCTTGGCAAGGAATCGATTAGCGCCTTGCGCGGAGCCTTCTCGCCACCCGCTTGAGGGTTCCCGGCCGTTCGAGCAACGTCGTGTGCCCGGAGTGGGCGAAGTCCAACGCCCCGAGGCGCTCCAGTGTGGGGCGTACCCGGTCCCGCTGATTGGCCAGGGCAGGTTGGCCCGTCGCTTCGACAATCCGGTTGGTCATCATGAACGCCGCGGCTACCTCCGCTCCCGTCACCGCCGCCTCCGGTCCGAGGGCGGCAGCCACCGCCTTGGTCGTCCCGGCGTCGGCATGGAGGCTCGCAGCCGACCGAGACAACTCGACCAGTTCTTTCCCACCGGCAATGCCCGAATCGATACCCTGGTCGACGATTGCGATTGGGTCGACAACTTCTCCCAGGTTTCTCGCCGTCATCTGCAGGATGACGAGGTGTCCGAGGGTGCAATAGAAGCACCGGTTGCCGTGGGACACCGCGGTCACCACCAGTTCCATCTGCATTGGGCTGAGGCCGCGGATGGAACCAACCTCCCGGGACTGATCAGGGGTCATATAGAGGCGATCGAGGAACTGGTTGGTCATTGCTTGCTCCTGCGGGTGCGCCCCCAGGGCGAGGCGGGGGAGGGGAAGACCCGTGGTCGGAACCCATGCCTTACGCAGTTTCAGGTTCCGCACCCGTGCCGGAGGCACCGGCTCACCCGCCATGGGTTCCGGTAGCGATTCGAGGCCAAGCCCCATCAGCGCGGTGAACGTATCGACCCCTGTGACCAGGGAAGCTACCGAGATCGTCTCCAGGTAACCGATCAACCCGATGTCGGCGACACTCTCATCTACTGTTGCCTGGCTGATGGCCGACGGCTCCCTGACCACGACATCGATCAGGTCGACAACCGGTTCGGGAAGTACAGAGCCGACATCGCCGTGGCCTCGCGCCGCCCGAGCTGTCCGAGCCATAGCCACCCGTTCTGCACCGGTCCATGCCGAACCCGGCCCGGCAATGTGCCCCCAGATATTGCGGAATAGGCCCGCAACATCTCCCGGTACCGGCAGCTCCGACCGATCCAATTCAAACAATGCCCAACCTCCTGTATCAACCTGACGTTATCGCCGGCCTGCCTCTATTAAGTAGTTCTCAAGGCATGATTTGGTGATCGGAACGAAGAATTCCGCTTCAGGACTTACGGGTGTAACGAGCAGTCATCCGCTCGGTCCAGGTTTCGCCGTCTGGGGAGATTTCCCACCGCCAGTTCAGCGCATCCGATGCGATATCGAAGAACACCATGCGCTTGTAGCTCTGATCGATGTCGACCTTCCCTGCTGTGGCGAAACACGGGTCACCGTCGACGAGGACTCCCTGGAACGTCCAGTAGTTCGAATCCTGATCTACCCAGGTCTGTCGCCAGCCATCGTGATCGTTATAGGAGGAGATGCTCATTCCGGACCACTTCTGAGGCGAATAAATCTGGAAGCGCTCGACGATCACCTTGTCGTCGAATTCCCTGGAGACGGTGTTGACGGCGTCGCCCGCCGAAGTGAGGCAATCCCAGTTACCCAGCCAGAAGTCGAATGCGTCAGGTCCCACACCGGTCATATGTCTTCGGAGCCACTTCGATGTCACGACCACCGGCTACGGCCCGTCTGCTGTCGGCGCCAAAGACTGAAACAAGGGGAGAGACTTTCGCCAGGCCCTCTTCCCTCAGGACATAGCCCAACTTGACATAACGTGGATTATGGGCGAACAGGTGCTAACCGATATCCCTAGCCGAAGCGAACATTGCCGATTGTGGTCAAACCACGCGATAGGCGCCTGAGTAGGGCTAGATCGGCGAGGTTCCGCTCTCCAGGGTTTTTCGGATCTCTTCGGGCACAGGTACCGGTCGGAAGTGCTCCGGATCGACGAAAACCCAGACCAGTTTGCCGGTGGCGATCAGCTCGCGTGAGCCCTGGTTGACCGTCTCGACGGCAATGTCCATCGACGCGGTCCCGAATCTGGCGACTTCGATCGAGGTTTCGAGGACGTCGCCGAGAGTGGCCGACGATTTGAAGTCGATTTCTAGCCTGGCGGTCACCACCTCGACTCCGCTGCCTCCCAACCCGGGGCCCCCCAGGCCGAGTTCCTCCAGCCAGTCGGTGGCTGCGTCGTCCCAGTACCGGGGATAGTTGCCGTTGAAAACGATCCCCTGAGGATCACAGTCGGAGTATCTGATCTTCTGGGTTGTAGGCATCCCCTCATCGTATCGGACTGCTTCCGGGGCCAACAACGTCCACATCCGGGAACAAGCCGGGTCTAGTTGGTGTTGAACATTGCGTACCGAATTGACCCAGGAAGGTTTTTCGCATGGCCACCGTGGCACTGACAAAAGACACATTTGACGCAACAGTTCAGGAGAACGACACCGTCATCGTCGACTTCTGGGCGGAATGGTGCGGTCCCTGCCGGGCGTTTGCACCGACATTCGAGGCAGCATCCGACAAATACGACGACATCGTCTTTGCCAAGGTCGACACCGAAGACCAGCAAGAGCTGGCCCAGGTGTTTGGAATCAGATCGATCCCGACCCTGATGGTGTTCAAAGAGCAGGTAATCGTCTACTCACAGCCGGGTGCTCTTCCCCCGGAGATGTTTGACGACCTGGTCGGCCAGGTGAAGGAGATCGATATGGAACAAGTCAGGGCCCAGATGGCCCAGCACGAGGCCGATCACGGTGAAGAGGGTCACGATCATGACCACGACCATGATCACGATGAGGCCGGAGTAGGCAAGAACTAGATCCGATCGCGGTTGCGGATCAGGCCTCCACGCCGCAGGTGACAAATATCGTCTGCCGGTTGCCCGCCGGGACACTCTCGATCTTGGCGTTCAGCCGGCAATCTGCGTATTCGGGCTCCTCACTGGTGAAGATTCCCCGATCCCTCTCGATGCCCTGTACCGGCATCGGTGCGAACTGCCACTCCCCCGGCGGGTGAGTCAGCGACTCGATATTTGCGCCATCGGTGACGAAGTGAGTGACGTACGCCGCGCCGACCGAAGCTCCCGCTCTCCCCACTTCCTCCAGGACGCCTTCGACCTCGATCGACTCGGCAAGCACCTGTTCTCTCTCATAGATGGGGTCACACCAAGACCTCTGGACGCTCCTGTCGCAGTTCAATGTCAATCCCGCTGCAGCTACGATCAAGACCGCCCCGCCGAGGGCAATCCCAATGGTGAATATACGGGTTCGAGCGTTCCCGAACCAGAGAGCAATCGAACCCAGGTATCCGAAGCCGGTAGCGGCCCATCCCAGTCGCGCCCACGTCCTCGATGATCGTTGGTCACTGGCCAGACCGAGCACCATCAGGATACCGATGACCCCGAAGGCAAGCACCAGGTAGCGACATCGCTTGTTGTGAGTCGGGTCGTTCTTCTTCAGGGCATACAGGGCATAGAGGCCGGCACCGACGCTGAGCACCAGCTGCATGAACTCGATGGGCTTTGACCCGCCTGGGGTGAGCACGAGGACACTGGACCAGGCCAGGAAGCCAACGGCCCCGGCTAACAGCACCAGCGGGGAGATGCGATTTCGTTCCACGAACAAACGCTACGGCCCGACCGGAACTACGCCAAGCGCTTCAAATAGATCCCGAAATATTGGATGAGACACAGCCCTCCTATTCCGATTCCAGCCTCTCCATGTCCTCCGCTTGCGCATCTACCATTGCGTTGCATGCCGCTTCACCAGTCAGCAGAGCGCTTCTTGAAGGAGAACGCGATCGATCACGAGGTCATGGATTGTGACCCCGACCTGGCGGACACCGCCGCGTTCTGTGCGGCATACGGGGTCCCTTTGGAGAACTCGGCAAATGCGATCCTCGTGGCATCGAAGAAGCCTGAGGGCCTCTATGCACTTTGCCTGGTTCTGGCCACCGATCGCCTCGATGTGAACGGCACGGTGCGGCGGACTCTCGGTGCCCGCAAGGTGAGCTTCGCCTCGGCTGAGGACACGTTGGCCCGGACCGGCCAGGAGATCGGCGGGGTCACGATATTCGGGATCCCCGAGGAGATACCGATATGGGTAGCCCCGAACGTCTTGGAGAGGGACTGGATCGTCGTGGGTGCCGGCACCCGAAGCGCCAAGATCAAACTCGACCCTGCAGTTCTGGCGGATCACCCCCGGTTTCAGGTTGTGGCCGATCTCACACAGCCCCCTCCAGAAGATGAATCCACGTGATCTCAACATCCCGTTCGAACCAGAATGACCCGCTATGTCGGTGACCGGTCTCTCCCAGATCCACGTGTCGGTGGTCCACTACGAGGAGGCGGTCGCTTTCTACCGCGACGTCCTCGGCCTCGAGTTCTTGTTCGAGATGCCAGAACAGATGATGGCCTTCTTCAATCTCGATGGGGTTCGCCTCTACGTGGGTAAAGCTGAGTCACCCGAGTTCGAGTCCACTCCCCTGCTCTATCTCGCTGTCGACGACCTCGAATCCGAATACGAGCGGCTTGCGTCTGCCGGCGTCGAATTCGTCAGCGCTCCGCATCGGGTACACGGAACCGACGAATATGAATTGTGGATGGCGTTCTTCAAGACGACGGAGGGCCATATCAACGCTCTGAGCCAGGAGCGCCCTACCTCCTCTTAGTTCTGGGCATCAGTGTTTTGCGGACCAGGAACCAGTATCCGATGACCCCGGTGAGGGTGAATCCGAACCACTGGATGGCGTAAGCGAGGTGGGAGCCTTCATTGGTGAAGTCGGGAGGAGGTAAGGCGACCGGCAGCTCGTCGCCGCCGTCACCCTCGAGTACTAGATAGACAGGTGCAAGGTCGTAGGGCGTTTGCTGCTGGATCCGGTCGATATCGATCCGGCTCATCACGTCGAGCACTCCCTCGGGGTCGGTGGGGCCGAATGCCGGCCTGGTCTGGGTCGGGTTGATCCATCCGGTGACAGTCAGGTCTCCGGTTGGCGGGGCGGCTTGGGCGACGGGCGGAGTGTCGAGAGGGAGCGGAACCCAACCGCGATTGACCAGCACCGCTCCCCCGTCTTCGGTGACCAGCGGGGTCACCACATGGAAGCCGGCCTGATCCCGGTAGACCTGATTACGGGTGAGCAGTTCGTGTTCGGTTTCGTATGACCCGGTGACCGTGGCGCGACGGTAACGGAGGCTGTCAAGATCGTCCCCAACGGCCGCCACCAGCACTCCCAGTTCTTCGGGGGTAGCGGTATACCGGCTCTCGGCGATCTGGTTCTCGAGCTTGCGATCCTCGAGACGTCCCAGTTGCCAGAACCCGAGATTGATGAAGACGATCGCGGTGACAACCACCACCACATGCGCCGCGATCCACTTCGGGGTGAGGATGGCCTTCAACTGGGACTCAGGCGGCTAACGGGATCTCGTCGTCGTCGAGAAGCGTGTCGATCGCAGCTTCGATGGTGGAAGCCTCCGAACGAAATGCCACCGGAGCGGAGATCAACGGTGCTGCTACTGAGTTGTCGATCCTGCCGCTGCCGACGAGGACTCGGGCGATGTCGTCGGACCAGTACCAAGGCATGGGAGACCTCCTTCAGGTACGAGATTGGGGGTGGACGATCCCACTGTACCCCTGGTGTCAAGTTGACAAATCGCCAATGAATACGGGGCTTTCTACTCCTTCCCGATGTCCTCGTTCCACAGGCCGGGCTCGGCGGCGATGAACTCCAGCATCATTTGGACACAGCGCTCGTCGTTGAGCACCGTGACCTCGACGCCCGCCGCCTCCAGAAGGTTTTATGGTCCCTGAAATGTCTGGTTTTCACCCACCACGAGCCTCGGGATCCCATACAAGAGGATCGCACCGGTGCACATCGCACACGGTGACAGCGTCGAGTAGATCGTTGCACGTCGATAGGTTTCGGCCGGCAACCGACCGGCGTTCTCCAGGCAGTCCATCTCAGCGTGGAGCACCACGCTCCCCCGCTGGATCCGCTGATTGTGGCCACGGCCGACGATCTCCCCATCGAGCACCAGGACTGAGCCGATCGGAATCCCTCCGGTGGACCGCCCCTGAACCGCTTCTTCAATCGCGGCGTCGAGAAATGGGTCGCCGTCCATGGTCACCTCTTTCTATATATGGACACACTCGCAGTGGAGGTCTCGGTGAACTCACTTTGGTCGTACCAAGCCCATCTCGACTCGAGCTCCAAACTGGCGAGCCTGGCCATCAGATCCAGTTCCGAGGGCCATGCGTAACGAATCGTCACCGGCAAGACACGGTCGGCTCCATCGGGATAAGTGCGGACATGCAGCGACCTCACTTCTTGATGGACCGGGTCGTGGATCGAGACCTCATAAGCGTATGCCCCGTCGTCGCCGATTTCGGTGACCGCCATCCTGGTGTTCTGTGAGTCGAATCGCTTCACATCGGGGACGAAACACTCGACGAGAAACCTCCCGCCGGGCTCGAGATGGTTGGACACGCTCTGAAAGCAGCGGACCTGTCGCTCCTGGGTCGAGACGGCAAAGAGGCTGTTGAATACCACGTACACAAGCGGGAATGTCCCGTCCACCGGGACCTCCACCATGTCACCCGCAACCACCTTGACTTTCTCGCCGCCGGGCTTGGCCGCCAGCCTGGACAACATCGAATCTGAGATGTCGATTCCGCTGACTTCGACGCCGCGCATGCTGAGCGGGATGGCAACCCGCCCGGTGCCAACTGCCAACTCCAGAGCACGCCTCGAGCTGCCGGATAGTTCGACAAGCCGATCGACCATCCGCTCGTCCACCTCGTCAAAGATGGCGTCGTAATCATCCGCCCACGCATCGCCGTAGATGCGTTCGGCTGTACGCGAGAGGTCAGCTGGCTCGTTCATGTCCCCAACCTAGAAGGCCGGGGCCGGCCATGTCGTCCGGTCAGCTACGCCGATACCGGCTCCAGCTCTTCGACTTCCTTGAGGTTGATCTGTTCGGCGATGACTTCGAGCCTGCTGCGTCGACCGTCGGGGCTCTCCCAGAATCGACGCTGTACCGACCCGCAGATCCAGATGCGCTGGTCTCGCTCCCCTGGCTCGGCGACTTCCTCGTCGCTCGGGTCCCAAAATGTCACGGGTACGACATCGACACGCCTCCGGGGTGCTTCCGAACGCACGGTGACCAGGTAGCGGATCAGCCGTGTCCCCGACTCGAAGATCCTGATCTCGGGCTCGGTGGCAATCCGTCCGCACAGCACAATCAGGTTCAGGTCAATATCCATGAGGTTCTCCCCTCTACAGGTTCGGGGAGAGTGCATAGCCCGATTGTTGCGGGGCCCGGTGACAGATTTCTAGTCGAGCGCAGCCCGGAGGTGTTCGACGCCTTCGAACTCGAGGTCATGCTTCTCGAGTGCGTCCACGATCTTGCCGGCCGCTTCCTTGTCGCCGGCGGCAAGGGCGACCCGGGCTGCGACGAACCAACGCCTCAGTTCCCCCGGTGAAGGTTCAGCAACGAGTCGGCCCGGTTTGATCACCGGCCAGGCGTCACGGGGCCGACCCTCGTCGAGCAGGAATGAGGCATAGACGACCCGGGCTTCATGATCGATGGTGGCCGAGATGTCATAGTCGCGGAGCTTCTCCCACTCCCTGGTCACGTCGGATTTCCGACCCAGAGCGCGGAGACAGTCAAGCTCGATGGGCATATGGATGAGGTCTCCGGTCATCCTTCGGAAGGTGCGAAGCTCTGCGAGCGCCTCTTCCCATTTACCGGAGCGATAGGAAGCCAGCCCGAGCAGCTCACGGATCACCGAGGACTTCGGGGACAGGGTCTTTGCCTTACGCAGGTGAGGCAGGGCCGCTGGGTAACGCTCGTCGGCGTACTCGTCAACCCCCGAGGAGAGCTCTTTGATCGCCGGGTCACGGCGGTCCTTCGGCGTGGACCGCTGGATCTCGTCGGTGACCCACTTGGGGAGCTGGCCCGAGGACACCGAAGTCATCGAGCGCTGCTGGTGGCGCTGAGGCGGGCCCCCGGACCTCCCGGAGTTGGGCCGGCCGCGGCGCTTGTCGCCTGATTGGTTCTTGTCCGATCGATGGGGCACATCGACTCCTTACATACAAAGAAGGGCCGCCAACGTTAGTCGGCAGCCCTTCGCCATTTAATGTCCGGCGGTGACCTACTCTCCCAGGGGACTACTCCCCAAGTACCATCGGCGCTGGCGGGTTTCACTTCCGTGTTCGGAATGGGAACGGGTGGTACCCCGCCGCTAACGCCACCGGACAAAACATTCAGTGTTCGGGGCAACCCGAGCACTCCATAGCGAGCACATCAATTGTCTACGGATTCAATTCCAAGCCCTCGGCCTATTAGTACCAGTCCGCTGAACACATTGCTGTGCTTACACGTCTGGCCTATCAACCTGGTCTTCTACCAGGGGCCTTAACCCTTGCGGGTGGGAAATCTCATCTTGAGGTGGGCTTCGCACTTAGATGCCTTCAGCGCTTATCCCGTCCAGACATAGCCAATGAGCCGTGCACTTGGCAGTACAACTCACACACCAGAGGTCTGTCCACCCCGGTCCTCTCGTACTAGGGGCAGCTCCTCTCAAATTTCCTGCGCTTGCGGCGGATAGGGACCGAACTGTCTCACGACGTTCTGAACCCAGCTCGCGTGCCGCTTTAACGGGCGAACAGCCCGACCCTTGGGACCTGCTACGGCCCCAGGATGCGACGAGCCGACATCGAGGTGCCAAACACC
>JBGTCK010000014.1:0-47036 GCA_041748855.1 Acidimicrobiia bacterium
CCCATGGTGAATTGTTGGTGCGAGCTGCCGCCGGTGAGCGGGAGGCCTGGGACGCGCTCGTCGACAGATTCGGACAGATGGTTTGGTCGGTGGCCCGCAGCTACCGGCTCGACGATGCCGCCGCATCCGATGTCGCCCAGACTGTCTGGCTGCGACTGATCGAGAACATCGATCGGATCAACGACCCCGAACGATTGCCCGGATGGTTGGCCACCACCTGTCGTCGCGAGGCGCTACGTGTTCTCAAACGGAGCGAGCGAGACATCCCCAGCGAGTTCGAGTACGACGTCGAGGATCCTTCGCCGTCGTTAGAGACCTTGCTGATCGAAGACGAAGAGAGCCGCGAGGTGGTGGCTGCCTTCCAAGAGATTGGCGAAGAGTGCCAGCAGCTGCTTCGGCTGCTGACGGTGGAGCCGGCGTTGAGTTATGAGGAAATCGCCGAAGCCATCGGTCGTCCGGTCGGAAGTCTCGGGCCAACCCGGGGTCGTTGTGTGGAGAGATTGAAAGCAGCCATATCGCGTATCAGGAGAGAGTCGTAGTGCTCTATTCAATTGAAGGAGGTGGATTCATATGACTAATGCGGCCAGAGACAATGAAATTCTCGAAATTCTCCGCAAGGGGCTGCGCCAGAGCGACCCTGTTCCGTCGACGGTTTCCGAATTCGCTGCCGCCCTCTTCACCTGGCGCGATATCGACGCCGAGCTGGCGGAACTCGCCTTTGATTCCGTCGACGAGGAAACCCCGGCCGGCGTGCGGTCGACGTCCACCGCTCGCATGCTTTCTTTTGAGGTTGGGAGATGGACAATAGACCTCGAATTCAATCCGGTTGCCGGGATCCTCATGGGTTCGGTATCTCCAGTGTCACCTTTCACCGTCGAACTCCACAGTCGTGGGGCTCGTTTCACGATGGAACTCGACGACATGGGGCGGTTCGAATTCGATGATGTCGAAGGCGGGCCCACGAGCCTGGTGTTCCGCTCCTCCGATGGTGAGATGGTGAAGACCAGTTGGATCGTGTTGTGACTTTTTTGTATCAGGGGTCGACAAAGGCCCTCTTCACCAGCAGAGCCGCCAGAAAGGCGGAAAGCGACACAGGAGTGGGAGATGCTTTACATATCTAACGCAAGAGTCTCCCGTCGGGCCCGGCGGTGGGCTTACGCCAACCGCCCGTACGAATCGATCGACAATCCGGTCAAAAGATACTTGGGTAACAAACCTCCCGTCACCGAACGCTCATGGGTTACAAGATTCCGTCGGGCAATAGTTAGCGGGAGACTGCGACCGGCCTTCTAATCGAAGGGGTATGAATTGTTCCGGGGGGAGCATTCCGACGGAGGGTTAGGTACGGGGCTTGGGGGAGGTACCTGACCGGGGAGGGGCGACGGAGACGAAGAAGGACCACCAACAGGTGGTCCTTCTTCATTGTTCCCAGCCACCGCAGGGAGCGGCTGTTCCCCCCAAGTGAGCGCTAGCGAGCGGCTGTTCCCCCAGAGGCGGAGCCGAATGGGGGAAAGGTCCCTGCGCCCGACGAAGGAGGGCGGAGGTAAGGGGGAGTGAGACTCGCCAAGTTGAGAGCGGACGCGGGTCAAGCACCGTTGGTGGGAACGGGCCCCCCTCCCCACCGGCCTTCGGCCGGCGGTACTCCCCCCATCGCTTCGCTCTGGTGGGAGAGATGAAGGAGGCCGGGAGGTAAGGGGGACTGAGACTCTCCATGTCGACAGCGGTTGCGGTCGCGGGAACCGTCTCAGCCTTGGGTGCGTCCAAGCCCTAACGGAGTTGAGGAGAAGCATGAGCCTGAATCTGAAGACCATCGGACTATTCGCCGCTCTGGCGCTGGTGTTCGCTTCCTGCTCCACAGAACCAGCTGCCGGCGAGCCGTCGGCCACCACCACAACCTTCGTCGACCCCGGACCTCTGGCTGCGCCATCGCTTGCGTCCTTCGACGCCTGCGACTCGTTCCTGGATTATGTGAAAGTCAACGCAATCGAACGGGTTGGCCCTTACGGTCTCGAGGACTCGAACCATGGCTGGTGGGGCGGGCGGATGTTGGCTGAAGATGGGGCCGAACAAGCCACTGCGGATCCGTCTGCCGTCGGAGGCGACAGCTTTTCGGGCACGAACGTCCAGGTGCTGGGAGTCGACGAGCCCGACATGGTGAAGACCGACGGCGAGCGTATTGTCGTCCTGTCTGAGGGCATGCTGATTGTCGCCGATGTCACCGGATCGGAGCCGGTGATCACCGGCAGGCTCCACCTCGGAAGTCGTAGTGTGCAGAGCTTGCTCCTTGCCGAGGACCGGGTCCTTCTCTTCGGTTCTATGTGGACCACCTTCCATCCTCTGGCATCCCCGGACGCCGCCTTTGCCCCTCAGTACCAGTCGCCTTCGATGGAGCTGATCGAAGTCGATATCAGCGGTGAGCCCGTAATCGTTCGCTCGATGACTATCGACGGTCGTTTCATATCCGGGCGAATGGTGGGCGACACCATCAGGTTGGTCTCGAGCTCGGGCCCGGTAGGCCTCGAGTGGAGTTTCCCGGAAGGCACCGGGCTGCGCGCCGAGCAGCAGGCGATCGAGGAGAACAAGGAGATCATCCGTCGCTCCACCCCCGACAATTGGATCCCCTACTACATCGTTTCCGATGCCAACGGACGCACGACCGATCAGGGAACCCTCTTCGACTGCAATCGCGCCGCCCATCCTGAGGAGTTTGCAGGGCTCGACATGCTCGCGGTAGTCACCATTGACCTCGGCAATGGACTCGAGGTGATCGACTCTACCGGCGTGCTCGCCAACGGCAGCACCGTCTACGCCTCAACGGAGAGCCTCTATGTCGCCACACAGAACTGGGAGACCTGGCGTTGGGGCTTTGAGCGGATTGGAGATGAGCAGCCCCAGACCGTGACCACCGACATCCACAAGTTCGATATCAGCGATCCGTCGCTAACCACTTACGTGTCCACCGGGACGGTTGAGGGGTACCTGCTCAACCAGTTCGCCATGGACGAGTACGACGGCCATCTCCGGGTTGCTTCGACAACCAGCCCATCGTGGTGGGGTTCGGCTTTTGAGACCGAGTCACTCGTGACGGTGCTCGCCGACTCAGGTGAGGGAAGGCTGTCGCAGGTGGGGGTTGTTGACGGCCTGGGCAAAACCGAGCAGATCTACTCAGTGCGATTCATGGGCGACATGGCCTACGTGGTGACCTTCCGCCAGACCGACCCGCTGTACACCCTCGATCTGTCAAACCCGTCCGCCCCCGAGATGGTGGGGGAACTGAAGATTCTCGGCTATTCGGCATATCTCCACCCGGTGGGCGATGGTCTCCTTTTGGGCATCGGTCAGGACGCAACCGAAACCGGCCAGATTCAGGGAACCCAGGTCTCGCTCTTCGATGTGAGTGATCCGGCCAGCCCGACCCGCCTGGACCAGATCACCCTGAGCGAAGGCTCGAGCTCACAGGTCGAGTACGACCATCACGCCTTCCTCTATTGGGAGCCGACCGGCCTGGCGATGGTGCCGGTGCAGCAGTGGTTCTGGGACGAGGACAAGGACGATGTCTTCTTCGGTGCGGTGGGCTTCGAGCTCGACGGGGCCGACCTGTCTGAAGTGCGCCGCTTCGCCCATCCCGGCGGTGAGAGCCAGGAGTGGGACTGGAGGGCGCAGATCACTCGGTCGATTGTCATCGGCGACAAGCTGTACACGATTTCGAACAAAGGAATCATGAGCAGCGATCTGGCCACACTCGACGAGCTCAGCTTCCTCGGATTCTGAGGCCGCGAAAACTTCCCAACGCCAATCCGTCGACAACTACATTTCTGTCGTCCCCGAGGAGTAGATTCGGCGCGGGGCCCCGAAGCATGTCCCGAGTCGAGCTTCGGGCAAAGGTGACAATGGGACGCAGGTAGAGGTATGAGTGAAAGCCCCGGAGCGGAGGAAAGATGCTCCGGGGCCCTCTGCCCCAATTGCCAGACAATGTCAACCGCTCTGGCAATGTCGGTCTGACATGTGGAAGAGACCCTTGGCCGGCTCCTGATACCAAGATCTTTGAAATCTCTTGGTCGGGGTTCAGCCCCTCGAACCGGGCTTGAGGTGGAGGTAGACACCCCGAACCAGGTTGATGCCACCGACCACGAGAAGCCCACTGGTCACCAAGTAGTTGTCGCCCGGAGCTGCGCTGAGGTAGGTGCTCAACGTGATGAGCCCACCGACGGCGAGCATCCCGATACCCCAGAACAGCGCGTTGTTCTCGTCGATTCTCACTGTTTGCCACCCATCGTCGTCAACGTAGGGGACGGGCATGGGCGCAGGAATAGTCCTGCGGAATCAGATGCCGGGACCGCGGGCCCACCGGGAGTCGTGGAGTGTCCGCGTGCGGCTCGTATGATCTGCGGCATGCTGCCGATCCGCGATGAAAACCCGACCCGGATAACACCGTGGGTGACCTTTCTCCTGATTGCAGCCTGTGTGCTTGTCTTCTTCGGGCTGCAGAACCAGACCAGCCCGGCAGACCAGGTGGAGTTCCTCTATGAACAGGCTGCCATCTCGTGTGAGATCCTCGGTGGCGAACCGCTGAGCTTGCCCCAGATCAACCAGGGCGACTGCGGCTTTTCTGGTGGGGCGCCCGTGTTCCCTGACAAGCAGCCGTGGTTATCCATCCTCACTTCGATGTTTCTCCACGGCGGGCTTGCCCATCTCCTCTTCAACATGTGGTCGCTGTGGATCTTCGGTAACAACGTGGAGGAGGCCTTCGGGCACTTTCGCTACCTGATGCTCTACCTGGCCGGAGGAGTCGCGGCGACCTTCGCCTTCGTCCTCGTCAACGTCGATTCGACGGTGCCGCTGGTGGGTGCCTCCGGCGCGATCGCAGCCGCCCTTGGCGCCTACGCGGTGCTCTTCCCCACGCACCGCGTGCTCACTCTGGTGGGCTGGTTTCTGATCCCGCTCCCGGCCATTCTGTTCCTCGGGTTCTGGTTCTTCGCCCAGTTCGGCCTCGGAGGCACCAATACCGCCTGGGAAGCCCACGTCGGTGGCTTTATCTTCGGGCTGGTGGCGGCACTGATCTTCCGCAGATCCTTGCTCCGCCGGGTGGCGATGGCGAGCTAGAAGGGCCTTCCAACCCGAAACCGCGCTACTCGTTGGCGCCTTTGTCTGGCTCGTCCTCGAAGAACTTCTCCGACTTCGAGTGGCGCTGGTCGCCTTTGAGCCTCCTGAATTCAGAGGTCTCCTTGCTCGTTTGGAGGAACATATCCTTCGAGCCTTCGCCTGACTTATCCCATTGCCTGGTATTTCCCGCCGACACTCGCATCCGGGCGCCTTCGGCAAAGGTCGACTCGTCGGAGCCGAGGAAGACGAAGGTCCATCCCAGCTTCTTCCTTGCTTCGACGAGGTTGGCGATGCTGATGCCGTCGAACTCCCTGCTGGCGTTCTCGAAACCGTCGGTGATGATCAATACCAACTGGTCTTCGATTGGTTTTCCGGCGTCGGCACGGTCTCCGATCTCGCTGTCGATCCGGGCGATCATCCGACCCACCGCGTCCCATAGCGGTGTGCTGCCTCGCGGGACATATCGGTTCGGGTCGAGGTCGGTCACCTCGTTCAGGTCTTCGCCATCGATGAGGACCTCGAACGGATCTTCGGAGTCGAACTGGACCAGGGTTACCCTGGCTCTGCCCTCCTCCTTTCGCTGTTGTGCGATGAAGGTGTTGAAACCTCCGACGATGTCGTCGGCGATCGAGGCCATCGAGCCCGATCGGTCGAGGACTACTGAGATGTGGACCGGTGTGGTGGTGTTGCTCATTGTCTTTTCCCCCTTGGTTGGCTACTTGCTTGCTGCATAGAGACTTCGGGTCGGCTCCTCGGGCGGTAGCTCGCGGACGCTCTCGTCGATGGGAATGATCTCGGCCTCGATCTCCTCACCGCGGAGCTCCCCGATCCGGGCCAGAGCCGGCGAAACCCGGCCCGTCCACGACCCGACTGCCCCGTTGAATGCGCTGACGGTGCGCCCCAGAGACTCGCCGACACCGCGGAGGTGGCCGAGGAATGTCCCCATCCGCGCCTGGAGCTCCTTGGCCTGGATGAGAATCTCGTCAGCCTGCTGAATAGCGCGGTGTTCCTTCATGAGCGATCCGATATTCATCAACACCGCGAACAGTGCGTTAGGCCCGGCGACGATGACGTTGATTTCCATGAGCCTTTCCAGCACTTCGGGATGTGCTGCGATCGCTGCCTCGTAAACAGCCTGGGAGGGCAGATACATCACGACGTAGCCGCCCGAAGCGAGGTCGGCGTAGTCCTTCTTGATGAGGCTCTTGCCCACCGTTTCCAACTCGGAGCCCTGGGCTCGGAGCAGCCGCTTGCGGTCGGACTCGTCCTCGCACGCGAGCGCTTCTAGATAGCGGGTCTGGGGGAACTTCGAGTCGATCACCACGTCACAGCCACCGGGGATGTGGACAACCGCGTCGGGGCGGCGTCCGTCCCCGTTGAACTGCGTCGTGTAGTCGCGGTCCTCGACCAAACCGCCGTGCTCGAAGATACGGGCCATGGATATCTCACCCCAGTTGCCTCGCTGACGGTCATTGGTGAACAGGCCGGTAATGGTCTTAATCTGGGTTCCAATCCCGGCGAATTGGGCGCTGAGGGCGGACTCTCGTGACGTGACCGACTCCTGGAGGGCGGCGAGCCTGGCGTCGAGTTGGGAGACTTTGGCGTCCATGGCCCCCTCCCTGCCGGCAAGCAAGGTCTTGAGCTCGGCGATTGGATCGATTTCGGGTGCGGCGGTCGCAGGAGCGGACATCTGGGCCCGGCTACCCTTGAGGACAAGAGCAAGCGCGATCAAGCCGATACCGACCAATGCACCTACGCCAATCAAGGCAATCATCTCAACCGTCATTCCAACCTCCTCTTCCTTCACCCCAAGTATGAGGGGAGGGTGTGACAGATTCCTTGACAGCACGCGCAAAGCCCACTGGACCTGACCTTCCGGGACTTAGTCCTCTACCGACAGTCCGTCACCAACCGTAGATTGGGATGACGTCTATCAAGGAGCGCAATGACCCCCTACCACTTCAGCCTCACGATCCGGGAGACGTTTGACGCAGCAGTCGCCCGGACCCGGGATGCTCTAGCCGAACATGGTTTCGGCATCGTCAGCGAGATCGATTTGGCGGCCATTCTCAAGGAGAAGCTCGGGGTCGACCATGAGCCCTACCTCATCCTCGGCGCCTGCAACCCGGGATTCGCCCGCCAGGCAGTCGCCTTCGAGCCGTCGATCGGGGTGCTGCTTCCCTGCAATGTCGTAGTCCGCCAGACCGAGGGCAACAGGGTGATGATCGACTTCATGGACCCTTCAGTGATGCTCGACCTGGTCGGAGAAAAGGGCGTGCACAACATCGCCGAAGAGGTGCGCACCAGGCTGGAGATGACCCGGGACGCAATTGCTGTCGGCTCCCGGACCGTGCCTGCCTGACCGAGCTCGGGGTTCCCTAGCGGAACCACCATGACTTCGGCTCCTGGGCCAGATTCCAGTGGACGTGGCGTGCCGTCGTGAAGCTGTCCAGCGCCTCGAGGCCTAGTTCGCGGGCATCTCCGCTGGCGCGGTTGCCCCCGAACGGTGCGGCCAGATTGTCGACCACGGGATCGTTGACCCACACCGTGCCCACGTTCAGATCGCGGTAGGCGCGCTCCACAAGCTCTGGCGTACTGGTGTAGATGCTGGCGCCCAGGCTGTAGGGCGTGTCAGCAGCCAGGGCGAAGGCTTCGTCGTCGGAGGAGAAGGACATGATCGGGAGCACCGGCCCGAAGGTCTCCTCACGCATCACGCCCATCTCGTGATTGACGTCGACGAGGACGGTTGGCTCCATGTAGAACCCGCGCCCGTCGATTGCCGAGCCCCCGGCCACAACCCGGGCCCCCGCGGAGACAGCTGATTCGATCTCGCCGAGTACTTTGCGGCGTCTCCCGTCACTGCGCATCGGGCCCACCTGGGTCGCCTCGTCGAAGGGGTCGCCCAACTTGATCGTTCCGGTGACCCGCACCACCTCATCCACGAACCGGTCGTGAAGCGACTCGTGGACGTAGACCCGCTCGGTGGATGTGCAGACCTGGCCCGCATTCAGGAATGAGGCCCACGCCACACCTTCGGCGGCGATGGCAGGGTCGGCGTCGGCAAAGACGATCGCAGGGTCTTTCCCGCCCAGTTCGAGGTGTGACGGCTTGGTGGCTTCGGCGCACAGCACCCCCAGCCGACGGCCGATCTCGGTCGATCCGGTGAAGGCGACCATGTCGACATCGGGGTCGACGACCAGGCCTTCCCCGATGCTCTGCCCGCTGCCGAACACCGTGTTCACCACTCCCGGGGGCAGCGCGGCGACAAAGATCTCCGAGAGGATCAGCAAAGACAGTGGGGTCTCTGAGGCCGGTTTGATGACGACGGTGTTGCCGACGGCGAGGGCCGGCGCGACCTTAAATACGAGGAGGAGCAACGGGTAGTTCCATGGGACGAGACAGCCCACGACACCGTACGGGGCGCGCAGTATCAAGGACAGCTGCCCGGGTTCGTTCGAAGGGGCGACCCGACCTCCGAGGGTGCGGGAAAGTTCCGCGTACATGCGGAACAGGTCGACCGCCATGTCGACATAGAGCCGGTTACGGGTGAGCGGGCGCCCGGTCTCGTGGGTCAACGCCTCGGCGATCCGCTCGCCATCGGCGCGGATCCTGTTGGCGACGTCGTGCAAAGCCCGGGTCCGGTCCGGCGTCCCAAGGCCGCTCCAGGTCGTTTGCGCCCGCTTGGCGGCAGCCGTCGCCTGACTCAGCTGGGCCATGCTCGCCGAATGCAGCGAGGCATAGGTCTCCCCGGTGGCCGGGTCGACGACGCCGAATTCGGCACCATCGCCGACGACGAGCTCCCCATCGATAAGCAGGTGGTCTGGAAAGTTCACCCGCCGATGTTACGCCCTCAAGTGTCTGTCCTCCCGCTTGCGCCGAGGTAGGAGGGAGAGATCCCTTCGGGCTGGGAGACCGGTCGCGTCATCGGCGTGTTTCAAGCTCCGTTGGTGGGATCGCTCACCCTCCCCTCCGACCTAAAGGTCGGAGGTACTCCCTCCGCAAACGGAGGGAGAGACGTGAATTGCGGTCGGCGTGTTTTCGCTGTCCTCCCGCTTACGGGAGGAAGGTTCCTGCGCCCCCAGCGAGCGAAGCGAGCGGCTGTCCTCCCGCTTGCGGGAGGAAGGTTCCTGCGCCCGACGAAGGAGGGCGGAGGTAGGAGGGGGAGGTCCCTCGGGCTGGGAGACCAAGCACCTTTGGTGGGAACGCCCCACCCTGCCCGGCTCCTTCGTCGCCGGTACTCCCTCCGCGAGCGGAGGGAGAGACGCGTGTCGAGGTACTCGCGTTTGGCTGTTCTCCCGTTCCGTAAGATGGAGAAAAGTTGGCCAGCGTTCCTCGTAGCCTGGGATCATGCGGATCGGCAACCTGCTGATGATTCTTGGTGTGGCAATCGTGCTCGTCGGAGCATTGGTCCGCTTCGCGCCGGGGGCGTTCGGATGGTTCGGCAACCTGCCGGGCGACATTCGTGTCGAAAACGAAGCTTCCCGGGTCTACATCCCGATCACCTCGATGATCGTGGTGAGCATCGGGCTGACATTGCTGGTCAACGCAGCGCGCTGGTTCTTCGGCGACCGATAGGCATCAGCCGGCGTAATGTGCCCGGGGCGGCCCTTTGACTTCCGAATCGGGGTGTCTGGCGACCTGTTCTCCGATCCATTCGGCCCAGAGCCCGGTCAGGCCATCGACATCGCCCATGTTGGGATCGATGGGTGCGCCGACGATCACCCGTATCTTCGTCCGGCGGATCCGGTTTTCCAACCCAAACCCGAGCCCGGTGCCGATCACCGCAACGGGTACCAGGGGTACCCCGGCCCGCTTCGCCAACCAGGCCGCGCCTCGCTTCGGCGGCAGGGTTCCCCAGTGCGATACCCGGGTTGCTTCGGGAAAGACGCCGACCACTTCACCGGCTTCGAGGGCAGCGAGGGCAGTCCGTACCGCCCGAATCGGTCGACGGGTCCGTGGTATCGGGATCGCTCCAAATCCGGTGATCAGCCAATCGAGGAGCCGATGCACGCCAAAGAGATCGTCGAGCGCCAGGAAGCGGATCGGGATTCCGGCGGCAACACCCACCGCAGGAGGGTCGAAGTGCGAGTAGTGATTGGCGGCGATCACGTAGGGCGCCACGGGAAGTTCGGACTGCTGTTCTACCTTCAAAGAGAAGCCCAACCGGCCCACGATCTTGATGATTGGTCTTCCGGCGCGCCAGAGAACACGGCTGCGCAACGCGCTGGGTTCTTTCATCGTCCCAAATTAGTAAGGGCATGGGTTTTTGCAGAACGCGGACGGGACCGATGGCCGGCCCGCAGGAACGGGGTTATGCAGAACGAAGCGAGGGGTGGTTCGAGTTGACGATGCGCGGGTCCCAGGTGGCTCCGCAGCAGAAGCACTCGATGTACTCCTCGACAACCTTGCCGGGCAACACCGGCACGGAGAAGACGGTGTGCCAGTTGCGAACTTTGTGACTGGAGTAGGCACGCTCGGTCTGCTCGTTGGGGCAGCGGAACAGCCCGCTGGAAACGGTCCGGGTCACGGGGTGCCGGCCAACGATCAGAGTGAGCCAGGGGGCACGTATCGGCGTCGTCCGGTTCTGTGTCATACCGATTACATCGACAGGTCTTGCCTGCAACCACAGTCTCGAGGGTAGTGCGCCAGACCCAATTGACATCGCCCTCGTGGCGCCGTCACGTCCAATTCCGCCAATTGCCATGGGCTGAATCCGTTGATGCGAGCGCCGTCGTTCCGTCGCCTCGACTAAAGGTTCTTTGGGATAAACCCGATAAGAACGGATGATGCGAGGGTGGAGGTCGCCATCGGGTCGGACGGTAGCCCGGCTGGCCATGACGCTGACTTTGGTCGGCTCCTCTTTCGCCGTCCTTGGTCTCCCGGTGGCCGACGGGACAACAGTCACGGTTTTGTACCTCAAGAGCCCGGGTGTTCCTACCGCCTCCCTCTCCGCGAGCCCGCCCACCGCCGGGTCCCTGCCCAACTACCATCCGGGCCGTGACGACGCACCCGGGTTGGTCCTGGCCAAAAGCAGCGACGGGTGGCAGACGAATGACCCCGTCAAGTACCAGCAATGGGTGGCCCCTGCAGGTGCTATGTCCATCAACGGCGGCGTCTCCCTCGAATTCTGGAGCGCCATCAAGGATATGGAAGATGACGAAAAGGGCGTCGTCGAAGCCCACCTCCTCGAATGCACCCCAGGTGGCAGCAGCTGCGTTTTAGTCGGCCAGAAGACCATACAGAAGAACCCATGGAGCAACTCGGAATCGTGGGTGAAACAAGTAGTCAACTTCGGTCATATCGATCACGACGTACCGAGCGGGCGCTCACTGGCAGTCAAGATCACCGTCGGAAACAACTCCGACGACGATATGTGGTTTGCATACGACACCACCTCGTTCCCGAGTGCGCTGATAATCAACGGATCGACCACAGCCACAACAGCGCCTCCGACCACGACGACTACGGCACCTCCGACCACGACGACTACGGCACCCCCGACCACGACGACAACGGTACCCCCGACAACAACCACGACTCAGCCACCGGCCGACGATACTAATGAAGGCCTCCTCCTCCCGACTCCCACCGAGCCCGAAGATCCGGTGGCGCCCGAGGTAGCAGGGCTTTCCTTCGGGGGGAACTCCCTGACCGCTCTGCTCGCAAGGGAGCCGGGTTTGGGAACATTCACTTCGGCACTACCCGCAGGTCAGTCAGGTGCTGGGTGGAGCCTGCCGTTTCTCGAGGGATTGGACCTGGTCATTCCACCCTGGGCGCGCGACCTGTTCTCGTCCCCGATGATGGTGTTCGGCTTCATCGTCGCTGCGATCACCGACAGCGGAAGGGCCATCCTCCTACCGACAACACTTCTCTTGGTCGGGATGTCCCTTGTGATAGTCGAAAGCCGGTGGATCCGGCCCGTGACGACGCCATGGAATGGGCAAGCCAAGTGATCCAACGGCTCAACGTGGTGGCGACTTTGGATCGCCTGCTGAAGAAGGCTCGCTTGCGGGCCAACTACGCGCATCTGGCGGTGGCCCTTGGAGTTGTCGCCCTGCTGTCGATCATCTTCTCCCTTTCTGCCGTATTCGCCACCGAGAGAAGCGCGGCCCATCTCGCTTCGCTCGGCGAAAGAGGGATTTTCACTGAAGGCACTCTCAGCGCGGCAGCAACAACACGCAACCGGGCGATTCAGGCAGTGTTGATCCACGCCGCCGAAAGCACCGGTCTCAGCGATTCATCCGAGGTGGAGCAGGCTCTGGCTGACACCCGGGATGGGCTCGACGTGTTCGAGGAGCGGTTGCAGCTACTCGAACCCTATCTCGCGAATGCGGCCGGAGCGGAGCTGACCGAACTAGCCGGAGGCTTCAGCGAATCCGTAGTTGAGCTCGTCGCCATCCTCGATGCTCGCCAGACTCTCCTTCTCGAGGAAGCCGTCCTCGAGGTGGACGCCAGCTATCAGGTCCTGGCAACGTCGATCGCTGGAGATCGAGACATCCTGGTCGCTGAGCTTTCGCTCGCTCAAGACGAGGCCGGTCGCATTGCCAACGCAGCGCGATTCCTGGTTGCTTTCGCCGTGCCATTGACCGCAGCATTCGTCTTTAGACGCTCTCTCCGGAGGCGGCAACGCCAGGAGATCTTGGTACACGAGCTCACCAGACAGCGGGAGGTGGCCCGGGCGAAAGACGACTTCATCGCCGACCTCTCCCATGAGCTCCGGACCCCGCTCACCGGGATCAACGGCTTTGCCGCCACGCTCCTCGACCCCAAGGTTGCGTCAGATCCCGATATGGTCAACGAGTTCTCCACCATCATCGCCCGGGAAGCCGACGAGTTGAGTCGGATGGTCGACGACCTGCTTGCAGTGGCGAGGGCCAACGAGAACGCCCTCAGCTTCCGGTTGGAGGAGGTAGATCCCCAGGTAGAGGTGGAGAAGGTCCTGGCTCCGCTACGGGCCCAAGGAATCGAGGTTTATGCCCGTGTCGCTAGTGGCTCGGTGACCGCCGACCGGGGCCGGCTCCGTCAGGTGCTCCGCAACCTCGTCTCGAACGCAATCAAACATGGGCAGGCGCCCATTGCGATCAAGGGGCAGGTCAACGACGGTCGCTACCACATCGAGGTCATCGACAATGGTCCCGGAGTGCCCCGTGAGCTGGAAGATCGGCTGTTTTCACGGTATATCCACCAGGGTCGAGACGCCCTCTTGACCGGGAGTGTGGGCCTGGGGCTGTCGATATCGCTTCTCCTCGCGCGCCGGATGGGAGGCGACCTCACTTACGTTGGTGAAGGTCTGACCACCTTTGTCCTCGACCTTGGGCTCTGGGAAGAAGGGGCGTCTACCAACGACCCGGCCGATGAGACCACAATTCTGGCCGAAGCCGGCGCGGTGCCTTTGTCCGATAGCCGCCCCCTCTGAATCCGAATCGGCCGCCGCCCGAGTGCGATGAAGATCGGACTATGCGACGGGCTTGAGCTCGATTACCGAAGTCGTTGCTAGTAGATGATGTCCATTGCATAGCGAAGGGCGCGGTCAAGACTCGTCCTGCTAACAGTGTCGAGGTGACCGACGGGCTTCGGGTCGAATGCCGAAATTGGGACCGTGATCAGGTTTTCGCAGTTGATCACAGCGTTGGCGGGCAGTCCCTGGTCCGGTCCGACTTCGACCTCCGAAGCGATCCCCCGGATGGTTCGTGTTATCGGCGCACAGGTGATCCGGTCCAGCACCGCAATAGCGGCGTCCCTGGTGAGAACGCAGACCGGACGTCTACCTGCCGGAGGTCCCAGGTCGGCCCAATAGACGTCGTTTCTTGCTACCACTCGGGTGCGGTTTTGGCAGCGAGACGTCGCGCCGATTCCAAAAGCGCAGCATCAGGCGGAGCCTTCCTATAGGCGTCAACAAGGCGTTTGTCCGCCTGGGCGAGTTCATCGGCATCGAGCACTGCGGCTGCACCCCGGCGGAGCAGCTCAGATCGACTTATCTCGAGGCGGCCGGCGACCTCGTCGAGCCTTGCAACCAGTTCGTCCTCGAGCTGGACCAGAACTTCCCGTCGTGCCATCACCATATGCTACAGCATATGGTCAATTGCTGGCTGGTCCTAGGCTCCCCTCTCTTCTCGGCGAGTCTCAGTCGGGCTTCAGCGTGTCCAACTGGTGGTGTCTAGACTCGTCCACAGGTCGATCGGGTGGTATCAGGTGAGAACAAGATTGTTGGCTCTGCTCGCAGCGGTGTCCATGCTCCTTGCCGCGTGTGGTGGTGGAACTAGCGAACCGGAAGGTGACGACACCCAGGTGACGACACCGGCCAGCACCGAGGCACCTGTTGCCGACAACGGAGAGACGGACCCGGGCGACGGTGGAAACGCTGGAGTCGGGAGCGATGAACCGACACCAGAAGCCCCTGGGCCGCTCCTGGACAACGCCATCCGGATCGGGAACCAGACCTGGGAACGGACCCTTCCGATGACAACCGGTCAATGCTTTCTTTTCGAAGATGATGGGACCCTCCCGGACAGCGGCAACGCCTGGGGGACGCTCGACGGTGATGACGACCTACGGTTTGCGGCCCGCTATAACCAGGACGGCAGCTTCGAGTCAGAAGTCTCCAACAACCACGATATGTACTGGGGATCCGGTCCCCGTTTCGGAGAAGACGATCTTTTGATCGAACTCGACTTCGACAACCTGACGATCAGCGGCCACGGTACGTTCGTCTCGCTGATCACCGGTGAAAGGGCGATGGGCTCATTCCAATTCACCTGCGAGGCCGAGGAGTAGTTCTATCCGACTGATCTCTTCTCCGGAAAGCGGCCGGAGGTTTACCCGGATTCGGCTCGCCCGTTCGGGTGGGAGACGGCCCATTAATGCTGGACGCTGGAGACCACTCGTGTTGGCACTTACGGCGGTTCTCGTCATTGCGTCCTGTGCAACCCAACCCGACACCTCCGAAGACGTCCCGTCTGAGACGACCACCCGTTCGAGTGAGGGGCGCACCCAACCATTCTCTCTCGCTGACTGCCAAAGCCGATTCGGACATCCCTGTAGTTACCAATACGTAAGCGCAGACGTACGCGCTCTCCAGGCCGTGTATGCCGCAGAGGTCACAAGTCGCCTCAGGGATCAGTCCCGTGAAGAGGCTCACGAATGGATCCAGGGCCAGGACGGGGTTGCTGAGACGCACCTCAGCCAGACATTGCTCATGTTTCGTCTCGAAGGCGGCATGCCGTTCAGCATCATCTCGCCGATCGCCGAGCCTCCGCCGGGGTTTCTCGATGTATCGGGTGCTGCGGAGGCTTTGGGCTATCAGTCGCCCGACCCTGGATTGCTGGTGTCACTCCAGTCCGGGGGTCTCGGCGGGATCACCAGAGATGTTGTGGGGGTCGGCACCGACCGGGAGAATCCCCAGAACCACAAGAAGGCACTTTTTCTCGAACCGTGGGCGACTGAGGAAGGATCGATCTTCAGCCAGGCCGGTAGAGTCGCCCCCAACGAACTATTCAAGGCAATCCATGACTACAACCATGGAAATGGCGTCGTGCATACAGCCGACGCCGACGCCGATCCGCTTTGGTTCACCAGCGATGTCTGGCGGGAATACGACTTCATCTACGTGTCGACCCACGGGGGGACGTGGCCCGACGGAGCGGTCCTCGAAAGCGGAGTTCGCCGGGAATGGAACGGGGACAACGCCACCTATCAACCGATCTGCGACGAGTTGATGGAGCCGTATCAACACCTGGTCGGGCTCGAATGCGGGATTCAACAGGGGTCGAACACCCAATACTTAACGGTGGATATGACCCATATCTTCTTCTTGAGCCAGTACTTCGACCCTTCACTCCGTCTCGACAAGGCGGTTGTGTATATCGAGGCGTGCGAGAGCCTGAAGCACGGGATTCTCGCCGACATCATCGCAGGCGATACCAGCGTCTACCTTGGGTGGACTGAGCAGATCAATCTGAGCGCCGCTCGAGATGCAAGCGGGCAACTACTCGTGCAACTGACCAAGAGAATGCGAACCGTCGGCGCCGCGTGGTCGTCCATGGATCAACAAGGCTTCGCTGGTGGGCCCCGCTACCGCGATCCTGAAGGCACTCGCGATCCGTATCTGGAATTGCACTCTTCGGATCCCGACCGGAACAGGCTCCGACTCTACGACCTGCCCAACTTTCGGGACCCGAAGACACCCAACAACATCCTCGAGAATGGTGCCGAACTGCAGATCGAGGGTACGGCCGGTGATGGGGAGCACGACAAACTCAACATCACAGTCGATCTGATAGGAATCATCGACCCCGATGACACCAGCGGTGACCTGACCAACGTCGTGGCCGAGGAGTCGCCGGCACATCGCTACAACCTCCGGTTCTTCATCGGCGAGGAGGAACGGGACATCGGTGCGGACAACCTGGGACTAAAGGTCAACCCCACTGCCACGGTCACCGACCTCGACGACGATAAGTATCGCTACTCGTTCACCGCCGACCTGGGTTTCGACGTCGACCCCGATCACAACGAAACAACCCTCAAGGTCGTCGTGGACCTCCCCGAGGGGGGTGTAAGCGATTACGAGATCGAGGTCAAGCTCGTCTCCGCGGCGGCGACGATCACCGTCGGCGGCCAGACGTGGGATTTCGTATGGGCGGAAGCCTACGCCCACTGCGACGCGAGTAGAGGCAACGGCATCCTCGTCGCCGGATCTGTCGACGGAGATATCAACGGGGTCACCTACTTTGGCGAACTCACGCCCGAGGGCGGCTACCTCGACGTTGTGGATCCGGTTGCCAAGAATTCGTGGGTGGCGGCTGCCGACCGCGAACACATTACGGTGCTCCACCTTGTCCCCGAGGGGCATAGCCAGATCGACGAAATCACGTTTGATGGCAACCGCATCTACGGAACCGCGACGTTCATCGAGGGCAATGCGTTTCGGGATGCCTGGAGAACCAACGGCACGTATCCGCAGCCTGTCACCGGCAGCTTCGACATCCAATGCCGATCTGAGGTATCAGATGTGACGGGCAACGTCGGTGGCAAGGCGCTCCATTAGCTCTAGCTGCTGTTCGTAGGTCATGGTGGGGAAGTAGCTGCGGGCGACGAAATCGACCTCGAGGCCTGCCGTATCCCGTATCTCGTTGAGCTGGTCGACGATCTGTTCGGAGGTGGCCGCGAATGTGGCGCGGCCTGTCAATATCTCTCGCGTCTGCTCGTTAGGTGGCGGCGGTTCCGGGGGCGGTCCCTCACGAGAAGCAGACGCCTCCATGTCGGAGTACTTCCACATCATCGGCCACATGTGAGGCAATCCCTCGGCCCAGGCAGCCTCCTCGGAGTCGGCAGGGAAGAGAACCGAATAATGGATGATCCGGAACCCGGCCGGGTCGCGGCCTGCGCTTTCGAGTTCGTCGTGCACCCACTCCACTTGCTGTAGGAAGTTGGCGACGGGGGCATTGGAGAAGATGCCGTCGGCGAGTCGGGCGGCCCTACGGATCGCCGGTTCAGCGCTGCCGCCGATGAGGACCGGTATCGACCCGGTCGGCGTGGGCCGGACTGCGAGCTCCGGGTAGTCGTAGATCTCGCCCTTGTGGAGGAACGGCTCGCCTGACCACGCTTTGGGCAGGATTTGGAGGATCTCCTCCATCGCCGCGCCACGCTGGCTCATTTCGGCGCCCATCGCCTCGAACTCCACCTCGCTCCAACCGAGTCCGAGTCCGAGCAGGAGCCGGCCATGGCTGAGGAGGTCGACGGTGGCAGCGTCTTCGGCAAGCCGGAGCGGATGGTGCAAGGGAGCCAGCAGCACCCCGCTACCGATGTCGATCCGGTCGGTCTTCGCCGCGATGGCGGCGCTGACCACCATCAAAGAGGGCATATACCCGTCGTCGACGAAGTGATGCTCGGTGGTCCAAACCGAGCCGAATCCGAGACGTTCGGCGGCGACGGCGATCTGGATCGTCTCGTCATACACCCGGGACCAGTCGCTTTCCCCGGGCCGGGCCTGGGCGCTGAGCAGGCCGAACCCGAGACTCATCTCGGGATGAAGATCATGGCGTCTCCGATGACCCTGTCCCTGGTCTCCTCAATTGCATGGTCGTCTTTGTGGTGATCACGCATGTGCTCCACCGCTCGCTCGTGCACCTCTTCACGGTTCGCTCCGCGGTCTTTGTGGGTGCATTCGGGGATCACACGTTCGCAAATGAACTCGTACACGATCAGTCCTTTCGGGGCCAGCGGCGTCGCCGTGATGCTATCCGAATGTGGGCGCCGTCGCTCAGTGGCCACAACTCTTCCCGGTATTTGAAGACCAAGGATTAACTGATGACGAAACAGGGCAGAATGGGGCCATGACCTCGCAAAACTCTGAAGATCGCCCCGATGCCGGCATCACGCTGCCAGCGGATGAGCCGGACATCGACCACTTGAATGGCCCCGTGACGGAGGTCGGAGAAGAAGACATCGCGGCAGCGGGTCCCGAAGAAGTCTTGGCACCGACCGGGAAGCCTTCGCCGACCGAGCCCCTTCCTGCGTCGTACAGCGTCGACCGCGACAACTCGCTGGTCGGTTTCGTCGAGAGATTCAATGCCCGCGACTGGGAGGGGGTCTCTGACCTGCTTGCCGAAGATGTCACCTCTGACTTCTTCCAGGCGACCACCGCGGAAGACCTGATCGAGGGGATGATCGACCTCATGCTGCGCTATCCGACTCTGATGGTTAACCGGGGCGACCTCGGCCACGACCCGGTGGCGGCGGCGTGGCTATTGGACCAAGACCTGGAACGCTACGGGCTGGTTGGCTATTTCCGGGTCGAAGTCGACGAAGGCGACGAGCCGTTGATCGCCAACCTCGAATACATCGAGGAAGTCCCGGATACTCCCGAAGCAGTGTTCGAACAGCCCGAAGGCACCGAGATCGACGAGTGGGAAGACTGGAACCTCACCGAATCCGGCGAGTGAGCATCACCTCGGTCTAGGTTCCGGATCGTTCCTCCTGATCCCGACCGGCCAGCGTGGATAGGAACGCAAACGAGTTGCGGCGGTGCCGCTCATGGATCATGACCGCCTGTTTGACGTCGCGGTTGGCGCACGCTTCTACGAACTCCAGGTGCTCCACCGTTGCATCGGTGTCGATGGTCGAATCGCTGTCGAAGAACAGCAACCGATAGTGCTCGTAGTGATCCCACAACCTGTTGACGGTTTCCAGGTAGATCGACTTGTCGGCGGCTTCGAAGCAAACGAAGTGAAGCCGCCGGTGAGCGGCGAGGATCTCATGCCGATCTCCCTCGCGTTTAGCCACCAGATCGTTGAGATGGCGCATCTCGGCGATCTCGTCGGCGGTCAGGTTTGGCACCCCGGCCTCGATCAATTGGATCTCGAGATATGACGACAGCTGATTCATCTGGATCAGCTCGTCGTAGGTCAGCTCTCGAACCCGGTACGAACGGCTCCGATCGCGGACGAGCCGGCCTTCGCTTTGGAGGATCTTTACCGCTTCGCGGACCGGGACGATCGAAACGCCGAGTTCGTCAGCAACCTCACTGATATTGATATGAGCCCCCGGTGGGAATGTCCCGTCGACGAGTTGTTCTCGGAGTCTCTCCAGCACCGCTTCCTGAATGAGCGGCACTTTCACCTGCGGCCGTTTCGGGGTGCTCAAGTCTGGACTCTGAAAGATCTGATGGCGTGAACACTCTAGGAGTGTGCGGGCCCGGGTTCGGACCCGCACACATCCCAGATGTCTAGCCCAGATCCTCGAGTTCTTCGGCCGGATAGAACTGGATGTCTACCCAGACCCCGTCCTGAACCTGCTGGACCGAGTAGGAGTTGATAACACTCCCCGTGTCGTCGAGGTCCACCGGACCAGACGCACCGTCATAGTCGATGTCCTCACCATCGGCGAGCAAACGCGCTCCCTCCTCGAAGGAGGTGACGACAGTGCCGCCGGAAGAGACATCGACCAGAGCCGAGTTGATCGACGCTCCGTCGCAGCCACCGGACGCCACCATTGCCAGGGCGATCAAGTTCATTCCATCAAAGGCATTGGCTGCAAATGGTCCGGGTTCATCGCCAGTGACAGCCACGTGAAGATCTACGAAACGCTCGTAGACTTCCGTTGTCTGATCGGTGCTCGAGACCACAGTGTGCGCTACGCCGTCGAGGATGTCCGCACCTGCGGCTTGGACGGTGTCGTCGGTCGCCAGGTCGGCGGAGAACAACCAGTCGCCGGTATAGCCGAGCTGTGATGCCTCGTTGATGATGGTCAAGCTCGATTCCTGCCCACCAGCCAGATAGATGACATCCGGCTGTGCGGCCAGAACGGTGGAGAGGACACCGGAGTAGCTGGCCTCTCCGGGCGTGAACTCCTGGTCGACTACGACGTTGGCGCCCAGCTCTGCGAGGGCGTCGCGCGCTGCGTTGCCGGCGGAAAGCTGCTGCTCTTCTTGCTGGGTGACCACGGCAATAGCCTCATAGCCCTCATCGGAGATCCACTTGGCGGCGGCAATCCCGTCGTTGGTGTCGGGGCCCACGGTACGGAACACGAAATCGCCTCCGAGTTCGTTGAGAGCGGTGCTCCCTGCATACGGCGACGTGAGCACAACTTCTTCTGATTGTGCCAACGGCACCAGCGCAACCATCACATCGGAGGTCGGTCCGGCGATGGCCACGGCACCACCTGAAATCATCCGCTCCGCTTCCTGGCGACCCACTTCGGGATCGGTCTGGGAGTCGGCTGAGACGAAGGAGATCGAGCCACATTCGAGCAGGCCTGTGTCGTTGATGGTCTCGGCGGCAGTCCGGTAGCCGGCGGAGATGATCTCTCCGAAGGCGCCCAGCTCACCTGATAATGGGGCGAGCAGACCGATGGTCACGCCGTCGCCTTCCCCGCCTGCGGCGGCGGTGGTTGTCGTCTCCTCGCCTGCGGCGGCGGTGGTCGTCGTGTCCTCCGATCCTCCGTCTCCACATGCGGCAAGCACCATGAGCAGCGCTGTTACCAGCGCCAGCATTCTCTTTCTCATACCTATTCCTTCCGTTGTCTTTCTTATCCGTCGAACAAAACTCTTCGCAGCAAGGCCGGATCATTGAGATCGGACGACGGCTTCTCGTCGCGAATCTCGCCGCCGGCCATGAAATAGGCCCGGCTGGCAACACCTGCCACCTTTTCCGGGTCTTGCTCCACGACCCAGAAGACGCCGTTGCCACCGTCCGCGACCTCCTTCATCCAGGTCACGATCTCGTCGACGAACCTCGGCGCCAGTCCTGCAGTCGGCTCATCGAGTAGCACCAGTCTGGGATCTCCCGCCATCGCCGACCCCACGGCGAGCATCTGCCTTTCGCCACCGGACAGGGTCGAGGCCATCTGACCCTGTCTTTCCCTTAGTCGGGGAAAGCGTTCGAGAATCGGGGTGATCAGCGGCGCCACGTCGGGCCGGAACAGCGACGCTGCTTGAAGGTTCTCGTAAACAGATAGGGAACCGAAGACCTTCTTCTCCTGGGGCACATAGCCGATCCCGCTTCTGGAGCGTTGGTAGGCGTCGAGTTTGGTGATGTCCTCGCCTTGAAGTTCGATTTGCCCGCCCTGGGTTGGCAGGTGCCCGGCGATGGTGCGGAGCAAGGTTGTCTTGCCGGCACCGTTCGGTCCGAGCAGGAGGACGATCTCGCCTGGCTCGATCCTAAGTGACACGTTGTGAGTGACAGTCAACTTCCCGTACCCGCTGGAGAGGCCCGAAATCTTGAGCAGGCTCAATTCGATCTCCCGAGGTAGGCAGCAATCACAGCCGGGTTCTCGTGGATTTCTGCGGGAGTCCCGTCAGCGATTACGGCGCCTTGTGCCATGCAGACGACTCGATCGACGAGTTCGAGCAAGAACCCGAGGTTGTGCTCGACGACGATTACGGCAACTCCTTCGCCGTTAACCGAGCGGATGAGCTCACCGAGGTTGTCCTGGAGGTGCGGTGCGACTCCGGCGGTGGGCTCGTCGAGCAGTAACAGCTTCGGTTGATTGAAGAGTTGACGGGCGACTTCGAGCATGCGCAGCTCCCCGCCCGAGAGCTCAGCGGCTTCGACGCCCGCTCGTTGCTCGAGGCCAACTCTGCCCAACAAGAGGCGGGCTCGCTCTTCGTCTTCCTGCTTGGTGCTTCTCCAAGAGCCGCTCATCGCCGAGATCAGAGGGCGCTCTTGATGTGCAGCCACGAGTATGTTCTCGAGGGTCGATAGCTCCGGGAAGAAGACCGGTGTTTGGAAGGTACGGCTCAGCCCTTTCCTGGCGAGCTCGTGTGCCGCGACGACTGCCGTGTCATCTTCGCCCACCAAAACCCGCCCCGAACTGGGAGGGAGGTAGCCGGTGGCGAGATTGAAGAGGGTCGATTTCCCGGCGCCGTTCGGGCCGACCAAACCCACCAGTTCGCCTGCCTCCACCGAGAAACTGCAGTTGTCGACCGCGACGAGCCCACCGAATCGCCGTGTTGCCGCGTCGAACTGGAGTACCTGCGTCACGTGACCCCCGCTTTCGGTGTTCGCCAACGGAGGACCAACACGAACAACAGGCCGGTGAGGAACACCTGTCCGGCGTGGACACGCTGCACGGCTTCAACCGATTCGAGCGGCAGAGCGCCGATCAGTTCATCGAGGATGACGAGAAAGGCAATGGCGCCAAGCACCCTCCAGTTGCTGCCTTCTCCGCCGAGGATCATGGCTATCCAGACGAAGAAGGTCATCTCGGCCCCGAAGCTGGTCGGTCGAGCCAGGGTGAGCCAGACCACGAAGATGACGCCGGCGAGAGCTATGAAGAACGCCGACATGAAAAAGGCCTCCCGCCGGTACTTCTCAGGGCTCTTTCCGCTGGCGGTGACTCCGATCTCATCGCCTTTGATTGCCCGGAGGGTCCTTCCGTAAGGGGAGTGCACCAGACGCTGGAAGAACCACATGGTGAAAAGAAGGAGGGCCATGGCCACGGCGAGGATGAACAGGTTGTAGTTGTCGAACACGTCCCGGAAGGGCTGGACGATCCCGGCGAATCCGGAGGTGCCGTTGGTGATCGACCGAACATTGACCAGTGAGGACTGGAGAACCTCGGCGAAGGCGAAGGTAGTCAGTGCCAGATATTCACCTCTCAGCCTGAGCACGGGCCAACCAGAGAGCACTGCGAAGAACACACCGACCACCCCTGCGATGAGAGCGGCAAGGAGCGGGTTCAGGTTGAAGCCCCACCGGTACTGGTCGAGTGCGGTCTCGCTGGGCGGCCCGGCCGTCAGGATCGCGAAGGTGTAGGCCCCCACCGCGAAGTAGGCGACGACGCCGAAGTTGATAAGGCCGGCTTCCCCGTACTGGAAGTTGAGAGCGATGGCGACGACGCCGTAGATGCCGATAAGGATTCCGACTGTGACTGCTGCTGCGAGAAGTGGGTCCATCGGCTACTCCGTCTTTCCCGATATGCCGTTTGGTAAGAAGACCAGGACCAGGATCACGATCCCGAAGGCGATGATGTCGCGAAAGCCCGCCGGCAGCCACAGCAGTGATACCTCTCGGGCCACCCCGATGGTCATCGCTGAAATCGAGATGGCTGCAATCGATCCGAGCCCGGCGAGCAGGGCCACGGCGAGGATGATCAGGATCTGTTCGAAGCCCTTGGTCGTAGTCAGCGCCCCGAGCACAGCGAGAGCGACTCCGGCCACACCGGCGAGTGCTGAGGAGAGCAGCCAGGATGCGTTTGCAGCCTTCTTCACATCTACGCCGCGGGAAGCTCCGAGGTTCCTATCCAGGGCCGTGATCCGGATCGCAGTCCCCATTTTGGTGCGGTTCAAGATCCAGACGGTGGCCAGGGTCACGATCGCCGCAGCAGCAACCACCAGAACCTGATAGAGCGTGATGGTCACCGGTCCAAACCTCACCGGTGCCACTCGGGGCAGGGTGACAAGCACCGACCCGGTGCCCACGATGATTTCGATGATGCCTTCCAGCATGTAGACCACCCCGACCGAGGTGATCAGGGCTACCGCGGGGCCGAGGTGACGGATCGGTTCGTAAACAAGCTTGCCGATCACGAATCCGACCACGACCGCGGCAAGAACACCGGCGAGGGCAGCGACGGCGAAGTGGGCCCCGACGGTGTTGTTCAGGAAGTAGGTGACGAACGCCGCCACCGACAGATACTGAGCGTGTGCGATGTTGAGGAAGCCTTCGACCCTGCGGGTCAGGGAGAAACCAAGGGCAGCCACCAGCAAGAAGGCGCCTTGCGCGACTCCGAGGGCAGCGAGTTGGACGAAGGTCGACATGCCTAGATCCTGTTCCTCACTTCGAATACGACGCATCCGGTCGGAGAAGTCCACGAACCGTCGAGCAGGTCGATGTCGAGGTTTCCGTAAGTATGTGCCGGCTGGGTGACGTCCCCGTCCCGGCTGGCGAGAACCCCCGAGACGATCCAGAGCTCGCTGCGCAGGAACCCGCCTTCCAGTCGGGGATCTCCTGCCCCGGGCGAGAACCGGACCAGCCGGCCGTATGAGCCGGTGGTAGGACAGGTGGTCAAGGTCTTCACGAACACACCGGCCTCTTCGTCGACGCCGTCCCATGAGCGCAGGGAGGGGTCGAAAAACTCGAACTGCTCTTTCTCGATCTGCTGTTCGGTGTCGGTGTCGCGTAGCTCGAAGGTGATGGCCCCTCCGGGAGCCCGCCAGGGTCCGTGGGCCATCTGATGAAGCCGGTTGGCATACATGCCCTCGACGAAGTTCTCCTCGAGGGTGAGGTCGTAGATCGCACCCTCCACGATCCATAGCTCCTCGAGGTGATCGTGTGCCTGCGGCCCGGCCTGGGTAGTCTCGGTCCCGGGGAGAAACTTGAGCAGCCGGGTGTAAGAACCCGTGTCATCACAACGGGCAAGGGTCTTGGCGTAGAGCCCGGGGATACCCGCCTCCGGCGTCCAGGCGATGAGCTCGGGATCGACAAACCCGGTCGGATTCTTCTGGATCATGTCCCCTCCAATGGCCGGGCTCGGTAGGTGAATTCGATGGAGCGATCGAGGACCGGGTCGTGGAGGCGTCCGCTGAAGACGGGGTCGAAGTCGAACCCGCCCTGTACCGACGAGACTGTGCCACAGAACACCACGGTCCCGGGCCCGGCGTCGACGATCTCGAGGATGGCTGCGGGCTCTAGGAAGAAATCGACACCCGTCTCCTGGTAGGTACGGGCATCTTCACCGACGGTGGCCGTCAGTTTCAGCTGGTCCCAGTGGTCGGCCACTTCCTCCAGCCGCCATGCCTCTTTGGCGACGACCTTGGGGACTACCTGTTTCGAGAGTGGGATGGATTCCTTCTCCAGCGCGCGATCAGAGTGATCGGACCCCACGGTCACATGGACACCATCTTCGGTGACGAGGAGGACGAACTCGACTTCGCCGCACGACTCGTCGCCGGTGACGTCGATGACATCGTGGGCAACCACACGATCTGCGCCGACCTCGAAGACCATCGGTATCGACTCCGGAGGTTTGATTCCCTCCTCGGCGAGCTTCTCGACATACTCCTCGACGGCGGCGGTGTCCCGGCCCGTATACCCGGCAATGGCAACTCGATCGACTTCCATGATCAACGGACGCTCGCCCGGTCTGCGGAAGCTGAGCTGAGGCCCGGTCTGACTGACCAAACGCCGGTCGGCAAGCTGGCGGAACAGTTGTCTCGATTCGGAGGGTGCGTCGAGATCGATCACCGTCATGACCAGGGCCGGGTCGTCCCCGCCCTGGGCGACGGGGATCCCCCACGGATCGACGATCACCGAGTGCCCGCAGAGGCTGGGCCCCGACTGTGTCGGTCCGACGCCATTGGCGGCAATTACATAGACCTGGCTTTCGATGGCGCGAGCGCGGTTCAGGGTCGACCATGCTTCGAGCCGGGGGTGGGGCCACGCCGATGCCACCAGCACCATCTCCGCACCGTGGTCGACCATATGGCGGAATAGTTCGGGGTAGCGGAGGTCGTAACAGACGACCATTCCGAGCCGTCCGATCTCGGTCTCGACCACCGCTGGGTTGTTCCCGGGGGTGAGCACCTCGGGCTCACGTGATCCGTATCCGAAGAGATGGATCTTCCGGTATTGCCCGACCGGGTCGCCGTTGGGGTCGAAAAGGACGCTGGTGTTGTAGAACTTGCCGTCCTCTTCTTCGACGAAAGACCCGCCGTGGAGGTGGATGTCGTGCGCTGACGCCAGCGACGAGAGGTGTTCCCGGATTCGCCCGGCGTGCTGAGAGGCGTCGGCGTATGAGTCGAAGGCGAAGTAGCCGGGGGTCCAGATCTCGGGGAGGACGACGAGTTGGGCACCCGCTTCCACCGCTTCGGCCACTTTCGCGGTGACCACCTCGAGTGCGGCGTCGATGGAATCGCCTTCGAGGGATCCCAGCTGGACTGCACAGACCGTAAGTGGCCGGCTCATTGGAGGCTCCTTGCTTCGGCGATATGGTTCAGCACCTGCTCGGGGGTGAGGGGCACCCGGGACACATAGACCTGCCCCAGATCGGACAGAGCCTCTTCGACCGCGCCGGCGATGACCGCTGCAGGAGCAATGGCGCCGCCTTCACCCATACCTTTGATTCCGCCTTCTGTAAACGGCGATGGAGTCTCCAGATGGCGGGTGCCTATGAACGGGACGTCTTCGGCGGTGGGAAGCAGGTAATCCATGTAGGTAGTGGTCAGGAGCTGGCCGTTCTCGTCATAGATCATCTCCTCGAGCAAAGCGGTACCGATTCCCTGAGCGACCCCGCCGTGGATCTGGCCCTCGACGACGAGCGGGTTGATCATCACGCCGCAGTCCTCCACCACCCAGTAGTTCTGGAGGTCGATTCCGCCGGTTCCCTCATCGATCTCGACCACGCCCATATGCAGTGCGTTGGTATAGGTCCCGGTGCCCGGCGCGGCGTCATAAGTCTTCGTCGATTCGAGGGTGGGCAGCTCGCCTTCGGGGAGAAGGTCGGGACGCTGGTAGGTGATCCGGCACAACTCGGCCATCGAGATTCCCGAACCGGGGCTGCCGACGACTTCGATGCCGTCCTCGCTGAACACCAGATCGGCCTCCGCAGCCTCCAAAAGGTAGGCGGCGATCCGTGTCAGCTTCTCACGCAACTCGGTTGCCGCGAGGCGCGCTGCACCTCCGGCCAGCACCGCCGAGCGGCTGGCGAAAGTCCCTGCCCCGTAGGAGACCTGGTCGGTGTCGCCGAACACGACCTTCACCCGGTCCATCGGCATGCCGAGCGTCTCACCGGCGAATTGGGCGAGAGTGGTTTCGAGCCCCTGGCCATGGCTGTGAATCGAGGCTGCGATCGTCAGGTGCCCGGTGGGGTCGAGGCGGAGCGTCGCCGTCTCGTAACCGAAGACGATGGGGACACCACGTTTCTTGAACTCCTCGGTGGTGTGTGCCGACTGCTCGGTGAAGATCGCCATCCCGAGCCCGCGCAGCTTTCCTTGCTTGCGATCGTTGCGGAGCGATTCGACGAGCCCGTCGTAGCCGATCCACTCCTTCATCACATCGATGGATTCGTCGAGCGACCCTCCGTCGTAGACGAGGCCTCCGGGGTTTGTCCACGGGTAGTCCTCCTGGCGGACCAGGTTCATCCGACGTGCCTCGAGGCGGTCGAGGCCGCGGTCCCGCGCCATCCAATCGACCAGTCGTTCGATAGTGAAACACGCCGCCGGCCGGGAAACTCCGCGATAGGCGCCGTAAGGCGTCTTGTTGGTACAGGTGGGGAACCCGTCGACCTTGTAGCCGGTGAAACGGTACGGCCCGGGCAGGATGCCCATCGCCATCCCCGTGTCCATCGTTGCTGTCCACGGGAACACCGAATATGCCCCCATGTCCACGTACAACTCGGCAGCGAGACCTTTGATCTTGCCCTCTTCGGTGAAGTGCAGACTGGCCTGATGGGTGTGCTCCCGGGAGTGGTGGCTCGCCATGAAGTGCTCCCGGCGGTCTTCGATCCATTTGACCGGAACTCGGAGGGCCTTTGCGGCAAGGGCACAGGCGACCTCTTCGGGGTAGGCCTGGGCCTTGACGCCAAAACCGCCACCGACATCGGGGGAGACGATCTGAACTTCGCGTTCGGCAAGTCCCATTGCCGTGGCCACCGCAGTCCGGACCAGGTGGGGGATCTGGGTGGCGGTGTGGACCTTGAACCGTCCCGCGGTGAATTCGGCGAGGACGGCACGGCCCTCCATGGGCACACCTGAGTGCCGGCTGTGTGACAACCGACCGGAGACGCTGAGCATGTCTTTCGTCTGTTCGTCGTAGTCGGGGGAGGAGTAGGTCCGGGGGACGTAGAGGTTGGTCTCCCAGTGCTCATGGATGAGGGGTGCGTCGCCAGCGAGAGCTTCGTCGATGGTGGTGAGGGCGGGCAGGGGGTCGTAGTCGACCATCACCGCTTCGGCGGCGTCCTCGGCCAGGTAGGGGTCGTCAGCGATGACCATCACGACCGGCTCACCGACGTAGCGGACCTTTCCGACAGCAAGGATGGGCATAGCGGCGGGCTGGAAACCTTCGTATCTGCTGGTGCACTCGATCCCGAATTCGGCCCACTCGTCCCCGGTGAACACGGCTACACCTTCAGGGACGGCCGAAGTATCGATGCTGAGGATGCGGGCGTGGGCCAGAGGGGAACGGACGAAGCGGGCGTGGCGCATCCCTGCCAGAACGATATTCGCGATGTAGCGGGCTTCGCCCTTGAGAAAGCGCGGATCCTCGACGCGGGCGACCCGGGCGCCGACGAGACGGGGCTGGGTGGTGGTCATTCAGACCTCGCCTCTGAAGCTGACCTGATTGCGTCCACGATGTGGACATATCCGGTGCAGCGGCAGATGTTGCCCGAGATCGCCGAACGGATCTCCCCGTCGCTCAGAGCTCCGCGCGTACTCTCCAGGAGCCCGGTGGCGGTCATGAGGAAGCCGGGAGTGCAGAACCCGCACTGGAGTCCGTGTGCCTGCTGGAACGCCTGTTGGAGCGGGGAGAGATCACCGTTGCTGGCAAGCCCTTCAACGGTGGTGATCTCGGAACCTTCGACGGACGGTGTGAGGATCAAACAGCTCCGAGCCGTCTGACCGTCGACGATGACGTTGCAGGCACCGCAGTAGCCGTGCTCACATCCCACGTTGGTGCCCATGAGGCCGAGATAGTCGCGAAGAAAGTCGGAGAGCAGCGTGCGGGGCGACACGTCGGCACTGCGATTTGTCCCGTTCACGGTCACGGACACTGAGATGGTGCCATCGGCGGCAGTCTTCATCCATCCCCCTCCATCTGGGTGATGGCACGCCGCACCATCTCCGCCCCGAGGCGGAGGCGGTAGTCAGCAGAGCCGTGGATGTCGTCGGATGGTTCGGTGAAAGCAGCGAGCACTTCCGGGGTGCAGACCTCACGCCAGTCTCCGCCTTCGACGAGAGCCTCCTCGACAGCGCCGATCCGCCGGGGACGAACATCGAGCCCTCCAACGACAACGCGGGCCCGGGGAGAGCCCGCTTCGGTCCATGTTGCGGTTGCGGCCAGGGCGATGGCGAAGTCTCCGGTCCGACGGCTGAACTCGGCGAATCCGGTCCGAAGTCCGGGGGAGACCGGCAGGTTGACCGCGGTGAGTAGCTCATCGTGGTTGCGAGCTGTCGAGTAGTAGCCGATGAAGAACTGGTCTGCGGCCACCGTGCGGGTACCCCCGGCGGAGTGGAGGTCGATGGTGGCGTCGAGGGCGACCATCAGCGAAGGCAGTTCGGCGGCTGGGTCGGCGTGGGCGAGGCTGCCGCCGAGGGTTCCCCGGTGCCGGATGGCCGGGTAACCGATGTGTGAGGTGCCCACCGGCAGCGCGGCGAGAGACGTCGGCCAGTCGTACGTCTCGATGGCCGAGTGGGTGGTCAGTGCACCAATTGCCACCGACTCCGGCGTCATCTCGATCCCCTGGAGCCCGGGAATCCGGGAGATGTCGACCACCGTGGTGGGCCGGGCGATCCTGAGGTTGAGCATTGGAACCAGGCTCTGACCACCGGCGAGCACCGTTGCGCCGTCGTCCGACTGCAACTCCAGTGCGGCCTCGTCGAGGTTGGCCGGTCTCACGTAGGCGAAAGGTGGCGGTTTCAAAGTCCTTCCCTATCCGCGCCGCATTCGCTGATCACTTAAATCTAAGATATATCTAATCACTGCGATGTGAAGACCATATCAGCCGATTTCTGGCCAGGCAGCGAAAAGGAGCAAACAAATGCGTTTTGGAGCATGGATCCCCTCGTTCACATATCCCGACCTCGACTATTCCCGAGCGCAAAAAGACGTCGATACGTTTTCGCGCAAGGCCAACGATTACGAGATCGACCTGTGGACCATCGACCATCTGCTCCACGCACCGGGCCTCTACGGGATGTCGTGGCTGGAACCGTTACACGTGTGCACCTGGGCGGCAGCGGTCGCTCCCGACGTCTGGATCGGCACCGGCATCCTGGTGCTCCCGGTGAGACACCCGGTGATGGTTGCCAAGGAGGTGGCAACCATGGACATGCTCTACGGGGGCCGGTTCCAGTTCGGTATCGGGCCGGGCTGGTATCCCCCCGAATTCGCCGCCACCGGTACCAGTGTCACCGAGCGCGGAAAACGCACCGACGAGATGATGGAGTTGATCCGACTGCTCCTCACCGAGGACAACGTCACGTTCTCGGGCGATTTCTACTCGGTGGAAGACCTCACCATCGAGCCCCGTCTGCCGGCGATGCCTCCGGTGTGGGTCGCCGGGGGCTCCCGTATACCCGACGGAACTTATGACCACGACGTCGCCAAGCTGGCGGCATCCGTGCGGGAGCGGATCCTTTCGGCCGACTGGTGGCTGTCTCGTTGCTCCGGCAAACAGGAATGGGTCAAGCGTGACTGGGAGCTCATTCAATCCCACGCAGCAGAGCGCGACCAGGCTCCGCCGCGCTTCGCCCACTGCAACTTCACCATGCTCGTCGACACCGACGATTCGGAGAAGGCGAAGCAGATCCAGCACGAACACTTTCTCCAAGTGATGGGGCCGCACCGTGACCCCGACCACCTGGAGGCCTCTTACATGTTCGGCTCGATCGACGACATCGTCGAGAGGATCATCGACCTTAAGGACGCAGGCTGTGAGTACATAGTGCTCGGCCCCACCTCAGACGAGCCCGAGCAACTAGACATGCTCGCCGAACTAGTAATCCCCAGGGTCAACGCCTAAGTCGTGATTCGCCCCTAAAACGCTGATTGAGCTCCTAGCCCGCGGGGATCTCCCGCCCTGCGGCCGAGTACCTCGATACGCGTTTCTCCCTCCGCTTGCGGAGGGAGTCCCGGCGACGTAGCAGCCGGGGAGGGTGGGACGTTCCCACCAACGGAGCTCGAGCTCCCGGCCCGAGGGGACCTCTCCCTCCTACCTCCGCCCTCCTTCGTCGGGCGCAGGAACCTTCCTCCCGCAAGCGGGAGGACAGCCGGAAACGGAGTACCGGCGACGGGTTCATCTCTCCCTCCGCTTGCGGAGGGAGTCCCGGCGACGTAGGAGCCGGGGAGGGTGGGACGTTCCCACCAACGGAGCTCCCAACGCGTCCTCTCTCAACTTGGAGAGTCTCATGCCCCCTTACCTCCCGGCCCTTTCGGGCCGGCAGGGACCTTTCCCCCGTTCGGCTTCGCCTCCGGAGGAACAGCTGCTCCGTCGAAGTCCGCCAGTAGGTCGATCAACTCGTCGCCGTAGGCTTCTAGCTTGGCCGGGCCGATGCCGGTGATCTCGAGTAGGGCACCTGCCGACTTGGGGCGGATGGCGGCTATTTCGTCGAGGGTGGTGTCGTGGAAGATGACGAAGGCAGGGACCCCCTGGGATTCGGCTTGGGTACGTCGCCAACCCTTTAGCCGCTCGATCAGGTCGTCATCGACTTCGTCGGGACTGCGCCGGAGGGGACCGGTCTTGCCACCAACTTCGATCCGGTCGCCCCACTTCACCCTGATCTCCGCTCCACCCCCGTGCAGCTTGACGACGCATCCTTCATCGGTGAACCGGTCGACCACGCCCTTGTAGCCACCCTGAACCTTGATCTCCTCGCCGATGCCGGCAGTGAGCCCGGTGAGGATTGGTGATGTCTTCTTCTCCGGTTTGGGGCGTACCTTTTCCGACTTGGGCCGGCTGCCGTCGAGTTCGGAGAGGAACACCGACGGGCTCATCTTGTCGGCGAGGACGTTCACCGTTCTGATGCCGCGGGTGAGGGCGACGTGGAAGATCCGCCGCTCCTCTTCGATGTCCCCGGCGAGATGATGCGGCATCAGCGAGGAGTCAGCGCCGAACACGATTACATGGTCCCACTCCAGCCCCTTCACCCGGTGCACCGTGGACAGCACGACCCCGTCGGGGTCGGATGGTGTTGCCAGCCGCTCCCGCAGCCACGGCTCGAAACTGGCCGGGTCTTCATGAAGTCCGGCGATGCGTTGCAATGCGATGAGGTCGTCGGTCTGGCCGGACCGGTCGGCCAGATTGCGGGTGGCGTCGAGTGCAGCGGCAGCGCTGCTCAGCCCGATGTCGTCGGCCAGGGTGTCGAGGAGGAGAGAGGTCGATGTCGCCGAAGACGCGGCGAGGCGGATGTCGTCGCAGAACGAGTCCCAACGCTTGCGCCGCTTCGAGTCGAGATCGGCACCGAGCGCCTCGATGCCGTCGATGGTAAAGGGGCCACGGCGCCGTTCGATCGAATAAGTGAAGAGGCGGGTCAGCCCCCGCCCGGGGCGGCGGATCGCCTGGAACAGGTCGTTGCGGGTCATCGCTGCGGGATCGAGGGCGATGCGGATCCAGGCGAGGGTGGCCCGGAGCAGGGTCCGGTCGAGGACCGAGGCACCGAGCAACGATTGAAACGGCGTACCGCGCTCGGCGAGGGCAACCTGGACCGGGAGCAGACTCGAATTGACTCGAGTGAGCACGGCGATGGTGTTGGTCGGCGCACCTACGTCGATGAGGTTGGAGATCCTGTCGACGGCGATGGTCCCCAGATCGATCCCCTTGGCCTGTACAACCGACAACCCCTCCAGTTCCGAGGCGGCGCGGATCGTCTTAGGGAGCCGACGTTCGTTGTATCCGAGGAGGTGGGTGGCACTTGTGACCACGTCGGCGGGGCTGCGGTAGTTGGTCTCCAGGGCGAAGCCGCCGGCACCGGGGAAGAGAGTCTCGAAGTCGATCAGGTAGCGGGGATCGGCCCCGGCGTACCCGTAGATCACCTGATCGTCGTCGCCGACCCCGAACACGTTGAGCCCGGGACTGGCGACCAGACGCAGCAAAAGTAGGTAGGCGGGGGTGAGGTCCTGGAACTCGTCGACGAGGAGGTGACGGCATTGCCGCTGCCAGTGGTCCCGGAGGTCGGGGTTGGCGAGGAGCGCCGTGATCGCTCCGTAGATCTGGGTGTCGTGGTCGGCTTCGCCGCGCTCGGCGAGGGTCGTCTGGTATCTGGCGAAGGTCTCCTCGAACCCGGGGACATCGTCGCGTTCGGCCTCGATCTGTGCGGGCGAACGAAGTCCGATCCGGACCTCGCTGAGGGCTTCGAGATAGGGACCGATCACGTCGGTGTTGGCCCGGGGCGGTGCGGGGGATATTGGTTCGAGGCGGCGTCGTTGCTCCCGCTCGTCGATGAGGCTGAGGTGGGGCTGGGTCATACGCAGGATCGCCCAACCGAGAGAGTGGATGGTGCGGATCCGGGATCGGAGGCGGGGAGGAAGGCGTTCGGCCATCTCGTCGGCAGCGCGTTTGTTGTACGCAACTGCGGTGATGATCTCCGGTTCGACCAGGCGGTCTTCCACCAGGTGACGCATCCGTGCGGTGAGGACCCTGGTCTTGCCCGAACCGGCCGGTGCGATGATCCGCGCCGGTCCCGCCCCATGGGAGACGGCGGCGAGCTGGTCGTCAGCAAGGTCTTCCGAGGGTTTAGTAGGCGGGGGAACCCGGGTGGTCCGGCCCAGGTCGACGGTCTCGTGGTGGACGATGTCGAAATCAAACGGTTGGCGAGGGCCGCCGTCGATCCATACCGCAGATCCGTCGGCGAGTATGACATCGGCCGGCCCTTCGACTCTTGCTCCGATCTGGGCTTGCGCCTTGCGGGACCACCACCAGACCACTTCGTCGCCGGTGGCGTCGTAGGAGTTGTGCCAGACCGCTTTGGTCAGTCTCTCCCTGAGAAAGGTGAAGTCGCTGCCCAGTTCGACGGGGTCGGTGGCGATGCTCTCGATCCGGTTCAGCTCGGCGGCGGGCACCCCGAGCTCATAGACAGTCGGGGTCCGCTGCACGTACCGACGCTGCGCGTCGATCACGACGGTCTCGAGACGTGCGGGATCGGCCAACAGCGCTGCGTCGATGGCCACCCGGTCGGCACCCTCCCACCCTTCGGGTGCTGGAGAACCCGGCTTGACCACCACCGAGCGGCCGAGTTCTTGCGGCCCGGGAAAACTGATACTCACACTGCCGCCGACGGTAGCGACCGGGTGGGACAGTACCGGACAGGCCTGCTGCGCAGGCCGGATGAGCGTTAGCTCGAGTCTGGAGCCAGGACGCGGATGCTCAGGAGTTTGCCGTCGATCGACACCCGCCAGTCGTTGCCTTCGTAGGTCCAGGAGGTGCTGTGGCCGGTGACGAGTTCGTCGAGGGTCTGGCCGCTGAGTCCGGTGGTGAAGTAGTTGTCGATGCACTCGGGGGAGAACGGGTTGATGATGTGGCACATGTGGAGGTAGAGGGTGGAGACGTCGGGGTGCTCGACGCTGGCCCGGGCCATCAGAGCCACGAGGTACTCGTCATGGGCGCGATAGGCCCCGATCAGCTCGGCAGATTCGTCGAAACCATGATGGAAAGCGTCGAACTCACCACTTTCGGGCATCCGCCGCAGTGGTGAGGAGATCGACGGGCCCTGGTCGATCGAGTTCCACAACTCGCGGACCTCGTCGAAACGAATCCCGAGCGAGTCGGGAGGGACCTCCACCGCGACGGGGATGCTGGTCAGGACGGGTCCGGCCACTACGTCCGGTGCAGGGTCTCCCCGGAGGTTTCCGAAGGCGACGGTGAGGGCGAAGGCTGCGACGACCCAGGCGCCGACAGCAACTGCCTTCTTCCAAAGCGGCACCGGGCTTTTCCCGGCATCGTCAGGTTGCGGCTGCGGGGATCCGTCGACTTCGTCTTCGGGATCCTCGGGCGGCATCGCTATTCGTAGGTCTTCTTTAAGGTCGGTCATTGCGCAGCCTCCGGGCAGTCCAACATGTCCCCTATCGGCAGTTGGCGCGCATTTCCAAAGGGTCGATTGACCCAGGCCGGCTGCCGGGAAATCGTTATGCGGAAGCGGCGAGTCGGGCCGCTGTGGTGAAGATTCTCGGATCCGGGTAGTCGGCGCAGTAGTTGTATAGGTATGACACCCGGACGACGCCGCCGGTGTCGACCACGAACTCACCCGACTGCATCCAGGGATCGTCGACTAGGGGGCGGCCCTGGCTTCTGCGGTCCTCCTGAAAGGCCTCGCCGACCTCCTTGGTATGTGAGCAGAATTCGTCGGGCGCGTCGTAGAGGACCTGTTCCCGTGACCAGTGCGAGAGCCCGAACGCCTTGTGGGTGCGGTAGTCGGGGTCGGCGAAAACCGGAGCGGGGAGCTCGTAACGCTCTTTGTAGGCGACGACCCGCTCGATGTCGCCGGGGGCAACCACTACGACGTTCAGGCCCGCCTTGAGGTAGGTCTCGTATTCGGCCTGGAGTCTCTCGAGCCGCTCCAGACCGCAGCCGCAGCCGAGGTGCCGCCACAACAACGCGAGCAGAGGTTGCTCCTGCCACAGGCTGCTCAGAAAGGTAAGCGACCCGTCTTCTGCCGTCATCTCGAGGTCAGGTGCCGCTTGACCGCGGCGCACCGGTTCTCCCATCAACGACGGACCGGCCACCCAGTGGTCCATCCACTTGCGTTCTGCCGACATCACCAACGCCAGGACGTCTCGATCGCTCATTGGTCAACTCCTTCGGCCACCGATGCTACCCCGGGAAACCGGGGGGCGTAGTTCTCGCCGGTTTGGGTCGGTCGTCCCAGGCTTTTGGGTGTACTTCTGTTCGCCGACCGGTTTGCTCTGTTAGATTCTGTTGATCAGATCTGCCTTGGGTCTTGTTGAGAGACACGGGCACCTTCAACTCCTTTTGGATGCGGTGGCCGCGACCAGCCACGCGGGTACCGTGATTCTCCTGTCGGCGGAGGCAGGCCACGGCAAGACTTCTCTGGTGGCGGAGCTACAGGCCTCGCTCGACCATCGCTTCTCGGTCTTGTCGGCCGCCTGTGAGCCGGTCGGTATTCCAACCGCCTTCGCTCCGTTGTATGACCTCCTCAACGACCTTCCCCGGGAGTTGAGCCACGACATCAAGTCAGGCGCGGGTCGCGCGGCGGTAAACGCTGGGGTTCTCGATCTTCTCAAGAACGATCGCGTCGTGATGGTGGTCGAGGACATCCACTGGGCAGATGAGGCCACGCTCGGCCTGGTTCGCTATGTCGGTAGGAGGCTCGAACCAACCAACTCTTGCCTGATCCTCACCTGCCGGTCGGAAGAACTCGAACTGTCGCCACCGTTGAGACTCGTGGTGGCAGATCTGGGTTCGAAGGCGACTCGCGTTGATTTGCCTCCTCTGAGCCTCGCTGGCGTGACCGAGCTCGCAGAGGGAGTAGACGTCGATCCAGCCGAGATCTACCACACGAGTCTGGGCAACCCGTTCTTCGTCGAAGAGCTGGTCCTCAACCCGCACAGCACGCTACCGCCGAACATCCAGAACGCAGTGCTGGCTTCGGTGAATCGGCTCACACCCGATGCGCTGGAGATCGTCAACACCGTGGCGCTGAGCCCCGACGGAGTCGGATACGACTCAGTCATTGATCTCGTCGACGACGCCGAGCGACACCTCGACCGGTTGACACAGAGAAGGCTATTGGTGGTGAACGGCTCGACGGTCAGCTGCCGTCATGATCTGATTCGTGAGAGCATCACGAGTGCAATGCCCGCTGCGACGCGGCGCCGGCTGCACCGAAGGCTTCTGGAGTCACTCGAGACGATGCCAATCGAGGATCGGGACCTCGCCCGGCTTGCGCATCACAGCATCGGTGCCGGAGATTCTGAGAAGGGACTCGAATACTCGACACAGGCCGGGAGGCATGCGGCCCGGTCGGGTGCACATCGCCAGGCCGCGTATCACCTCATGAACGCGGTCGAGTCGGAGGCCAAGGTGACGCCCGGTGCCCTGTCCGACCTGCTATTGGCAGCAGCCCATGAGCACTGTGCGATCAATGCTTTCGAAACAGCAAGCGACCTGGCCCGACGCCGAGTGGACCTCGGTGTCACACCTGTTGAGAGAGCGGGGGCGCTTGCCTGGCTTGCCTTTTTCGAATCGAGAGAGAACCTGATGGCTTCCTGCCACGACAACGCCATTGAGGCAATAGAAGGTTTGCGAAGCGCCGGTCCGAGTGAGGAGTTGGCCCTGGCGCTGGCCGTTCTCGCATGGGCCGAGTTGTCCGAGGGTGATTTGGAGCGAGCGATCGAACATGGGGACGAAGCGATCGCGGTGGCCCGCGCAGCGGGAGACTCCTCAGTAGAGGTGCATGCTGCGACAACTTCGGGCACTGCCCGCTTCCTAATGGGTGATGCCTCGGGCCGGCTTCAACTCGAGGAAGCGGTCACTCTGGGCTTAGAAAGAAACATTAAGGAATTCACCGCCAGAGCCCTCAACAACATAGGCAACATTTACCTCGCTGGGCGGAACCTCGAGGCGGCTCGTGCTCAGTTCCTGCGACTCGTCGAGTTTTCTCAATCGAACGAGCTCGATGCCTGGTATCTGGCTGGCTTGGTGACACTTGGATGGATCGACGTTCTCGCTTGCCGGTGGGATGAAGCGGACCGCGAGCTCGAGAAAGTCTGGGGCCAGCGAACGTGTCGCTCCTCGGAGGTGGAGTACGCCGTAGCCGCCGCGACTTTGCGGATGCGTCGCGCTGACCCTGGCGCGATCGACCTGGTTCGAAATGCTGTGGACCTCGCTGAGGGATTTCTGGAACGTTCATCAATCATCAGGGTGTGTGCCATGGTCATGGAAGCGGCATGGGTCGGTCTACTTCCTGAACTAGAAGCACGTGAGCACTTCGAGACGGTCTGGTCAGCCAGCCCTCTCGACGCCCGGTCGTTCCAATCCAGGCTCATCGAATTCTGGGCTGATCGGCTCGGCTGGCAAGACGTCGACCCTGCTTCGAAAGGTCACGTCGAATGGGCGCAGCTCGGCTTCTACGTGGAGGGTGCAATTGTCGCGGCAGTGTCTGATCACGCTGACCTTCAGGCGATCTTCTCAGAACTCGAGTCTTACGGCGCCGAGGGGGTGATGGCCGGACTACGGCGCGAACTACAGAGGAAGGGCGTAAAGCGGGTACCCCGCGGCAGCAGGACATCGACTCGCAACTCTCCGGGGAAACTGACCGGCCGGGAGACCGAAGTGTTGAGGCTGCTCTCCAGAGGACTGTCAAACGCATCCATTGCGGACGAGCTGTTCATTACTGAGAAAACGGCCAGTCACCATGTCTCATCGATCCTCAGCAAGCTGGGAGCGGCGAATCGAACCGAAGCTGTGGCCGTGGCCTCCGCCAACGGCTGGCTCGAGCCAGTCGGCAGCCGAAAGTAGGTAAATCTGCCGATCCGGAAACCGAGTCGGCCCCATAGATTCCAAGCATGGTTGCCAGGTCATGCCCCGCTACTTAGTTGAGCGCTCGTTCCCCGACGGTCTGGCGATCCCAGCCAGCCCGGAACGAAGGAAGATCCTACTATCGATAGTCGCCTGCAACGCTGACCGGCGCGTCACCTGGGTCCACTCCTACGTTGCTGTTGAGGGCCGGAAGACTTTCTGCATTTACGAAGCGCCGAGCCCGGAGTCGATCCGTCTCACCGCAAAGAGCAACGGCCTGCCGGTGGATCGGATAACGGAGATCTCGGTGCTCGACCCCTATGCCTACTAACGCTTCCCAATATAGGGAGATACCCCGATGTGCCATTGGGGGGCATCCCATACCTTCTCACCAGGGCCCAGAAGGGGTTGCAAGCGACGAGAAGGAGGACCATGTCACTGTTCATGGATGTGCACACGATCGAAGGTGGGGTATCGGCGGAGGATGTGGCCGGAGCTCACCAGAAGGATCTCGAGACACAGGGTCGGTACGGAGTGAAGTACCTGCGGTACTGGGTCGATGAGGATGCAGGGAAGATCTTCTGCCTCGTCGAGGCCGAGAACGCAGAGTTGGCCAACACCGTCCACCGGGAGGCACATGGCCTCGTTGCCGACGAGATTTACCCCGTCGGCGAGTTCGAATAGGGAGGTTTGAGATGAAGAAGAGGATCCTGGCAGTGGCCACCGCCCTGATGGTGCTCGCCGGAGCGCTGCCTGCTCAGGCACATGAGGTGTCCCGGAGTGATCTCAAAGAGCTTCGGGCGGTCACCGCTCCCTACCATTCGGTAGACGCGGCCCTGGCCGACGGGTTCGTGGCGTTTTCGCTCGACCCCGCCAACCCCGACACACCGACCTGTTTCGACAGCGTTGACGGTGGGATGGGTGTCCACTACGTGCGGAACATCGACGGCATTATCGACGCCGCCGATCCCGAAGCGATGGTCTACGAGGTCAAAGCGAACGGGAAGCTGAAGCTGGTTGCCGTCGAATACATCATCCCCGCGACCGAGGTCGACCCGGAGAACCCACCGGTCTTGTTCGGCCACGAGTTCCACCCCCACTCCTTCCTCCCGGTGTACATCCTCCACGTCTGGGTGTGGAAGACGAACCCCAGTGGAACCTTCGCCGATTTCAACCCGAGGGTTCGGCCCTGTCCTTGAGCAACCAATAACCGAGCCCGTGACCCGGGGCAACCCGGGTCACGGGCCTTGTTTTGTTCGTCAGCGTCGCAGTTGGCCAGAACCCCCGGGCGGGCGGTATTCGCTGACTTCGCCGGTGGTGGTCAATCGCTGGCCGAGGCTTGGACCTGGAGGCCTTCACCTTCTGCTGCATAAAGGAGAAGGGCGTTGGCGTCTTCGGAGAATCCCTGGCCGAACAACCAGTGCTCTACCTTCTGCAGGGCGGCGAGGTATTCGGTCTCCTGTTCCATGATCAGGTCGTCTTCGCAAGCCATCTCGGTCCATGACAGATCAGTGACGATGAAGGCCTGACCTTTTCTCTCGTCGAATCCGGGCTCTTCGATCCAGGGGCCTGACACCTCGTAGGTCCCGGTGTAGTCGTTGCAGCCAGCGTTTCCCGAGATGGTGCCGTCACCGTCCAGCACGATGGTGATCTCCGAATCGGGCCAGAGGTTGGTGACACCGCCGCTCGGGTACGCATAATTGGTAACCAGGTATTCCCCGCTGGGATCGGGGGCGTCGCCTGGACCGGTTTCTGTGGTTGTCACCGCGCCCGTAGTCTCTGTCATAGACGCTGCTGTCGTCGTTGTCGTGCTCTCGCCTTCCCCGTCTCCGCAGGCTGCGACGAAGAGGGCTATCAATGCGAAAGCGACCTTGAGTTTTCTCGTTGGTGCAATCTCCATAGGTAAACCCTACGCGAAGCTCGATCCGGGATGGGCGCGCGCACCTCCCTAAGGACCTACCGGGGAGCGCTTGCTGGCTGTTTCGAAGTTGCCCTTGCCGCGACCTCGCCGACGATCCGTTCTGCATCGCGGCCGACGCCGTGGATCTGCGCCGATGAAACGCTGTAGAGGAATTTGAGCCCGATGAAGTAGAGGCCCGGATAGTCGGGCATGATCCCCCGCTGGTGCTGCACCTTGCCGTCGTCGCCGAAGACGGGAAGGTCGATCCAGTCGAAGCCGGGGTCGTAGCCGGTGCACCAGATCACATTCGACACATCGAGTCGGTCCCCATCGATAGTCACCGGCAATCCGTCTTCGACGCCGGTGATACGGGCGACCGATTCCACGCCAGCGCGACGCAGCTCTTTGGTGCGGGTTCGCACCAACGGCTCGCCGCGGTGCTCACGGGCCATCTTCCGGCCCATGGGAGTGGAGTCGGTGAGGATGCGATGGAATACGACCCGTCCGATGAACCAGGCAACCACCTGTCCGCGTCGCGTGCCGATGTCCACCGGAACCTCACCCGGCGGTGTGCCCGAGATGAGGGTCGTGTGCTCGGCGGACAGTTCAAGTGCGATTTCGGCGCCAGAATTGCCCGAACCGACGAGAAGGACGGGGCCTGGTTGGAGCTGTCCCGGGTTGCGATACTCCGAGCTGTGGATGGCAACGACGTCGTCATTGAGATCATCGGCGAAGTCGGGGAGACGGGGTACCTGCCAGCTCGACATCGCGACCACGACATTGTCGGCTTCTATCGTCCCGCGGTCGGTTTCCACCGTGAAGGTGTCGGAGTTCCGGCTGAGCCGGGTGACCAGGATCGCCGAGTGGACCGGGAGCTCGAACTCGGTGGAGTAGGACTCGAGGTAGTCGGCCATCTCGTCTTTGGTCGGCGTATGGCGCCATGTCGCCGGGAACGGCTTGCCGTCGAGCCCGTCGAGCCAGGCGGCCGTGAACAGGCGCAACGAGTCCCATCGGTTGCGCCAGGCGTCACCGACCCGTTCGGAGGCGTCGAGGATGACAAAGGAGATGCCCTGTCGCTTCAGGTGATAGCCCACCGACAACCCGGCCTGTCCTCCTCCGATGACGACTGTGGATGTGCGATCTGGTAGCTGTTTCATGGTTCTCTCCTCATGCATAGGTCGGTTCTTCGAGGCGCGGTCTGGCGGTCTGGCGACGCAGGTATCCGTGGGCCTGTACTACCCCGGAGACCACACACCCGGGGACGAACCCGATCTGGAGTGTTGCCACGGCGTATGCGATCCAGGGGAGTTGCACCGATGCACCGAGCAGCCAGCCCCAGTCCTTACCGGTGGCGGCGGAGCGGAGGGCGACGACCTGGAGCCCGGTCAGGATCCATGCCCAGTACCCGGGGGCCCCGAGAGCCGACTGATCCTGGATCGACGTGACCGCGATGGCGACGACCAACAGACTGCTGCCCAGGGCGGCAAGCCCCATTTGGTCCTTCGTTCCGTGTCCGCGTCTCATGCTCCCGAACGTATGGGAGACCGGAGCGTTATTTAATGGGGAATTCTCCCCATGGGACCAACCCGTGCTCGGTGGCGTACAAGGTGGCGGCCGCTCGGGTAGAAACACCGATCTTGCGGTAGGCGTTCTGGATGTGGTGATCAGCGGTCTTCGGGGAGATATCGAGGCGGGAGGCGATCTGTTTGGTCTGCAGACCCCGGGCGAGTAGGCCGATGACCTCGGTCTCCCGGGAGGTCAGGTCGCCGGGGTCGGAGACATCGGGTCGCTCCAGCCCGCCCGCCTCGACGACAGCGGCCACGGCGTCGGAGTCCAGCCGCCCCTCCCTGGCCTGGGCGGCCAACAGTCCGGCGGCCGCTTCGAGTGGAATCGGGTCACGGTGGTGGCGTGGCTCGCCCATGGCGTGGAAGGCGTCGGCTGCGGCCAGGAGTCTCGCTCCGGGATCCAGAGCAGCGGCGGGAACGCCACGGTGGTATCCGGAACCGTCGACCTTCTCGTGGTGACAGCACGCCAGGTCGGCAAGGCTCTGGAGGGGCGGAGATGGGGCGAGAACCCGGCTGGTGTGATAGGGGTGAAGGCGGACCTGTTCCCACTCGTCGGCGGAGAGCGGGCCGGGTTTCTGCCAGATCCGGGGATGCACCGCAGCCCGGCCCACGTCATGGACGAGAGCGGCGCGGCGGATCCCGTCGACACCCTCCTGGTCGTACCCGGCGATCTGGGCGGCCGATACGGCCAATTCGGCAACCCCGGGTGAGTGTCCGCTCATTCGGGGGGACACCATGTCGGCGAAGTCGGCGAGGGCGGCAAGTGCTCGATCGAAGTCGTCAGTGCCGAGCATCCGGTGGGGTTTGGGCTCGAGGGCGAGGAAGTCATCCCAAACCGAACCTTCGCCGGGAGCGAGCAGGTCGGCCGCGTTGTCGGCGAAGGCCAGGGCGACCTCGGGGTCGAAGGCAGCACCGGCCCGCTCTCGGACCACCGCGACTGCATGGTCGCGACCGCCGAGGAGGTTCTGGAACGCGCCATCCCGGGCGACATGGACGATGCGCAGCGCCGTCGGCACCTCGTCACCCTCGGCCCGGCCCAGGACACTCTTCCCGTCCCAACGCTCGGTAAGCACGTTGAACATCTGGCTGACCTCGCTCGGGGCGCCGAGACGGTCGGAGAGGACCACCGCCACCTCACACATCGACTCGAAGTGTTCCCCCCGGAAGGAGGCAGCTCGGGGCAGGCGGGTTATTGTCTGGTAGGAACGGGTCAGGGCGCCAGCGTCAGGGTCGGGGAGGTTGCGCACCACCCCACGGAGCATCTGGTAGTCGGAACCGAATTGGTTGGGGGTGAGGTTCTCCAGACCCGAACCGCCGAATATGCGGAGACCGTGTTCGGAGTCGACGTTGCACCCGAGGTACATGAGGAGGCTCACGTAGAACACTTCCTCCTCGGTTTTGATGTCGACGTCGAGGAGCCGGGATAACCGTGAGCTGACCAGGGTCGCTTCGATCCCGTGCTCGAAGGGAAACCCCATCCCCAAGTCCGTGGCAAGACACGCCGCCCCGATCACCTCGGCAGCACGCACCTTCTCGACACTCTGTGGTTCTCCCACCCATCCGACCTTACGCGAGTCGTGGTCTGTCCGAGATGGGCGGGCGCTCGAGTGAACATATTTCTTGGTGGAAAATCTCGGTCGTTCGGATAGTCTGTGGCGGGGTCCGGGTTGAGAGCGAAGGAGAAGTAGTGACTTCGTTTGATGCAAGACTCCGGCTGGCCGGCCAGCCGGGTTTACCTCTGGGCGTCGTGGTCGATCTGACCGGCAAACAGATGAGCGTGATGATCGATGGTGAGCAACTCGCCTCCTGGTCACTCGAGGACATCGAAATCGCGCAGAACTCCGACGGATTCCACATCGAGGTGGAAGGCGAAGAGGTGATCCTCAACGTCAACGAAAAGGTCCGTTTCGCCACCGAGGTCCGTTCCCGGAGCCGGCGCTCTGCGCAGTAAATCCGAGAAGACGCCTGCGTCCTTAGCGGGCCTTCGGGTCAGCTGTTTGATGAGTGGCTGACTCCAACCTCCCGACCAGGTACCAAGTCTCGACAGGTCCGCGCCCTTTGACGTCAACAACGCCGCGCTCCTCCCAGGAGAAGCCGTCGGCAACGAGCGCCCTGGTGGAGGCGGGAACCTGGATTCGGCCGAGTGTCCCTGTCATCTCCATGCGATTGGATTCCCCCGGCGGGGTTCTATCGCGCCTAGCCAAGATCAGGGAGGGACTCGCCTGCGCAATACCTGGCCGCCTGAGTCCCTGGTAAGAATGGCTCAAGCGATGTATACTGCGCTGTATGTCGACGAGAACCCAAATCTATCTAACCGACGAACAGAGACGTCGCATCGACGAATTGGCCGCAGCTGAAGGCGTAACCATGGCGGAGATCGTCCGGCGGGCTCTGGATGGGTTTCTGGACGACCAAGCCGATCCCGAGACCTCCTTGGCAGCTACGTTCGGTGTGGCTGGCGACTTGAAGGTTCCTTCTCGAGATGATTGGGATCGTGGCTGACTTCTTGGTCGATACAGATATCTTCGTAGACCATCTACGAGGTGCGCGCCGATTCGACCCCAAGTCGCATCGAGTCCATTACTCGGTCGTGACCAGGGCCGAACTGTTTGCGGGCAACACCGCAAGCGACGCAGTCAAAGTCGTCCTGGCTCCGTTTCGAGAGATCGCAATCGACCGGAACATCGCTGAGAGGGCTGGCCGGCTACGTCGCGAAGCCGGGATCCGTCTTCCCGATGCTCTCATCGCAGCAACGGCCGTCGAGAACAAGCTGAGCCTATTCACTCGCAATCGCACCGACTTTGATAGTGTCCGCGGCCTGAGAATTCGGGAGATCTGACAGGGCTGCGGCGGAGCGCCCTGGATCTAGACTGCGAGGGACGCGCTCCACCCGGGAGCGGCTCATCCGGCATACTCGACAGCTTCGAACAAACGGTGACGCCGGAGGAGATTGTGGACCAGACCGATTTAGCCAATGACCAGCTGCGCCGGATGCGGGGGATGACCGGCTACTACCACCAGCGGTTCTTTTCCGACATGCGAGCTGTCACCATCGGCGTTCTCGCCCTGTTGGTCCTGGGTTGGTCGGTGGCAGCGGAGGCCTTCCTCCTGATCCCGGTGGTTGCGATCCTCGGGGCGAACCAGGCAGCCTTCGACTCGTCGTATCTCATCTTCGCCCGCCACTACGCCGCCGAGCTCGAGGCGTTCCTGAATCGAGCGGTGGGGGGACGGGTCTTGGTTGCCTCCGAGATGGAGAACACCTACCTCTTCCCGTTGAACACGACCAAGATCGTCACCATCCCGGTCGGTCGGACGCCCGGGTCGGCGGCAGGGTTCAGCTGGTTCGCCTGGATGACCTCCCTCTACACACTCCTCGGGATTCTGGCAACAGGAGCAGGTCTCGCCCTCGGTTGGTCGACGCTGAATGCAGCAGGGGCGGGGTGGGCTGTGTTCTATGTCGGCAGCCTCGGTGGGCTCCTTCTTGCATCGCTGACTGTCGGTTGGTGGTGGTTTCTGACGGGTGCGGGAGAACGGCGGCTACGTGCGGTCTTCGAGAATCCGTTGGGCAGCGTCCAAGACACCCGGCCATCTAACGTCTCCTGATGACCGCTATCCGAGCCTTTTCTGTGGTCGCCGTGCTGGTGATGACAGGAGTCATCGTCTTTGGCTTCGCCTCCGGCGACTTCACGGGTGAGGGGTCCGAGATTTTGGGCCTGGCCTGGGGCAAGGTGACCCTGGTCGACCTCTATGTGGGACTGGCGATATTCGGGATCTGGGTTGCAGTCCGGGAGCGTCGCCTCGTCAGCACCGCATTCTGGTGGATCACCCTCGTCGTTCTGGGCAACCTGGCCGCTGCGGTTTATCTGGCATGGGCAGCTTTCACCTCGGGTGACGTCCGGGAACTCACCATGGGAAGCGGACGGGCCATAGTCTCGACCGGTCGGCACGAAAACCGATGAAATCTTCAGAGATCAAGTCGGAACTGCAGGGCCTGGTTTCGGGCCAGGTCGGGATCGCCGACGGCATAATCCCCCCGGTTCTGTTCGTGACGGTCAACACGATATGGGGCCTGGTGCCGGCAGCGTCGGTCGGACTCGGCTCGGCAGTGGCGATCAGCCTGTGGCGTCTGTTCCGGCGGCGTCCGACCCGTTTCGCTTTCGCCGGATTGTTCGGGACGCTTCTCGCGGTGTTCCTGGCACTGCGTTCGGGTTCGGCGGAGGACTACTTCCTCCCCGGCATCGTGAGCGGTGCTGCCACCTCGGTGCTGATGGTGGTGTCGATCCTGGTGAGGCGCCCGTTTCTTGCCTTCACCAGTTGGGCGACCCGGGGCTGGCCGATCGAGTGGTATTGGCACCCGCAGGTGCGCCCCGCATACACGAGGACCAGTTGGATGTGGGTCGGCTTCTTCGTCGCCCGCGCCCTCTGGCAGTGGCGTCTCTATCTCGACGCCAACACCGTCGGCCTAGGCGTGGCCCGGGTGGCCCTCGGCTGGCCGGCGTTGCTCGTGTTGCTGATCGTCACCTACGTCCTCGGCCGCCGCTGGCTCACCGCACTGGAGGGCCCGTCGGTAGAGGAGTTCGAGGCAGGAACCCCACCCCCCTGGAAAGGCCAGGAAGCGGGCTTCTGAGCCCCGCCCAGGAGATACTCCCCCCGTTTGGCTGTCCTCCCGCTTGCGGGAGGAAGGTCCCTGCGCCCGACGTAGGAGGGCGGAGGTAGGTGTTCTGTTCGGGGACGTTGTTTACAAATTGGTGGGTCTCCGTTGGGATGGTGGTTGAACAACCCCACTATCCGTCAGGAGACCCACTGATGCACGCTAATGCTCGTTTGACTCCGGTTCAGAG
>JBGTCK010000015.1:0-27506 GCA_041748855.1 Acidimicrobiia bacterium
AACGGCGGTGGCCGGGGACGCAGTGGCGGCGGCGGTGGCGGCGGTGACCGCGGAAACCGTGGCGCCAGCAGCGACCGCTACCGGGGAAGCGATGGCGGCAACCGCGATCGCAACCGTGGCGGTAACAGTGGCGACAGTGGGAACCAGCGTGATCGCAACGATGCCGACGGCAACAAGCGTGACCGTGAGCGCGACTCCGATTCGGGCAACCGGTCGAGCGGGTCGGACAAGTCTGAGCGGAGATCGGCTCCCAGCTTCGACATGGACTGACGACAGTGTCTAACTAAAGCTATAAAGGGACGGTGCACACGCACCGTCCCTTTGCTTTGCCCAGTTGCAATGCCTGAACTGCCCGATATCGCCGTGTACATCGGGGCCCTGAAGCGGGAGTTCCTCGGCAAGCCGGTGACCGGGGTCAGGGTCGCTTCGGTATCGGTGCTCCGCACCTTCGATCCTCCTTACGACGCTCCCGTGGGCCTGGAAGTGAAGGGGTTCCGCCGGATCGGGAAGCGGATCGTCTTCGGGTTTCCCGACGAGCTCTTCCTGGTGATCCATCTGATGGTGGCGGGGCGCCTCCGCCTCGAACCACCCGGCAAGTCGATACCGCGCAAGGTTGGTCTCGCCGCAATCGACTTCGAGCATGCAACGCTGCTCCTCACCGAGCAAGGCACCAAGCGACGAGCGGGGATCTGGCTGTTCCGGGGCGAGGAGGCGCTGTACGCCGAAGATCGCGGGGGAGTGGAGCCGCTCGAAGTGACTGCTACCGGTTTCAAGAAGGCTCTTACGGCTGAGAACCGGACCCTGAAACGAGCTCTCACCGATCCGAGGATCTTCTCGGGGATCGGCAACGCCTTCTCCGACGAGATCCTCTGGTCTGCCCAGCTCTCCCCGGTTAAGCGGACGGCCCAGCTCAGCGACGAGGAGATCAAGCGTCTCCACGGTGCGGTGGTCGAGTCGCTCAATGCCTGGACAGAGCGACTTCGCGACGAGGTCGGCGATGGGTGGCCGACGAAGGTGACCGCCTTCCGCGCCGACATGGCGGTGCACGGCAAGTTCAAGGAGCCCTGCCCGCGCTGCGGGTCACCGGTGCAGCGGATCGTCTACGCCTCCAACGAGACCAACTACTGCGCGACCTGTCAGACCGGCGGTAAGCTCCTCGCCGACCGCTCCCTGTCCCGCCTCCTCAAAGAAGACTGGCCGGCAACGCTCGAAGACCTAGAAGAGGCCTAAGCGTCGGGCCGGCGTCGGCTGACACCGTCGGCGATCGGGTCACCTGAGTCCCGTTCGGCAACCGCTTGCTGGAACCCGACCTCCTCGGAGCGTTCTTTGAACCACATCCCTTCGGGAGAGTGACGGGTGATCCCGTCGAACAACGTCGCCAGCATCTGGGTCGGGGCCAGGCCCATGTTGTCGTAGGCTTGGTTGACCATGAGCTTCTGCATCATCAGCTGGTTGCGGGGGACGCCTTTGATCCGGTTGGCAAGCTGGCGGACCCGGTCGTCGAGCGCGTGCTCAGGAACGCTGTCGATCACCAGGCCGATGTCTCTCGCCTCGACGCCGGTGATGAGGTCTCCGGTGAGCAGCATCCGCTTTGCCTGTTCCGCCCCGATCCGGTAGACCCACATCGCCGTGGTGGGACAACCCCAGACCCGGGTCGGTGGATACCCGACCTTGGCGTCGTCGGCCATCACGATCAGGTCACAGCAGAGGGCGATGTCGGATCCACCGGCGACGGCGAAACCCCGGATCTTGGCAATGGTTGGTTTATGGGAGCGCCACAGCGACATGAAGTCCTGGGTGTTGCGGTGCATGAGCTCGAAGTCGATCATCGGGTCCCACGGCATCTCCTGGGTGTAAGGAGAGGTCTCCGATTCGGCATACTCCTTGAGGTCGTAGCCGGCGCAGAAGGCCCGTCCCGCCCCGGTGAGGACGATCACATGGACGTCGTCGTCACGGTTCGCGTCTTCGACCGCGTTGCGGATCTCCCCGGGCATCTCGTCGTTGATCGCGTTGAGCCGCTCGGGACGGTTCAGAGTGATAGTCGCCACCCGATCGGCAACCTCGTAGGTGAGTGTGGAGTACGTCATTCGACGGATCCTATCCCGCTATTGCGAGGCGAACATATGTTCGATAGAGTGGAGTGCCCTACACCGAGGCCGAAGATGGAGGCCGAGGCATCAGCGGAGTCAGAAAAATATGGGCAAACCGGAAGTCGACATTGCAGCACCTCTCACGGAGAAGAGGGAAGAACTCGGCTACCTGCGGCTCGAGCCGGGGAAGATCACCGAACTAGTGGGGGATACCGGTTCGGGCCTGACCCGTCTCGGTTTGAGCCTGCTCGCCGCACCGTCCCGTGCCGGCCCGGTGGTGGTGGTTGACACCAGGGGATGGATCTCCCCGGAAGCGGCCTGGGAGACCGGGGTGGAGGCGGAGAGCCTGGTCATCGTCAGGTGTAGCGAGCGGCCGCTGTGGACCCGGGTCACCGCAGCTCTGCTCGAAGGGGTTCCGGCAGTGTTCGCTGAGGTTCCGATCGGGATCAACGAGCACGACCTGCGCCGACTCGCCGCCCTGGCCCGGGCCCGCAAGACGATGGTTGCTTTCCGGTCGATGGGATCCCGCCTCCCCTCTGGGGTCTCCCATCTCCGCTTGCGGTCTCTCGGTGTCACCTGGGAGGGAGCCGACCGGGGGCACGGGAAGTTGAAGGGGCGCCGCCTGGTACTGGAGGCGTCGGGCAGGGGAGCAGCCGGGGTCACCCGGCGGTTCGAGGCCGAAGATGGAGGCCGAGGCATATTCACAGTGGTTGGAGATGAAGGTAAGGACACTTTGCGTCTGGTTTCCGATGTGGTCTTTGACCCGTCCCGACGCGCCACCGGGTAGCCCGGTCCTGGTCGCTGACGACCGTGTGACAGGGGCAACTCCCGATGTGCTGGCCGCCGGGGTCACCCTGGGGATGCCGCGTCGTGATGCTGAGGCCCTCGCCCCGTTCGCGACCGTCCTCACCCGGGATGTCGGTGAGGAAACCCGACAATTCGAGTCTGTGGTGGGGGTCATCGAGGATCTGGTCCCCCGGGTCGAAGTGGTCGGGCCTGGCTTGGTGTTCGTTGCGGTCGCCGGTGCCATCCGCTTCTACGGAGGCGAGGATGTCCTCGCCCGCAAAGTCGCCGATGAGGTGGCTGGCTATGTCGGTTCCGGCCCAGGCCGGGAGGTGCTGGTTGGTATCGCCGACGGGCCTTTCGCGGCCCGCTGGGCCGCGGCACAGTCGTCGCCCGGCGAGCCTCTGATCGTCGCGGACACCTTGAGCTTTCTCCGCTCGCTCGACCTCGAGTCGTTGCGGGAGGGAGTGGCCAGCGATTCGCTGATCGCAACTTTCCGCTGGCTGGGGGTGACCACCCTCGGTGACCTTGCCGGTTTCCCCCGTGAGGCGCTTGCGACCCGCTTCGGCAAAGAAGGGGTGCTCGCCCACCGTCTTGCCAGCGGCGAGGATCGGAACGCCCTACCCAGGGAGATTCCGGAGGAACTGGCCGTGGAGATGGATTTCGAGGACCCACTGGAGCACATCGATGCGGTGGCTTTTGCTGCCCGGAACATCTCCGAGCGCATGCTCTCCAGGCTCCGGTCGAACGGGGTCGCGCCGCATCAGGTCTCGATCCTCGCCGAACCGGCTCTGGGCAAGGTCAGGGAGCGGATCTGGCGTTCAGCGGACCCCTTCACCGAACGTGCCCTCACCGATCGGGTCTGGTGGCAGCTGCGCGCCTGGGTCGAGTCGGGTGGGGTGCCCGGTGGCATCGTCCGGATCAGGATTGCCCCCTTCGACCTCTCCGGTGAGGGACGCCAGCTCGGCGTCTTCGGTGACGAGTCGGCTCGGATCGAGACCGAACGCGCCCTGGCCCGGGCCCAGGCACTGCTCGGACCCGATGGTGTGCTGGAGGGACGTCCCCAGGGAGGACGGATGCCCGCGGAGCGGGTGGCATGGTCGCGGTGGAGCGAACCGGAGACACCTGCCGATCGCGACCCAAAAGCCCCATGGCCGGGTGCCACTCCGAAGCCTTCCCCGGCACTGGTGCTGCCCCGACTCCAGCCGATCGAGGTGGAGTGGGATGGGGGTATGCCCTCCCGGGTGAGGTTGGGCACCCGTTGGGAGCCGGTCCTGACCTGGAGCGGCCCATGGCGTCTCAGTGGAAGGTGGTGGGCGGGGGAGCGCAACGCCGACAGATACCAACTGGTGACCTCAGCCGGAGCCCTGCTCTGTGTCGTCGCCGACGGAAAGAGCTACCTGGCCGGGGTGTATGACTGAGGCCCTTAACATCGTCCAATGCTCGCAGACCCGTCGTTTCGTAGAGGCCTGCGGGACTCGTCGGTCGGTTCCTCGACGTGTTCCCCCTTGCCCTCTTCATGGCGATCGCCACCGCAGGTTTGGTTGCGCCCGAAGGCACTCCGGCGATCACACCCGGGTTGGCCGCAGCTGCGGGTGGAGTCGTTGGCGGCATCGTCTTCAAGAGGTCTCTGCTCGGTGTTCTCGCTGTTGGGGCTGTCGCTTTCTACGTGGTAAGAGCGCTGGCAGGCTGATTCTGTCCTCCCGCTGGCGCCGAGGTTGGTCCCTGCGCCCGACGACGGAGGGCGGAGGTAGGAGGGAGAGATCCCCTCGGGCTGGGAGAGTGGTCGCGAATAGGCCGCGCCCAAGCAACATTGGTGGGAACCCCCACCCTCCCCGGCTCCTTCGTCGCCGGTACTCCCTCCGTGAACGGAGGGAGAGGACGCGCGTGACGAGGTACTCGCATCGGCGGTTGTGTCAGAATCGACTCTCATGACACCCGATTTTCTCGACAACCTCGACATCGCCAAGGAAGACGAACCGGAGCCGGATCTCGACCTCAGGAAGTTGCTGACTAGCTGGCTCTACTACCAACGGAGAACATTTCGACGCAAGCTGCGCAATCTCGACCCTAAAGGCATCGCTGGGAGGTCGATCCCACCGGTGGATCTGTCCATCCTCGGCCTGGTCCGGCACATGACCCAGATGGAGCACGTCTACCTGGCGTGGGGCCTTGGAGGCGGCGACCGGGTCATGGTCTATGGCGACGACGACTTCGAAGGCGGCTCACCCGACACCCTCGAAACTGACCTTGCGCTGTATCTGGAGGAGGTGGAAAAGGCCGACCGGGCGATTGCGTCGTTGCCGTCGTTGGAGTCGGAGGGCCTCGGGCACAGGCGACCGCTCCAGGCTGTGCTGATCAAGATGGTGCAGGAGTACGCCCTTCACAACGGCCAGGCGCACATGCTCCGCTACGCTGCTCTCGGCGAAGTGATCCGCTGAGCGAAGCCCTATACCCTGATCGCACCGCCCAGTGCGCCCACATGGTCTGCGATGATCCGGTAGACCTGCCTGGTGAGGTCAGCCGAGTCAGACTGGGTGAGTCCAATGGTGGGGATTGGCTTGTCGACGATGACTGTGATCTCGCCACCCTTCACCCACAACGTTCCGGGCCGCCAGGCCTCGTAACTGCCGTGGATGGTCACCGGGAGGATGGGGAGTTCACTGGCGATGGACATGGTGAAGGCGCCTTTCTTGAATGGGTCGAGGACACCGTCGCGGGGGCGGGTCCCCTCGGGATAGATGATCAGGCTTCGGCCCTTCTCCACGAGCTCCTTTGCTCTCCGATTGACTTCGGCGTGGACCGCAGATCGCGCGGAGCGGTCGACTTCGATGATCCCGACCGAGCGCATTCCCTGTGCCAGGAGCGGGATGCGGAACAACTCCTTCTTCGCCAGATAGCGGATGGGAACTGGCACAGCAAGGAAACAGGCCATGATGTCGAGGGTGGACAGGTGGTTGCAGACGACCACATATGACTCATCGACGTCGACATTCTCCCCGCCGACGACGTTGAGTTTGGTGCCCGACGCTGCCAGCCATACACGGCTCCAGGCGCGGATGATCCGGTCGATCCAAGGTGAGGAATCGTTGATCGCCGCAATCACCACAACCGTGGCTGCTGCGATCAGCGTGACGACGAGGCCGACTGTCGAGGTGACGATTGTCCTGAGGAGTGTCGTCGGCCATGCCATGCGAGGAGCGTAGTTCCGATCTAGTCTGCCCATCGTGGACAAGCGCGAACTGCGGGCCGAACTGGCGACAGTCCCCGATGTCACCAGCGAACAGAATCAAGCAGTTGTCAATCACCTCTTCAATTGGTTGTCCCCCCGACTCCCCGGAACCATTGGCTCCTATCGCGCCCTGGGTGACGAGGTGTCGGTCGACTCGCTGATGGAACGCCTGCCAGGATGGCGCTGGATCCTTCCCCGGGTCGAAGACGACGGGTCGCTCACATGGCGCGATGCCAGGCTCCCTCTGGAGACACACCGGTGGGGGATGGAGCAACCGCTCGAGTCCGGGCCGGTCATCCCGACGATGGAGATCGACATCTTTCTGGTGCCGGGTCTTGCATTCGACCGCAACGGCGTCCGGCTGGGCCGGGGCGGAGGTTTCTACGACCGGGAGCTTGCGGTTAGGCGATCCGACGCAGTTTCAATCGGGGTCACCGTGGAGAACCGGCTTCGTGATTCACTCCCGTCGGAGGAACACGACGTCGCTGTGATGTACGTGGCAACAGAGATCGGGGTTATCGAGCCCATTCCCACCAGGAGACACCGGTGATCGCTATGGAGATAGTGGGCCCAACCGGCGGTTGATCCCGGTACTGCGGATACTTCGACAGGAGCAGGTTGAGTGCGGTCGTCAACGTTGCCGCATCATCGGAGACCGTCGCCGTACCGTCAACGCGCACCCACCAGAGGCCCTCCCAGTCATCTTCGTAGTGATCGACGAGCAGGCAGACCTCGGGATTGGCCCCGATATTGGCTAGCCGCTTTAGGGCCGTGGTCGTCTTTGGCTTTCGGTCCACCATCGAAAAGATGGTCTCTCCCTCGACGGCGAAGGTGATCGGGACCAGGTGTGGGTTTCCCGATTCCCGGGTTGTCCCGAGTGAAGCGACTGACGCCTCTGCGAACCTGGCCAGGGCAGTGCCCCGATCAAGCGTCACTGAGCTCCAGGGCTTGTGTCACTGTCTTCCATCCAAGCTCGCTCCAGACCTCGTGACCCCGAGCGCTCACATGGAACAGGTCCGCCGACCACATTCCCCGATCGTCACGCCATAGCTCCATCGGGCTGTCCCGTTGCGGGACGACCCATGACCCGTGCCGTTCTGCGACCCGTTCATGGACGTCGTTGAACCGGAGTGCACGCCGGGAGAGGAGGTGGCGCAGCGGGGGGAGTAGCCTCGGGATCGTTCCGAGGTCGCCGACTCCACTCTGGACGACAGTGGCGCCGGTCGCGGTGAAACCGGCGACCAGAGTCTCCAGATTCGCTTCGAAGATCCCGGCGGTGACACCTTTGAGGGCGTCGTTTGCCCCGACCGAGATGATCACGAGGTCGGGTTTGAATTCGAGTGCCGGGTCGAACTGTTCAGCAACGAGGTTGTGGGCCATCGCGCCGCCGATTGCATACGACTTCAGCTCGACGCGGTGCGTGTCTGCCAACCGGCGACAGATGCGGCTGATCCAGATCTCGTCGGGGCCGCCGACCCCGGGTGCGGTGACCGTGGAATCGCCGAGAACGGCCACCTTGATCGCAGGGTTGGCTGTATCGCCGAAGGTTGCCGACGGATCGAATTCCTCCTGTTTCGGGGTACGACGGAGAATTGCGTAGAGGAGCTCAGCGCCAACGACAGCAAAGGCGCCCAGAGCACCACGGAAGATGACCCTGCGGATCATGATGTCGCCGACCTTGGTATCAGCGAGTTCTCTCGATTGCCTCTTTGAGGCTGAACCTCGAGGCGCGGGTCAGGTCGATTACTGCGCCGACTGCTTCTGAGAATCCGAGCGGGTCTTCGGGGAAGAATTCGAAAATCTCGCCGTCGATGTCGAGTGCAAACCTGTAGATCGAGGTGCGCTCCGCGGAGACTCGCGACATCGGCCACGAACCTACTGCTACCGGCCCCGCGAAGATGCGGAGTCGTTTGTCGTCGTCGAGACGGAGGACAACATGGCTGAGGTCCAGGTTCTCCCCTTGCATTCTGCCTTCGTAGATAGCCATTCCGTCGCATAATCTAGCTCAATTTTACCCCGGGTGTGCCAAGAAACAGGATGGTTCAGGTGGACCGGATCACACTGAGAGTGGCGACCACCCGCTCCAGGTCGTCAGGATCGAGCTCGAGTCCGGTAAAAACGCTGTTGATCCGGAGGGTTGCGTCCTCGAGGATCGCCTCACCGGCGGGGAGCAAGCGGGCAAGAACGATGCGGTTGTCGTGTGGCGCCGCCTGTCGTCTGATCAGCCCGTCCCGCTCCAGACGATTGACCGCGCTGGTCACCGATGCGGGGTGGACCTGGAGGCGGTCGCCGATCTTGCCCATCGGGAGCTGGCGTTCCCGGGCGAAACCGAGAAGCCGGAGGATCTCGAATCGGGCGAAAGAGAGCCCGAGCGGGGCGAGGGCATTCTCGATCCGCGCGACGAGGATCCGATTCACCCTGGTGATCGTGGTGACTGCGGCCATCCCGGGTGCCGCCTCATCCCAACCGTGCGCCTCCCACTGGCGGGTTGCTTCGGCAATGGCGTCGTCGAGGGCTCTGGTCTCGCTCACGAAATCTTCACCGAGCCGAGGAATACTTTGACATCAAAGTATTTTATCGCATAAAATGGGAGAGTCGATGGAAAGTTCCTCGTTGGATCAAACCAAGCCCACGAACAATGTCCGGTTTGTCACCGCCACCACGCTCTTCGACGGCCATGACGCCTCGATAAACATCTTCCGCCGCATCCTCCAGTCGTCCGGCGCTGAGGTGATCCACCTCGGCCACAACCGGACCGGCCTCGACATCGTCGAAACCGCCATCGAAGAGGACGCCCATGCCATCGCCGTGACCTCCTACCAGGGCGGGCACACCGAATTCTTCCGCTACATGTGGGACCTCCTCGTTGAGCGCGGCGCAACTCACATCCGCCTGTTCGGCGGGGGAGGGGGGACGATTCTTCCCGAGGAAGGCGAAGCACTCGCAGAGTACGGGGTGACCAGGATCTACTCACCCGACGACGGACGGCAGATGGGGCTTACCGGGATGGTCGCCGACATGATTACCAAGTCGGACTTCCCGCTGGGGGAGCTGGACGGTCTCGACATCGAAGGGCTCAGCGTCGAGAACCGAGGTTTGGTGGGCCGGCTCATCTCAGCGGCGGAGAACTATCCCGACAAGTACACCGATGTTTTTGAGGAGATCTCCGAGCGCGCCCGCAACTCGACCGCTCCTGTGGTCGGGATCACCGGCACCGGCGGTTCCGGAAAGTCGAGCCTGGTGGACGAGTTGGTGCGCCGGCTCCTCGCCGACTTCGAGGAGATGACGGTTGCGGTGATCTCCGTCGACCCTTCGAAGCGGAAGTCGGGAGGGGCTTTGCTCGGCGACCGGATCCGGATGAACTCGCTGCCCCATCCCCGGGGCTACATGAGGTCGCTGGCCACCCGACAGCCCAACCTCGCCCTGTCGCCGTATGTCGCCGCGGCGGTCGATGTCGTCAAAGCGGCGGGTTACGACCTGGTGCTGCTGGAAACGTCGGGCATCGGACAGTCGGACACCGAGATCGTCGACCTCTCCGACCACAGCCTCTACGTGATGACCCCCGAGTACGGGGCGGCAACGCAATTGGAGAAGATAGACATGCTCGACTTCGCCGACCTGGTTTCGATCAACAAGGCCGACAAGCAGGGTGCCGACGATGCGCTCCGCGACGTCCGCAAGCAATACCGGCGGAACCACCTCGCCTTCGACGGCCCCGACGACGCGCTTCCAATCCACCTGACCGTCGCCTCCGACTTCAACGACCCGGGCACCAACCGCTTCTACCTGGCGCTCACCGACCGGCTCGGCCTGGAGTCGTCGATCGACCTCAACGTCTCCGACGCCGCCAAACATCATGTGGTCCCTCCAAACCGGGCCCGGTATCTCGCCGAGATCGACGAGGAGATCGCCCGCTACGACGAGTGGGTAGAGGGCCAGGCAGACGCCGCCGAGCAGCTGTACCGGTTGGAAGGGGCGAGAGAGCACCTCGAAGATGGTGTCATCGAGGCGGCTGAGAACGCACTCGACCCGGAGAACAAGAAAGCACTGGAACGCTGGGACGGGCTGGTTGCCGAGTATTCCGGCGAGGAGTTCGTCTATCACGTCAGGGGCAAGGAGATCAAGGTCCCGCTGCACCGTGAGACCCTGAGCCATACTCGCGTCCCTCGGGTTGCCCTGCCCCGGTACCGGTCGTGGGGTGACCGGCTCAAGTGGCTGCTCCAAGAGAACGTTCCGGGAGAGTTCCCTTATACCGCCGGTGTCTTCCCCTTCAAACGCGAGCTCGAGGACCCGACCCGAATGTTCGCCGGCGAAGGGCCACCGGAACAGACCAACCGCCGCTTCCACTACCTCGCAGCCGACCAGCCCGCCATCCGCCTCTCCACGGCCTTCGACTCGGTGACCCTTTACGGCGAAGACCCCCACGAGCGTCCCGACATCTACGGGAAGGTGGGCAACTCCGGGGTTTCGATTGCCACCCTCGACGACGCCAAGAAGCTGTACTCGGGATTCGACCTGAGCGACCCGGCTACGTCGGTGTCGATGACGATCAACGGGCCGGCGCCGATGATCCTCGCCTTCTTCATGAACGCCGCCATCGACCAGGCGTGTGAGAGATTCATCGTCGAGCACGGGCTCACCAACGAGATCGAAGCGAAGATCGCTGAGGTCTACGGTGATCGTCCCCGGCCTCAATACCACGGCGAGCTGCCGCCGGGCCACGACGGGCTGGGGCTGATGCTGCTCGGGGTGACCGGCGACCAGGTGCTCCCCGCCGATGTCTACGAGACCTTGAAGTCCGAGACCATGTCCCGGGTCCGGGGCACGGTCCAGGCCGACATTTTGAAGGAAGACCAGGCCCAGAACACGTGCATCTTCTCCACCGAGTTCGCCCTCCGGATGATGGGCGACATCCAGCAATACTTCGTCGATAACGACGTCCGCAACTTCTACTCGGTGTCGATCAGCGGATATCACATGGCGGAGGCAGGGGCCAACCCGATCACCCAGCTCGCTTTCACCCTGGCCAACGGGTTCACCTTCGTCGAGTACTACCTGGAGCGGGGGATGGACATCGACGATTTCGCCCCCAACCTCAGCTTTTTCTTCTCCAACGGGATCGACGCCGAGTATGCGGTCATCGGTCGTGTTGCGCGAAGGATCTGGTCGAAAGCGATCAAGTACAAGTACGGAGGCAACGAGCGTTCCCAGAAGCTGAAGTACCACATCCAGACTTCGGGGCGATCGCTCCACGCCCAGGAGATCAGCTTCAACGACATCAGGACCACACTCCAGGCGCTGTATGCGATCTACGACAACTGCAACTCGCTACACACCAACGCCTACGACGAGGCGATAACCACGCCGACCGAGGAGTCGGTCCGGCGGGCGATGGCGATCCAGCTGATCATCAACCGGGAGCTGGGCCTGGCCAAGAACGAGAACCCGTTGCAAGGGTCCTTCATCATCGCGGAGTTGACCGACCTGGTCGAGGAGGCGGTGTTGTTGGAGTTCGACCGTCTCAACAGCCGCGGTGGGGTTCTCGGGGCGATGGAGCGCCAGTATCAGCGGACCAAGATCCAGGAGGAGTCGCTGTATTACGAGCGGCAGAAGGAGTCGGGAGAGTACCCGATCGTTGGGGTCAACACCTTCCTCTCCAAGGAGGGCTCGCCATTTGTGATCCCGACCGAACTGATTCGCTCTTCAGACGAGGCCAAGAAACGCCAGATCTCCAACCTTCGCGCCGTTCAGGACCGCAACCGCGAGGTGTCGGAGCAGGCGCTGCGCGATCTCCAGGCTGCGGCGGTCAGCGGGGAGAACCTATTCGAACAACTGATGGAGACCTCCAAGACTGCATCGTTGGGCCAGATGAGCAACGCCCTATACGCGGTCGGCGGCCAATACCGAAGGAATATGTAGGTCAACCGCAGGCGGATCTAACCTTTGGGCCGTCATGCACCGGATTGTCATTGTCGGTAACTCGGGCTCGGGGAAGTCGACCGTTGCCAGGGCAGTAGGTGAGAAGCTGGACTTTCCGGTGCTCGAGCTGGACAGTATCTACCACCAGAAGGGCTGGGAGCCGCTGCCCGAGGAGGAGTTCCGCGTGAACCTGGCCGACTTCGCTCTCAAACAGGAGTGGGTGATCGATGGCAACTACACCAGCCTCGGCATGAAAGACCTCGTCTGGCCGGTGGCCGACACCCTGGTCTGGCTCGATTTACCCCGCAGCGTGGTGATGCCGCGCATCATCTGGCGAACTTTGAAGCGGGTGTTCACCCGCGAGGAGCTCTGGAACGGGAACCGGGAGCCGATTGGCAATCTCACCAGGCTCGACCCGGAGAAGAACATCATCAGGTGGTCATGGATCCGCCACGATAAGTACCGGCAGCAGTACGAGGAGGCTCTGGCGGGCCCGGAGACGGTACACCTCAGGGTGATCCGACTCCGCTCGACGGCCGAGGTCAGGGCCTTTCTGGGCTCGATCGCCTGAGCGCTGCCCGGGCGTGGGCTTCGAGGCCCTCCAGCCGGGCGAGCAGGGCGGCGTCGGAAGCAGTGGCGCTGGCGTCGTCGATGCGGAGCCAGGTCGGGGTGCGGAGAAAGGTGAACACCGAGAGCCCGGACTGGAACCTCGCACCACCACCGGTGGGGAGGACGTGGTTCGGGCCCACTCCATAGTCGGCGAGTGCCTCCGCACTGGCATCTCCGATGAATAGTGACCCATAGGCGGTGAGCTGTTTCGACAGCTCGTCGGGGTCGGCAACGTGGAGGGCGAGATGCTCGGGGGCGAGGTGCTCCGAGATGGAGGCTGCGTCGTCGATCGAGTCGACCGCCACGGCGAACCCCCGGGAGAGGGCGGCGCGTGCCACCGAAGCGGTGGGTAGGTCTTCGAGCTGTTGGGTCAGTTCGACCTGGACCGCGTCAAGAAGTGCGGCGTCGGTTGCGATCAGGATCGGCTGGGCCATCGGGTCGTGTTCGGCCTGGGCGAGGAGGTCGGCGGCGACGAGAGCCGGGTCGGCGTTGCGATCGGCGATGACGACGATCTCCGACGGGCCGGCAAGCCCGTCGATTCCGATCTCGCCATAGAGGTGTTTCTTGGCCGCCGTGACCCAGGCGTTGCCTGGCCCGACCACCATGTCACAGGCCGGCGAGACGGTCCCGAAGGCGAGGGCAGCAATCGCCTGGGCCCCACCGTTGGTGATCAACCCATCGGCACCGGCGATCCCCGCCGCGGCGACGGTGACCGGTGTTGGCCGCGGTGAAGCCACCCAAACCTTTTCCACACCCGCGACCCGGGCCGGAATGACCGTCATCAGCACCGACGAGGGGAGCGGGTGCCTCCCTCCCGGGGCGTACGCACCGACGCTGCGAACCGGGTTGAGGCTGTGCCCGGCCCTGCCGCCGTCAACGGCGAAATCCAGGGGCGCAATGGCTCCGAGTTGGGCCGTGGCGAAATCTCGTACCCGGTCGGCAATGCGTTCCAGCAGATCGCGAGTCTCGCCCTCGATGTCATTGACGGCGCCCAGCAGGTCGGACCGGTCGAGGACGATTGCCTGGCCTTCTCTGATGTCACCGAAGCCCTCCGAGTAGCGGCGGAGAGCGTCTTCGCCTTCGGAGCGGACCGTTTCGACGATATCGGAGGCCTGCCGCAGGATCTCAGCGGACACCGGGGAGCGGCGCTCCCGAACCACATGGTCAGCCGGTTTCACCGGGAGCGGGCCGCTCATTGGCCGGTCCTCTTCATCGGGCGGCGGGTGACCCGGCGCTCCCGGAGGTCGAGCTCGGCTTCGATCTGGCTCACGTTCACACCCGTCGATGCCGCCTTGACCAGGGTGAAGTAGATGAGGTCAGCCGCCTCGTGGACGACATTTTCGGGAGATGATGCCCGGGCCAGTTCCCCGGCCTCCTCGGTCAGCTTCGCCGCCAGCAAGTCGGGATCTTCCAGCAGTTTGGCGGTATTGGATCCCGCGGGCAGTTCGGCGGTGAGGGCGGCAAGACGTCTTCCCAGCCTGCCCAGCCCGCTGTCCTCACCCCAGCACGAGGTCGACCCGGTGTGACAGAAGCCCGGGGGCGACTGCCGGACGGTGAAGCGGAGGGTGTCGCGGTCACAGTCGAGGTCGATCTTCACCACCTCCTGGCCCGCCCCTGAAGTTGCGCCCTTCTCCCACAGGCCGCGCTTTCGGCTCTGATAGACACCGGCCCCGGATTCGACAGTGGCAGTGACGCTGTCGAGGCTGGAGTAGGCGAGGCCGAGGGCCGCTCCCGCTTCGTCGACGACGACTGTCGGCCAGAGACCGTCGGCACGGTCCGAGACCATCGGTGCCGTCAAAGCCGCTGCGAGACCGATCTCACCGGAGTACAGGGCCATGCCTACCTGGGCGTCCGCCCCGATCTCATCGAGTGCGGCGATCTCCTCTGCAGTGGTGATCCCTCCGGCGACGGTGATCCTCGTGTCCGGGGCGGTCTCAACGACCGATCGGGCACGGGTGAGGTCGGTGCCGCCGAGACGGCCCTCGAGCTCGACGAAGGTGACCAGGATGCCCCCGCAGTGCGGGGCAAGCTCCGTGACGCGATCCAGCAGCCTGTCGCCGGTGTGCTGGCGCCAACCGTGGGACAGCACCGAGCTGTCGCGGGAATCGATCGCAGCGATCACCCGATCGCGGGGTAGTGCCGAGAGCAGCTCTGGATCGGCGGCGGTGCCGATAACCACCCGGGCGGCACCACGGTCGAGCCAGTCCCGAGCAGTATCGAGATCTCTGATTCCCCCGCCGACCCGGATATCGGCGAGCCGGCACATCTCGGATATGAGTTCGATGTTGTGGCCGTCGCCGCGGGCGGCGTCGATGTCGACAACCGCCACCTCGCCGCACCTGGAGAACCGCTCCAGCCAGGCGAACGGATCGCCACCGTCGATACGCTCCTCTTCGCCTCCGACCAGCTGTACTGCCCTGCCGGCGACGATGTCGATTGAAGGGATCAGCATGGCCGTACCTCGATCCCCCCAGCGAGCATCTCGGCTTTGATCCGGTCAACGGTCGTCCGGTTGGTGTGGAGCATCGAGGCGATGAGTACTGCGGACGCCCCGGCGTTCACCCCGTCGATCAGGTCGGCCGAATCGGCCGCGCCACCGGAGGCGATGACCGGGACCCTAACCCGGCTGGAAACCGCCGAGACCAGTTCGAGGTCGTAGCCGAGGTTGGTCCCGTCACGGTCCCAGCTGGTGAGCAGGATCTCACCGGCTCCCGACTCGGTCGCGGTAGCTGCCCACGCGGGTGCACCCAGGGGAGTGGACTCGGTTCCGCTTCGCACCACCACCGACCATCCCGCATCGTCGCGGGCGGCGTCGATGGCGAGCACGGTGCACTGCGAGCCGAAACGGCCCGCCATCTCGGTAATCAACCCGGGGCGGGCAACAGCTGCAGTGTTGACCCCGACTTTGTCGGCGCCCGCGTCGAGCAACCGGGCGGCGTCATCTGCGGTCCGCACCCCGCCGCCAACCGTCAGCGGGATGGAGAGACGGTCCCGAACCTGTCGCACCGTCTCCAAGCTATGGGCACGCCCCTCGGGTGTGGCGGAAACGTCGAGGAGAACGATCTCGTCCGCGCCCTGGTCCTGATACAGCTCGGCGCGGGTCGCCGGGTCGCCCATGTCGGTCAGGTTCTGGAACTTGACACCTTTGACGATTCGCCCGTCGCGGATGTCGAGACAGGGGACCACCCTGGTGACCGGCCTCACGCCGCGGCTCCGGTGGCATCGAGCCACCGTTGCAGAAGGTCGGATCCCCACTGGCCGGACAACTCAGGATGGAACTGACAGGCGAGGACTCCATCGCGTTCCAGGGCAGCGACAAACGGCTTCCCGTAGGTTGCGGTGGAGCTTGCCCAGCCTTCGGGAGCCTCGGTGAGTCTGTAGGAATTGGCGAAATAGGCCCACCCCGGCTCGACGAGGCGTGAAGCCGGATCCGGCATCACCTGGCTCCAGGCGAGTTGGGGGACGATCAGGTCTTCGTCGAAGCGGGAGATCGCCCCGTCCACCGCCGCGAGGCCGGCGGCTCCGGGAGACTCCTCGCTGGATGACGCGAGAAATTGCATCCCGACGCAGACCGCAAGAGTCGGCAGGCCCGCCGCTACTCGACGGCGGAGGGCATCAATGAGGCCGACCTCCTCGAGACGATCGGCAGCGGCGCCGAACGTGCCTACTCCCGGGAGCACCACCCTGTCGGCGGCGTCCACTTCGTCAGCTGTCCCTGCCGGGACCAAATCGACGCCAAGCCTGCGGAAGGCAGCCAGTACCGAGGCGAGGTTCGCAGTGCCGGTGGGGATGATCACGTTCCGGGCCGTCACAGGACTCCCTTCGTGCTGGCCACCCCTGCGGCTCCACTCCGGGCGACGGCCATCCTGAAGGCAAGCGCGGTCGCCTTGAAGGACGCCTCCGCCTTGTGGTGGTCGTTGTCGCCGCGGAGCACGTCGATGTGCAGGGCCATGCGCCCGCTGATGGCGAGCGAGCGGAAGAAGTGGGTGATGTTCTCGGTGGCAACATCGCCAATCCGCTCGCGTGTGAAGTCGAGGCGGACCTCGGGCCACCCCCGCCCCGAGAGGTCGACCACGGCACGCGCCAGCGACTCGTCGAGAGGCGCATAGGCGCTGCCGAATCGGACGATGCCCGCCCGGTCGCCGAGGGCACGGTCGAAAGCTTCGGCGATGGTGATGGCACAGTCTTCGACGGTGTGGTGGTCGTCGACTTCGGTGTCGCCGCGGGCCGTGATCTCGAGGTCGATTCCGGAGTGCTTCGACAGGGCGGTGAGCATGTGATCGAGGAACCCGAGCCCGGTGTCGACCTTGGATGTCCCGGTCCCGTCAAGGTCGAGAGTTCCTGTGATTTCGACCTCCAGGGTCTTGCGGCTCAGTTCTTGTCTCCTGCTCATGGGTTCAACTCCATTGCTTTCGTTTTGAGTGTCGAAGCCAGTGCGTCGACAAGTCGGTCGTATTCGTCGGCGGCGCCCGGAAGGGTGATCCGGACCGCCTCTTCCAGGCCGCCTCGTCCCGGGAAGGTCCTTACGGCGATCCCGGTGGCGGCAAGGTCGGCGGCGATCGTTTGTGGGTCGGCAACCTCGAAGTAGACGAAGTTCGCCTGGGATGGAATCGGGGACAGGCCGGTGCTCTGGAGGAACCCGATCAGTTGGGCCCGCTCCCGTTTCACTTCGGCCACATAGGCATCGACACCGTCATTGGAGCGGATCCGCTCGGCGGCGACTGCAAGAGAGATCCGCGATACGGGATACGGGTTCCCGTATGCGGCGATCCGTTTGACCGTGGCCGGCTCGCCCAACAGGTATCCAACCCGGAGACCGGCCAGGCCCCAGGCCTTGGACAGTGTGCGGATGAGCAACACGTTGGGGAGCGACAGCGCGGCGTCGGTGAGGTCGACATCGGCGAACTCGGTGTAGGCGCCATCGAGCACGACAAATTCGTAGGCATCGGCCAGTGCGGTCAGGTCGGCGGCAGCGATCACCTCACCTGTTGGATTGTTCGGGGAGACCACGATGCACACCGCCCCGTCAGCTCCGGCGGCGATCACGGCCCCGAGTGGGAACGCTCTGCCCTTCCATGGCAACTCGACCAGGTCGGGCTGGTGGAGGCTGGCATAGCGGGTCACCATCTCGAAAGTGGGAGTTGTGGTCACCACCCGGGTCCCGGGCCCGATAAGGGCGGCGCAACTTCGGAAGAGGGCATCGTCACCTCCGGCAGTGATCAGGACCCTCTCAAGGGCCACTCCGCGCAGGTCGGCAATTGCGTCGCGCAGCGCCGACGTGTCCGGGTAGCGGTGGGCAATGCCTGCCGTGGTCGCCACCCTGGCGAGCAGGTCGGGGTCGACCGGCCTGCCTTCGTTCCGGGAGAGGTCGAGGTCGATGTCGTTGCCGACGGCAGGCGGTTGGTACGGCTCGATCATGGGACGATCTGCTCCAGGCGGCTAACGACGATGTCGGTGGCGCCACGCTCTTTGAGGAGGGGGATGAGGTCGGGGAGTGCCATCCGGGGCACGGCAGCCTTGACTGCCATCCCTTGATCGCCGTGCAGGGGGGCGACCGTGGGCTCCCTCATTCTGGGGAGGATCTCAATCACGGCTTCGAGGAACTCGTTAGGGACGTTGAGCTCGATCATCGCCCGGGTCCGGGCGTCGAGCACCGACTTCAACGAGATGATGAAGCTCTCGGTCCGGGTCTTGGCACCGGGTCGGTCGAGAGCGCCCTGGCTGGCGTAGAGACGGGTGGAGGACTGCATCAGCTCGTCGATGATTTCCAACCCGTTCGAAGCAAGTGTGGAGCCAGTGGCCGTGTTGTCGATGATCACATCGGCGTCTTCGGGTGGGAACACTTCGGTGGCTCCGTACGAACGGAGGAACACTGCGTCCAACCTGTTCCGCTCGATCCAGCGTTTGGTCAGCTGCTCGTACTCACTGGCGACCACCAGCCGACGCCGGGGGAGCTGGCCGGACTCGAGCAGTTCGGAGGGAGCTGCGGCGACGATCCGCACCGGGTCGAGGCCGGTGTCGAGCAACTCGATGAGGTCACCGTCGAGCTCAGAGACCCAATCGGCCCCGGCGAACCCGATGTCCCGTGATCCAGCCATCAACATCTCGACGATGTTCTGCGGCTTGAGCAGCTTCACCTCGTAGCCGGGGATGGACAGTGTCGGCCTATAGCCGCGGGTTCCCGCCTGCAGCTGCATGCCGGCGTCGGCGAGCAAGTCGAAGACGCCTTGCTGGATGCGCCCCTTGGGGACTGCGAGGTGGATCTGGTCGTTGCTGCTCATTTTCTGGCCTTTCGAAGTGGGATTGGCCAGCAGCTAAGACAAAAACGCCGACCATCCCGGTCGGCGTGTGCTTTATGTCTGTTTGTGGTTCAGAGCAGCATCAACCGACCCGCGAGGGGTGGTGATGATGCAGCGAGACAAACAGGGCGGTCATGTGAGACGACACAGTAACCCGAACCCGACGGGTAGCAAAATGATGGGATACCGATCAGGCAAGGAAGACCGTTACCCTTGACCTTCAATGACCCGAAACATACCCGAAAAGCCAGGTCTGGAAGGCCTCGAAGAGAAGTGGGATTCCCGTTGGGAGTCAGACGGCACCTTCCGCTTCGACCGTTCCAAGACCCGCGACGAGATCTTCGCCATCGACACCCCCCCGCCGACCGTGTCCGGGTCGCTGCACATGGGATCGGTATTCGGATACGTCCAGACCGACTCAGTCGCCAGATACCGGCGGATGTCAGGCAAGGAGGTGTTCTACCCGATGGGCTGGGACGACAACGGCCTGCCCACCGAGCGGAGAGTGCAGAACTTCTTCGGGGTGCGATGTGATCCCTCCCTTCCCTATGACCCCGACTTCATTCCGCCTCCGGAGCCCCCCGAACCACCGATTTCGATAAGCCGACGCAACTTCATCGCGCTCTGCCACGGCCTCACCGAAGAGGACGAGAAGGTGTTCGAACACCTGTGGCGGACCCTGGGCCTCTCCGTCGACTGGACCCAGAGCTATGCAACCATCGACGATCACAGCCAGCGGACCAGCCAGAAGGCTTTCCTCGCCAACCTCGAGCGCGGTGAGGCTTACACCCAGGATGCACCGGTGTTGTGGGACGTCGACTTCAAGACCGCGGTCGCCCAGGCCGAACTTGAGGACAGGGAGAGACCTGGCACCTATCACCGGGTTGCGTTCCACCGACCCGACGGGGAGAAGCTGTTCATCGAGACCACCCGCCCTGAGCTCGTCTGTTCCTGTGTGGCCCTCGTTGCCCATCCCGACGACGACCGCTACCAGGGCTTGTTCGGCTCCACGGTCACTTCGCCACTGTTCGGCGTCGAGCTGCCGGTCGTCGCCCACGAGCTTGCCGAGCCCGACAAAGGGAGCGGTATTGCGATGATCTGCACCTGGGGAGACACGACCGATGTCACCTGGTGGCGGGAGCTCGATCTGCCGACACGGGCTGTGATCAAGCAGAACGGCTGCTTCCAGACTGAGGTTCCCGAATGGATCGAGAGCGAAGCAGGCCGAGCGGTCTACGAGCAGATCGCCGGCCTCTACCCGAACCAGGCGCGTAAGAAGATGGCTGAGCTTCTCGAGGAGTCGGGTGACCTCCAAGGCGAACTGAAGCAGGTGAGCCACCCGGTCAAGTTCTACGAAAAGGGCGACCGTCCCCTCGAGATCGTCTCCAGCCGCCAGTGGTACATCCGCAATGGTGGCCGCGAGGACGACCTGCGCAAGAAGCTCCTCGAGCTGGGTGAGCGTCTCGACTGGGTGCCCGATTTCATGGGAGTCCGCTACAAGCACTGGGTCGAGGGCCTGAACGGCGACTGGTTGATCTCCCGCCAGAGGTTCTTCGGGGTGCCAATCCCGGTGTGGTACCACCTCGATGACGAGGGGATTCCCGACTACGACCGGGTCATCATCCCCGACGAGGCTTCGCTTCCGGTCGACCCGACCTCGCAGGCGCCGCCGGGATTCAGCGAGGAGCAGCGCGGCCAGCGCGGCGGTTTTATCGGTGACCGCGACATCATGGACACCTGGGCGACCTCGTCGCTGACGCCGCAGATCGCCGGCCATTGGGACGACGACCCCGATCTGTTCGCACGGGTGTTTCCCATGGACATCAGGCCCCAGGGTCCCGAAATCATCAGGACCTGGCTGTTTTCCACCTTGCTCCGTTCGTACTACGAGCACGATCAACTCCCCTGGGGCCACGCCACCATCAACGGCTGGATCCTCGACCCCGACCGGAAGAAGATGTCGAAGTCAATAGGCAACGTGGTCACCCCGATCCCGCTGATCGAAGAGTACGGGTCGGAGGCAGTGCGCTATTGGGCATGCAACGGACGGCCCGGAACCGATACCGCTGTCGACTTCGGGGTGATGAAGATCGGTCGGCGACTCGCCGTGAAAATCCTCAACGCTTCCCGTTTTGCCCTCGGGTTCGGAGACGATGCCGACCCGGAACTCATCACAGAGCCAATCGACCGCTCGATGCTTGCCGGGCTCAGCGACGTCGTCGACCGGGCGACAGCCGCCTTCGAGAAGTTCGACTACGCCCGTGCTCTGGAAGTGGCGGAGGCCTCCTTCTGGACGTGGACCGACGACTACCTGGAGTTGGTCAAGGGCCGTGCCTACGGAGAAGGTGGGGACACCGCGTCGGCACACGCGGCGCTGCAGCTGTCATTGAGTGTCTATCTCAGGCTGTTTGCGCCGTTCCTGCCTTTCGTCACCGAGGAGGTCTGGTCGTGGTGGCGGGAGGGGTCGGTTCATCGCGCTCCATGGCCTTCCCCTGACGAGTTTGCCGGGCTCACCGGCGATGCGAGGGTGCTGGCAGTGACCAGCGAGGTCCTCACCGCAGTGCGGCGGGCCAAGTCGGATGCCAGGACCTCGATGCGCACCGGAGTCTCTTCCCTTCAGGTCACGGCGTCCCGGAAAGATATCGAGGCATTGCAGGCCGCGGAGCGCGACCTCCTCGAGGCAGCACGGGGGAGCGCGGTTGCCTACGACGACGGGGAGTTCGCGGTCGCGGTAGTGCTGGAAGACGCATAAACAGAACTCTTGCGCTTAAAGCGCAAGTTCGATAGACTTGCATCTATGACGCATAAGGTCTTTGCAGCTCTGGTCGGGGATGTCATAGCCTCCCGGCAAACTGGTGACCGTGAAGAACTCCAGCACTTCCTCGACAAAGCAATGATCCGGGGTAACACGGTGGCCTCCGCAGTCCAGCCCTTGCGGATGACCATCGGTGACGAATTCCAGGGTCTGTTTCAAGATGTTCAGTCGGCGATTTCGGCGACTCTCCAGATCCGTCTGGCCTTGCTGCCTTCGGTCGATGTCCGCATCGGGATCGGGTGGGGCACTCTCGACATGGTGCCCCAAGAACCTCCCTTCGGCCAGGACGGGCCTTGCTGGTGGCGGGCTCGGGAGGCAATCGATGAGGTCAAGAAGTCGGAGTCGTCGAACGCAGTGCCCCGGTCGGTGAGGACCCTGGTGAAGACAGGCGACGGCAGTGAAGACCTGATCAACGCCTATCTCGTCTCCCGTGACCACATCACCGCCGGGTGGGACGAAGTCGACTTCGAGATCGCCCGCCTCCACATCGAAGGCACCAACCAGACCGGAATCTCGAGAGAGGTCGGACTGAGCCAGAGCTCGGTGAGCCGGAGGCTGCAAAACCACGGAATCCTCGCCGTGCTCGGGTACCGGCCGCGAGCAGCCGAATGACCGAGGTTGTTGTCGCGACCGCGGTCGCAGTTCTGCTCACGGTGCCGGCAAACTGGGTGGTGCGCCTGGTGCTGCGCCTGGTCCGGGTGGAGACTCCCAAAGACACCAACCGGGCGGGCCGCTGGATCGGGATCCTGGAACGTCTCCTCGTTTATGTACTGGTCATCTCCGGCCAGGCGGCTGCTGCGGGAATCGTGGTCGCGGCGAAGAGCATCCTTCGCTTCCCCGAGATCTCATCGTCTCCGAAACAGATCGCCCCCGAATATGTCCTCGTCGGGTCGTTGGCGAGCTGGCTCCTTGCCTTTGCCGCAGGAGCGGCGATCGTCGCCTGGATGGCTTGAGTGGGCACTAGCCGGTGTAGACCGTCACCTGGTTCCGCGAGACATGTTGGATGCGTCCGGCGATGCGGAGGTGCTCGAGGTGGGAGATGGTCTCGAGAAACGCGAGCCGCATCTGCAGCGGGTCCAGATTGGGCCGGAACGAGCTGACCATCACCTCCCATGCGGTGGTGTCAGCCTCACGGACCAGTTCGGCCATATCGAGAAGCCGGCGATCGTGGTGCAACAGGATCTGGCGGGCTCGTTCGTCGCCCTGGTCGATGATGGTTCCGTGGGCGGGGTAGGTGATTCCGATGTCCATCTGCACCAGCTTGTGCAGCGAGTCCAGGTATTCGCCGAGAGGGTCGTCTAGCACGCCGTCGTACATGATCACAGGGGAGATCCGGGGGAGCACGTGGTCGCCGCTGAAAGTGACACCGGTCTTGGTGTCGCGGAGACAGATGTGGCTCGGTTCGTGACCCGGGGTGTGGATCACTGTAAGAGCCCGGCCGCCACCAAGGTCCAGTTCTTCTCCGTCGACAACGGTGCGATGCGGTTGATAGATATCCGGCATGTAGTCGGCCCTGCTGAAATCGGAGATCGCATCGAGAATCGAACGGGGCACACCGTGGCTGTGTCCGATCTGAACCAAGTTTTCGATGAAGCCCGCAGTGTCGTTGTAGGAGTCGACCAGCTTTCCGGCACGTTCGTGCATCACGAACTCACATCCCCACTCGTCGATGAGCCGTCTCGACATCCCGACATGGTCGAGATGGAGATGGGAGACCACCAGGGTGTGCACTGCGTCTTCGGAGAGCCCGAGAGCCGCGAAGCCGTCGCGAATAGCTTCCCGCCCCGGTTTCCAATCGGTGCCGCAGTCCAAAAGCAGCAGCCCGTCGCCCGATTCGACCGCGTATGTGTTGACGAACGGGGGCGACTTGAACGGCAGAGGAGCCGGGATCTGGTAGATCCCGTTCCCGAGGTTACGCGGGGGAGGGGCGACGTTCAGGTCGGCTCCCCGACAGGTTCGGGTGCGGTGGCGCGCCAGATCAGGTTGACGAGTATGACTCCCAGCGCAAAGGGCACGGCGCCCTGGATGTAGGGCGAAGCAATCCAGTGCAGCCATGTTGGAAGACTGAACGCTCCGGCATACCAGAGGAGCGGCAGTGCAGTCATGGTCCCGAGGGCCACCGCTGCCGGCACCAGATACCCGATCCGCCGGTCGCGTCGGGCGCGGATCAGGAAGATGACAGCAAACACCGCGCCCGAGAGAAAGAACATCGAAGTACCCAGGTAGATCCGACCCAGCGGTATCACAGTGGGGGATCCGGACTCGAGGCGGGCCGCGGCAAAGACGTTCTCACCAACCCACATCAGGGCAATCGAAACGGCAGTAGCAACCGCCACTATCAGGGTCTTGGTCATTACTCGTGTTCGACTGTGTCTTTGATCCCGAACGTGATGTCGAGGGTCACTGTGAACAGGGTGGGGGCACCGGAGTTGTCCACCTTCCCGCCGACCTTGACGATCTCGAACCTCTGGATGTCGCTGATCGTGCTGGCGGCGCGCGCCAGGACGGTGCGCACCGCGTCTTCGATCGACCCGTCGGCCTGGCCGGAAAGTCGGATGGTCTTGGTAATTGAAGACATGGTTTCCTCCTGCCCAGGACGGTACTAGCTCAGGTCCTTCACCATCTGCGCGCTGTTCTCATCCTGGCCGACCTCGGCATAACCGAGTGACTCGTAGAGGTGGCGTGCCGGATTGGTGAAATTCACGCTGAGGCTGAGCCTGCGGGAGCCAAATTCCCGATAGAGGCCCTCCAATTGCAGCATCATCTGCCGGCCCAGGCCTTTCCCACGTTCACCTTCGATGATTCCGATGCCGACCTCAGGGGTCTGCTCGTCGACAAACCCAAACGAGGGCCGATCTTCGGTGAACAACCGCCCGAAGGCAGCGCCGACGTATTGACCGTCTCGTTCGGCAACGACCCCGAGGTCTCCGGGCCGACCCCAGTTCTCCCAGTACTGCGCCAACTCGGGATGGCCGACCACCTGTTCGAAGCTCGATGGTTCCTCGTCGTCCCAAACGACGGAGATGTATAGCGCCTCCTTGAGCAACTCGATGTCGTCGGGTCGTGCATTACGAATGATGATCGCCACGGGGGCCAGGCTAGACCGGCGTCTTCTCCGATTCCTGCTGTTTTCTCTCCCAGCGGCCGGCACCGATGACCCCGCCGGCCACCACCCCGGCCAGGGGGAGGAGAAGGGCAACGACGTTGAGCCCGTCGGCGTCGGCGATCCCGCCCGAGGCGAGCATCCCCAAGCCTGCGCATACCGCAAGAGCTGCCAGCAGAGGTTTCCACACCGGTGGGGCCGGTCGGTTGTCGGTGCGGGGCCGTTCGAACTTGCCGAAGGCGACCATGAAAGGGAGAAGCACAATCGACATGAAGGCGAGCCACAACGGCCGGGTGATCCACCACTGCCAGGTCCCTACCTCGAAGCCGAGGCCGAATCCGCCGAACAGCAGCAGGACACCAACCACGGCCACCATTGCGGTGAGGTGCCAGAGATAGATGGTCATGATCGATCCGTTGACTGCAACCACCCGGGTCCACACCTTGACCCGATCGAGCCAGCGTCGCGCCGGGCCCTCGAACAACATCGCCAGGCCGAACTGGAAGACGGCAAGGGCGACGAGAGTGACTTTCGGCGGGTTGGAGTTGGTGATTGCCTCGCCGGCAAACCCGACCATCGACACCGGGTACGGCCCGAGGATGATCAGGGCCGCCAGGGAGAGAAACCCGCCGATGGCGATCGAGGTTCGGTGGGGCAAGTCGCGGACCCGTCCATCGGCCCAGGCGTATCCGAGGATGTGGACAGCGTTCCAAACGAACAGGTAGTTCAGCCAGCGGACCGGGTCGATGTCATAGCCGATGTAGGCAACGTCGACAGCGGCGGCCGCAATCGCGAAAACGAGGAAAGCGCCAAGCCCGATCTTCTCCCACATCCAGAGCGTGATCGGCGCCATCGCCACAACCACGACGTAGGTGGCCAGAAACCACACAGGGACCAGGGCGGCCTGCGAGCCGACCCTGACCAGCTCACTGTCGACACCTGAGGTGACTGCGAGCCAGGCGCCCGGGGCCCAGAGGGCGAGCACCGGCAGGACCGGGACGATCAGGCGACGGAGACGGTCACGCAGCCACTGACTGTATTCGGTGCCTTTGCGGCGAGCGGCGCGCAGTCCGAGGGCGTTGGAGTAGCCGCCGACGAAGAAAAAGATTGGCATCACCTGGAGCACCCAGGTCAAACCCCTGGTCCACGGGATGTCGGTGAGGGCATGGCCGATCCTGATCTCGCCGCCGATCACCTCGGGTGCCGCCATCAACCAGTGTCCGTAGACAACGACCAGGATCGAAAAGGCCCGGAGCAGGTCGACATATCGATTCCGCGTTGGGGGAGTCGAGATCGCCAACCTCTCGGCCGATGACATTGTTCTTCGGATTGCCTTCATATAGCTTCGACCTCTTCGGCAGGTGGCACGTTGCACTCAACAGGAGATCCCGGACTATATCGAACATATGTTCGATATAGTGGGACGGGTGACCGGTTACGCGGAGCTCCATTGCCACACCAACTTTTCGTTCCTCGATGGAGCGTCCCATCCCGAGGATCTGGTGGAGCGTGCCGTCGACCTGGGTTATGAGGCGTTGGCCGTGACCGATCACGACGGGTTCTACGGGGTGTCCCGGTTCTGGCAGGCGGCGCAGGCGACAGGACTCCCGGTCATCTACGGGGTCGAGGTCGGGTTCGAGGACGGAGTCGTGGACGGCGGCGACCCCCTGGGGAAAGCCGAAGAATGGGATGCAGCCAGGTACACACGGAGCAAGGGAGGACAGGGGCGGCTGCGCCGGGGCCGGAGTGTTCGAGCCCACGGGACCAAACCCGTCGATCTCCCCGAGTCGGACCATCTGGTGCTGCTCGCCGGGTCTCCTTCGGGGTACCGTTCCCTCTCCCGTTTCGTGACGAGGGCCCAGCTCAGAGGGGAGAAAGACCACCCGGTGTACTCCCGGGACGACCTCGCCGAAGCCGCTGCCGACCCCGATGTTCATGCCCTCACCGGATGTCACGCCGGAGCGGTCCCGCGGGCGGCGGCACGGGGCGACCTGTCGGCGGCGATAAGGGAGGTATCCCGTCTCCAGGACATCTTCGGCACCCGGCTCCACGTCGAGATGTGGCACCACGCCATGCCCGAGGACGATGGCAGGAACGATCTCCTCTGGGAAGTGGCATCCCGGCTCTCGGTGTCGACCGTGGCCACCAACCAGGTCCACTACCACCAGCGCTCCGACGCCTACCTGTCCGAGGTGCTTGCCGCGATCGGGGGGCGGCGGCCACTTGTGGTGGCAGATGGGTTCCGTCCTGCATCCGACGAGAGGTATCTGAAGACCGCCGAGGAGATGGAAGTTCGGTTCCGGCGTTATCCCGGGGCTGTGGCGAGGAGTGCCGAGCTGGGAAGGCGGCTTGCCTTCGACCTCGGTCTCATGGCACCCCGGCTCCCCGACTTCCCGATGCCGGGGCATTTCCGGGACGAAATGGAATACCTCACCGCACTTACCTGGGAAGGGGCGCGCGACGTCTATCCGGGCTCCGATGACGGGATCAGCCCCGAAGCGAGGCGGAGGCTCGGCCACGAGCTCGACATCATCGCCCGGCTCGGGTTTGCCGGCTATTTCCTCGTGGTGAAAGACCTGGTCGATTTCGCCCGCAGCCAGGACATCTACTGCCAGATCAGAGGCTCGGGGGCCGACTCGGCGGTGTGCCGGTGCAT
>JBGTCK010000016.1:0-1551 GCA_041748855.1 Acidimicrobiia bacterium
GGTTCACGTCCCATGAAGTGGTGTAAATAGGTAGGGGTCCGTGACCTGAGCGGGCCACCGTGGAATCCTCAGCGAGTTCATAGCGAGTGGACTCGAAAGGAGACCAACGATGGCCCGAAGCCATGATGCCCGATTGGCTGAGCTCGTTGCCGAGCTTGGCGGTGATGAGGTCCGGTTTTTGTTCCGTGACCTGGTGGAGAAGGCTCTTCAGGAGTTGATCGACGCTGAGCTGACTGAGGCGATCGGCGCCGAACCTCATGAGCGAACCGAGACGAGGACGAACCAACGCAACGGGACCCGCCCTCGGGTGTTGTCGACCCCGGCTGGGGATGTCGAACTGCGGATTCCGAAGGTGCGCGAGGGTGCGTTCTTCCCTTCGCTGCTCGAACCGAGACGTCGGGTGGATCGGGCGTTGTGGGCGGTGATCATGACCGCCTATGTGACCGGCACCTCGACTCGTAAGGTCGATGACCTGGTGCGGGCTCTTGGTGTTTCATCGGGGATTTCGAAGTCGACGGTGTCCCGGATCTGTGAGCAGCTCGACACCGAGGTTGCTGCGTTCCGGGACCGGAGCCTCGATCACGTCGAGTTCCCTTACGTGTTCGTCGATGCCACCTATCTCCACGGCCGAAAAGACCACCGGGTTGTCTCAAGGGCTGTTGTCGTGGCCACCGGGGTGGCAGCGGACGGAAACAGGGAGGTGTTGGACCTCGATGTTGGCGACACCGAAGACGAAGTGTTCTGGACCCAATTCCTGCGTCGTCTCCGCAAACGAGGCCTCCACGGGGTGGTGTTGGTGATTTCAGACGCTCACACCGGGTTGACCAACTCCATCCGTAAGACCTTCTCGGGTGTGGCCTGGCAGCGGTGTCGGGTCCATTTCATGCGTAACTTGTTGGCTCGAGTGCCTAAAGGCCACGCCGAAATGGTCGCAGCCACCGTCCGGACCGTTTTCGCCCAACCCGACCCGGCATCGACACGTGACCAGCTGCGGCTGGTCGCTGACATGCTCAGAGAACGACATGGCGCCGTCTCCGACCTGTTACTGGAAGCAGAAGCCGACGTCACCGCGTACGCCGGATTCCCCCAACCCCACTGGAAGAAGATCTGGTCCACCAACCCCCTAGAAAGGCTGATGCGAGAAATCAAAAGGAGAGCCGACGTCGTCGGCATCTTCCCCGACGACAACTCCATCCTCCGCCTCGTCGGATCCATCCTCGCCGAACAACACGACGAATGGCAAGTCACCGACCGCCGCTACCTCAGCGAAGAATCAATGGCGCTCATCCACACGATGAGCCAAGATCAACCAGACAAGGAGGTGAACCAGCTACCCGCCGCCGGCTAAACCCCCGACGGCAGCATCGCTGAGAGATTCACCTACATACACCAAACCGCGGGACGCTATCAAATCGCGAAAAGTTTACTTCTCCACCAGCTCGTTTTGAACAGGGTTAGATCCCGCAGGAGCAGGTAGCCACTATGTAGGCTTTCTCGGTCCAGCGTCGCGTTCTAAACGCCCTGGGCTAAATGAAGAACCCCCGAACCTCC
>JBGTCK010000017.1:0-128528 GCA_041748855.1 Acidimicrobiia bacterium
GGACAGGTGTTTACTGCTACTGCACATGTCAAACACGTCTATCGCCCTCGTAATTCTTATCGACTAGGCACATACAGACGTCTGTGTGTGCCCAACCCTCCGCCCGGAGGGTTTTTTCTTACCCTTATGAGCAACCAAAACTTCACCGGATCACATTCACTTCTCCGCAGCCTCGAATACGAGGGTGTCGAGGTCATTTTCGGTGTGCCCGGAGGTGCAATCCTCCCTGCATATGACCCCCTGCTCGACAGTCCTATTCGCCACGTTCTGGCGCGTCATGAGCAGGGGGCCGGGCACATGGCCGAGGGATACGCCATGGCAACCGGTCGTGTTGGAGTCACCTGGGCGACTTCGGGACCGGGGGCAACCAACCTGATCACCCCGCTTCAGAACGCAATGATGGACTCCACTCCCCTCGTCGCCATCACCGGCCAGGTCGCCAGCAGCTCCATCGGATCCGATGCATTCCAGGAGGCGTATACCACCGGCCTCGCAATGCACTGCACCAAACATGCATATCTGGTCGACAACGCCGACCGTATCCCCGACATCGTCCACGAGGCGTTCCACCTCGCCTCGACCGGCAGGCCCGGGCCCGTGCTCATCGACATCCCCAAGGACATCCTCAACCAGCTGACACAGTGGACGGAGCCGACGCTGGCCGGGCTTCCCGGTTACCGGCCCACATACAACGGCCACCCCAAGCAGATCAAAGCAGCAATCGAGATGATCGAGGCTGCCGAAAGGCCGGTCCTCTACGTGGGGGGCGGGGTCATCGCCGCCGGAGCATCGGAGGAACTACTCCGCTTCGCCGAGCAGATGAACATCCCCGTAACCACCACGCTGATGGCACGAGGCGCTTTTCCCGACAATCACCCTCTAGCCCTGGGAATGCCCGGGATGCACGGGGTCTACGCGGCAATCATGGCGATCCAGCAAAGTGACACATTGATCGCGGTTGGCGCCCGCTTCGACGACCGGGTCACCGGGAAAGTGGATGCCTTCGCCCCGGGTGCCAAGGTCATCCACATCGATGTCGACCCCGCAGAGATCGGAAAGATCCGCAAGGCAGACGTTCCCGTCGTCGGTGACGCCAAGGTCATCCTGGCCAGCCTGAACGAGCGCGCCGAAGCGATGCGGGCCGGTTCCCCCGCGCCCGAGCGTCGCTACTGGACCGGGTTGATCAGCGGGTGGAAGGCAAACAAGCCTCTTCGCTACGAACAGCATGAAGACGGACCGATCAAGGTCCAACACTTCATCGAGCGTCTCCACTCCCTCACCGGAGGCGACGCGGTGGTGACCGCCGGTGTCGGCCAACACCAGATGTGGGCCTCACAGTTCTGGGGATTCAGCCGCCCCCGCTCCTGGATCAACTCAGGAGGCTCGGGAACCATGGGCTTCTCGCTCCCGGCGGCGGTTGGTGCCAAAGTCGCCCGCCCGGACGAAACTGTCATCGCACTCGACGGCGACGGTTGTTTCCAGATGACTTCTCAGGAAATGATCACCGCAGCAGTCGAGAAGATCCCGATCAAGGTGGTCGTCTTCAACAATGGTGGATTTGGCATGGTGAAGCAGTGGCAGACCCTCTTTTACGGAGGACGGCTCTCCGCCAGCGTCATGCCCACCGACATCCCCGACTTCCCTGCTCTTGCCGAGGCAATGGGTTGTGTCGGGATGAGAGTCACCCACCCCTCTGACATCGACGTCACCATCGAAAAGGCGCTGGCCATCGACGATCGCCCCGTCCTGATCGAGGTTGTCGTCGACCCCGATGAGATGTGCTTCCCCATGGTCCCCGCAGGCGGCTCGAACGACGATGTGATCACCGGCCCGGAAGACCTGCAATGAAACACACCATTTCCGTTGTCGTCGAAGACAAACCCGGTGTCCTGGCACGGGTCGCTGCCATGTTCTCCAATCGCGGCTTCAATATCCACTCCCTGGCTGTTGGCCCCACCCACATCGAGGGTCGCTCCCGGATCACACTGGTCGCCGACGCTCCTGAAGTGGAACAGCTCCAGAAGCAACTGCACAAACTGGTCAACGTGATCAAGGTGTACGAGTTCGACAGTTCCACCGCCGTCGTTTCCGAGGTAATGCTGGCCCGGGTGACCTCCGCCGCTGCCGACCGCGGCGCCGTAGGTGACACTGCAGCCCTCTTCGGGGCGAGGGTCGTCGACCTCGGCGCTGACTCGATGACCTTCGAGGTCGCCGGCAATCCCGAGCACCTGCAGTCGTTCATCGACCACATGACCCCGTTCGGGATAATCGACCTGGTGAAGTCGGGCCGGATCGCGATGAAGAAGCTGTCGGCCGTCCGTCCGGCTGCGGTCTCGGGGATCTCGCGGTGAGCCGCTTTCACTCCATTCTCGGTCTCATTCGAATTCTCTAGCCGGAAAGCCCGACGCGGGCCGACCGGCGAACCAACCCGACACCAAAGATTCAAGGAGAGCCCGAATGAAACACCTAACAGTATTTGACACAACCCTGAGAGATGGCGAGCAAGCGCCCGGCATCGCTCTCAATCCCGACCAGAAGCTGCGGATCGCACTTCAACTCGAATTGCTCGGAGTCGATGTCGTCGAGGCCGGATTCCCGGTCTCTTCCGACGGCGATTTCGAAGCCGTCCAGCGAATTGCCCGCCAGCTCGACCAGCCGGTGGTCGCGGCGATGGCCCGGACAAGTGTCTCCGACGTCGATAGGACGTGGGAGGCCATCAAGGATGCCAACCGCCCCCGGTTCCATATCTTTCTGGCCACCTCACAGTTCCACATGGAGCACAAGCTGCGGATGAGCGAAGAAGAAGTCCTCGTGGCGGTCAAGACCGGGGTGGGACGGGCACGCGACTACACCCACGACGTCGAATACACCGCAGAGGACGCCACCAGGTCGGACCCCGACTTCTTGATGCGAGTGCTCACCACTGCTGTCGACGCCGGTGCCACCACCATCAATGTCCCCGATACAGTGGGTTTCGCCACACCCGGCGACTACGGAGCATTGGTGCGCCGCGTCGTATCAGAGGTGAAAGCCGGCCACGACGAGGTCACTGTCTCCACGCACTGTCACAACGACCTCGGTCTCGCCGTCGCCAACTCACTCGCTGCCGTCGAGGCTGGCGCTGGCCAGGTGGAGGCGACAATCAACGGAATCGGGGAGCGTGCCGGCAATGCCTCGCTCGAAGAAGTGGTGATGGCACTGCGGGTCCGCTCCGATGTCTACGGCGTGGAGACCCGATTGGACGCGACCCGGCTATACGAAACCTCCCAGATGGTCTCCCAGGCGACCGGCTTCCCGGTCCAGTACAACAAGGCAGTTGTCGGTAGGAACGCCTTCGCCCACGAGTCGGGGATCCACCAGCACGGAGTGCTCCGCAACCGGTCGACCTACGAGATCATGGACCCGGCGTCGGTCGGGCATTCCGGCAAGTCGATCGTCATGGGCAAGCACTCCGGGCGGGCCGCGCTGAAGCACTCCCTGGCGACTATGGGCGTCGACCTCAACCAGGCGGCGTTCGAGAAGGCCTTCCTCACCATGAAGAAGGCCGCAGACGTCCAGGGCGAAGTCTCCGAGGCCCAACTGAAGGCGATCGTCGACGATGTCGTCACCGGGATGGAGATGTTCGAAGGTGTGGCAGAGTCGTTCCGATGAACAGCCACCTGGTGGCGATCGTACCCGGTGACGGGACCGGTCCGGAAGTAGTTGGCGAAGCCGTCAAGGTCCTCGACGGGGCTGCGTCCCGATTCGGGTTCTCTCTCGAGTACGGCGATCTCGAACTGAGCGGAGAGCGCTACCTGCGAACCGGCCAGACACTCACCGAAGGAGACCTCGGCTTCCTCAAGAGGCACGACGCGATTCTCTTTGGCGCGATCGGCCACCCGGAAGTCAAACCGGGCATTCTCGAACAAGAAGTGCTGCTGCGGCTGCGACGGGAACTCGACCAATACATAAACCTCCGCCCTGTCAAGCTGCACGAAGGCGTCACTTCCCCCCTCGCCAACGTCACTGCGGACGATGTGGACTTCGTCGTCGTCAGAGAGAACAGCGAGGGCCTGTACTCGGGTGAAGGTGAATTCACCGCCAAGGGGTCGGCCTTCGAAGTTGCAGTGCAAAAGTCGGTCAACACCCGCTTCGGTGTCGAGCGATGCGTCCGGTATGCCTTCGAGCTCGCCTCCACCCGCCCCCGCAAACATCTGACCCTCTGTGGCAAGACCAACGTCCTCACCTACGCCTGGGACCTATGGCAGCGTGTCTTCGACGAGGTCGGTGCTGGCTTCCCCGACGTCTCAACCTCTTATGCCCACGTCGACGCCGCCTGCCTGTGGATGGTCGAAGACCCGGCGCGTTTCGACGTGATCGTGACTGACAACATGTTCGGCGACATCATCACTGACCTCGGTGCGGCGATCCAGGGCGGATTGGGCATCGCCTCCGGTGCGAACTTGAACCCTTCCGGAGTCTCCATGTTCGAGCCCATCGGTGGGACCGCCCCCGGATTCGAGGGCACCGGCCAGATCAACCCACTCGCTGCCATTGGAGCCGCCGCAATGATGCTCGACACTCTCGGCGAGAAGGAGGCAGCGGTGGCAATCGAGTCGGCCGTGGGGTCTGTCGCCGGGTCCCTCCCCTCATTGCGGGCCGGGGAGATGGGCATCACCACCAGCGAAGTAGGCAACCGGGTGGCCGAAATGGTCTCCTCCAGCGAGAAAGTGGGCTCATGAGCTCGGGAACTCTGTTCGACAAGATCTGGAACCAGCACACGGTGGGCAGCCCGGACCCTGCCCTGCTCTTCGTCGACCTCCACCTCGTTCACGAAGTCACTTCCGCACAGGCATTCAGCAGCCTCGAGTTTGCCGGCCGCACGGTACGTCACCCCGAGTTGACCCTGGCCACCGTCGATCATGCCATCCCGACGACTGGGCGCGGCCTGGGGATTCGTGATCCCCTCGCCAAGAAACAAGTCGACGCCCTGAAGGACAACTGCGCCCGACACGGCATCCAGCTCTTCGGGCTCGACGACCCCCGACAGGGAATCGTCCACGTGGTCGGCCCCGAACAGGGGATGACTCAGCCGGGGATGGTCATCGTCTGCGGAGACAGCCATACTTCGACCCATGGTGCGTTCGGCGCCCTCGCATTTGGGGTGGGCACCTCGGAGGTAGAGCACGTCCTGGCTACCCAGACCATCCGCCAGCAGAAGCCGAAGTCGATGGCAATCGAAGTCGATGGGGACCTGCCACCGGGGGTGACGGCAAAGGACTTGATTCTCGGGATCATCGCCAGCATCGGTGTCGCCGGAGGTCAGGGTCACGTCATCGAATACCGCGGCGAGGCTGTGCGCAATCTGAGCATGGAAGAGCGGATGACCGTATGCAACATGTCGATCGAGGGCGGCGCCCGCGCCGGGATGATCGCCCCCGACGAGACCACTTTTGCGTATTTGAAGGGCCGCCCCGCCGCACCACAGGGAGCGGCATGGGACGAAGCCCTGGAGCACTGGCGTACCCTCCACTCCGACGGTGACGCCCGGTTCGACGCCGTGCGCCACCTCGCCGCAGTCGATCTCGAGCCTTACGTGACCTGGGGGGTCAATCCCGCACAGAGCTCTCCTGTCACCGGCGGCGTCCCCGAGCCGTCCAGCTTCTCCGACCCGGCGATCCGGGAGGCGGCCGAGCGGGCACTCGAATACATGGCACTCACCCCCGGAACGGCGATCACCGACATCCCGATCGAGCATGTGTTTCTCGGCTCCTGCACCAACGCCCGAATCGAGGACCTCCGGGCTGCGGCAAGTGTGATCGCAGGCAAGCAGGTCAACGATCGGGTTTCAGCGGTCGTCGTCCCCGGCTCGATGCAGGTGAAAATCCAGGCGGAGCAGGAGGGCCTCGACAAGGTGTTTGCCGACGCCGGTTTCGAATGGCGCGACGCAGGCTGCTCGAGCTGTCTGGCAATGAACGACGACATCATCCCCGCCGGGGCGAGGTGCGCCTCGACGTCGAACCGGAATTACGAAGGCCGCCAGGGAAGGAACGCCCGCACCCACCTGGTCAGCCCGGCGATGGCCGCGGCGGCAGCAGTAGCCGGGCACTTCGTGGATGTGAGGGAATGGTCATGAAGGCAGTGAAGACGATTACCGGGACGATGGTTCCCCTTATGCGGTCCGACGTCGACACCGACCAGATCATCCCCCAGCAGTTCTTGAAGCGGATCGAACGGACCGGCTACGGCGAATTCCTCTTCGATAGTTGGGCCAGGGACGAGAAAGGAAACCTCAGGCCGGATTTTGTTTTGAACGAGCCGGCCCGGGCCAACGCCTCGGTGCTGGTCGCAGGACGGAATTTCGGGTGCGGCTCATCGCGGGAACATGCGGTCTGGGCACTGCACGACTGGGGTTTCGAGGCTGTCGTTGCACCCTCGTTCGCCGATATCTTCCGCAGCAATGCCGTCAACGTCGGGCTCCTGCCGGTGGAGATGGACGAGGCAACCGTCAACCGCCTCGCCGGTTTGGCCGTCTCCCCGCAGCAAACTCTGGTGATCGACCTGGAGAACCTCACAGTCGTCGCCGAGGGCTTCGACGAGACCTTCCGCATCGACGAGAATGCCCGCACGCGTCTGCTCCAGGGACTGGACCCGATCAGCGAGACCCTCCAGTTCGAGTCGGATCTGAGGGACTACGAATCCAGACGTCCCGGTTGGCTTCCGACGACCTCGCCGCTCTAGCGAACGGGGACCACTTCGACGAGGTCAGCGAAGTCGAGCCACCTCCGGTCGGCGGTCACCACCGGGGCATTGAGATGCATCCCCAGGGCGATACAGGCCCGATCGCCCAGCGGCAAGCCGGCGATTCGGGTCCTGGAGCGGAGGCTGCTGACCGCCCATGCCTGATTGACATCGAAGTCGACGAGGTCGATGCCGAGTGCTCCCAGGGTGGCCCGAGCGGCTCCTACAGTGAGTCCGGCGTCGACGAGTTTCGAGCCGACCTCCGATGCGTTCACCGTCGAGATTTTCGCACCGGCGAGATGGGAGGCAACGACTCCACCCCCGGGCTCCTTCTGCAGCAGCGCCAGAACTGCGGACGCGTCGAGGACACTCACGATTCCCGACGACGCTCGTCGATCAGTTCATCGACAAGTGATCGATCGTCGATACCGGATTGGAGGTGGTCCATCACATAGTCGAGGATCGACGACCTTGGGATCAACCTGATCTCGTTCTTCTCGAGGACAACCTCGAACTCTTCGCCAGCGGTCAGTTCGAGTGCTTCTCTAATCTCGATGGGGATCACAACCCGTCCATTCGAAGCGAGCCTGGTTGTTGTGGACATAAATGACACTTTCTCTACCTGAATGACATTCTAGCCGAAAACCTGTCAGAAAACAGCCTCTATCCGGTGCCAGACAGGTGGCCGCTGATCCAGGTGTCGATTTCGGCCCAGCGGTCGTAGAGCCAGGCTTCCTGCTCGGCCGGTCCGGGAACCTGTTCGGCCGGATAGTGCCAGATCCGCACCGCCACCTTGGTGTCCATGGGCATCGCACGCCAGATGTCACCAGCGGTAACGAAACCCTCGAGGCCGGCATGGCCAACTAGGAAGACATCGCTCCCGAGCGGCGCGGAGGCGAGCGCAGTCATCACCCCTTTCGGTTTCGGGGGAAGGGTCTGTTTCAGCATCCCGGCGCGTTCGGCGAGATCGGGCCTTCCGATCTCGTAGAGCTTGCGGATCGCCTTCTCCGCCCTTCCGATGCTGTAGTTCGCTCCCTCCGGGAAGATGACGAACGCATCGTCGACATCCATTGTTTCAGCCAGTTCGCGGATTGCCTCGACCACCCCTCCATCACCGGCCCCAGGGCCCGGAGGGACAAACGAAGCCGGTAGCCGGTTCAGGATCACATCGACGGCAGGATCCCACTGGAGGAATTCCTTGAGGACGATTCTCGGCTCGCGGTCATAGATATTGCACAACGCATCCATCAACAGCATCGAGTCTCCCGGACCGGCGTGTCTGGAGAGAACCAGGGCGGGCCGGGTGCGGATCTGACCCGAGGTGGGAGGCGGGCCCTCCAGAGCGATCGTCAACCGGAAAGTTCGCTTTGCGGTGTTCACCACGATTCCGAGCATCATGGCGAGCAGGCTGTAGTGGACATGTTGGGAGAACGGCGAGCGCAGCTTCCAGCCAAACCCTGACATCACCCAGAACACGAACATCACCACCAGGGCGATGCCTTCAACGAGCAGGTAGAGGAACAAGAACCAGAGGATCCGCAAGATCCGCCAGTTGCCCGGCACATAGCGGCTGACAAAGGCAGCGGCGACGAGCCACAGCGGCAGGGTCAGCAAGGACGCCACGATGGCAACGACCAGCGCCGGGGCGATCAGGACCCGGCGTAGCCATCTGGGGGGAAGGGACATTAGAGAGCTGCCAGGTAGTCGACGGATGCGTTGTATCCCGCCGAGACCAGGGCGTCGGTGTCACCCAACTCGCTCCAACGCAGCTGACGGCGGTCATCGAAGTCGAGGGCATTCCCGGAGGGCAGCACATGGACTTCGACCCCCTCAGGGAGGTTGGCCATCGTCGAGGTGAAGCGATGTCTCCGGGCTATCTCGAAGGAGATCAAAGCCGCCTCATGCAATCGCCTCGGGGGCCGCAAGTCAGACTCCACGCGGCCAACCTGGAGGACGAAGACACGGGCTGCTCCCATTTCCACCGCGCGGGCCAAGGGCACGGAGTTGACGAGACCGCCGTCGTAGAAGTGCTCACCATCGATCTCGACGGGGGGGAAGAGTGCAGGAATGGCTGAGGAGGCAAGCAAGGCGTCGATCAGGGGTCCGCGATCGAACCAGTGCTCGGCGGCCCTCTCGATAGATGCTGCCACACACTGGAAGGGGACGGCCAGGTCTTCGATCCGGGAATCGGCGCCATGCACGTCCTGGAGCAAAGACCGGAGACCACCCGCGTGCTGCATCGCGGGACGGAACAAGGCGACACTTCGGGCCCGCTCGAAAAAACTACCCATCATCAGCCCGGAGGACGAAATATCCTCCCAGAGACCCCGAAGTCGCTCGACGCCAGCTGTCCCCGGTTGCTCCGCGATCACCGAACCGTTGAATGCTCCGATCGAGGTGCCCAGCACCAGGTCGGGTTTGATCCCAGCCTCATCGAGCGCTTTCAGCATCCCAACTTCGACAGCACCCCACTTCCCTCCGCCTCCGAGGACGTAAGCGGTGTTGACTTGTCGAGAGGTCACGGCCAGACGTTAGTGGTGCGACAAGGGCGCAGGCCGCGCAGCTCCTCGGGTCAAGCCTGGTCTTCCTCGATGTACCACTCGGTGAAGTCGGAGCACTTGTCGTCTTCGTCGAATCTGATCACGAAGAGGTTGCGGTAGGTCATCGGCGGCGTGTGATAGACCGTGCTTCCGGCGACCACGGCCAGATCTCCGGCTTCGACAATCGGGATCCACTGGAAGTCCCAGTTATCGGGATCGTCGCCGATCTCCACCCAATGTTCGACGATCTCTTCGATTCCGTCCCACTCACCTCCTGCCGTCTGCGGGTCGTACACCGCATCGGGGGTGAACAGGGCAGCGATGTCTTCGGGTGAATTCGTCGACCAGGCGTGCACATAGCCATCCATCCACGTGTTTAAGCGTTCGCTGGGCTCGATCATCTGTCGGCTCCGTCTGAGCCTATGGGAGAAGTCATATGTGTCACCTCGACGAAGATAACGGACCGGAGGGCTCAGGCGATGTCGAGTCCCAGATTGCGATCGCTCCGGGGCCGAGAAAGACCAGGCTGCCATGCGGTTCGTACGCGCCGTCTGCAAATAGCGGGCCCCCGAGACGATTCATCTGGACGGCGTCACTGCCGAAGTTGATCGCGACACTGGTCGACTCGTCGTCGACCCAGCGAAGGTACACGAGAACATTGTCATCGGGTGAGTCGAGACTTCGATACTCACCGACCCGCAACGAAGTCCGCTGCTTGCGCAGCGCCAGCAGATTGCGGTAGAGATTAAGCAACGACTCAGGCTCAGAGCGTTGCGTCTCGACGTTTCTTTTCTCCGGTTCAGGACCTATCGGGATCCACGGAGTGGATTCGCTGAACCCGACCAGCTCAGAAGGGTCCCATTGCATAGGTGTCCTGCAACCGTCCCGGCTCAGGAAGGAGACATTGTCACCCCACGGGTCGCGGCCCTGGTTAGAACCGTTCAGCATCCCGACCCCGTCCCCGTAGTAGAGGAAAGGGGTGCCGCGAAGCGTGGTGAGCAGCACGGCCGCCTGGCGCGCGGAAACGTCACCCAGTCTGCTTGCGATCCGAACCTCATCGTGGTTCCCCATCGTCCAGTTGGTCCATGCCCATTCGGGGAGCACCGCTTCCACCTTCTCGACCGCTTTCCTCACCGCCTCTGCCGTCCAGTCCGCGACCATCAAGTTGTAGTTGAAGGGCATGGTCAGCTCGTCGTCCGAACCGAAGTAGTTGAGCCAGCGGCTCGGATCGAACTCGTGAATCTCTCCGATTGTCAGAATCCCCCGCTCGTATTCGTCGGTGAGTTTGCGGATCTGGCGGTGGATCTCATGGACATCTTCGTGGCCGAGGTCCCAGAGATGGATCCACCTCCCGTATTCCCCCATCTCTTTGTAGGGGTCGACGTAGCCGGGCGGTGTGGGCGGGTTATCGCGATTCTCGGGGTCCTTCATTATCTGATGGGCGGCGTCGACCCTGAAACCATCCACCCCGCGATCGAGCCAGAATCGAATGACTCCCATCATCGCCTCGACCACGTCGGGGTTGCGCCAGTTCAGGTCGGGCTGGGTAGGAAGGTAGGTGTGGCGGTACCATTCCCCTGTCGCGTGGTCCCACGACCAGGCCGGCCCGCTGAACACGCTCACCCAATTGTTGGGCGGGTTGTCCTCGGTCCCGGGTTCCCAGACGTACCAATCTCGCTTCGGGCTGACTGGGGACGACTTCGAGTCGAGAAACCACGGGTGCTGATCCGACGTGTGGTTCAAAATGAGATCCATGATCAGCCTCAAACCCCGCCCGTGGACTGATCCGAGAAAACTGTCGAAGGCATCCATGTCACCGAACAGCGGGTCGATTGCGGTGTGATCGGTTACGTCGTAGCCCCAATCGGCCATCGGTGATTCGTAGACGGGAGAAAGCCAGATCGCATCGACGCCGAGCCACTCGAGATGATCCAGTTTCGACTCGATCCCCTTCAGATCACCGTATCCATCGCCGTCGCTGTCTTTGAAGCTGAGCGGGTAGATCTGATAGAAGACGGCCTCGCGCCACCAGCGATTATTCATCTAGGGAATCCTGACGGTACGGGCATGCTGATACATCGACGGCACTTCGGAAAAACGTTAGACCGCCAATGCCGAACGCCCTGGATAATCTCCCGGTAACCCTGGTGACACATGACCAGGCGACTCGGGTGTTCGGAGCGGCAAAAGGTGACCCGGACTGTCTGATCTGGCAGGATCATCGGGTGACCAATCCCTACTTCGTCGCACTCGAGTGCGGGCACTGCGCCACCCGCCACAGCCACCGCGAGCCGCAGACACTATGCCGGGAGTGCGCCGGGCCCCTCCTCGCCCGCTACGACCTGAACCATCCGGCCCTCCCCTCTCTCGATGACTTGAGACGTCGTCCCCCCGGGCAGTTCCGCTTCCACGAGGTTCTCCCCACCGACGGTGGTGCTGCCACCCCGACCCTGGGCGAAGGGGCAACTCCCCTGCTCCGTGCACGCGGGCTCGGACCGGATATTTGGATCAAAGACGAGTCGCAGAACCCGACCGGGTCGTTCAAGGCCCGGGGCATGGCGGTTGCGCTGGCCAGAGCCGTCGACCTCGGGCTCAAGCATTTTGCCCTCCCCTCCAACGGCAACGCCGGGGGCGCTGCCGCCGCCTACGGGGCGCTGCATGGAGTCGAGGTCGAGGTAGTTGTCCCCCTGGCCACCCCGCAGACACTCATCGACGAACCCCGTGCGCTTGGGGCCAGGGTGGAGACGGTGGATGGAACCATCGCCGACGCCGGAAGGATCGTCGCATCACGGTGCGAAGCAGGTGAGGCATTCAACCTGGCCACCCTGCGCGAACCGTTTCGGATCGAGGGAAAGAAGATGATGGGCTACGAACTGTTCTGGGATCTGGGCCGGCTCCCCGACGTCGTCGTCTATCCGACCGGTGGCGGGACGGGTCTCATCGGGATGGTCAAAGCCTTCGACGAGATGGAAAAACTCGGCTGGATCGGCGCTGAACGTCCCCGGATGGTTGCCGTTCAAGTCGACTCCTGCGCCCCGATCGTCAAAGCGTTCCACGATGGCTCGGCGCACGCCAGCCCCTGGGTCGATGCCGGTGAGACCGCCGCATTCGGCCTCCGGGTGCCATCCGCGGTTGGCGACCGACTCATGCTCGAGGGTTTACGCAATACCAACGGCACCGCCGTTGCGGTTGGGGAGGGAGAGATGCTCGAAGCCACCGACCTCCTCGCCCGCCAGGCCGGCGTCTGGGGCTCACCCGAAGGCGGGGCCTGTCTCGCCGCGGTCGACCGTCTCCGGGAAAGCGGCTGGCTCGAGACGGGCGAAACAACAGTGATCTTCAATACCGCAACCGCCACCAAATACCGATGAAGTCACCGCTCACTCTCGCCGCCGGCGTTTTCCTGATCCTGGGCGGTGCGATCTGGATGCTTCAAGGCTTGAACGTGGCATTCGCCCCGGAGAGCTTCATGACCGACAACCGCTGGTGGGTCGTATGGGGTGCTCTGGCCACTCTTGTCGGGATCTTGCTGGTCTTTCGCTCCCGTACCAGGTAGGGAGCCTGTCTAGTCAGATGGTGGAGATCCGGTATGACCACCAACTTTTTTTGAGTTTTGCCGATAACAAGGGGAATGAATCAGACGAAAGCCTCCCCGGCTGAAAACATCACCGGTGGGACGACGAAGAAGCATTGTGAGTGGTGTGAGAAGCCTGCCGGTTTCATTACTCCGCTCGGACTGCTCTGCGCCGACCACGCAATGGCGGCCACTCTCAATCAGGAGAAGGGCGACGACCGCTGGATGCCGGTGCCGGTCCACAAAACCAAGCGCAAGTCCTGACAGGGTTCAGGTGTTCTGACCGACCCGGATCAGGTGGTTGCGAGCGTCGGGTGCGTCTCCGTCACACTGAAGCCTTCGACTACGCCTGCTCCCTGGAGAAGCACTTCGACAATATCGCCGACGCCAAGGAATGGCCCGCCTAGCCACTTGGTCCTCGGTCGAGCCGGCAGCGCTACCACGAGGTTGCCATAATTCTCAGCCCCGGACAGAAAGAGTCAGATATGGGTTCACTGTTGGTTCACATCACACATGGCCCAGAGGCACCAACGAGGGCTGCCCTTGGCCTATTGGTGGCGAAAACGGCCGCCGAGGAAGGACACGATGTCAAGGTGTTCCTCGCCGGCGATGCCGCCTATCTCGCCAAAGACGCGGTGATCGAGCACTTGAAGGGAATCGGCACTGGTGCGATCAGCGACACCTTCCCGGCTGTCGTCAGTGCCGGCGTCCCGATATTCATCTCAGGCGGATCGTCGAAGACCCGCGGCGTGACCGATACCGATCTCGAAGGCAAGGGAGCCACATTCGCCATGCCGTCGAAACTGGTGGAACTCACCTTCGAAGCCGACCGAGTGCTCTGCTACTGAATCTGCTGCGCTGAAGTGGTCGCTTGGGACCGACCCATCGCGAAGGCGGTTTAAACGAGCCTTTCTCCCTATGCGGACATATCCCGTCCGCGTTTCGATCTACGCTGCCGCCATGACTGAATACTCGGTCAAACCGCTCGGAAGCGAAACCTTCGACGCCTTCGCCCGACTTGTCGAGAAGCACAATGGCGTGTGGGGTGGCTGCTGGTGTCTTGAATTCCACCCGAAGTCTCCCGAGCGCGGGCAGAGCCAGGAGGGTAACCGCGCCCTGAAACAGCGACTGGTCAACGACGAACAGGCCTATGCCGCTCTGGTCTTCGACGGCGATGATGCAGTTGGGTGGTGCCAGTTCGGCAGCACGGAGGAGTTGCCGAGAATCACCCACCGCAAGGAATGGGAGGCGAACGTGGTCGTCCATCCTGACTACCGACTCACCTGCTTCTTCGTCGACCGGGACCACCGGCGGAGCGGGGTCGCAGAGACTGCGTTGCACGGTGCGATGGACCTCATCGCGAAGGCGGGAGGTGGCGTGGTTGAGGCATACCCGTACGACACCGAAGGCAAGAAGGTCAACGGTTCGTTTCTCTACAACGGCACCCGAGTCCTCTTCGAACGGGCCGGTTTCGAATACGTGCGACCCAAGGGCAAGAACCATTGCGTGATGAGCATGAACGTCCCGTCAAGCTGATCGAGTGCTCTGCTACTGAGTTAGAGCTGTGGAAGAACGGCCCCTTTCCCGTCAGGCTGCGATACTTGGCGAGTGAGGCGTCTGATATCCACTCTTCGTGTGGGTGTGGGGTTTGCTCTACTCGTCGCTCTCTTCGCCGCCTGTTCTTCAAACGACGATGCTCAGAACGATCAGCCTTGGGGGTCTGAGGCTTCGGCATTCTTCGAGGCGCTGTCTGTCGAGCATTCGGCCAACGATTTCTACGGGGTGCTCGACTTCTACACCCCTTCTGCATTCGTCGAGAAGTGGCGGGGCGATCTTCGCGGTGGGGCACCGATTGCAAAGTTGCTCCGCTGGAACTCGGGAGATCTCGACCAGGAGATCCTCGGGGTCTATCTCAGCTCACAAGGTGCATTGACGACGGTCTCGTGGGACTCCACCGGGGATTGGGGCGCGGTGGCGAGCGAGATCGCGGGTGGACTGATCGACAGCGAGACGGTGTTCGATTTCACCGGCTCCCTGGAGCGAAGCCTGAGGGCCTCTCCCGATGTGATCGCCAACTATGAGAGCCTCTACACCGATTATGTCGCAGCGTGGTCCAGCGGGGTCGACGACGACATTGCACACCTGTACACGCCATCGGCGGTCCTCATCGACTCGCTACTGGGGTTCGACATCGAGGGAAACCGCCCGATTGCTGACCTCGGGCAGACGGGTATGGCGACAGTCGCGGCCTCTGATACCGGGGGTCTCGATGAGCGGCCCGCCATTTATCTCGGACCCGTTCAGTACGGCCAGGACCCGGGCCGGGCAGTGGCGATCTTCGATGTCACCGATCAATCCGGTTGTGTCCATCGCGTTGGAATCCTCTGGCGTCTCGAGACGGGGCTGATTGCCTCCGAAGACCGCTACCACGATGTCGGCTCGTTCCCTGGGTGCTTCACCACCAAACCGCAAGGCTGGTGGACGGGCCTGCCGTTACCCGCCCCCAGCGACGAGGTCGTCACCAACGTGCTGCGCACGCCGGCCGGACATGAGGTGAGTGTTCACAACGGGACCCCGCTACTGGAACAGGTCCTTCAGGATGCTCTCAGCCGCTACACCGAGGCAAATTTGGCCGAGCCGAGCTTCGATGCGGTCATCTTTGAGCCGAGCCGGCAATGCATCGGGCGGTCAGGGCGGCTGACCCAGTCGGAGGGAGTGCGCAATCTCTATATCTGTCTCTTCGAGAGCGACCTGTGTCCTGGAGTCGGGCCATGTCTAGAGCCGACCCTTTCCGTCAAAGGAATTGTGCTCCACGAACTGGCTCACGCCTGGACACTCGATCATGTCTCCGACGAATTGGAGGCCCGTTTTCTCAAACTCATCGGCCTCGATGTATGGCAGCAGGACGACCTGCCCTGGTCGGAACAGGGCACCGAGTACTCCGCTGAAGTTATTGCCTGGGGACTTCTCGACCGACCATCGCGTATGGTGCGGATCGGCGATCCAGCTTGTGAGGACCTCACGGCTGCCTTTCGTCTGCTCACCGGCATCGAGCCGCTGCAGAGTTGCGAACTGGCTGAGGCCACACCTACTCAAATGACCCTCCGCCCCTACTCATTCTGAAACGACAGCGGTCCGGATACTGACTCTGTCTCGTCTGGCGTCTCGAGGTCCCAACACATAGGGTCCTCGACGGCAGCGAATACCCGCCGCCCTCACCCAAATGACCCGGCTTGCATACGTGTAGAGGACAATGAGTTGATGGACGTCATGGAATGGCTGTTGGACTCCGATCCGGCAATCCGCTGGCAGGTGATGCGCGACCTGGCAGGAGAGCCCACGGAGGTCGTACTTGCCGAGCGCTCGCGCGTGGCTAGCGATGGCTGGGGCGCAGAGTTGCTCGAGTTGCAGGACCCGGACGGACGTTGGGACGGCGGCACCTATCGACCGGGTTGGGTCGATGAGTCCAAACCCTTCTTCGACGCCTGGACAGCAACGCACTTCTCGCTCCAACTCCTGCGTGAGTTCGGTCTGGACCCGGACAGCCCCGAGGCACGCGATGCCCTCGCTCTAGTCCGCGGCAACGTCCGCTGGAACGCGAACGGCGCTCTCTACTTCGAGGGCGAGGTCGAGCCTTGCATCAACGGGGTTGCCCTGGCGAACGGTGCGTACTTCGGTGAGGTAGTCGATGGGATCGTTGACATCCTCCTGAGCGGTCAACTCGAGGACGGGGGCTGGAACTGCTGGGCCGACTACGGCGCGACGGTGTCGTCATTCCACTCGACGATATGTGTGCTGGACGGACTGCTGGAATGGGAACTCACCGGCGGCTCGTCGGACGAAGTGGCGACCGCGCGTTCGAAAGGAGAGGAATACCTCCTCGAGCGCGGTCTGATGCGGACTCGGTCGACGGGGCGGATCATCGACCCCAGATTCACGATGTTCTCGTTCCCGACCTACTGGTACTACGACGTGCTCCGCGCCCTCGACTACTTCCGCTCGAGCGGAGCCAAGTTCGACAAGCGATGCACCGGGGCGATCGATCTGGTCATATCGAAGCGCAGGGCAGACGGTCGATGGCCGTTGGAGAACACTCACCAGGGCCCAACCCACCTGGAGATGGACGGAGCGGAAAACGACCCCAGCCGCTGGAACACCCTACGTGCGCTTCGTGTCCTGAACTGGGCCGGAACCAGCTAAAACCAAGGCAGCGGACGTTTCAACGCAAGCCGAATCACCGCTCTCAGGCCCGCAGCCGCGGCAATCAAGAAGCCCCGGGCCAATGTCCCGTGCGCTGTTGGTCGGCTAGTCCTCGATGACATCGAGACCCTGGGCGCGGAGGCGGGCAATGCCATCGAGCATTCCTTGTAGAGCCTCAGAACTGTGGCCCTCCCAGGTCTCGACCTCGTCGACGACCCGCAAGGGATGGCGGGTTCGATACGACTGGGTGACGTTGCCGGGGAACCTCTTGTTGGTGACGTTGGGGTCGTCCTCGAAGGGGCCCGTGGGCTCGACAATGTATACGTAACCCCGACCGCTGCTTCCGGAGAGCGAGTTGGCCAGTTCCGCCCCCCAGACGGCGGGTTCGAGCTGTGCCGCAAAGTACACGTGGTTCGAGACCCGACCCTCTTGATAGTTCGACGGATGGCCGGGAACCAAGAGTTCACCCACATCGAAGGCGATGCTGGTGCCGTGGTAGAAGGGGCCGGTGATGGGATCACATCGCTCGTACGTAACTGGGAAGTACTCGGCGTCGCCCGGTTCCTTGCCGGCTTCGTGAGTCTTCATTGGATCCACTTCCATAAGCGGAGGAATATACTCCGTTTATGGTTGATGAGAAAGTGGATCCGGACCCGCCGCTGCGCTCCGATGCTCGCCGCAACCGGCAACGGCTTGTCAACGCAGCAACCGAACTGGTTCTCGAGGTGGGCGGCGAACCGGGACGCGACGCTGTGGCCCGACGTGCCGGTGTCGGGATAGCCACGTTGTATCGCCACTTCCCCGATCAGCAAACCCTTCTGCGGGCCGTCGCGATCGACGTCCTCGATCGGACGATCGCCGCCGGTGAAGCTGCACTCGCCGACTCCGAGGACTCTGCCAGCGCCTTACGTCGCTACCTCCACGCAGCGATCGACATCGGGCTCGGTGCCGTCAGCATCGTGCATCCCCTACTCGACAACGTCGACTGGCCTGAGCAGCGGACCGCAGCACAGAATCTGCTCGAGAGACTTGTCGACGCCGCGCAGCGCGACGAAACGCTCGCAAGCGACATCACTGCCACCGAAATTGCATTCGCCACAATCCGGTTCTGCCGACCGCTCGCAATTGGCCTCGACTCCGCCCAAGAACGAGCAATCTCCCATCGACAGCTCGACATCTATATCAATGGTCTGACCCAAAACCAGGATCGATGAGGACGTATGCGACCGACCCGTAACTTGAAAGCCGGAATCCCCCCTCTTGCTCGCAACTCAGCCGTCATCACCGCCGACGACCTGGCTCGCATTTTTTTCGCGTTCTTCCTGACGGGTGAACCCTGGCGCATAGTCTTTCCGCAAGGACAAGAGGCAGGGGGAGGACAACCTAAAGAAAGGGAAGGGCCCATGAGAAGGCTCACTGTCATCCTTACCGCACTAGCGCTGTTCCTGGCCTTGCCCGCCTCTGCGGCTACGGCTCAAGACGAGCGATTCGTCGTAACCGTCTATGTGACCGAAGCCCAGACAGGCGTGACCGCGGACGGATCTCTAATCGCTCGAGGAGCTTTCGAAGTCGCCGCCGAAGGTGCGGTACTCGAAGTTGGGGTCGAGAGGTCCGTCTACCAAGTCGCTGAGACTACTGCCCGCGGCACAAGGGTCTACCGTGACGCCGCCACCGGCAACGTCACCAAGACGCTCATCAAGGCAACACTGGTCGAAGCGGACGAGGCCAACGGTGTCTTCGTCTATGAGACCAAAGAGACGATCATCTCGAACTCAGAGGGGCTCGCCGGGCACGGTGTCGGAACTGCCGTCGTCACCGCCCAACCCGACGGAAGCTTCACCTTGGAGTCCTGGACCGACTTCATACTGAACTACTGAGGTCGGCTAGCACCGCCAACGATGCGGCTCGCTGCGCCGCGGGAGGATCACCGATGAGTACCACTTGAGGTCTCTCCGTGCAAGTGTGGACGATCACCGACCTCTAAACCTTCGCTCCGCGGGTAAGACTCGACCCTACGCGTTATCCGCTGTTTAGTTCATGGACGTCATTGGGGTCGACGGGGCTCTCGCCGCTAAAGGGATCTCTTCTCTCAGGGGAGTTTTGAAGCAAGTACATCGGCAGGAAGTATCTCAGGATCTTCCGCCAATAAATCTGCGTTGGCTTTCAATGCTTTGACGATCTCGCCGTCGGCATGGGCTTGACGTGCTTCCTCTGTAGCAAAGGCATCGAAGACCCAGAAGGTGTCCGGGCTTGTCGTCGCTGCGAACCAGACTTCCGTGCCGGCTTCGGCATTGGCCAGCTCTACTGCGCCGGTCATTAGATCGCGCAATTCGGACTCCTTACCTTCCCGCGCCTTGATCCTCGCTACGAAGGCGTATGGAAGACTCTCGTGGTGGGTCATTTTCTCCTTCTCTGCTTCCGGCCATACGACACTACACCCAGAAGCAGTGAGGGGTGCCTTGAAACGACCTTCACCTCAAACAGCAACAAATAGCGCACATCGACAGATCCCGTGGGGGTTCACGCAAAACTTAGGCGTCCAACAACGCATGTCGGCGTGCGTGGTTGGCGCCCGACTGGAATATCACGTTCCCGTTCGTGCGGCTCATTTCTGGGGTGACGAACTCTGCGAAGCCTTCTCGATGAACAGGGCCGAAGGCCGGCGGACAATCCACTCCGACCGGGTAACTGGTATTACATACGATGCACTCGAGTGCAACCCGAGGCAATCCAAGAACCTGTGTAGTTGAGCTCTCCCGTTCCTATTACTCACCGAAGAGGGCGGCCCGACCGTCCGGACTCTGGAACATCTTTCGGCCTGAGTGCCCAATATTCGGGACAAGCGTTAGTGTGTGGCTCGCATAGACATCACTGCCGTAAAGCTCACCCAGATACTGGTGGTACAGCAGGCCGCGCTCCAGCCGGGTCACACCTTGTGCGTCGGCCGCGCAGGATGAGTCGAACGATGAGTTTCTATCGGTATCCTGCTCTCCAAGAAGGTACGTCACCCGACGATTCCGGTACCGATCCTTAATTTGATCGGCTCCTATCTCACGAAGAAAGTCGGGCAGGTCCGTCAGACCGTATTTCCACTCATCGACATTCGGGCACTCCTCGAAGTCATCGGTGGTCAGAGAGCGGAACTCCATTCCATCCCAACGGCGATCGTCGAGATACACGTAAGAGGAAGGATTGGCGACCACGAAACGATCCAGGTCGCTCAGGGTGGTAGCGGCGTAGCGGTTGGTGAACTGTCCTCCGGCACTGTGCCCGACGAGGAGAGTGTCGTCGAGAGCCGGGAGGCTTTGCCTGGCAAGTGCCACAATCTGGTCGATCACTTCGAAAGAGGAAATGACCCAGGGACGTCCATCTGGCTCGTCCAACGACAGCGCCCCGGTTTTCCAGCCGTTCTCCGACCAGTAGATCACATTGTCGGCGTTGCCCTCAAGGTCCTTCTCGGTGATGAACAGGGGTGCCACTACAAGGAGTCCGTCCGATGAATTCGCAAGGCTTGCCGCCTCGAGCACGTACGAGGCGTATTCGCATGCGTTCCGCTTGTTGCCGTGGATGACAATCAAAAGCCGCGTCACGGCCGGCCCCGTCGAAAGTGAGCCGTTGCCGCAGTACGGCAACGTTAGTGAAGAGCTCTCAACAGTGATGGTGAGTGTTCTAAGACCGGGAACGGCCGACGACGTCGCTTCAGGCACGTTCGATGACGAGGATGCCATTCGCGCGTTAGTCATTGGAGCGTCTGGACAGGACTTGAGCGGGTCGCAGCCATTGGTGATTCCTGACTCTGCCAGCCGAGCAGTCTCCGACGCGAATGTGTACTCGCCGAGATCATCGAAACCGGCCGTACCGACCTCCGGGCCAAGGGCACGCACCAGGAGGGCCGCCTCCTCCTCGCGCGTCAGGGGTCGGTCAGAACAGAACGGATCGTTGGTTGTCGGATCACAGCCCTCGATCAGTCCTGAATTGGCCAACCAGACGATGTCGGACTCGCGCACGGAATCGGTGGCATCTCGAAAGCCGACGTCCTTGGCGACAATTGGCAGGTCTGGAAGCGAATTGCTCAGGAAGGAGGCTGTTCGTCCACGGGAGAGCGCTTCGTCGTGACAGAACCGATCGTTTGCCCGAGGGTCACATCTCCTCGTCCATCCCTCAGAAGTAAGCCACCCGATATCGGCCTGATGAAAATTGTCGTCCGCAACATCGGTGAACGATTCAGTGGAGAACATGACCGCGAGCATCAGGAGGACGACCAACAGACCTTTGACCAGGAAGACGACCACCAAAGATCTTCGACACGAGAGTCTCCGACCTTGAGGAACTCAGTAAGTACTCAGGGCCCTACAGCGAGGTTGGCCAGATCTACTTCGGCGAGCACGGCGTCGGCTTCATCAGGGTCGCACTCCCTGGGCTGGTAGTCGACTTTCTTGTTGTCGGTGACAATGCAGGTCACAGTAAGGTCCACCAAGCCATCCCGGGTGAAGTCCGTTCGCACGACCAGTCCATAGCCGGTGTCGTCGGTAAACAACGATCCACGCGTGGTGAAGACGAAGTTGCCTAGGGAGTAGAGCACTGGCATCGAGTCGACCATGGCGGCCATCTGGAATACATGCGGTCCGTGGCCGATGACGAGGTCGTAGCCGACGTCGGCGAACTTCTGCGCATCGCTCAGCTGCTGGGCGGTCGGGTCAGACTGGTAGTTCTCGCCCCAGTGAACGTAGCCCACCACCACGTCGGCGCCGCTTGCCTTCGCCAGCTCATATCCTCGGGCGATTGATCCGATAGAGAAAGGGACCGTTCCGGCCTGTTGGGGCGAAGCAGTTACTGTTGCCCCGTAGTTCTTGCCGAGTCCAACCACTCCGATGGTGATGCCGTCCGCCCGTATCAAGAGCGGCCGCTCGGCGTGTCCCTCATCCTGGCCGGCCCCGAAGGTGACCAAGCCGAATGCCTCGGCGTGTTGATTTGTATCGGCGAGTCCATTCGGGCCCTGGTCCAGGGCGTGGTTATTGGCCAGCCCTAGGACATCTACACCCGCCTCGGCTAGAGCCGGAACCATCAGCGGGTCGCTGGCGTAGGAGAACCGCTTCAAAGGAAGTAAGGGGTCCACGGTTGTGGTGATGGCCGTCTCAGCGTTGACTATGACCACGTCGGCGTCCAGCAGCATCGCCACGCCCTCCAGGGGCCAGTCGTACCCTCGCTCTTCAAGAACAGGAAGCCCGTGATCGCCAAGCATTGTGTCACCCGCCCAAACGATCGATATGCGATCGGTGATGGCCGGAACGACGTCGAGTGAGACGGGCTCTTCACCCCCCGGCCCAAACGGCCACAGGACGGAGAGTGACGCGATCACTCCTGCCAGCAGTAAGAGCAGCAAACCTGGCTTTTTCATGATCCGCTACTGACAGCCGTTACCTCAGGGAGAGGCGGTTGGCCAGAACCCGAACAACCCAGCCCCTGGAGAAATTCCATCGTTCGGCCGCCGAACCCCCCGACCGCCATGGCACTGGAAAAGGAGTGGCCCGTCTTGGGCATGACCTCGAATCGGGCTCCGGCACGGACGCCACGATGGTCGGCGAGGGCCAGGAGTCTCTGGTACCAGTTCAGGGCGCGGGATAGGCGGTTCTCGCCTTGTTCGGCGTCTAATCGGGAATCTGACCTGAGCTGTCTGCCTCTAGTGGTGTCTCGCTCACCGACAGTGATGAGAACATCGACACCGAGGAACCCCTTCACGTCCACCGCCATCCCATCCGAAGCAGTGCTAGGAGCAGTGCCGTGTGGAAATGGACGATCAGAATCTAATTGGGTGTACCAACCTGCCGCCCCCACGACGAGACGCCTGACACGCTGTGGGTACAAGAGTGCGTATCGATGGGCGAACTGGGCCCCACCAGAGAAGCCGACGAGGTCGAAGACGGGAAGCGGCATCCCAAGCTCTTTGGCGAGCGCCTCTAGCGCTTCATCCAAAACTCGAGCTGCGCCGAGTGGACGACCGTCACTGATGAGACGTTGGTAACCACGATGACTACCGCCGCCGAACTCGGGCACTAGAAGCGGTGCGCCACCGTACTCGGCGTAGGGCCGGAAGGTCGACAGGTAGTTAGGAGCGTTGCCTGAAGAACCGGGTATGAGCACGATCGGCGGAGCCGTCCATTCCTTTGGCACGAAGTGGAGAGCGTATGGAATCGTCAACTGCTCAGTGAATGTTGACATCGTTGCGGTCACCCAAGCCAGCTTTGGACCCGATCGTCGCTTCTCGGCAAGACGTCGACGAACCGTCCTTCATGCAAGTACCGGACCTCGTCCGCCATACTCGCCTCTTCAGGGTCGTGCGTGACCATCAGCACAGTTCCGTGGTGATGGCCGAGAACCTTTCGAAAGACCTCCTTCGTCACCCCGTCAAGACCTGAAGTCGGCTCGTCAAGAAGGAGAAGCGGTGGGTTGCCCATCAGCGCTCTTCCAAGAGCGATCCGCTGGCGTTCGCCCACCGAGATATTGCGGCCACCTTCGTACAGCCAAGTCTGGAGGCCGTCGGGTAACCGGGCAAGAAGGGTGTCGAGGTGACAGGTCCGGATGATCCTCTCGATTTCCTCCGGAGTTGCTGAAGGATGGCGGTAGGTGAGATTACGAGCCACGGTGCCTCTCATGAGCGGGAGGTCGGGCGAAACCATTCCCACCCGACGGAACCGGGAGATCAGTGTATGACTGGATAAAGACTGACCATCGATGAGGACCTCACCGGAGTCCGGATTTTCGAGGCCACTGATCACTGACAGAAGCGTTGACTTACCCGCCCCTGTTGCGCCCATGATGGCCACCATGCGCCCTCCGGGCACAGTAAGGGAGACATCGCTCAGGGCGCCGCCCACGCTGACATTACGCAACTCGATGTCCCCACGAGAGACCGACAGCCGGCTGAGGTCCGGCTCGTCCAGAGGGCGACTCGAACTTCGCATAAAATCGAGAATCTTCCCTCGGGAAACGGAGGCTCTTTGCCAGTAGTCGTAGCTCAATCCCAAACGACGCACCGGCCCGGCGAGATGACGCGCGGCGAGTATCGCAGTTGCCACCACCCCCACTGTGGTCCTTCCAGCGATTACCTCTAGCGAGCCAACCCACACGACCGCGACAATCGCCAGCCAACCAGACGCGGTGGCGGCAGCGAGCATCCACGCACGGACTGTCGAGGTGCGAAACAGCGACCTCGTCAAGGAATCGTTCTGACGTGACAGGCGGTGGTATTCACCTTTGCTGCGGCCAAACACCTGTACCACTGCTAAGGAATGGACCTGTTCATCGACGTTGCTCGTTAGCAACGACCGCTTACGTCGAACCCACTTTGTGACCCGACGCAAACGGGGCCCGAGCTCAACCGTGATCGCAGCGCCCGCGACGAGAGTAGCAGCCATCACAAGGGCAATTCTTAGGTTGAGAGTGGCGATGGTGGCCAGACCGGCCGTTAGGACGATCAGTGATGCCAATCCTCGGCCGATCCCCCGGCTGACCCATGTCCTGAGCATCGACAGGTCGCCGGTGAATCGGAGAACCAGTCCGCCCCGCGCTCGACCCTGAATCTGACGGGGGGACATTCCCTGGAGATGCTCGTACATGGCCATGCGCAATCGGCGAATCTGCTCATATCCCATGTTCTCTGACACCCAGAACTCTCCGGACCGACTGAGAACGTTCAGGAGCACCGCGCCCATCAGAGCCACGATCGACCATCGAATGAGAATCGGATCGGGTTCTGCGCTTCCGAGAGCGTCAATAAGCGTTCGCAGCAGCAGGAGGAAGGCCACGAGGGACACAGCTTGAAATACGGCAAGCACCACTACGCCGCTCAAGAAAAGACGGGGCAGCCGGAGAGCCGGGACCTCTCGGGGCTTTGAGAAGGGTAAGATCGTCACGCTTCACCGGGTGCGCCGAGAGCGGCCCCGATTCCCAGCACACCGCCTCGTGGACGCAGATCAATGACCACGTCCGAATCCTCGACCGTGACCGCATCTTCGAAAGGCTCGTGAATCGGAGAAGCCGCACCGAGTAGGGCTGATGCCGTAACCGGATCCGATAGTTCTGCGAGCGTGAGAATCGGCACCCCGCATTCGGCTCGTGTCTCGGCCATGGCCAGGGGCGATCTCGTCAGTCTTCCCGCCACCGCCACCACGGGCAGGCCCAGTTCTTTCAGCCGGGCAACCCCCGCGATCGCACCCATGGCGTCGGCGGCAGCGAACACCACTCCATCTATCCTCTCCCGGAAGACTTCGCTGTCGAGAAGTTGCGCCGTTTCGTATTGGAGCAAGCCGTCAGCCACCTCGATGAGGACCGAGCCACAGCCGCGATGGGTCAGGTGGTCGATCAGATTCACCATCGTCTGTTCCACCACATGCATGTCAACACCGAAGGTCGACGCCAGGCCGGCGTCAGTGAAGTCGAGCATTGCTTGAGCACCGGCATCGAGCATTACCCAATAGTCGCCACCGGAACCGGTGCCTGTGACTTTGGTCACACCCGGTCTGTGACCACCATCACGCAGCCCTAGAACGAGCTGCTTGATGGTTGTGGTCTTGCCCGAGTTCATGGATGTTCCGATCACGGCAAGGGCCGGTAACCGGGTCTCGGCGGAAGGGACGGAGCGCAGTCCGAAGTCGGACAAGTTCAGGGGGGTAAACCTCTCGTTGCCGATTAGGCCGAGTGGCGTGATCTCGGTGGCGCGCCGCACATCGTCACTCATGGTACGAACCGACGAGGCCACACCACCTGACGCCACGAGTTGTGTCGGCTGAAGATCCAGAGGTACATATGATTCAAATTGGTCAGGCGCGTATCGGTTGGCATAAACGACCGCGATCTCATCCCCTGGATACATCCAGGCGCGACGACCGTTCGTCAGTTCGAGGCGGCGGTGGTTTCCTAAGCGATCGACCCTGGCCAGGACGAGATCGCCTGGACGAGGCCTCACTGGCCCAGCTATCAGCGACACCATCGCTTTGACCGGAACATGACGAGTCGTAAAGGCTCTCTTAGTGCGTTCACGCCGATTGATATCGAGCGACGAGACATGGACTGTCCTTCGACGCCACAGGCGTGCAGATCGTTTACTTGGTACGGGAACTTTAGAAACGAGATTCGGCTCAGATGCCTCAGAAATCGGACTAGGATCTTCCGACCCTGTGCCCACCACGGTTTCGTCCTCCGACGATATATTCACTCGAGCCTCCCAAAGCATTAATACGCTTGATTAGCTCAGTGCTATTGGCGTGATCTCCTTGATAATACTGCCTTTGAGTTACTACCTCCCGGCCTGCCCGAAAAAACCGCCGCTGGCCCCGACAGTCGACCTCGACATTCGAACCGGAATCGTCGTCCTCGGCAATGTCCCGTACGGTGTGGTACGACTACACAAATGGCTCGACACGAGTGCGGCGCTCTCCCCGACGAGGGTGGCATTGCAGGATCTCGGACGGGTAAATGGCGAACTCGAGCGACTGCTAGTCAACTCCCAAGCCTCCGCTGCAGCCGCTGCAAGCGCTGGCGTTTGAATGGCCGGTTGTTTGGGTACGCTTGCTCGTTTCGATAGGACGATTCGGCTGGGAGCTATGAACAAGACAGCAACCCCTCGGGTGCGAATGTCAGCCAAGAGAGGGGCCTCGCCCCGCTTTCTTGGTGTGGCGACGGTCTTTTTCCTCTTCTTCACGTTGGTGCCGACCCTTGGAGCGGTAGGGACCTCCGCCGGCGGTGATTTTGAGATCATCATTCCAGTGAGCACGGTCGTTAGGGGCCCGGAGGGCTCCGAGATAGTTCTAATGCAGTTATCCACCCCAACTGATCTCGTGGGAGCTACTTGTGAGATCACCGCCATGTCGGAGAATCAGAGCTCCGTGCATCCCGACAATGATCTCATGGTTGCCGGCGTGCTGGTCCCCGACGTCGAGGGCGAACCAGGAGGCAAGATCGACGCCAACGACGTCGTCGTCCTCGGCTCAAACATCGTTATTTCACTTCTAATGGGACCCGATGGAGTCTTCTCAGCTGGTCTCACGGTTGGATTCAAGTGCACATCCGTCGCTGCCGCCTCGACGACAACCACCACAGGACAGACCAGCACTACCAACGCCACCGATGAAACCAGCACCACGGCGAGTTCATCGACGACTGTCCTGGCGGCCGTTGTGACCACGACTACGCTCGAGACCGAGGTGAAGGGGATTCAGATCCTTCCGTTAACGGGCCGAGACAACAGTAAGTACGTAGTTCTCGCACTGGCGGCCGCCGCAGCCGGCTTGCTGATGTTACTGGGAGCGCGCTCGTTCAATGCCGTCCCACTCCTCGCAATGACGACGTCGATGAGCTTCATGTGCGCCCGCTGTGAGCGCGGGGCCACTTTCCGCACGCCACATGGGCTCCTATGCCGCACACACACCCGCGACGCCCTGCAGGCTGACAGCCAACTCTGGTTGCCGAAGCGACTTGATCGAGAATACTTATAGCCGGCCGACCAGGTCTCGTGGCTGCCGTCCGGGTGGTCGATGGGTGTCTGGTGGACCGTAGGTCGGCGTAGCATTGGCCTCGATGGGGCCCAAAGCAGTTCTCACGGTACTTATCGTCATGGCGTTGTTGGCCTGTCAAGGCGGCGAGAAGACCGATGGTGGAGCCGGCCCGACTACCCCACGCCAGCCCGATGGCGACCGGCTAGCCGAGAATCACTCTACAGCTGTTCCGAGCGCGTCGCCCCTAGGGTGCCTCAAATGTCCGAGCTGAGGATCTCAACGTTAGGATCCCGGTAACCGTCGCCGGAACGGCCGACACCCTCAAACTCGGCAACGTAAAGGGAAGGCAGCCACGAGAGAGCTACCAGGCGGGACCGTCACACTTATGTTCACCGACATAGAGGGGTCGACGCGCCTGCTCGGGTTACTCGGCGACGAGTATGGACAGCTGCTGGCGGATCACCATCGGCTGATCGTCGCTGCCGCAGAGAAGGAACAGGGTGTACTGGTCGACACCCAGGGCGACGCCTGCTTCATCGTGTTTCCGACCGCCTCCCAGGCAGTCGCAGCGGCGGCTGAAATTCAGCAAGCCCTGTCCACCCATGCCTGGCCGGGCGGGGTCGAAGTCAGAGTCCGGGTGGGCCTCCACACGGGTTCCCCGATACAGATGGACGATCGGTACGTGGGGATGGACGTCCATCGGGCCGCTCGAATCTCCGCCGCCGCTCACGGTGGCCAGGTGGTCGCCTCGGCGTCTACCGTCCAGCTGTCGGAAGAGGGCCCATCGTGGCTCGCCCTGGGCGACTTCCGGCTCAAGGATCTCATGCGTCCCGAGCGCCTCTACCAGCTGGTGGCGACGGGGCTGGCCGAACACCACCCGCCGCTGCGGGCGGATCGATGGGGGACGGAGCTCCCCGAACCTCCCACACGCTTTGTGGGTCGGGCCACGGCGGTCGAGGAGGTCCTCGAGATGCTGTCTGGGGAGACCAGATTGGTCACACTGGTCGGGCCGGGCGGGATCGGCAAGACCAGATTAGCGGTCCACGTGGGTCGGTTGTGGTCCGACCGCTTCACCGATGGCATCCAGTTCGTCCCCCTCGCCGCCCTGACCGAACCGGAGGTGATGACTGCCATCGTGGAGGCGTTGGGGGTTACCCAGATCGGGTCCGACGATCCCATGGGTTTGGTAGTCCAGCACCTGCGCCATCGCCGGATGCTTCTGATCCTCGACAACATGGAACATCTCGTGCCCGCAGCGGGCCGTCTGGTAGCGGACCTGATGCGCGGCTGCCCGGATCTGCGCATCGTCGCCACCTCACGTGCTCCGGTCGGTGTCTCAGGCGAGCAGCTGATGAGGGTGCCTGCCCTTGCCCTGCCCTCTGAGGATGTCGAACTCGCTGCCGCCGCCGAGTTCGAAGCGGTTGCCCTGTTCGTGGACAGGGCCCGGACGGTCGACCCGGGTTTCAGATTGACCGACGGCAACCTCGATGCGGTGGTGCAGATCTGCCGTCGGCTGGACGGACTCCCGCTCGCCCTGGAGTTGGCTGCCGCTCGGACGGCCGTGCTGGCACCAGCCGAACTCCTCGATCGTCTACGCCTGGATCTCCTGACAAGCAGTTCGACTGACCTCGACGAGCGGCAGCGTACGTTGGCTTCGACCATCGAGTGGAGCTACCGGTTGCTCGACCACTCGCTACAGCGAGTATTCCGCGAGTTCTCGGTGTTCGCCGGTGGCGCCACGCTGGAGGACACAGGAGCTGTGATCGACCCGGGTGGTGCGACCGATACCCTCGAGGCGGTCTCGAATCTCGTCGCCAGCAGCCTGCTGTGGCGTGACGAAGATGAAGGAGGGACGTCGCGTTTTCGGATGCTCGAGATCATTAGAGAGTTCGCCCAGCGCGAGCTCGACCGCTCAGGCGACCTCCCGGCAGTCGCAGACCGGCACGCCGCCAGATTCGCCGAGTTCCTCGAGACGGCCGAAGAGAAGGTGGACGGACCCGAAGCATCGGAGTGGATGGCGAGGATCGACGCCGAGATGTCGAACACACGGGCCGCCCTCCGCTGGACCTTGGAGGACCCTCGCGGCTCCAGGCTCGCTGGTGTGAGTATGGCGCAGTCCTTAGGTTGGTTCTGGTACATTCGCGGCCATGCCAGCGAAGGGCTCCGGTGGCTGGAGTCGGCTATCCTGGCCGCAAACGATGCGCCCGGACTCCACCGCATCCGAGTCACCTATTACGCCGGCGCCCTGGCTGAAAGGCTGGGACGGTTCCCCGAAGCAGTGCAGCGGTTCCAACAGACTTTGGTGCTCTGTCGAGAGTTGGGCGACGAGGCGCGCGCAGGGAGAGCGCTCAACTCGCTGGGAGGCATGGCCGTCGAAATGGGAGAGCACGAAGCGGCGACGGGATACCTCGCCGAAGCGGAGGAGATCCTACTCTCTCACGACGACAAGTACGGGCTCGGGGCAAACCGGACAAACCAGTGCGACGTGGCCCTCGCTCGCGGGGAACTCGACCGGGCCCGACAACTGGGCGAGTCGGCGCTCAGCCTGTTCTCAACGTCGGACGACGCATTCGGGGAGGGCGTGGCTTTGCGACACCTCACCAAGGTTGCCTACGCCGCTGGGGACCTGGAAGAGGTCCGAAGGCTGCTAAAAGGCGCCCTCACCAAGGGACTCGAGATCGGGAACCTTGCCGACTCAGCTCGATGCCTGGAACGGCTGGGCGGTGTGGAGATCGCCTTAGGACGCAGCGCCAAGGGGATCCGACTGGGGGCGGCCGCTCAGCGGCTCCGTAGCGAGGTCGGCGACCATCTGACACCAGACCGGCTGGCCAGCTTCGAACGAAGCTGGTCGCAGGCTCGACTGGTTCTGGGCGAAGAGGAATATCAGACTGCGTGGGACCAGGGTTCCAACATGACCTTCGATCAGGCCGTTGCTTACGGCACTGAGAACTGAGAACTCAGCGTCTCCGACCTTCCCGACAAGCCTCGACAGTGCCCGACCGTGGCGGGCAAGTCTGCCAGCCACTCACGCGGTCACTCCTGACCACGCAACCACCACCGCCATCGAGCAGACCCAAGTCCCCGATTCGATCATCTCGTTAACCCATAAGCCACTCGTACGCAGAGGGCGCAGTTTCCCAAGTGTTACCTGATGATTTGAAGCTCAGCGGGTAGGACTCGAACCTACAACCAATGGATAACAGTCACGCCGATACCGTCCGTGGTCTCAAGGGGTGTCGATTAGTGCCGTTCTCCACCTTTTCGTCCGTCCGTGTTGGCTGATGCTGTCCCGTGCGGTCTGGTATGGCTACACAAATGGTACACCCGAAGTGCGATGCGGTCGCCGTGAGCTCAGCGATATTGCCGGATCTGCGTGCCTCCACCCCCGACGCGGTCTTTACCGAGTAAGGTCGGGGCGAGCCGCCAAAGCACCAAGATGGCCCAGTCCATGAGTGCTTCCCGGCTGTGTCTGTATCGCCATTGACAAGCAGGGCGTGCGGCGTCAATCGCACGAAGCCAGAAGGAGACCTTTGATGGCAGATCAAATCGAGGACATCATCGGGGACTATCGGGCATTCGCCGAGCAGCAGCGAGACCGACTGGCGACACGCGGCATCGACATCACCCCGTACGGGCTCAGCCATCTCGCATACCGGGTCCCAGAGTGGGACCAGTACGTGCATGTGCGGGGACTCATCGAACGCCACGCCGTCGCCAATCGCGAGAACGTCTGGAACGGTCGCCCGATCTCCTTGATCGTTCCCGCCGAGCCGCTCGAAGTCCTCGACGGCAAGATCGTCCCCCTGATCGAGCTCATCCCGCCCGTGCACCAGCGCGTCTACAAGATGGGGTTGGAACACCTCGGCCTCGTAATCGGCGACACTTTCGATGCATTTGTCAGAGCCCACAAGCCCGTGTTGACGGGACAGCAATTCCAGGGCCCCAACAGCACACCCGACCCCGTATACATCTTGTTCGAGGACTTCACACACGTGAAGTTCTATCGACTCTCACTGAGGGCATCCGTCGAGCTGGATTCGGGCCCGTTCGACGACGGGTTCCATCACGTCGACGACTGGGTGCCACAACGGCTGGTGACGGCGACCGGCCCGAACCCGCTGCCCCGATGACGGATCTCGGCAAAGTGCGAGTGCCCAGGTGAACGCCAACGCCCGACGTTCCGTTTCCTTGACCGCTGTGCTGGCGGAGTTTCCTGGGCGGCTTGGTCAGCAACGGGAAACTGGATGGCTACAGGTTGGCTACGCACGAACCGTTTGAACGCCAAAGCGAAAGTCGCATTTTCCCAAGTGCCTGATGAAATTGAGGCTCCGCGGGTAGGACTCGAACCTACAACCAATGGATTAACAGTCACGCCCACACCGTCCGTGTGGTCTCAGGGGTGTCGGTTAGTGCCTTTCTGTCTACCTTTTCGTGCCCTACGTGTTGGCTGATGCTGTCCCGTGCGGTCTGGTATGGCTACACATTTGGCTACACCTTCCCACGAGCCTCCAAATCAGATCACCTGACGACCCACGACCTGGATCAAAGCGAACATCGGTGCTACGAGAACCATTGCTGTTGCGATTGTGCGCACGCGGCCTGGTGATGTCATCTTCACGACGGCTACGGGAATCAAGCCTGCCGCAAGTAACAACGGAACCGAAATAGCTAATCCCCCGGGTCCGGGTTCGGCTGAGAACGCCGCTCCGATTGACAAGGCGGCGCTCAGATAGAGTAGGACGAAGTAGCCCCCGACCTTCAGCCACTCGACTTCCCCCCATCTCATCTGGAGATGGTAAACGTTTGCCCCACACGGTGAAGCCGTCATACCCGGCGACGCGGTCGGCAATTGGAACCACAGGTGCTCTGCGTCCCTTGATCTCAGCATCGACTGCGTTCGTGAAAAGGTCACTCCCGTATGACGGTGGATGTGCCGACTTAGGCGCGCAGCCGGTGTGCACTACTGGACTTCTGCTGTTAGCAACCGGTAGGCGGCGCGGCCTCGGGCAGCAGCCTCTGCCCCGAGAATCTGCCAGGCTGGATTGTCGGGGTCGTCCATCTCAGTCCGTGAGCGCAGACGCTGCCTGTCCTTACGGTCGAGTGCGGCAGCCACTCCCCCAGGATCATCCATGATGCTGAGCAGAAAGGCGAGGTCGGCTCTTTGGGCGTCGGGTGCATCATCGACTCCGACGGCTTCGGCCTTAGCAATGATGGCGCCCAGCAGCGATGGTCGAGGAACCAAACCTTCGGCATCACCAACACGCACTGGAACCAACTCGGTTCGAATGAGGGCTTGTGTGCCGCCTGGCACCTCCAGCGTCCTACCCGGCGGAGTGGTTGTCAGGTCGGCTCGCGGTCCAAGTCCTTCGGGTGCAAGCACGTCCACTGAGACGCCTTCGCGCTCATAGCGATGCGCCAGGCCGTCCGCCGAGAAACCTACAACTACAAAACCACGCTCCTCGATGGACTCGACAAAACTTCGGATCGCTCCGGTGACAACTCGAGCGTCAACGAGCACATCGAGGTCAGTAGACACACGAGGAGGGCTCGCTGCCTGTTCGAGCGCGTGCAGGAAAACCATCTGTCCGCCGACGAGTGTCCACTCCCCTTTTCGCACTTCGGTCAGTTCGACAAGAGTTTCCCAAAGGTGGCGACTCTGGTCGGGATAGGTGGGCAACTCCACCGGTTCACGATCCAGCACCGGCCACTCGGTCATCTTGCCTCCAGCCTTTCGAGAAGCGCTCTCCCAGCTCTCCTTGATCGCTTGTCCGAGGAGTCGAGGAGATCGATGGCCACGACCGGAAGCGGCGCCACCTTTTGGTTGGGGTCGAAAGGCCACACCGCGTCGTCCACCACTCTGATGTAGACGTTTGGCTGGTCGGGGTCCGATTCGAGGGCAAGACGCCTCACGACACCGTCGACTTCTGAGGCCGCCAAGTACCCCTCAACGACATCTCCGGGAATGAGATCGGCGCGGTGCTCGTCGACAGCACTGGCTCCTGACCTCACGAAACCCGGTAGACCCGCCAGCCGATCCAACACTGAAGGGTGGGCGTAGAAGCGACGTTCGTCTCCTCGGGCTCGCAGCTTGGCCACGACTGACTCCAGACCCTCTTCGAGTCGTCGTCTTGCCCGAAGTAGCTCTACCGCTGATACCTCCGGTTCGTCATCGTTGGCGAGAGCAAGCAGCGCCCAAGCGGACCTCGAACTCCAAGGTCGGCCCACGTCCTGTTGGCGTCGTTGCGCTTCACGAACCGATCCCCGCTCCACGATCCACGCCCGACCCACTTGTTCCCCACGAAGTAGCCCGTCGGCAAGCATCTGGCGAACCCGCCTAGGGCTGACCGCCAGTTCTTCTGCTACTTCAGAAACACTCAGGAGCGACATGATTTCATAATCCTACCGATATCGGTAGTATTATGTCAACACATCTGTTTAGCGGAGGGACCCCGGGAGATCGTCGAACAACAACACCATTTCGGAGAGCGGATGGCTACAGGTTGGCTACACCCGAACCATTCGTACACAGGGGCGCATGTCGCATTTTTCCAAGTGCTACCTGAAGAAATTGGAGCTCCGCGGGTAGGACTCGAACCTACAACCAATGGATTAACAGTCACGCCGATACCGTCCGTGTGGTCTCAACGGGTGTCGATTAGTGCCGTTCTGTCTACCTTTTCGGTCCGTGCGTGTTGGCTGATGCTGTCCCGTGCGGTCTGGTATGGCTACACAAATGGCTACACCTGCCCGAATGACCTAATTGCCACTCAGCGGTCGGCTGCTTGCATCCGCGACCACGATACGTCAAGGAAATGGGGTGACGCGGCGCTCGCGATTCGGTCGAGTTCGGGTCGTCGCTGAGCTCGAGCTGGTGGTCACCGCCCCACCCCTCCGTCGCGACCAGATTCCAATCTTGGGCGGGTCACATTGGGTCGTCGGAGGCTGAGCCGTCACGACGCGCGAGCCTCCACGAATGCACACCACGACCTATCTTCAGTTCGAGGTCCCGCGACCGATAATGGCCATGGTGAGTTCATGAAGCGAGGTCCGCAATCGACATCGTTCGTCTAATCCGAATGACCGAGAAAGGAAGCAAGACAGCGCTCTGGGCTGGGGTTGTGCTCCCTTCGCTCTTCCTGTTGTTCCCGCTTCTGCTCGGCTTGGCCACGATTGCGTTGTTGGTCGAAGCGGTATCGGGAGACGGTGAATGGGAGAAAGTCGGTGGCGCAGTGCTTTCCTTCGGCTTAGTCGCGTGGTTCATTGGAGCACCAGCTACGGAGGTCATTGGACAGGTCAGGCGGGAACGTACCCGCGACAAGGTGATGATCGACCGTCTTGGGTTAATCCTGCGAGCACACAGTGAACTCGATCAGGCAGAGGAACATCAAGATGGAGAGGCGGATGCTGAGAACGAGGACCCCGACGCTACATGGAGTACCGGGAGACGCGAGTTCGAAGAACCCGCCCTGGAGATCGACCCACCGGTCAGCCACCTCCTCGATCCAGAATCCGCTGGCGAGTCAGTAGCCTTTGAGCCGCAAGGCTCGGACGCGGCAGCTCCCGATGCCCTTTCGCCCTCGGCTGATACAGATGGCGGACCTCGTCGACTAGACGAGAACGCCCAGGGCGAGTACGAGGTGTATCTCCTTGAGCGGTTGGCAGATGGGAGAGACTTTTTCTACTACCTTGACACGGCCATCCAATTCGGGCTCAGATACCCCGGTAGGAGGTTTCATCACAGGTGGCCAGCCGCCTCAAATGCAGCGCTAACTAAGTACATCTCGAATCGTGATGACCTAGCCACCCCACAAGCGGCACAGGTGCTACGGGAGGTATACAGAGAGATTCAACCGCCAGAACTCGACACTGACCTTCAGGACTGGATCACGTCTGACGAACCAGTCGACTCCCTCCTCCACGAAGTGGTTGTGACGACCGTGGGCGTCTTAGTGCGTAGAACGGGCGAACTAGACGATCTTGAACGCAAGAGGCAGGTGATTTCCACTCGCGAGTTGGTTGCGGTGTCTCTGCTATCTGATGGCGACCCCAGGACCGAAGAAGTCGTCCACCGACTGGATGCCCACTACGAGGCTAGGCACCTTAAAGATGAGCAGTACAACGAATTGAGAAGCTATGCCTTGAACCCTCGACCCTTTGGATAGGCGCACGCACACCGCCATGTATAAGGGGGGGTTCCCTCCACGGCCACCCTGAACGAGCGGTCGAGCGAGACTAGGTGCGTATGCGCTCTCGGCAAACGACTCTTTGCCGTAGTACGGGCCTACCCAATGGGCCTACCCAATGACGGGTGATCCGCCAGCTAACCCTTTGAGCCCATCGGGATATCTCTGGATCGATGCCGCCAGGTTCGCCGCCACAACGGGGTCGGCCTCATTCGCGTTGAGCCAGACACGCGCGGAGGTTGTCAGGTCTCTGCAGAACCACCGGACGTCAATGTTGATGACGTCCCCCATGACGTTGAGGTGAAACACGTTCGAAGAGTTGCCTGGTTCGTAGAAGACGACTCGTGAGTAACCACCCGGATGGCCGCCCGTCCTGGCCTGGTGAAGAAGCGAGCACCGAAACCCATATGCGGCTCCACCAGAGAAGAACGGCTCGTCCATGCGCGGAAGCTTGTGGCCATAGATGTCCGGCATGTTCTCGTCGAACCAGGCGGCATAGCGCTCTCCTGTCGCCACGCCCGACTCGTGTCCGAGAGCGCCGAAGATGTCAGGAATGGCGAGGGCCGACACAAGCGCGACGTAGTAGTGGCCCCCATCGAGGGCGCCGTCTACCTGATCGAGAAAATCACGCATGGTCACTCGTCAGCCAAGTTATATCGAGGTCGACCGTATCGTGAGCGCCACCAAAGCACGCATTCGGCACATATCGGCGCCGGGGGTAGGCGCTCAGCCGGTCAGGTGGACAAGACGCGTGTGATCCGGAGTCTGTCGGTGGTATCTCGTAACATTGGGCCCCATGGGGACGATAAATCGTCATGACGCCCGTTCTCTCCCTGATGATGAGCGGTTAGCGAGAGAGGTGGTCGCGCCCCACATTGACTCGATCTTAGTGGCCCTCCCGGAACCGGGTAACGAACCCACCCCCGACTTCGAGATGTGTCGGGACGGAAAGCGCGTCGGATGGCTGGAGGTAACCACCGGGACCGACCAAGCGTCGCAAACACTCAACGCTCAGCTCGAGGAGGCGGGTCGTAGGCGGCGGACTACCCGCCGTCTCCGGTGCGACTGGTTTCTACAGTTGACACCCGATTCCAATCTCCGAACACTGAACGAAGAGCGACTTTTCGACGCCCTCGCGTTAAGGGAGCCAACTTTGACTCCCTACCCAACCGCGATGATGGACCCGATCAGCATCCCTGAGTCTGACGCCATCCTCGCCAAATTCCACGTCGCCCGCGCTAATCCGTTGAACGCATCAGACGGCGACGAAGCCACGGTGCTCCTCGACATCAGCGGACAGATGAATAGGGTCGATGCGGACACGATCAATCGGCTCGCAGAACAACGGTGCGATGCCAAGCGCCCGCAGCTCGAAGGTCGACAGGGTGAGCGTCACCTCTTTGTCCGGGTCGATAAGTGGGAGCGGAGCGGAGCAGGCGTAGCAATGCACGGATTCGGTGACAACGAACCCCCGGTGCCCTACGAGGGTCCCACCTTCCCTGAGTGGGTTAGCGACGTTTGGTTGCTGAACACCGTCGGGCAACCGAAACTCTGGCATTGCTCCCAGGCGACCGAGGCATGGAAGATCTACGACATCGATCCGGCGGTATTCAAGAGCGGGTAGCCCAGATGCCACCCGACTGGCAATCCGTAGCGAGTAGAAGAACCCCCCGGCTCACCCGACCTCACTGAGATGCTTGGACGGCGTATCGGAGGGTTCTCTGCGTCCAGGGAATCGTTTGTGAATGTGACACCGCGGACGGACGGAACCCTACACGCCTGCAGAGGTGGGGGGTAACTCTGAAATCCCCTGCCCATCCCTGCCCGTACCTGTAATCACCATGGAGATTCGGCATCCTGACCCGCATCGACTCGCTTCGTTCGCCGCACGGCTTAGTACCGACATCTCGGAACTGAGTACCGACATCTCGGAACTAACGCTTGACAATGGCGTGACGTATTCGGTGGCCCACATCGGCATGTATGTGGTGCAGTCGCTCACTTTCATCGCCCGATGGGCTTGCATTTCGACAGGAAAAGAATCTGCCAGGGTGAAGGATTGACCGATTGAGATTTTTTAATCAATGATTCTCGCCGAGAGCTACGAGGATGATCCAGATTGGCAAAGGCGTCCTATTAGGTAGGTAGGAGAATCGGGTGCCTCTGGCCCCGTATTGCGTCGGCCCTAGAGGACCGGGAGACCGGTGCCCAGGCGAACTCTGCGATGAGGGGAAGGAAGCAGGCTGGCATGAACAAGTCCGCTGCACGCAGTTGTACTTGAATTCGTACACCTGAGTACCTAGATTCGTACCTAGGAGGCGTGTCATGGCGTGTCGTTTTTGGAAGCTGTTGCCTGTTGTTGGGAGGATTTGTCAGGTTCTGGATCACAACCCAGGTAGCCGTCGGGGCATCGGGGCCGATGAGGACAGGGGTCGAGTTCTGGTGGAGGGGCGACCCCGCCGTCTTCTCCGGTTTGCGTCCTAAAACCGGGGTCCCATCCCAGGCTCTCTCGTTGCCTGACGGCGGCTCCGTAGGTTCCGTACTCCCGAGCCAGGCGATCGAGATCCTCTACGTTTTGGATTGTGGCGACGATTCCATGTTCAGTCTCAGCGACGAGGTCACCTTCGATCAGTTTCCTGACGTGTCTTCCGACCGTGGCTGGACTGACTCCCATCTCCGTAGCAATCGCCCTCCGCGACGGCTGTGCACCTATCATCAGAAGCTCAAGTATCCGCCACCCGTTCTTTCCAATGCCGTAGTGGTATGAGTATCGGTGCCAGTTCGTAATGTATTTGCCTCGGACGGGGCCTCTAAAGAGGTCGTGTCCGATTGGGAGCTGGGGGTGTTGCAATACCTGAACGACTCCCCCATCCAAAGTAGGTGTGGACTCGTTCAGATCTTGCAATGCTGTTTGAGGTATCTGCAGTCTCCACCTGCTGGGTCGTTGTATCGAGTCACCCTTAAATAGAAGTTGGACCCATCCCCTGTGTTGCAACTCCTTTAGAGCTGTCATGACAGTTTCGCTGCTTGAATAGCCGGCTTCCTGTTTGATACCCCTTACTCCTTTGGCGAAGTTGCTGGGTCCACCGGTACGCATTGCGATGCGGATAAGTGCTTCGAGGACTGTGATTTGTCGTTTTCCGGAGTGTCCTGACCACTTGAGGCTGTGTGCGACCACGCGGAGCTCGGTCAGATACTCCATCGCTTCTTCTCGGTTGTTGAAGGGGCTTTTCGATGGGCGAGGGTTCTGCGATCCTCTTTTCAGGCCACTGCGGATGGTGGGTTCTGCTTCAGTCCAGCTAAGTCCACACAAGGAAGCAGCCTCCTCGAGGTAGTGCCAGAAGATGTCTTCGTCTAGCCCGCCCTTTCCAACCAGTTCCCCGAGGGCACAAGAGGAGACAAAGAGCTGCTGGTTCCGCGTTCCCCTTTTTGCAGTCGCTGTCTTCTCGTACTCCCCTGCCACCGCAGCCCATACATATGGAGTGACTCCTTGAGGGGCGGGGAGGGCCTGCAGGTCGGCCACTAGGCCCTCGGTGAGCGCTGAGGGAAGTTCGGGGATCCTTCGATCAATATTTGTGGTCCACTCATAGACCGACCCGCTGACGTGGCGGCTTGGAGGCGCCGCAACATACCCGCCCCTCCCCCTCACGTCGATACCGGGAAAGCCATCGAGCACCGGCAGCGAGTTCCCGACTCGCCAGCCGTCAGCTCGAAAGTAGAGGTGGCGGCCACCTCCACCTGTCTGAACTTCGGCGGTCTCCGGCCAGGTGCCATAGGTCTCGACAAAGTGTCGCTCTGAGTCGTCGGACCCATGGCGCGGATCGAAGTCGAGGACGACCAATTCTCCAGTTGCTATCGCGAGATTGGAGTTCGGCGATCCCTTGAACACCTGGCGCATCAAGTATGCGTTGGAACTGGCGGCCTTACGCCATCCTCTCCGCCGGGGGTGTTTCCCCGGGCTCTCGCACTTGGAACCTCTCGGACACTCACATATCAAAGCTCCGTCGCTTTGGACGACGCCGAACAGCATCACCATTCGCATGCTGAGGCGCGAGTACTGGTCAATCGCTGCGATGGTGGAAGTCAGATGATTGTCGTCGGGTGGCTTGCTCGTTTCACTCATAGCTCGAACAGTGCACCAAGCGGCGCGTATACTCCAGTAGACGAGCGTTACTTGACCGTGACGCATTGCGCGGGAACAATTTTTCGTCTTGGGGACCCGCCTTGATCAGAGTGAACCCTGTCCCCGAGAACGGTGCGGGGTCGACGAGGTTTGAAAACAATGAACGCAAACGAGCGTGATATGAAAGGCCCCCATGGACCCGTTCTTGAGCCGAATCATCGGACTTGTTGCAACGCCGGTGCCGGTGAACGCCACGTCATACCAACTCCCCACCGAGGTGAAACTTGAGGAGACCCTCGACGGCTGGGTGCTCGCCTGGCGTCGCGGCGGTCGGCGGAAGCAAGTCGGCGCCAGCAACGAACAATTGCTAGCCGAGTTCATGTCTCTGCAGGACTCCGAGCCGGACCAAATCGCCGAGTTCGCATCTGAGTGGGGAGCCCTGCAACTCTGTAAACACGGCAAACCCCAGTCTCATTTACCTTGGCGTCTTTGGACCGAACTCGACGAATTAGAAGCTGCACCCTGCGATGTGAACCGGGCCTATCCCGGAGGATGGAGACGCGAACCAATCTCTCGGTGGAATCACTATTCGTCGCAGGCAGGAGCCATCCGTCGCCTGGGGCGCAACCTAAGCTCCGGGAACTCGATCTCAATTGTGGATCTCGAACCCATGGAAGATCTATTTCCGCCCTACTTCCTCGACCGGACAATTCCCGGAATTAGCGAACCGATCTCCGAGCCACCTGAATTCACCCGGCAGGATCATGAGAGGGTCCTGGCGACCGCTCTCCACAGTTGGTTAGGTATGGGCGATGTCGGTTTCCATGTGAATTGGCGAGAGGGCAAGAGCTCAGTTCAATTCGGTGGTACCGGACTGTTCGGAGCTCTAGCCCTCCAACTGACACTCGTCTGCACCGGTGCCGGCGCGCTCTTCTTGTGTTCCGAATGCAGACTGCCCTACATCCCCGAACAGCAACCTCGCTCAGGTGAAAGGAACTACTGCCTCGACTGCCGCGATAAAGGCATACCTGCGAGAAACCGCCAGCGTGCACTACGCGCCCGACTTCGCGCTGAACGAAAATCTGAGATGTAACGCTCAAGTCACGGTCAACACCTGGACTTCTGCGCTTCGGTTGGCCACAGTGACCTCGGAAGGCGTAACACAGAGACGAGGAAAATTGAGCAACCGAACTACAGGAGCGACGATCCCGCCGGAAACCGAGGATGTGCCGCTAGATCCAGACACGATGCTGGCCGACTGGCTTCGGCATACCAGTGCACTAACCGTGCCAGTCTCCGCAGCAGCGGAGATCCTCGGAATCGGACGCACCACCGCGTATGAGTCAGCAAAGAGGGGTGAGATCCCATCGCTGCGACTAGGACGGCGGCTGGTGGTGCCCGTCGAGGGGCTCCGCGCGATGCTCGGTGTCCGGTTCGTTGGCCAGGGTGAGGTCGTCCCCAACCCAGAGCTGGGAGATTAAAAAATGTCGCCAGCGAAAGACATCGTTTCGCGACCAATGGACTGGCTGTCACACGTTCCGTCAACCACTACCAGCAGAAACTGGGGATGTGTAGCCGGATGTGTAGCCATAGCCCGCCAAATCCGGCTCACGCAGTCCTCTCCGACCCAAGATGATCGGTGTCGGTCGTGACGGTGGACCAGGGACCAGCACGCCGTTCCGCGGAAGTAACGGACACGGCCACCCGCCTGAGCTTCGGTCCTCGTCTCTGTCGGGTTGAGGCCACCATTGTGGGCCCCAGGATGAAGCCGACGCCCCCGGGTTCTTCTGCAATCCTGCGCTGGGCAAGGTATGCAGACGACTGGGAGACGCACCGAAGCCTCCCACTTGAACTAACCACCGGCGAACTCGGGGGCATCCTCCATGAGATCGACGCCCAACTGACGCATGATCGCACACTCCTATCAGAGGAACAAGAGCACGAGCCTGAATGGCTTTCCGGCGGTTGGTATGACCTACTCGGTTTGGTTCAAGAAGTCCAGAGCCTGGTCGTGACAGCAAAGGAGTCGGAAGGTCAACTTGTTCCGATCTCCGTCGTGGTGCTTCCCTGGGACGACCCACTACTTCTCCCCGATGACGGACCACAGAGCGAAGGTATCTGCGAGCAGACCGCCGATGACAGCGGATTCACCGTCAAGCTAAGTGAGTTCGCAACACCGTTCACGGTGATCCATGCGTTTGCTCACATCCTGAACCCAGGAGACTCACAGCGGTTCGCCCACGACCGCGATTGGTTCTTCTGCTTCCTTGCCCTGGCGCTGAGGCGGTATGAGGGAGTCGAAATCAGCGGCTTGTTGGCTTCCCGAGATCCTGCTCGCCTTGTCCGCGCCCTCGAACGCCTGCCCGTCAACCGGTTCGGTTGACCACGCCCATGTCACGTGTACGTCCTCTCGACATGTCCAACATTTTGCAAAGAGCTCACCTCCGCGACCGCGGCCTAGCTAAGCCGAATAGCCGTCCTCTGATATCCAACTTGAGGGAACCAGCGGGGAGCCTGTCACACGTCAGCCCAGCCGTTGCTGGCAGAAGCCGGGACCGTAGGGCCCGATCCTGTGAAGTCCTGCTCTCGAAGATCCGTCGGACCCGGCATGATCGGTGCCGAGCATGACGGTATACAAACGATCCGGAGCGAAGTCTTGGTCCGTCCTAGTGGAATTCGGACGCGGCGCTGGCCACCGTCGTCGCGTTTATGAAGGAGGCTTCCGCACCAAACGTGAGGCGCTTGCGAGGGAAGTCGCGATCAAGGGAGACATGGCGAACGGCAGCTGGGTTGACCTCTCAAACACGACCGTCGGCGACTACATGAAGAGCTGGCTTCATCAGCACGGCCACAACCTCAAGCCGACCACGGTCCAGTCCTATTCGGCAAACCTGAGGAATCATGTACTCCCCCAGCTCGGCCACATCCAACTCCAAGAACTCACCGCTGCACACCTTAACGACTTCTATGCCACGCTCCTCACCCAAGGACGAGTCAAGACCGGGTCTGACAAGGGCGGACCCCTGTCACCAACCACAGTCCGCTACATCGCCACCATCGTTGGAAAGAGCCTCCAAGACGCCCTCGAATCGGGTCTCGTTATCCGCAACGTCGCAGTCGCCGCACGCAAACCGCGCACGAGTCGAGAGGCGAACCAGAAAGTAAAGACCTGGTCCGGGCCTGAAGTGGCACGGTTCCTCGAATCCACATCCGAGGACCGACTTCACCCACTTTGGGTGCTCTACGCGACAACAGGACTCCGCCGGGGAGAAGCGCTAGGACTCCGATGGGAAGATATCGACCTCTCCCGCGGCCAGGCTTCCATACGCCACAACCTCGTAGTCGTGCGAGGCGGCCTCGAGTTCGGATCTCCGAAAAGTGGACGAGGCAGGCACATCTCCTTGGCAACACAAACTGTCAACGCCCTCAGAGCATGGCGAGCTACTCAGGTAGCCGAAAAGCTGGCAATCGGCGCCGTATGGGCGGACCCACTAGGCCTTGTGTTTACACGCGAGGACGGATCGCCCATTCACCCAGACCGAGTCACCGACGCCTTCCGACGCAGCCAGAAGACCACTGAACTCCCAAAGATCACGCTGCACCAGTTACGCCACACGTGGGCAACACTCGCCCTCCAAGCAGGCGTTCAGCCCAAGATCGTGAGTGAAAACCTGGGGCACTCTTCAATTCGCATCACCATGGACATTTACAGCCATGTCTTACCCACAATGACATCTGACGCCGTCGCAAGGGTGGCCGATGCAATCTATGGGCAAGATTTATGACCTCTGAGAGTTGGATTCCGCACGCATCACCGGGGCCGACCCGAAACGAAATTCGTGAAATGATCCTTGCCTATGTGGACGTTCCGAAAGCCATCGACCATTTCGCAGTTGAGGGCGAATTGGACACTTTCGATTTGTGGTGGTTCTTCGACGATCATCGAATAATGGCTAACGCAAACGCATGGCTCATGGCGATGCTATGGGAGGACTCGTTGAGCGATCCTGAGGAAGAGCTTCTGGCTGATCCATCCTTTTGGGAGTGGTTCGACCATGGGCGCCGATAGACTGTATTCCCAGCAACGAGCCAGATGATTGACTCGGCCCGCTCATTTCAGACCCATCTCGTGTGGTGGGCGGTGGAGGCTCAGCCGTAACAACCAGCTGTCTCCATTCGGGCGTCGATGCGGCTCATCAGACTGCTTAGCCACCGCATCGCATCGAGCTGAGACTGATTGCCGTGAGCGTTATCTGCCATGTCGAACCAAGACTGGAGGTTGCTGCAGTCGTTCTCGGTGGCGACCCACCCGTCGATGTTCTGGAACACCTCCGGGACCACGAAAGTAGCCGTGCTAGGTGCAGGGGACGTTGGCACAATATTGGTATCTGGCGACTCGGAATCGTCGCCATCGAAGATGAGTGCAACGACCACGAGCACACCGATACCGACCAGTAGCAAACGCCGGGTCCGGTTCATCCTTGGACCTCCACTCGACTGTCGGACGTGCTCGTCGAAATCTCTCTTATCGAAGCTCATGGCTGCATATCCGACTCTACCAACACCCCCTGGCAGTCAGGATTCAGCTACGCCCGGCTCGATTCGCCCGCTCCCGACGCCTATCTGAGCAGTAGCGGGCAACAGGTAACCAGCAGAGCGAGTACATATTCGCCGCCTGGCCAGCAACATGGGTCCGCCCGTTTCTCTTCCAGCGCACAACACGGAAGGCGACCAGACCGGGCGGCCAATCAGCACAGAATGAGCTCGCTCGATCCAGCTATCTGACGGACGCTCGTTTCCCCGGTGCAACTCGGTGCCCTACCAACCACGACTACTAGAAGCCTGCGACGTCCGCCGTGAAATATTCGTCGGCGACCGAGCGGTCAATGACCACCGGAGTGATCGCTCCACCAACGGGGATGACCGCCGTCGTGAGTTCGCCGGTAGAGAGGCGGTAGTGCCAGATCGGAGTAGTTCCTTCACCGTATGAATACCCGGTGGCGAACAGCTGGTCGTTGTCAGGCGCCCACGTCACGAAATGGATCGGGCCGGACCCTGGATCGGCGAAGGTCGTCGTTACTCCCGACTCCCGGTCGAGTAGGAGAACCGAGGCGCCGTTGAACGCGTCCCCCAACGGGGCGACGATCGCCGCCAGATAGCGGCCATCGTCGGAGAAAGCGTTTTCGCCGAACCTCATACCCTCAGGTGCGTCGTACCGCTGAGAAGTCAGGTCGGAAGTGTTGGTGAGGTTGAGTATGTCGCAAGGTTCGCTGCACCAAGCAAGCGTGTCGCCGGAGACGTCGTGAGCAAAACCAGGTCCCCCTCCCAATAGCGTCCGGACTTCACCGGTAGTCCCATCCCATAGTTCGATTCCCTCGTCAGAAGACAACGCGAGACCACCGTCGATACCAAACACGGGAAGGGAATCAGAGTTCAGCTCCCTGGGTTCGGACGTGGTCTCGCCAGCCGAGTTCACCTGCCATACCGTTGGCCTGCCCAAGCCGACCCGACCTCCCGGATAATCGACCAGCCAGACGTTGGTCTCAGTGGCCGACGGAACGAACGCTGTGGCGGAACCCAGTGAAAGGCTTTGACGGGTTGCAATATCGACTGCGTAGATGTTCTCCCAGCCAACCACCAACTTGTCGCCAATCCGGACCATTGAGAATGCCTCATCTCCAGGCCGCTGGCCCTCCACGAGACTCGCCGCCGCGCGCCTGGCATCAGGGTCGAAAGCAATCAGCCCCTCGAGTCCGTCGTCCAAGAGAAGGACCATCCCGGTCTCCTCTCCAAAGATTGGGCCATCAGCAGGCACTTGAGCAGCCAGGGTGGTGGTCGTTGGTGCGGTGGTGGCTACGGTGGTTGCCGGCCCGACGTTCTCGTCCTCTACCCAGACGACATAGCTGAGTGATGACCCTTTGTATTCGGCGGTCAGGCTCCAGCATCCAGAATCGGGAAAATCGAGTCCGACTACGGTCACCGACTCGTGCGTCGGCTGCGTCATGAAAGGATTGAATCCGGTTCCACCCGTCTGACTCGCTTCGAACTGCGGAGCGGTTCCACTGAGATGTTCGGCTGTGACAGTGAACTCGCCAGGGTCGTCCGCCGAGTAGTTCGCACTCCACCAAAACGTTCTCTCAGTAAGGGAGCCGTCAGCGCCTTTTGGTAGGTCACTCCAGACCTCGCCGCCAGGGTCGATCAGCGTCCAAAGGTCGGGTGTACCGAACCACACATCGTCATACACTTCCGGTGGATCGTCGGGAGCGGCGCTTGCAGGAGTGAAGGCGGCCTCTCCCGGCACCGTGACCGGGCACGACGCCGGCACACCAGCCACTGTCGGAGAGACGACAGGCCCATCGGGAGTCTCGCCCGGGGACCAGACAAGGGCGATCACCACGAACCCCACCACCGTTACTGCTGCCAATGACCACGCCGAAACCAGACTGGTGCGCCGTCTTCGTGACAGAAGTCGGGTAAAAGCCGGTCGCTCTGCTTGGCGTCCGATCTCGGCGGCGTACTTCCCGGCGTGGGAGGCAATCTCCTCAAAGCTCATGATCGACCAAACCCTTGGCTGCCAGTTCTCGGTGCAATCTCGCCCGCCCTTGATGAAGGAGCGCTTTGACTGTCCCCTCGGCGATACCCAGAGTGTTCGCAACCTCGGAGATGGAAAGATCCTCGATGTAGTGCAGGGCAATCGCTTGGGCCTGTCGAGATGGAAGACGTCTCACTTCCCTCCAGAAGTCCTCAGACCCCAAATCGGCATGCTGAGTCGAGATCGCGCCCTCAGGTCCGATTCTCAACCTTGCCCTAGTCTCGGACCGCAACCGGCGAAGCCACGAACGAGCAAGATTCATGGCCACCCGCCGTACCCAGCCATCAGGACGATCCATCTCCGACACCCGCGTCCAATCCCTGTGAGCACGGAGGAAAGCCTCCTGAGCAAGATCCTCCGCAACGCTGCGGCTACCACTCAAGGCGTAGACCAAGCCAACCACCGCCGCGTAGTTCTCGCGATAAAGGACTTCGAACGAATCGGGGACCCGAACGTCAGCCACATCATCCGATTCGAACATCCAACCTCACTAGTCCGAAGACACATCACACACTAAGAACGCTTTGACCAGCTGGAAGGTTTAGACGAATCCTCACGAAACTCCATGCGACCCACTGAATCGTTGAGCTAGTGCCAGTATTGCCCAGGACATCAGCGGGCCGTGGTGGTCTGCAACTACTGCGGAAGGGATATCCCAAAAGAGTACCCCGTTCCGCAACCTTGGACTGCCAGCGATAGGTATCCCATGATCGGCTGTTGTGCTGGATTTTGGGAAACGGATGGCTACACACATGCCTACACCTGCCGTGAGAGTCTGTGCATCCTTGCTACGGAGCGAAATTGGCCACGGGCACTGGCCTGAGTGGCATATGGTCGGATGTCACGCCCCGCCCGCTAGCTGCTAGTCACCGGGGTTCGCCGGGACGGGGATGATGGCGTCTGGTTTGATGAACGTGGCGTGAGCCGGGTCGTGGCAGCTGGCGCGGTCAGCCCGGCGACTACGTCCGCTGAGCTGCTCGAATCAGCAACAAACTCATCTCTTCCCGTACCGAGCGAAGGTCGATCCTTCGATGGCGCGGGAAGCTTTGGCATCCAATCACCAACTCGTCTTCACCCACCGCCAAGCTATCAACCCCACCCCAAGGGACCTGACTTTCGGTGAGGGTCTTGTCGCTTCGCCCCCCTGCTCGGACTACGAATTCTCGTTCGCCTAGAGGTGCGTCCAAGTGTCCCCGAAGCGCCCACTTCTTATCGCTATCGGCGCACTGCCTCACGTCGTCGAAAGCCCAATAGTGAAGCCCAACCGTGACCGTTTCGTCTGTCTCCTCCACGACAAAGCGATCGATCACACATTCCTCCGACAGCCTGAACCCCACAGTGATATACGGTTCGTCGGGATTCGACAGAATCACGCCTTCGGTAAGCCACCCACCACCTTCTCGTGGTTCCACGGTGGGAGCCCTCTCCCATTCGAAATCTGGGTTCCCGACGCAGTTCGGCGGATCGGGCTGAGCAGTCGATTGAGTGATCTCGCATTGGGCATAAGGGTCCCCAGTTGTCTCACCTTCAGAATTCGTAACCGGGGATGAGGAAGACGATCCCGTCGGGCTGGTGGTTGAGGCGGAGGCGTCATCCGGACTCAAAGACGTTGGGGCACCAGAACCGGTACAGCCAACTAGGAACACCGCCAAACAGAAGACCCAGACAACGGTTCGCATAACGCTGAGATGTTACCGAATGTCTGTTTGGTTCCCTACAGCGCACAAAGCGCGCCGCGAACCTCCGAATCACCCAGATCACCCGCGCGCAATCCGGCAGTTCCGAACCGCACGCCGACGTGCCGATCTGCTCGGTTCGAGGACGGGTGCGTTATCGCTCGAGATCGGTGGATATCGAGTGAAGTCACTTTGGTGGTCCGACCAGGATCAGTAGATGTGGGTTGCCTCGACCCATCGAACAGATGCCCAGATACCAAGTCCGGACGCGACGATCATTACGTAGAAGGCGACTCCAAGAGATGACCCGACCCCGCCTCTCGCCGCCACGCCAACAGCAAATAGGGCGAATAATCCTGCAGCGACACTCAAACCGAAGATTGCCCAGCGAGCTAGTCGGTTCTTAGGTGCCGCCACGCCCACGCCAGCCACAACCAGGCCAGCGACCAGTTGTAGTCCTCCAAGTCCGGCGACGTACGCTCCACTTAATCCATCACTCGTCCACGGCAATAGTCCAGAAGCTGCAAGGGCCACTCCTGCTACCACAGCGGCGCTCCGCGTCAGCATGGATAGAACCCTAATGCCAGACACTCGATCCGCTCTGGAACGGCAGTTTCCGAACCCCACGCCGACGTGCCGATATCGGGCACTCCCTGAAATGCTCGTTATGGCTCAGGAAGTTGATCTAGCGCAACCACCCGGCCGTGAGTAGCGTCCAATCAGGATGAAGCGACCGGTCGTGTTTCTCTTGTTGATGGGTTGTCTGTTGGTGGCGTGCGGGGGCACCGATCCCAACGACGCGGCGTTCGCGGCCGTCGACCTATTCGAACATCCGGGAGCTGACGCTCCTGATCCAGCCGACAGAGCCGGAGCCGCAGCGGACCACGTCGAGTGCAGTTATGAGATTTCAAATGGTGGTTGGTCTCAGGATTTCGGGCCCTCTGGCAACGCTTCCAACCCCGACGGAGCACTCGACCAGTTCCTCGGCATGGACCTTTTCGGTCTTCCTGACGATGGATACCTTCCAGTGGGCCGGGATACCGACCGGCTCCTCTACACGTACTCGGCGGACAACACGCCGAAGGTTGCTGTCATCGTGGCGGCGAACTCGACCGACCCGAACGGAGAGTGGACTGTCGAGACGTACGCGACATGTGACCCAGCCGAATACGACCCATCTATCGACGACCAGCTATCGGTGGATATCTGGCTTGACTCGGAGGGCAATCGCGTGCCCACTTCAACGCTCGCCTCGTATCGAGGAGCGGAGCATTGTGGATGGGAGTCCGTCACGTTCCTGACTATCGACGGTCAGCAATACATTGGGGATCCGCGCGGGGTGCTGACAGATATCGTCAGGTTCGATGGCGACGCCGCCCTTCCCGCCGATGCGACAGACACCGGATTCCACCACGAGGGACGCCACCTGTGGATCTCAGCTGACCAAGCCGTCGCCTACATCGTCGGCGGCGACAGTGTAGAAGCCTGGCCCGCTCCTTCCTCGGACGATCCGGTCGCCTGCGAATGAACCAGCCGGCGAGCGCCTAAGTGGCGTTCTGCTCGGTTTGGGGGTCGGTGCGTAATCGCCCATATCGCTTGATCTGTGCGGCTACACACAGCGATCCTGCCTGTCAGGGAGACGCTCTGTAGGACTTCCTTTGATTGGGAAAATTCTAAGTGCCTTCTCCAGGCTCGTGACGATCCCGGGAAGCTGTGTTTGGTCGACTTCCAGTCGAAACGCTAGGCGTTGGCCTGATCCAGGATCTTCTCCGGCGTCACCCTCCACCATGAAATGCCCGGTTGAGGCTGCGCATCTTCATCCGCTTATTCCTCCCGACGTTGATCCCATGCAACGAGTTGGCATAAGCAATCATCGCGTTGGACTAGTCGAGCGGTGGGGTAGATCAGTCGAGTGTGACCTCACCCATGCAGCGATTGAACTCGTCCGTGAACTCCGCACGTGCCCCGTCGAGAGTCTCGATCTGGCTCGTGGTGAGGCGCCCGTGGCCCGGATCGGTCAGACCGGGGTACTCAACGCCGGTTGCATCACTCACGCATTCGAGGACGAAGTAGTAGTGGAGGGGCTGGCTCGAGACGTCGTCGACGCATTGGCCGTATGTGTCCGGAGTTTCGGCAAGTGCCTGATCGATAGTCCTCTGCCCGACCGTGCTCATAAAGCCGAGGGAATCCTGGGTGAGTTCTCCGTACGACTTTCCGGTACGAGCTTCGGTGCATCGAACGACGCTGGCGTAGTAGTAGAAACCTTCAGCGGGCTCCGGTTCGTTCTGTCCAGCCCATACATAGCCGACATCACGGAAGTGGGGAGTTTCGCACCGTCCAAATGAATCCGAGTCCGTAGTGGTGAAATCGATGTGGTTGCTACTTTCGTTGTACTCCCACTGCGCTTCGGCGCCCGCTTCGATTACGCATTGCACAGTTGCCTCAGCTGCCATCTCTAGCTCCTCCAGTGTGACCCAGTTGTCATCCAGGATTTGCTCAGGTGAGTCTGCCGAACGAAAGACCGTGCCATCGGAGACATCCTCTTCCGGAGGGTTTCCAACGGAAAGCAAAAGTGGGAGAGCTGCGACGAGAGTTAGCGCAAACCCGGCTGCGGCGTACACCCAGGGACGCCGCCTCCGTGGTGGGTCCGCCGAGAACACGTCCTCAACATCAATCTGGCTGGCTATCGACTCAAACACCTGCTGTGCTTCCGGTGTGGCACTCCATTCGTCATCCGTTCGGATCGGGTTGGCGGATTCGAGGCGTTCAAGTCGGGTCATCGTTGTGCTCCTTCGATATGAGGCTCGCTAGCGAGGGCTTGTTCAAATCTCGACCGCGCTCTGCTCAATCGCATGCGCACCGCCGGCGAGTTCGATCCGGTGGCGGTGGCGATCTCCTTGGGTGTGAGCCCTTCCCAGGCGGTGAGCAACAGAAGTTCCCGGTCATCGGGCTTGAGGGCCTTGAGCGCATCTGAAATCTCGTTGCGGAGGTCGGAGCGGGCGTGTTCGTCCGGTGCCACTTGGGGCCGGCTTTTGAGTTTGATCCCCAGGTCCTTCTTTCTTTGTGACCCGCGATGGTGGTTTGAAACGACTTTCCGACCGATTCCGTAGAGCCAGGGAAGCTCGGCTTTCGGTTTGCGATCTCTGTGCCGCCACGCCACGACGAACACTTCCGATAGAAGGTCATCGACATCTGAAGGGTGTGCTCTCCGCTGTAGGTAGGCGCGTACTTTCCCGGCGTTCGCATTCCAAAGACGGTCGAACCAGGCCTTGTCCCGTTTGGTACTCATCACTACTCATACTGTGTCCGGACCGCTGACGAACGCAACAGACGTTGAGGGGATTCTCTCAACAATCGCCAGCGACGCCTTGGAGGATTGGCGTTCGGTACTCGCCGACGTAGAGGCCCGGCTCACCGCCTGAGATTGCAGATCGCCTGATCGCGTGGGCTTGTCGAAACGCCCACCACCATCCGAGCGATTTCGCCCACCCCTGCCGAGCGATACCGAAAGTGCCGAACCGCATGCCGATGTGCCGATCACGAGCACTCGCATTGCGGATGGTTATCGCTCCAGAATTGTTCATCGGCGCTGTTTGTAGCGGTTCACGGGTGCTGTTCAGTTGTTGTTGATTTCTGGAATGACGTCGATGAGGTTGCCGTTGGAGTCCAGGGCCGTCACTTGGTTTGCGGGTTGGTCTCCGAGGCTGCAGTACGCGTAGAAGTCAACGTCGAAATTGGGGTTGGTGACGACTGGTGCGGCGGTCTGGTTTCCGTCAGAGAGGCGCAGGTGCACCGAGTCGGCGTCTCTCACGGTGCCGTATGCGAACCATCGAGTCGCTTGTTCAGCGTCGAAACTGGAGCTGGTTAGAAGGGCTCAGAGGTGTTCGCTCGGGGGTATGTCACCGATACAGCCCATGCCTTCGAGCTGTATGCACAGGTACCCTTCAGTGGTTTTGAAAGCCGACATCCGCCAGCCGTCTGTGGAGCCTTCGTAGGTGCCCTCGGCGATGGTGACTTCGGCCCCAGCGGGTTCGGGTTCGGGCCACTCGTAGAACTCGTTCCAAGCGCCTAATGCGCTGATCACGTGTCCGTCGGCATCGCGGTATCGGATGAGCACGCTGAGCACCTGTTTAGGGTCGGACACGAGGTCGGTATCCGCATACCCGGCCTCTAGTTCCGCTACGGCCGCTCTGACCTCAACGAGGTCGTCGAGGTCCTGCCCCATCGGTCGGACTTGGTCGGAGCATTCAACGAAGATCAGACCAAAACTCCCAGAAACCAGGAATCTGGATGGACACCAACACAGCAATGGTCAGCACAGCAAGACCAACAGCTAAGTATATGAAAGACCGACGCAGATGTGCTCTCAGCAAACCGTGGACAGCGTCCAAGCCTGGGCCGTTACTGGGTGTTGAAGGAAGTGGCCTAACCATTCGCCCAGCCCAGTGACGGATGCCTAGCAGGAGAACGAAGATGACGATGCCAGCCAGAACGGTGTTTCTCACAAGGGAGACCAATATCCCCCAGCTGCCGATGGCGTCATACAGCCATCCGGAGACTCCAACTCCCTGTCTGGCTGTTAACACGAAACCTAACACACCGCTGATCTGGGCGAGTGACCGATTGGAATACTGGGAGAGTCGATCCCTCCAACTCATACCGCCAATCTACACCAAGATCGTCCGGTTGGGATCGAACGCTTTAGACCTTGACCAAAAGCCCCTAAGACAACACTTTGCCGCGGTGTATGATGACGCCCCGCTGTCCCCGCAAAGATTTGGCCCCGGTCCCCTTCATTACCTGAGCGAGTGACCAATCGATCGATCCGATCATGGATTCGCAACCTTCATCCTCACGAACCGTGCTCCGGCATTCGACAGGACAGGGGCGGGCTCCTCAGTCCGGGAATGGGAGGTAGCTGTTCCACACTTCGCCTGTCGCGGTGTACGCAACCATTTCAACGCCGAACCCGAACGACGGAGAGGCACCATCACCGGAGCCGAATTGGAAGGCCACCGTCCCGCTCACCGGGCGCTGCCAGCCAACAGGGTCACCGTGGTCATTGAGTGCGACGGCGACGACTTCTTTTGGAAGCCCGTGCCATTCGGCAGTAAAGGTGGACCCTTCGGACGAACCCGAGATCGAACCAGTAGGCAGACCTGAGTGGGCGATGGTGTCCTCTCGTGAGGAATCCCAGAACGCATCCCCGATCTCCTGAGACCCATAGCTGGACTCCAAACGTCCTACTGACCCGAAGTCGGCGACAATCTGGCCAATCATTCGTCGGAAGTCGCGTGACCCGCTATGCCATATGTGATAAGGCTCTCCGTTGGTGTCGTGGCCCAGATAGACAGCTCGGAGCACGTCATCAGGGTTCAACGCTGGGAGATCGGATGTGTCCATGCGGAAACTCAGGTCAGGACCTAGCTCACCGGTGTCGAACTCGGGCTCTTGATGAGGCACGCCGAGGTATTGGTCGGGAGCCTCGAGAACCGGCGTTTCATCAGCGATGAGGACAGCAAGCATTGCAAGCTTCACGGTTTTGGTTCCATCCTCCGAAGTAGATATCGATCCGGAAGGGATCAGCAAAGCGCCGGCTATCACTAGAAGCAGAAGTGTGCCCACAGCCACAGCAAGGATCGTGACCAGTTTCCTTTTCATCCTGAGCATATCCTAAGAGACATCGACTTGGGTTGGGGGAAGAAATTATGGCTACACAATGGCTACACGCGGACATATGTTCGCAGTGGACCCGGTCGCATTTTCCTAAGTGCTACCTGATGAAATTGAGAAGCTCTGCAACGGCAGGGACGTGATGAGGAGGCTCACTGGGACGCCGTGATCGATGCGCTGGACGGCTACCTGCATTTGGTCCAACAGCAGCACCTACAGGATGCGGAAGAGGCAGGCGCGTCAGGGCGTGGCTAGGGATCGAATGTGATACCCACACAGGCTCCGGTCAGACCGACGGAGTCTGCGCCAGAGAAGCAGTCCTCGACAGCTAGGACGGACCGCTCGACAACCCGCGTCCTCGAACCGCTAAGTCTCCGAAACGCCTGCGCGCTATCCGGCAGTTCCGAAACGCACGCCGACGTGCCGATCTGCTCGGTTTCGGGATCGGTGTGTTATCGCTCATACCGCGTGATCTGTACGGTTTCATCAGCACCTTGGCAATTCCACGCGGATATCCGGCCGCCCGGATGGTGGCTCGGACTCCTATCGAGCAGCGGATTCACCTGGCGGTCTTTCCGACACCGACACGTGAACTTGCTGTCGGCGGTGAGGAATGCTTGCCAATCTCCCACCGCTCATGGAAATGAGGCGTGCGATCCTCGCCATGAGAGGTTTCTGCGGCGTCCCACTGTTGGTGGAGATTTAAGTAGTACGGACGTCAGTCGCTTGTGTCACCGTTTACCCGCCATACCTCATCGAGGCACAGTCCAGGTTCGCGGCGTTCTACTTCTTGGCCGTTTTCGGTCATGGCGAGGAGTTCGTGTCCAGTGCAGTCGCCCACTAGCCATTCCGTGACTTTTGCGCCTGAGGCGGGTGGGAGGGTGAACACCTTCACGTCCTCGCCGTCATCTCCACGGCCGACGAGGAACACATCGATCGTCTCAACCGTGTCGTTGGAGACTGCGGGAGCGTGGGGAGGTTCCATCGAACAAGCCGTCAGGAGGGAGGCTATGGACACGGTGAATGTTGCCGTTCGCAAGAACACGTTCATGGTGTGTCGGTTGTGAGCATAGCGCAGCGCCTCGAGCACACGGCGCGTGCCGGAACGCCACCAACCCGCACATATCACTCGCCGTCCGGAACGATCTAGCGCACTCCGTTGCGAGCAGAACCGGCATTATGCGCTTCTTCGGCTCGGTTGTTCATGGGAGCAACAGATTTGGGAATCGCTCGCGGCTGAGTGATCCGTGGAAGGTGGCGGCGCGTTGCAGGAGATGGCCGGGTTGTCACACTCGGGGGCTTACTTCATGAACCTGCGGTTCTGACGCTCCACACCGTAAGGGGAGATAACCCCGAATCTTGGTTGGCAACAACGACAGAGTCCACGTCTGGATGGGGAGGTCCGTGGGAGATGAGGATAAGGAGCCGACAGAAGGAGTCCGAATGGCCGAAGTCGTCTCAAGATTTTTCTGCACTTTGGCCTGTACCCGGCGTTTCTGTCATACCTGGTTTGTAGGTTGACAATATGAGACGGGAAGTGATTCCCGCTAGGTCTCTTCCCCGCCAGCGGATACAACCAGACCAAGCAGCAGCCGAGTCGACCGACGTCCTGGCGGCGTGGCTGGTCGGTATCGAAACCGACATCTCCCGGCTGGAACAAAACCGGACCGTGGTTCTCTCCGAATTCGATTCCCGGGACGGCCACAACGTTTACGGCCACCCCTCCACCATTTCGTTCCTCAAAGAAGCCTGTCGGATGTCTGGTGGCCGGGCGAAACGACTGGTAAAAACCGCCCGGGCCGCAGCCAAGCACGCGGCGACCATGGCGGCGTGGCGGTTCGGACAGCTCTCCACTGACCAAGCCCAACAACTCTTCGACATCTCCCACCAACTCCCCGACCGGTATCAAGCGGCCGAACAAGTACTGATCGATATCGCCGGAGACACACCCGACCAAACCCGACAGACATTGGACTACTGGAAAAACACGGTCGACGCCGCCGGAGTCGCTTTGGAACTGGACAACCAACTGCAACGACGCAGCTTCGAACTGTCCACAATGGGCAACGGGATGGTCACAGGACGGTTTGTAATGACCGGCCTGGCCGGAGAAACCCTCAAAACCGCGATCACCAGCCTCCTCCCACCCCCCGCCGTCGGAGACACGAGGACTGCGACCCAACGCCGCCACGACGCATTAGAAGACCTCGCAGTCAGCTTCCTGGAAACCACCAACACCACCACCAGCGGCGGCGAAAAACCACACCTCAACATCCACATCGACTTAGACGCCCTCAAAGCCGAACCCGGCGGACTCCACGAAACCACCGAAGGACACGTCCTCCCCGTCGAAACCATCCGCCAGATCTCCTGCGACTGCTCCGTGACCCGCATCGTCTTCGGCCCCAACTCCGAAATCATCGACCTCGGACGCAAAACCCGGACGATAAATCCAGCACAACGACGAGCCGTCATCGCCCGAGACCGACACTGCACCTGGAAAGGATGCCACCGACCCGCAGCATGGTGCGACGTCCACCACATCAACCACTGGGCCGACGGCGGCGAAACCGTTCTAGGAAACCTCACCCTCCTCTGCCGCTACCACCACACCCTCACCCACCACAAGACGCCACCCAAAGACTCGAACAAGCCCTCCAGGAACAGCCCGCCACCACGGGCCACACCAAACCCTAGGGGAGAACCCTCCCCCATCACCCAGCGACAACTTACCGAGACAAAGAAGCCAGCAAACTGTGGCCAACCAGCCCATAGCCGCGGTGGCCAGCGAGTGCTGGTGGGATGGACCATGGATTGCCTGAATTGAAGTCGGACCTCAGAAACGCATCACTGGGCACGAAAACGAGGGTCAGGGTGCCGGCGGCCAGGGCCGGCACCAACCACCGGCGATTTATCCCTCGCGACTCTTACGGAACAGGCCCGTAAACCAGCTCCACAGTGAGGAGAAGAACAGCGGGATCCCCTTGACTTCCTTGGCGCGGATCTCGTCGGCCGCTTCATTGGAGTCGGCACCGAGCTTGCCCTCGAGACAGTCGACGAAGTCGCTGATCAGCCGTTTCGAGATCTCATTGATGAGCCCGGTACGACCGAATTGGGCAGCCGGGCCGGAGAGAGTGATATCTGCGTCGATATCGACGGTCGATCCGGTGCCAGCGGGGACGATGGCGTACTTCAGCTTCACCTGGCCGCGGGAGCCACCGCGCTTGTCGACGCCCTTGCCTTCGATGGTGGCGGTCTTGGTCGCCGGGTCGGGGCTGACGATCGCCTTGCCCTCAAAGGCTGCAGTCATCGGACCCAGCTTCACCGACAGCTGGCCGTTGTAGCTGCCGTCGTCCTCGACATCTTTCAACTCGGCGCCGGGCAAACACTGGGCGACGGCCGGGACATCCTGAAAGAACTCCCAAACCGTTTCCGGATCGCCGGCCACCTCGAACTGCTGTGAAATTTTCATTGCCACCAGGTTAGTGGCGACGTTCGCGGCGGTGAGTCCACCGTCAGGGATGCAATCAGTGGGCGGTGTCGCCACCGAGGAGGTCGCAAGCATGGGGCAACAATTCAACGATCGCCTCGAGGCTCTCGGACGCCCCTTTGGGCGATCCGGGCAGATTGACAATAAGAGACTGGCCCCGGGAGCCGACGCGCAGCCTGGAGAGGGCAGCCATGGGGGTGGCCTCGAGCCCCCTGGCGATCATGAGTTGGGAAAGCCCGGGCGCCTCCCTGTCGATTACCGAAAGGGTTGCTTCAGGGGTGACGTCTCGGGGGCCGAGCCCTGTACCACCGGTCGTGACCACGACCCTGGACCCATCGCAGGCCGAGATCAGTTTCGCTGCGATCTCATCCGCCTCGTCAGCGACTACCTGGCGTTCGACCGAGAATCCTGCCCCGGTCAGAATCGCCTCGACCGCGTCGCCAGACCGATCTTCCCTGGTGCCTGCGGCGACACCGTCGCTGACGGTCAGGACGGTGGCCTTCATCCCCACCGGGTCGGATTCAGCGACACGCCATTCTGAAGGAGCACCACAAAGACGATGAGGATGACGATGAGGGTGCCAGCCATCCCGTAAGGCCACCCGTACGTTCGGGGATCGGCTGGGCCCTGGACGCTCTTGGTCCCTGGAGCAGCGGCAAGTGTCAACAGGAACATGGCGGCGGTTAGGGGAAGAGCCGGTACGACGCCACTTCCCGCGTCAGGGGTGAAGAAGGGGATTGCGGCAAATACCGAAACAGCGGCAGGGACGAAAACCAGCCAGAGGGCAAACATGAGGCGCTTTCGGGAGGTCGATATGTGACTGCGATGTGGGGCGAAAGCGAGAAACGCCGACGCCGCCCCGAGGCCCACCAAAACCAATCCGACGCCCCCAGCGACAGAAACCACGGTATCGAGGCCGGGAGGGGCATCTATGGTCGCATAGGCGAGTGCGAGCTGGCTGTCGGCGTCCACCGAAAGCAGAAGGGCATCGGTGAGAGCCTGTCGCAAGAGATGGACTGTCACCCAGAGGTACGCGAGACGGGACAGGTCCTGGCCCCGTTGGGCCGGATACGACAGTAGGAGGACCACTCCGAGAACGAAACAAAGCGCGAAGCCGCCCACGTAGGCGATGTCACTGGCACCGGTGAACTCGGCGCGGTTGTTGTAGAGGACCGCGTCACCACCGAGGAACTCGGCGAGCAAACCGTCACCGAGGCTGTCGATGAGCTGGGCAAAAACCAACCCGAAAGTGGCGCTCAGCGCAGACGCGACCACCAGGGGCAGGCCGATCATCTTGACCGCTCCACTGGTGCTGGATCTATCGACCGATATGTCAGTGCTCACAGGGTCACCAGCCTAAACCAGAAACCACGGGGGAACCGCTACTGCGCGACGAATCGGGAGGGCCGATCTCGACACAGATACCTGCTATTCGTGTTGTCAGGGCGAAAAAAGTCCCCGACCGTGGAAACAAACGAACCATACTGAGTCTATGCATCGGAGCTTTGACCACCTCACTAAAGGACTTGAACACCTGCTCGACTCACCCGGATCGGAGGGTCTCGTGGAGATGATCGCTGCGCGGCCCGGGGAGGACCAACGCGAACAGCTGTCGTCGGCCAAACTCGACACCGAAATCGGCCTGGTTGGTGACAACTGGAAGGCTCGAGGGAGCCGCCACACCGACGACGGGAGTGCCGACCCGAGGGCACAGATCACTCTCATGAACTCGAGGGTGGTCGATCTGGTGGCCGGAACGCGGGATCGCTGGGCACTCGCCGGTGACCAGCTCTATGTCGATCTGGACCTGTCGGAAGCGAACCTCCCTCCTGGCATCAGGCTCAAAATTGGCGACGCCGTGATTGAGGTCTCAGACAAGACACATACCGGATGTAAGAAGTTTGCATCCAGGTTCGGGGCGGAGGCTGTCCGCTTCGTCAACACCGGCATGGGAAGGGACTCCCGGTTCCGGGGAGTCAATGCAATGGTCGTCCAAAGTGGCGAAGTCAACGTCGGTGATAGAGTGCTCAAACTCACCAACCCCGATCTGTGAAGTCATCGTCACCGATACGCTCCGTCATCTTCGACTGTGATGGGGTCCTCGTCGACTCTGAGGAAATCGCCAACAGCGCCCTAGCCGGCCTGCTCACCGAAGCCGGGCTCCCGACCGATTACGACGAAGCAGTTGACATCTTCCGCGGTCACTCGATGGACTCAGTCCTCGAAATCGCCGCCGAGAGGCTGGGCGGCCCTTTGCCCTTCGACCTGTCGGCCCGCTACTACGAAACGATCAAGGATGTGTTCGAGCGGGAGTTGAAGGCCGTCCCCGGCGTCATCGAGGCGCTCGACCGTATCGACCTTCCCAACTGCGTCGCATCCAACGGCCCCCTCCACAAAATGGAGGTCACTCTTCGCCTAACCGGGATGTGGGAGCGATTCGAGGGCAGGATCTTCAGCGCCGACGAAGTCGCTGCCGGCAAGCCCGCTCCCGATCTCTTCCTCCATGCCGCCAGACAAATGGGCTTCGACCCATCGACAACAGCAGTGGTCGAAGACAGCAGTCTCGGTGTGGAGGCGGCGCGATCTGCCGGAATGCAGGTTTTCGCCTACGCCAGCCATACGACACCGGAGGAGCTCGCCGCCGCCGGGGGCCATCCCTTCACGGACATGGCCGACCTGCCTGACCTCTTGCTCAGGCCAGAATCAGCGTCCCCACCGTCCACACGACGAACAGGCTGATCGACACGACGAGCAGTGGGCCGGTCCGGGTCCAGTTCAGCCCGCCCCAGACTCCCGTAGCCACTGCCACGACCAGCATTGCAACGGTCCAGGGAACTGGCACCAAGCCGGCAACTGCTGCTCCGATCGTCAAGGCAATGACCACGAGCAGGAAGCCTGCAGAAACCAGGGCATAGAGCACCTGTCGCGGCGACGGCTCGTCCCTCAAGACAGACCAGCGCGGTCAGCGACGATCCGAAACCACTCGGCGAGATCGTCGATCTGGACATGGGCATTGAGCCCGCTGGGATTGGGCAACACCCACCATTCCTCGTCACGTGCGACTTCCTGGCGTCCCATCACCGCCGACCGGGCATCGAAAGCGGTTCGATAGGCAGTGACGCCGGCAACGGCCACCACTGCGGGCCGCAGGTTATCGATGAGACCGCGGAGACGCTCCCCACCGGCCTGGAGCTCGTCGGCAGTCAACTCACTGGCACGGACGGTTGCCCGCTCCACCAGGTTGGATATCCCCATGCCCGCTGCGACAAAACCGTGACGCTGCTGATCGGTCATTCCGTGGTCGGTGTCGATATCGAAATCGATGAGCCCTGCAAGTCGCAGAGCCGGGTAGAAACGGTTGGAAGGGTGACAGAAGTGGGTCCCGGTCGCCGCAGTCCACAGACCGGGGTTGATCCCGACGAACAGGAGCCTGGTGTTGTCACCGATCAAATCGGGGACGGTACGGTCGCGAAAGGATTCGAGTTCTTCCCTGGTGAAACCCATGGTGTCGAACGGTAGGACGCTGGAAGTTCGTCGGCCGGATCGGTCGGCTGAGCTACTTCTTCTGACTCTCGTAGTAGGGGTCGTCGCCGGATGCGTGGTCGGTGACATCGACGACTTGGGTCAGCTCGTCGATCGACTCGAGAAGGATACGCTCGATGCCCTGCTTGAGGGTCACCTGGGCCAGGCCACATCCCTGACAACCACCAAAGAGCCGGAGGTATGCGATGGTGCCGTCGACAGAGACCAGTTCGGCGCCACCTCCGTGGGCGGCGATCGCCGGGTTCACCTGCTCGGTTATCACCTGCTGCACCTGGTCGACGAGCGGGCCTTCGAGATCGCCAGCGGGGGCAGACATCGCTGGTGGCGCCGGAGAGTTGGGATTGTTCATGACCAGCCCCTGGTCGGTCAGCTCCAGGGCTGCACCTTCCAGCTTTTCCCGATCATCGCCGGGATAGATCACGGCAAGTCCGTCGTGGCGCTCCTCGACCCAACCGTCCTTCTTGTCGGCGAGAGCGACGAAAGCAAGCTCATATGAGAATTGCGGCCCACGAAAGCCCGTCACCTCGACGGACAGGGCGAACTCGCCATCGCCCGGCTCCTGGTCACGCAGCTGGCGGATCATGTCGAGCGCGTCGGCGGCGATGCTGAGGATGTTGGTTTCTGACATGCGCGCACAATGGTAGTGGCTCTTTAGAGTCAACCAAGATGACGCGTATCGTGGTGATTCTCCCGTCCAGCACCTATCGCGCTGGTGAGTTCGTCAAGGCCAGTGCCGAGCTTGGTGTCGAGCTGATCGTGGCGTCCGAAGGGGAGCCACCGATCGAAATGGGCGATCGCTACCTGCAGATCGACTGTTCGGACGTGGACGCCGCGGCTGAGCGGATCATCGCTCTGGGTGACATTGCCCGGATCGATGGCATCGTGGCCGCTGACGACATGGGGGTTGTCGTCGCCGCTATCGCCGGCCAGAAACTCGGCCTCCCTTCTAACGACCCCGACGCTGCCCGCGCGACCCGGGACAAGGCACTCATGCGCCAGCGGCTGGAATCTGGCGAGGTCCCCCAACCCCGATGGGCAATTGTGGACGGATCGGACGATGCCGGCACCGTCGCCGAATCGATCGGGTTTCCGCTGGTGATCAAACCATTGGCGCTCTCAGCGGGCCAGGGTGTGATCCGGGTCGATCGGCCCGAAGACCTTGCCGCCTCCGCTGACAGAGTGAAGGCGATAACCCGTTCGACCGGGTTGGCGGACGAGGTCCTGCTTCTCGAAAGCTTCATAGACGGAAGCGAGGTCGCAGTCGAAGGTCTGGTGGCAGCCGGGAACCTCTTGCCTCTGGCGATTTTCGACAAGCCGGTCGAAACGGCCGGCCATGGGTTCGAGGAGACGATCCTGATCACGCCTTCCCGTCATGAGCCCTCGGTACAAACCGAGATCTTGCGGGTCGCCGCACAGGCAGTCCGATCGCTCGGCCTTTCCCAGGGTCCGGTACACATCGAACTCATGGTCTCGGGTGAGAAGGTAAGCGTCATCGAGGTTGCGGGACGCTCCATCGGCGGGCTCTGCTCCCGAAGTCTCAGCTTCGGGTTGATGGACACCTCGCTCGAGTCGTTGATCCTCCGCAACGCAATCGGACGCGACAAGCCGGAACTGCACCGCTCAGTAGACGCAAGCGGTGTGCTCATGTTGCCGATTCCGGCCGCGGGGACCCTGGTCGGGTTCGAGGGCCTCGACGAGGTTCGGAGCCAGGAAGCGATCACCGGCATCGAGATCACTGCCCGAGCCGGGGACAGAGTGGCTCCGCCGCCGGAGGGCGGACGCTATATCGGGTTTGTGTTCGCTGAGGCAAAAACGCCGGACACTGTCGAATTGGTGCTGAAAGAGGCGATGCGCACAATCGAGGTGATGATCGAGTGAGGCCCCGCAAGCTCCAGAAAACCCCTATCCGCTCAAGGCCTTCAACATTCAAGCTCAAGTTGAGGGTTACCTCTTACTCGCGTGATCGCGCGTAAGACGATTTTGTCATTTACATGAGCACCATCATCATCTTCGCCGGCGGAATGAAAGTCCCTCGATCTGCGGGGGACGAGCTCCCCGTACCCGATCTGGTCATCGCTGCCGACTCGGGATATCAGATCGCCCTCTCCCTTGGATACGACGTCGACACCCTGATCGGGGACATGGACTCAGTTGGCCCTCTCGATGACATCCCCGCCACCACCAGCATCGTCCGTTTTCCAGCCGACAAAGACGCGACGGACTTGGAGCTGGCGTTTGTGTTGGCCGTCCGGGAAGAACCGCAACGTATCGTCCTGGTGGGCGCCGAAGGTGGTCGATTCGACCACGAACTGAGCGCCGTCGCCATGATCTGCTCCGACCGGTGGCGGGACGTGCCCGACATCGACTGGGTGCGGAGCGACTCGATATCACATGTGATCCGGGACACCCGCCGGATCCAGGGCGACCCGGGCGATTTGTTCTCGTTGATCCCGGTTGGAGGCGACGCAGTCGGCGTGACAACCACGGGCCTGCAATGGGAACTGCAAGGGGACACTCTCCACGCAGGTTCGAGCCGGGGGGTCAGCAACCTCCTGGTGCAGACCGAAATAATGATTCAGGTGGACGAAGGGGTCCTGCTCGGAGTGTTCCCCTCCACCCCCGGGGACTGATCAAAGTCCAGCAAGCACCGAAGGGTCCAGTTGCTCGAACCCGGCGAGATATTCCCGCCGCTCGTCGTGCAAACGCTCGACCATCGCCTGATGCTCACTCTCCCGACCCTGTCTCCGGTACATCCCGGCGGGATTGAGGAGATCAGAGTCGTCGACCCCGGGGACACTGGAGGCAATGTCGTAACCAAAATCTGGGTCTGTCTCCCACTCGATCGTGCCTTCCACTATTCCCTGCACGATGGCCGACGAGTCAGCGATGGTCACCTTCTTGGAGTCGTCGCCGTGCCCGCCGACGCGGCCCGTGTTGAGCACATAAGCCTCGAGATCGGGCATAGACGCAGCCAGCTCGATGAGCCGGTTGCCCTGGAGGGCGTCATCGTCGAAGAAAAACGGGTTGGTGCCGGGGACACGGAGGCTCTTCCCAGCTTCGGCAGCACCCCCGGCCGACGTTCCTTTGGTCTCGCCGAGCATGAAGTAAGCGGGAATCTGGGAGGTCTTCAGCCGGGCGACAGCCGGGATCACATGGTCTGATCGGTTGAGGATGAGCAGGTACGAGGCATTGGGGACATCGCTGGGGTCGCGATGACGGATATTGGCCATCGGGAACGTGGAACGTCCGTTGGCGGTGTAGGAGGTGTCGAAGAAGTCGACTTTGCCGTCGATGTCGACCGCGACGTTCTCCAGCCAGGCATCGGGGCGGGTTGTGCCCCCGTAGATCGTTGGCTCGTCGTCAGGGTCGAGCCCGAAGGTCTTGGCGAAGCAGCCGGCCTCGGTGGTGTGCACCTCTCCCCCCGGCAGCAACGCCACGAAGTCGTCCTGAACCGGTAGCGAACCTGCCTGTTGGCGGAACGTGGTCGTGGTCTTTCCGGTCCCGGAGAGGCCGATAATCAGCATCGACTCCTCTCGACCACTCCGCGTCGCCCCGGCCGGGTAGACCTTCAGGCCGGCATGAAGGGCCAGACCTCCGCGGTCGTAGACGAGACGGTTCCACATCCGGAGGCCACCCATCTTCGACTCGCCGAAGTAGTCGGAGCCGAAGACCCGGGTCGTCCAGTTGTCGAGGTCGACGATTATCAGACGGTCGTCGGGTTTGCCGGGAGCAGGGAGTCCCGGCGTGTAAATCACCGTGAACTCGGGATCCCATTCGTCGTCGGCCGGGAAGTAGAGCTGGCTCTGCATGGCTGCGATGTTGGGCTGGTCGGCTTCGATGAACATCTGACATGCAGTCCGGAACCCGGGATCGGGCCCGATATAGCCCTCGACGAGGATCATCTCCCGATCTGCGATGTACTCGTCCTGTTTCCTCGCCCAATCTTCCGCCTCGGCCCGGGGAATCCGATTCTGGTGGATCTCGGTGTCGGACACGAAGAAAGTCGAGTTCTTCAGCCTCGCCGTGACCTCGGCCCGGTAGTTGAGGTTTCCGAATTCGGTCTCGGTCAGTCGGGGCATCCTCTCCGTCGCAAGCGCGCGCAACCGATCATTGGTCGGGGACCGCTCGACAGACCGCGCAGAAGGAAGCTTGGACATTGGTTTGAATCTCCCGGAGTTGGCGAGTTCGTCGTCAGGTTACCCCTGTTGGGGTGGACTAAACCAGTTGGGAAGGCATTTCGGCACCGGTCAGAGCGGCAATCAGGTTGTCCACGGTGCGTTCCGCCATGCGAAGCCGGGTGCGGGTCGAGGCGCTTGCGATGTGCGGAACCACAAGGCAATTGGTCAGCGCCACAAGGGGGTGATCTGCAGGGAGGGGCTCGGGATCGGTCACGTCGAGGCCGGCCCCGAAGATCTCTCCACCTTCCAAGGCGTCTACCAGAGCGGTCGAATCGACGATCGGGCCCCGCGCAACGTTGATCAGGGTTGCCGTCGGCTTCATCAACCCGAACGCCGTCGCGTCGAACATCCTCCTGGTCTGGCTGTTGAGGGGTGCGGTGATCACCACGTGGTCACTCAGACGGAGCAGGTCGTCGAAGTCGACATGGCGACCCATCCGGCCGCTGGCCGACGGACTTGCGTAGACGATGTCGATCCCGAAACCTGAGGCACGGTCGGCCACCGCCCTCCCGACGCGGCCCATCCCGACAACCCCGAGCGTGGTCTCGTACACATCAACCCCGAGCAGGTGCCAGGGGTCCCAGGTTCCCCAACGGCCCGAACGCACCTCGTCGGCCCCTTCGGGAAGCCTCCTGGCAACGGCGAGGAGAAGCGCGAAAGCGTGGTCGGCGACGGTCCCGGTGAGAACGTCTGGGGTATGCCCGACTCGCACCTCCCGCTCCCGGCAGGCCTCGACATCGATGTTGTCAACGCCCACCGACATCTGCGAGACAACTTTGAGCTGGGGCGCGGCATCGAGCAGGTCTACATCGATCCGGTCGGTGAGCATGCTGAAAAGGCCGTCGATGCCACCAACTCGTTCCAATAACTCCGTCCGGGGAACCGGAGTATCTCCTTTCCAGACGTCCACATCGGCGATCTCCTCAATCCGCTCTATGTAGCTATTGGGGATTGCTCGCGTCACATAGACCTGCATGTTCAGAGGCTAGAACTGGATGCCGATACCATGCACGTATGCGCACCCTTGTTTCCATCATTGCCCTCGCGGTGCTCGCGTCTGGATGCGGGGCCGAGACTCAGGAAATAACCACCACGACTCTGCCCGCGACCACCACCACCTTCCCCACGACCACCTCCCCAGTTACACCCGAGGTGCGGGCGACATTTCCCGGTATCGACACCACTGAAGTCCCCGAGGACACCGCACTGGTCGGCATGGCCAAGGGAGAACTGGACGTTTACGCGACGCCAGAGGATGCCGAACCGATGCTGGCGCTGCCGGCGACGACGATCCTGGAGACCGTGACCGTGGTGACGCTGGTCGAAGGGCCAGTCGACGGTTGGGCCAGAGTCATGCTTCCGATCCGGCCCAACGGATCGGAGGGATGGGTGAGGACCGCCGACATCGAGATCTTCGTGGTCGAGGGCCGACTCCTCGTCGATCTGACGGAGAAAACGCTGACGTATTATCGCGGCGGGAAGGTGGTGCTCACCTCGACGGTCGCAGTGGGGACCGATCGAAACCCGACGCCGACCGGCCACTTCTTCGTGACCGACAATGTCACCCTGGCCAATCCGAACAGTCCCTGGGGCCCCCATGCCCTCGGGTTGTCGGGGAGAAGCGACACCATCACCGAGTACAACGGTGGCGACGGGATCATCGGCATCCACGGCACCAACCGGCCCGATTCGATCGGGCAGGCGGCGTCACTGGGCTGTGTGCGGCTCCCCAACGATGTGATCACCGCCATCCATCAGATGGTGTCGATCGGAACTCCGGTCGAAATCAGGGCCTGAGCCCCACCAGGCCATTGCTGAGCACAGCCTCACCGCGCTCGGCGGTAACGGCCTCGACTGCCACACCGTCATCGGTCTCCCATATCCTTGTGACAACAGTCTCCCCCGGATAGACCGAACCGGAGAAGCGGGCCTTGTATGTGCTCACCCGGGAGGGCTCACCACCAAGGGCGGCACCCACCACTGCCTTGAGTACGATGCCGTAGGTGCAAAGGCCATGGAGGATCGGACGGTCGAAGCCTGCGAACATCGCAAAGCCGGGATCGGCGTGCAGCGGGTTGAGATCCCCCGACGACATCCGGTAGAGCAAGGCCTGTTGTGGCATGGTCGGGCTCTCCACGATATGGTCCCGTTCCCGGCCCGGTACGGTCCCAACCGTCGGCGGCCCGCTATCGCCTCCAAAGCCGCCCTCACCCCTCACGAAGATCGACGACCTGTTGGTGAACATAGGCTCGCCAGAATTCTCGTCGGTGGAGACGATCTCCATCACGATCAAGGCGCCCTTGCCTTTGTCGAAGATATCGACGACACGGCCTTCCTGGCTGACCGTCCCGCTGGTGGGGATGGGTTTGTGGATTTCGATCTTTTGTTCGCCGTGGAGGATCGAGGCGAGATTGATGTCGATACCTTCGACACTTGCCAGGCTCATCATGGTCCCGAACGGGGGAATGGTGCCGAAGCTGGGCAGGACGTGAAGGTCTCCTTCGTAGGTGTAACGAAGCTCGTCTTCGTCAGTCGGGGGGTTTCCGGCCCCGAGGGCGAGGTGGTAGAGGATCACATCCCGGTCTGACCAGCTGTAGGTGGTCGGAGCGAAAGTGGAACCGACTGCCCTGTCGACGTCGATGGGCACGTTCAGCCTCCGGCGAGCTGAGCCAGCATCATCAGCTCGTCGTTGTTATTCATGGGGATCTCGTATTCGGTGATATCCCGCACCGACTCCATGTTGTCGGCGAGTTCCTCGACGGACGGCACTTTGCCCTGGCCGGCGAACCAGCCATTGTTGGTGCCGATGAAGATCCGGGCGTAGCGCCCCCCGCCGACGGAGAACACCTGGTGGGTGAGTTCGTTTGCCTCCGAGCACAGGTAGACCACCATTGGGGTCACCTGGTCGGGGTCGAACATCTCGGCAAAAGGCCCGAGCAGGTCCTCGGTCATGCGGGTCTTCGCAGTCGGGGCAATTGCATTCGACTTGATCCCGTACTTCTCCCCTTCAATTGCAAGGACGTTGGAGAGCCCGACGAGGCCTGCCTTGGCCGCCCCGTAATTCGCCTGGCCGAAGTTCCCGAAGATACCCGAGGCCGAGCTTGTATGGACGAAGCGGCCGTAACCGCTCTCTTTCATCACCTTGAAGGCGGGATGGGAGACGTAGAAGGCTCCCCTGAGGTGGACATCGAGGACCGCATCGACTTCGTCGAGGGTCATGTTCGCAAACGACTTGTCCCGGAGGATCCCGGCGTTATTGACGACAATGTCGACAGTGCCGAAGGTGTCGACTGCTGTCTCGATGATCGCCGCTCCCCCGTCTCTCGTCGACACCGAGTCGTAGTTGGCCACAGCCTCACCCCCGGCCGCCTCGATCTCCTCGACCACGACGTCGGCGGCCTGTCGCGACGTACCACTGCCATCGACGGCGCCACCGAGGTCGTTGACCACAACCCGCGCCCCGCGTCTGGCAAGTTCCAGCGCATATCCCCGGCCTAAACCGCCGCCAGCACCGGTGATCACAGCGACCCGTCCATCAAAAGTAATTGGTTCCGTCATAGATTCTCCTTACGTTTACAGCTGTTCTCCCCCTTGCGGGAGGCGCGAAGCTGTTCCCCCAGAGACGAAGTCGAATGGGGGAAAGGTCCCTGCGCCCGCCGACAGGCGGGCGGAGGTAAGGGGGAGAGATCCCCCGAGCCGGGAGCTTGAACTCCGTTGGTGGGAACGCCCCACCCTCCCCGGCTCCTCCGTCGCCGGTACTCCCTCCGCAAGCGGAGGGAGAGATGAACTCTTCGCCGGTACTCCCTCCGCAAGCGGAGGGAGAGATGAACTTGTCGCCGGTACTCCCTCCGCAAGCGGAGGGAGAAATGAACTTGTCGCCCGTACTCCCTCCGCCAGCGGAGGGAGAGTTACAAGCGGGAGGACAGTACTCGTCACAGTCCTAGCGATCTTCCGATGATCTCTTTCATTATCTCGGTGGTCCCGCCGTAGATGGTCTGGACCCTGGCGTCACGGTAGGCCCTGGCAATCGGGTACTCCTCCATGTAGCCCCACCCTCCGAAGAACTGGAGGCAACGGTCGATGACTCTCTTCTCCAGCTCGGTGATCCACCACTTCGCTTTCGCTGCCTCGTCGGCACTCAGTTCTCCGTCGTTGTGGTCGAGGATGAGACGGTCGAGATATACCCTGGCGATATCCAACTCGGTCCGCATCTCTGCCATCGAGTGCTTTATGGTCTGGAAGCTTCCCACCGGCTGGCCGAAGGCCTTCCGCTCTTGGATGTATTCCAGGGTCCAACCGAAGGCCGCCTCGGCGTGGGCAAGGGAGCCCACCGCGAGGCCAAGGCGCTCCTGGGGAAGGTTCTCCACGAGGTGGACAAAGCCGCGTCCCTCCTCACCCAGCAGGTTTGTCACCGGCACTTGCACGTCCTCGAAGAAGAGCTCGGCGGTGTCCTGGGCATGAAGGCCGATCTTCTCCAGGTTCCTGCCCCTGGTGAAGCCCTCCATCCCATCTTCGATGACCAGCAGACTCATCCCGGCATGGCTCAGCGACGGGTCGGTCTTGACTGCGGTGATCACCACATCGGAGTTGATTCCATTGGTGATGAAGGTCTTGGAGCCGTTGACAACGTAGTGGTCGCCGTCGCGCATCGCCGTCGTCGCGATTCCTGCCAGATCGGAGCCGGCACCTGGCTCCGTCATCGCAATGGCCGTCATCAGGTCACCTGAGGCCATGCCGGGCAGCCATCGTTGCTTCTGATCATCGGTGCTGAGCCTGGTGAAGTACGGGAGGCAGACATCGTTGTGGAGCGTGATGCACATGCCGGAGGCAAAAGCCTTGCCCCGGCCCAGTTCCTCGACGACAACCGTGTTGAAGCGGAAATCGTCGTTTCCTCCACCTCCGTATTCCTCGGGAATAGCCATGCCCAGGATCCCGGCCTGACCGGCCTTGCGGAACATCTCCTTGTCGACAATCCCCGCAGCTTCCCAGCGGTCTACGTTCGGCGTGACCTCCCTGGCCACGAACTCCCGCACCGATTCGCGGAAGAGCTCGTGGTCAGGCTCGAATAGTTTTCGGTCCACAGGCCCGGATCACACGCCCGTGTAGAGGTTCTCGATCTCGTCGGCATACTTCTCGATCACAACCCGGCGCTTCAGCTTCAACGACGGCGTCACTTCTCCGGACTCCGGGGTCCACTCATCACCGACCACGATCCATTTCTTGACCTGCTCGACCCTGGCAACCTCCTCATTCGCCGACTCGACCGCAGCCTTGATCTCCTCCTGCACCTCGGGGAGTTGGGAGAACGATGCCAGGTCGTGGTACGGCAACCCACGTGCCTCAGCCCATGCCGGCGCCTCTTCATGGTCGATAGCGATGACCATGGTGAGGAACTTCCTCCCGTCGCCAATCATGCAGGCCTTGGAAACCAGCGGGTGGTTGGCTATGAGTGTTTCCAGCTTGGCCGGGGCGATGTTCTTCCCGGCGGCATTGATGATGATCTCCTTTTTGCGTCCGACGATCCAGAGGAAGCCGTCCTCGTCGATCCGGCCCAGGTCCCCGCTGTGCAGCCACCCCTCCGCATCGAAGCTTTCGGCGCTTTCCTCGGGCAGTTTGTAATAGCCGGCCGTGATCATCCCACCGCCGATCACCACCTCACCGTCCTCTTCGAGCTTCAGCGAAACGCCCGGTAGCGGCTTGCCGACCGATCCGACCTTTGCCGCACCGGGGACGTTGCTCGTTGCCGGCCCGGTCGTCTCCGAGAGCCCGTACAGCTCGAAAAGGGGAATCCCTATCGTGTTGAAGAAACGAATCAGGTCGGGGTTGATCGGCGCAGCAGCAGTGATGGCGATCTCCACCTGGTCCATCCCCAGCCCTTCACGTACCTTGGACAGGGCGATCTTGTCGAGGACGCCGGCGAGGAAGCTTCCGGAGCCGCCATTCTCCTCGGCTTCGACACGGGCCCGGTTGGTCTCCAGCGCTTTGTTGAGCAGCAGGCCTTTGATGCCCGTGGCATCTTCGAAGCGGGCCATCAGCCTGGAGTGGAACTTCTCATAGACACGGGGCACAGCCACGAACAACGTGGGACGCGCCTCCACGATGTAGTCGAGCACTCCGGCGAGGTTCGGACAGAACCAAACTTCCCCGGCGAGATAGGTGCCCAGGTAATGGGTCGCAAGCCGTTCGGCGATGTGGGCCAGCGGCAGGTAGGAGACCATTCGAGCGCCGAGTTTCAAGTTGGCACCACGCCTCAAAGACTCGACAGTCCACACCACGTTGCGCTGGCTGATCATTACGCCTTTCGGCGTGCCGGTGGTGCCTGAGGTGTAGATGAGGGTGGCCAATGTGTCGGGTGTGATCGAATCGACCGCCCGGTTCACAATCTCGGGGTCTTCTTGAAGCTTCTGGGTGCCCCTGGCCAGCATTTCGTCCCACGACAGCACCCAATCCGCGGTGTCGTAGTTCTCCGCGCCTTCCATGAGGACTACGTAACGAAGGTTCGGCAACTCGGAGCGGACCTCCTCCCAACGCTTCATGAACTCGAGGTTCTCCAGGATCGCCACAGTTGCGTTGCAGTTGTCGGCGATGTACTGGATCTGGTTCGCGGCAAGGGTGGAGTAAATCGTGACCGGGGTACCACCGGAGTGGACAACCCCGTAATCGGCAATCACGTGCTCAGGACGGTTGCCGGCCATGATGGCGACGAATTCGCCGCTCTCAACGCCGAGTGAGGCAAGGCCGGCAGCGGCCTGATGGACCACAGAGCGATACTGGGACCAGGTCAGATCCTGGAATTCGCCGTTGTCCTTCCAGTGGATAGCGGGTTTGTCGCCGTGGCGGTCTGCATTGCGGTTGAAGTAGTCGACAATCGTCTTGCCCTCTACAACCGCATCGATCTCGGCACGCTCTGCGAGCGCCGCTTCCTGGTTCATATCTCCTCCGTGGTCAGCCAACAACTCCGTCGCCCCGGAGCTTACTGATTCTCGCCGGGCTATAGCCGAGGACGGCGAGAACTTCGTCGGTGTGCTCGCCGGGCTCGGACGGCGATGATGGGGTGGCGGCCGGGGTCCGCGCGAAGCGCGGGGCGGGGGCGGGTTGCACCACACCGTCGATTTCGACGAAGCTGCCGCGCGCCTCGAGGTGGGGGTCAGTTGGAGCCGCAGTCATCGACCGCACCGGTGCGACACACGCATCACTACCGGCGAACACTTCGACCCATTGCGCCTGAGTACGTTCCCGGAACGCATCGGAGAACATCTCCCGCATCTCCGGCCAACGCTCCCGGTCGAGCTGGTGAGGAACATCGAGCCCGAGCCGCTCGACGAGAACGGCAAAGAAGGCCGGTTCGAGGGCGCCTACGGCGATGTGACGGCCGTCGGCGGTCTCATAGACCGCATAGAACGGTGCTCCCCCGTCGAGGAAGTTCGACTCCCGCCGGTCCACCCACGCCCTGCCTGCCATCAGGCCATGAATCGAGGTGCTGAGCAACGCCGACCCGTCGACCATGGCCGCGTCGACGACCTGGCCGACACCGGACGTGCGGGCCTCGAGGAGAGCGGCGAGGACCCCTACTACCAACAGCATTCCCCCGCCGCCATAGTCGCCGACAAGGTTCAGTGGTATTGCCGGTGTGTCGTGGGCCCCGATGGCGTGAAGAACCCCGGAGATGGCGATGTAGTCGATGTCGTGGCCTGCAGTGGCGGCGTACGGGCCTTCCTGGCCCCAACCGGTCATTCGCCCGTAAACGAGGCCAGGTTTGACCGCGAGACACTCCCCCGGACCGATCGCCAGCCCTTCGGTCACGCCCGGACGAAAGCCTTCGATCAGCGCGTCTGACCGGCTGACGAGCTCGAGAACCACCTCGCGCCCTTCGGGGTGCTTGAGGTCGATACCAATCGACCTCTTTCCCCTCTGGTGGAGGTCGAACCTGGGCTCGAGCGGAAGCGGCGCGGCACCGCCACCGACACGATCGACCCGTATCACATCGGCGCCGAGGTCGGCAAGGACCATCCCACAGAAAGGGGCAGGACCGAGCCCGGCAAGTTCGATAACGGTGGTCCCCGCGAGCGGCCCTGGCATGAGGCGAGGTTAGACCGCCCGTCAGCTCAGACGGATCCTCGGGTCGAGCCAGCCGTAGATGATGTCGGCAACCATGTTGAAGAAGATGACGGCCACTGCGGTGATCATCAACCAGGCCATCAGCGTGTAGACCTCACCACGATTCAACGAGTCGATGAAGAGCTTGCCCATGCCCGGCCAGGCGAAGATGGTCTCGGTGATGACCGCACCACCAAGCACGGCCCCGAAGTTGAGTGCGGCAACCGTCACCACAGGGATCAGGGCGTTGCGCAAGCCGTGTTTGAGGGTGACGGTTCTCTCCTTGACACCTTTGGCGCGCGCAGTGCGGATGTAGTCGGAGTGCAAGACGTCCAGCATCGACGCCCGCTGGAATCGGGAGAATGTCGCGATCGACACATAAGACAGAGTGACGATCGGCAGGATCATGTGCTGGATCCGGTCGAGAAACGGGTTCGCCGGGTCGAACGACGAGATACCGAACGTGTACACCAGCCTGATCCCGGTCTGTAGGAAGAAAGCCGTCGCCAGAGCCTGCAGGATCAGGGCGAACCAGAAGATGGGCACCGAGAACCCGAAGAAGCTGATGGTCGTTGTGGCGTAGTCGAAAAAGCTGTACTGCTTTTTCGCCGAGAAGACACCGAGGAACACCGCGAGGACCACGGCGATCAGTTGGGAGACGGCCACCAGTTGCACGGTGTTCCAGATCGCCCGGGACAGTTCAGGCCAGATCGGCTGGTCGCCGATTGCCGTGTTGCCGAACCGGTCGAAGACGACATCTTTCAGCCAGAACCCGTACTGGACGAAGATGGGATCGTCGAGATGTTTGCGGTCGATGATGTTCTGGATGGTGTCCTGGCTGACGTTGGGTATCAGCCTGATCTGGGATATCGGGTCGGTGACTGCGGTCATGCCGAAGAAGACCAGCATTGTTGCCGCGATGAGGACCGGAACGCTGTAGAGCAGCCGCCGAGCGATGAAAGTTGCCATACACCTGCCTCTCGTCCTACAGAGTTGCGTGGGTATATGTCGGGTCGATCAAATTCATTTCAGGGTCTTGTCGACCCGTGGCCCCGTTCAGGCGTTGGCTGTGGAGATCACGTCCAGCGGGGCGGCGAAGTGACAGGCACTGAGATGCCCGAACTGCTCGATTAGCGGAGGCTCCACTTCGGCACAGATGTCCTGAGCCTTCCAGCACCGGGTCCTGAATACGCAACCCGACGGCGGGTTCGAGGGATTGGGGACGTCGCCGCTGAGAACTATTCGCTCCCGCTTGTTCCTGACCCGGGGGTCGGGGATCGGAACCGCAGAGAGGAGTGCCTGAGTGTAGGGGTGGGTCGGGTTTTGAAAGATCTGTTCCCGGATCCCGATCTCGACGATGTGACCCAGGTACATGACCGCGACCCGGTGCGAGATGTGACGGACCACGGAGAGGTCGTGGGCGATGAAGAGATAGGAGAGCTCGAGCTCGCCCTGGATCTCCTGGAGCAGGTTGATCACCTGCGCCTGAATCGAAACGTCGAGGGCAGACACCGGCTCGTCGAGCAGGAGCATACGGGGGTTGAGGGCGAGAGCGCGGGCGATTCCGATACGTTGGCGCTGGCCGCCGGAGAACTCGTGCGGGAAACGGTTGCCGTGTTCAGGAGAAAGCTGGACTGTGCGCAACAACTCGGCTACCCGGTCGACTCCTCCGTCGTCGTACATACCGTGAATACGGAGGGGCTCGGCCACGATCTCACGGACCGTCATCCTCGGATTCAGGGAGGCGTAGGGATCCTGGAAGACGATTTGCATATCCCGGCGGATCGGGCGCATCTGCTTGCGGCTCAGCCTGGTGATATCGGTACCCATAAAGTCGACCACGCCATCGGTCGGGTCGAGAAGCCTGATTATTGCTCTCGCTGTGGTCGACTTGCCGCAACCCGACTCACCGACGAGACCCAACGTCTCGGCCTGCCCGACGTCGAAAGAAACACCGTCGACCGCATAGACATGACCGACGGTCTTGCGACGAAGACCTTCTTTGATCGGGAAGTGCATCTTTAGGTCTCGGACACTGAGGACCGTCCCATTGGGGGCTGCCGTCTGTGCCTCGCTCGCCAGGTTCCCTTCAACCACCATCGCTACCTAAACCTCGAGTCCGGTCACAGCTGCCTCGCGCTCCGCCTCGAGGGCGACCTCGTCGGGAAAGTGGCAGGCACTACCATGTCCCTCGCCGGATTGGACGATGTCGGGTACGAGAGTCCGGCATAGCTCACGGCCTTCCGACATCCGACAGCGCGGATGGAAGGCACACCCGGGGGGCAGGTTTATCACGGACGGGGGATTGCCCGGAATCGGCAACAGCTTCTCCATCTCTCCGGTCACCCGGGGCAGACTCATCATCAAACCGAGTGTGTACGGATGGCGAGGGCTGTGAAATATCTCGTCGACTGTCCCTGTCTCGACGACGCGTCCGGCGTACATGACGGCCACACGGTCTGCCATTTCGGCCACGACGCCAAGGTCATGGGTGATCAACACGGTGCCGGCGCCAGTCTCCTGGGCGGCAACTTTCATGACTTCGAGCACCTGGGCCTGGATGGTGACGTCGAGTGCGGTGGTCGGCTCATCGGCGATAAGGACCGAAGGCTTGTTTGCCATTGCCATGGCAATAATCGCCCGCTGTCTCATCCCGCCGGAGTACTCGTGTGGATACTGGTCGTAGCGACGGGCAGGATTGGGAACACCGACCATTTCCAGGAGATCGATCGTCCGCTTCTCTGCATCCTCATCGGACAGATCGTCATCGTGGACCAGCAATGCCTCTGCGATCTGATGACCCACCTTGAACACCGGGTTCAGCGAGGTCATCGGATCCTGGAAGATCATCGCGATCTCCTTGTTCCTGATCATGCGCAACTCTTCTACGGGTAGTCCCAGAATGTTTCGCCCGCGGTAGAGCACCTCGCCACTGACGATCCGGCCGGGCGGCACCTGAATGAGACCGAGAGATGCCATGACGGTGACACTCTTGCCCGAACCCGACTCGCCCACGACCCCCAGCGTCTCGCCGGGATAGACGTCGTAGCTGACACCGTCAACTGCGTGAACAACCCCGTCGGTCGTGTCGAACTCCACGACCAAGTCGCGTATCGAGAGAACTGGTTCTGTCACGCTACGCGTTGCTTCGGATCGAAGGCGTCTCGCATGCCGTCTCCCACGAAGTTGATGCACAGGGCAATCAACACGATGGTCAGGCCGGGGAAGGTGGCAAGCCACCAGAGTGTCGTCAGGGAGTCCTGACCTTCTGCGATGAGGACTCCGAGTGCGGGGAAGGGGGGCTGCACACCGAACCCGAGGAAACTCAGAGCTGCTTCGACGAGGATCGCAGCGGCGACGGTAAGCGTGGCGTTCACGATGATGGGGCCCATTGTGTTGGGCAGGATGTGCCGGAAGATTATTCGTTTATCGGACGCGCCGAGAACCTTCGCAGCTTCGACAAACTCTTTCTCCCGCAAGCTCAAGAATTCCCCTCGCACGATTCGGGCGAGGCCCGTCCAGAACAAGAGCCCGAGAATGATCGCCACCCGCATCGGACTTCCGGCACCGAGGAAGGCGGAGAGAACGAGGAGGATTGCGAGGAAGGGGACGGTGAGGAACAGGTCGGTCATCCGCATGAGCAGGTTGTCGATTGCGCCGCCGTAGTATCCGGCAATCCCCCCGATCACCGCGCCGATAGCTGTGGACAGCCCAGCAACGATCAACGCCACATACACCGATGTCCTCGTACCGTAGAGTGTCCGGCTGAAGTAGTCCCTACCGATTTTGTCAGTGCCGAAAAAGTGGCTGTCCTCGAGCGTAGGAGGCCGGGAGCGGTTGGGAACGTCGGTCTCGGCAAAGCCGTACGGGGCAATCCAGTCGGCGAGCATCGCAGCGGTAAACACGAACAGCAGGATCACCAGGGAGGTCATGGCCAACTTATGTTGGAAGAACTTGCGCCGGGCCAGCTGCCACTGGGTAAGGGACTCGATTTCGAGGCCCTCGAGGTGCACCGAGTCCAGGGCGAGTTGAGTCTGCGCCGCTTCGAGCGCTTCGTCTTGTGGCGTCTTCTGGTCAGTCATATCGGATCCTCGGGTCGAGCCAGCCGTAGACGATGTCCGCCACGAGGTTGGCGACGATAACCGCGACCGCGGTGACCATCAACCACGCCATCAAAGTGAACACCTCGCCCCGGTTCAAGGCATCGATGAACAGTTTGCCCATTCCCGGCCACGCGAAGATCGTCTCGGTGATCACCGCTCCGCCGAGCACCGCACCAAAACTCAGTGCGGCGATGGTGACCACGGGGATCAGGGCGTTGCGGAGTGCATGTTTCATTGTCACCACCCGTTCCTTCACCCCTTTGGCGCGCGCGGTTCGCACGTAATCGGAGTGCAGGACTTCGAGCATGGAAGCCCGCTGATACCGGGAGTAAGTCGCGATCGACACATAAGACAATGTCACGACGGGAAGAACCATGTGCTGGATTCTGTCGATAAATGGGTTTGCGGGGGCAAATGACGATTGCCCGAAAGTGTAGAAGAGCCTGATACCCGTCTTCAGGAAGAACGTGGTAGCCAGAGCCTGGAGGATGAGGGCAAACCAGAAGATGGGAACAGAAAAACCAAAGAAGCTGATGGTGGTGGTGGCGTAGTCGAAGAAGCTGTATTGCTTCTTGGCGGAGAAGACGCCGAGGATCACGGCGAGAACGACGGCAATCAGCTCTGAGACCAACACGAGCTGCATGGTGTTCCCGATAGCGCGGGAGAGGTCCGGCCAGATCGGCTTGTCGCCGAGTGCGGTGTTCCCGAACTGGTTGACGAAGACGTCTCTGAGCCAGAATCCGTACTGAACGATGATCGGCTGATCGAGGTGCTTGCGCGCGATGATGTTGTCGATAGTCCCTTGATCAACGTTGGGGATAAGCCTGATCTGGGAAAGTGGGTCCGTGACGGCGGTCATACCGAAAAAGACCAACATGGTCGCTGCGACCAAAACCGGGATGCTGTACAGCAATCTCCGAGCTATGAATGTGCCCATTTGCCTCTCGTCCTACTGGGAAGCCGTTGCCACTCTACCCGACGTCCCTGCATCTCGCAGGCGTCTGGATTGGGATTGAAGGAGGGGGCTGCCCGCAGGCAGCCCCCTCTTCGTCAGTCGTTGGACGCTTCGTCGATCAACCGCCTGTTGGCACGATCGGCTCAGCGCTCGTGATGAGCTGTTCCACGTACCGGAAGTCCGGAGTGATGGTGTAAGCACCCTCCAGAACTGCACTCACTGGAACCGTGGTAGCAAACAGGTTGCCGTCCGGCTCAAATGGGTTGAGCGACTCGGGCTGCTGATCGGCACCGAAGGTGACGAGTTCCTTGCCCGACCACGCACCAACATTCCACAGTGGTCCTGCCTGCGTCGCGTTGTCCTGCGGACCTGAAATTGATGAATTCCAGGCGAAGAACGTCGGCTTCTGGTACAGCGGGATGGTCGCTACGTCCTCGAGGTAGATGGTGTCAGCCTGGTTGTACAGAGCGGCACGGGCGGCCGGGTCGACCTCCGAGTCCGTTGCACGAATCAGCTCTTCCACCTCATCGTTGCAGTAGCGGGTGACGTTGAGGTCACCGAATCCGCTTACGGCTCCACCTTCGCAGTAGTAGATGCTGTTTCCACCAGCAGGGTCAGGTGAGCCAACCCATGCGAAGTTGAAGAGCTGCCACGAGTTGAAGTCTCCGTACAGATAGTCGGAGGCGAAGACCTCAGCTGCGGGACCGAAGGCCGCATTGACCTCGATTCCGATTTGAGCAAGGTCTTGCTGAGCGAGAGCGAACTGCAGCTCACGTCCCTCGTTACCGGCGGTTGTGGTCCACCTGAAGGAGAGCCGCTGACCATCGCACTCATAGATCCCGTCGGAACCCTTCGTGCACCCGTTGTCGGTGAGGTAGGCCTCTGCGGCTACGGGGTCGTAGGCGTACTGAGTGAAGTGGTCTTCATAGTTCGAGCTCGTGTTCAGCCACACCGTGTTACCGAGCGGCTGAGCATCGGCTGCAATCGGGCGGACGACGGCTTCGACTATCGCGTCACGGTTGATACCGGCTGCGAAAGCCTGACGAACGAACTTCTGTCCAAGAAGCGGATCGCTGTGGTTGAAGTCGACGTGCTCCCAGACCGGCCCAAGACCAGCTTCCCATTCGACACCGTCGATCGCATCGACTTCTTCGACCAGCGAAACCTGAGGTTGCGGGTAGAACATGTCGATCTCCTGACCCCTGAGGGCCTGGATCTGCGTCTGGGAGTCTTCGAGGAAGACGATGTTGATGGTCTGGACGTCACCCAGAGGTGCGCCTGAGGCGCGCTCTTCGGATGCCCAATAGTTCGGGTTGCGCTCGAGGACGATGCGCTCGTCCTTGACCCATTCGACCATGGTGAACGGACCCGAGCCCATGGTGACTAGGTCGTCCCACACGGTATTGAAGGGCTGGCCCTCCAGAATGTGGGCGGGCATGATCCCGCCGAACAACGTCTGCCACGGGGCGTACAGCTCAGTGAAGATAGCGAGGAACGTCTTATCGTCGACGACCTCGTATCCCGACATCTTGTTGTAACCCTCACGGCTGGTGATGTCCAGCTGATCATTCATGATGGTGTCGTACGTAAACGCGAAGTCAGTCGCAGTTACGGGCGTGCCATCGGCCCAGGCAGCATCCGGGTGAATGTTGTACTTCACACAGAATGCGTCCGGGCACTCACCTTCCACAGGCGCCGGTGCCGTGGTGGTGGTTGTCGCTGGCGCTTCGGTAGTTGTCGTCGTCTCACTCGATGTCGTCTCGGTAGGTTCTGCATCGCCACAGGCGGCAGCTACGAGAGCGAACACGGCGAGGAGCGACATCCATCGAATGGCGCGCTTGGTGCGCAGGGATCGCACTATTTTCTTCCTCCCTTTATTGGTTGCTTCAAGGATCGGAACCGGAGGCTCCTACCTCGGACCTTCAAACATTCAGAAAGAAGGGCCGCTGGGAATATATCCCGGTAACTGACAAAGGTAAAGCCTTGTTGCGCTAATAACAAACGGCTCGGTCGGCTTTCTGTCAGTCTGACGCGACTTCTTTGCGTCCCTGATAGAGCACTTCATGCCTATGAATACTGGTCGAAATCAGTGCCTGGACGATGGCTGCAAATGGCAAGGCAAGAATTATTCCAATCGGGCCCAAAATCGACCCGCCGGCGATGATCGCCGCAACCGAGACTGCCGGGTGGATGGCCATGGTGCGCTCGGTGATCTTCGGGGAGATCACAAAATTCTCGATCTGCTGGTAGATCACGAAGAACACGACGACCCAGATCGCTGTCGTCCCGCTGACCGAGAGAGCGACGACGGCGGGCAGTATCGCGGCGAGGTAGGTACCCACAACGGGGATGAATTGACTGAGCATGCCGATCCAGATCCCGAGCGGCACGCTGAACGGCACTTTGAGGGCCGTGAGGAAGATTGCCGAAATCGTCCCGCCGAGTAAAGCGAGAATCAGCCTCGAGTAGATGTACCCACCCATCTTCTCCACTGCGGTTTCCCAGATTGCAATCGCGTGCTTCTGGCGCTCCGGTTTCAACACGGAGAGGACCGTCTGCTGCAACTTCGGCAGCTCGGCAACCATGTAGAAGGAGAAGAGCCCGACGGTGATCACGAAAAAGATGAAACCGAAAACCGTCGAGCCGAAGCCGACCACTCCCCCGAGAAGGCTGTCCACGTTGTTGGCCAGCCAGTCTTGGGCGGCGTTGGACTGGTCCGAGATCTCAGTCTGGGAGATCTCGAACCCGAACCAGTCCTCGAGCAGGTCACTCACCGTCTCGATGTACCTCGGTAATTGGTCGATGAGCTGACTCACCTGACTCACGAGAAGGGGAACCAGGGCAGTCAGGAAGATGGCCGTGGCGATCGCTGCCGCGAGAAATACCAATCCGGTGGCAGCCCCACGCGACCATCCTCTCTTGGCGAGGGTGTGGACCGGTGGCTCCATAGCTACCGCGACGAACGCCGCCACGAAGACCATGAACAGGAGGTCGGCGATTTGGTCTAGGAACCAGAGCCCTGCGCCCGCAAGGAGGAGGATCACCACCACCGTCAGCACCCGGCGACGGAACAGCCGGTCGGCATAGGGGTCGCTTTCAAGTGTCCCGGTCTCCGGGCTTTCGACTTCCTGGTTGGGCGCATTCATCGGAGGCACATTACAAGTGGCGGCGGGAGGGCTATCTCAATCGGTGAGTGTTCGCGAGCGTTAGCCTGAACGCCCACCGGCAAGGCGTAAGGATCACTTTGGAGTACGACATAGTTTGGACCGCCGGCCCCGACCGGGTCGCCGCCAGTAACACCGCTCGGTTCATGGCCCGACACGACATCGACACATACTCCGAGCTCCGGAGACGTTCGACCGCGGATCCCGAATGGTTCTGGTCGGCCGTCGTCGATTTTCTCGGCCTGCCCTTCGACCCTCCGTATCAGACCGTGAGGGACACCTCGAGGGGCCACCCCTGGGCTACGTGGTTCAAAGACGGTGGATTCAATCTCAGCGTCGCCTGCGTCGATCGATGGCTCGACAATCCCGAAGCTCTTGCCGTGCGCTCGGAGAAGGAGTCAGGCGAGACACGGGAGATCTCGTTCGGCGAGCTTCACCAATCAGTGGAGTCTCTCGCCGGGGTCCTCACCGGTTTAGGCGTCGCCCGAGGGGATGCGGTTGCCGTCTATCTGCCGATGAGCGAAGAAGCTGTCATCTCTCTCCTGGCTGTGGCCAGGATCGGAGCGATCTTCATCCCGGTGTTCTCCGGGTATGGGGCGGAGGCGGTGGCGACAAGACTCGAGGATCCGAAGCCGAAAGCCGTCATCTGCGCCAACGGCTACCAGCGGCGAGGGACCTTGGTCCGTATGAAAGAGGTCGTTGACCTGGCAATCGAGCGTACCGGTGACGTCGACGCGGTACTCGTAGTCGATTACGCCGTCCGCGACGACACCCCGATGATGGGCGGGCGGGACCGCTGGTGGCATGAGGAGATGGAGGTGGCCGTCCCGCAGCCTGCTGCCAGGACGTACGCCGAGGACCCCGTCCTGCTCGCTTACACCTCGGGGACCACAGGACGTCCTAAGGGAGCGGTGCACGTGCACGCCGGCCTGACCGTCCCGATTGCCGAGGAGGGTGCATTCCAACTCGAAGTCACCCGTGACGACGTACTCATGTGGTCGACCGACATGGGCTGGATCATGGGTCCGTGGATGGTCGTCGCCGGTCTCGCCAACGGATCAGCAATCGCCACCTACGACGGCGCTCCCGACTACCCGGGCCCCGACCGTATCTGGCAGGTGGTCGACAACCTCGGGATCACGATCCTCGGATTGTCACCAACACTGGTCCGGGCCCTCCAACCCCACGGGTCCGAACATGCGCGCAAGCATGACCTTTCTCGTCTCCGCACGTTTGGATCGACCGGAGAGCCATGGAACCCGGAGCCATGGCGATGGCTCTTCGAAGAGGTGGGCGGTTCGGAGCGGCCAATCATCAACATCTCGGGCGGTACCGAGATCGGGGTATGCATTCTCTCCTGCAACATCCTCCAGGGGTTGAAGCCGACCGCACTCGGGGCCCCGTCGCTCGGGATGGATGCCGACGTCTACGACGGGGACGGGAACCCGCTCCGGGGTGCGGTGGGCGAACTGGTGATTCGCGGATCGTGGCCCGGAATGACCCGCGGGTTCTGGAAGGAGCCGGAGAGATATCTGGAGACGTATTGGTCCCGGTTCGAGGACACCTGGGTCCACGGCGACTGGGCCGAGGTCGACGAAGACGGATTCTGGTATCTCCACGGTCGTTCCGACGACACCCTCAATATCGCCGGAAAGAGGATCGGGCCCGCTGAGATCGAGTCAGTTGCAGTTGCCCGGGAGGAGGTGGTGATGGCAGCCGCCATCGGAGTCCCCGACGATGTCAAAGGAGAGACCATTCGTCTCTTCCTGGTGCCCACCCCAGGGACTGAGATCACGGACGCTCTCACCGGGGAGATCTCCGATGCTGTCGCCGCCACCATGGGCAAGGCGTTCCGACCATCGAGCATCAAGTGGGTAGAAGACCTCCCACGGACCCGGTCGGCGAAGATCATGCGCAGAGTCGTCAAAGCCGTGGCCCTGGGCCAGGACCCCGGAGACCTGACCAGCCTGGAAAACCCCCAAAGCATCAAAGGGCTCGCCTAGCGGAGCGAGGCGAGCCCGTACTTCCCCCAGAGGCGAAGCCGAATGGGGGAAGGTGGCCATTCCGGAAAGGAAGGGCCGGAAGGGGGACTGAGACTCTACGAGTTGAGAGCGTTCGAGCTGCAAGTGCCGTTGGGGGGAACGCCCCACCCTCCCCGGCTCCTTCGTCGCCGGTACTCCCTCCGCAAGCGGAGGGAGAGACCTATACCGGGGGTTGAGGGTCGTATTGGATCGCTCTCTTGACCTCGCTGGCCCGTTGCGGGGAATGGAGGCGCTTCACCAGGTGCAGGGCCATGTCGATCCCGGCTGATACTCCCGAGGCGGTGATCACCTCACCCGAGTCGACAAAGCGGTCGTCGGGGCGGACTTCAATGGTCGGATCCAGTTCGGCGAGGGTCTCCAGCTGAGACCAATATGTGGTTGCCGGGCGGTTGGCCAGGATCCCGGCACCAGCGAACACCAACGATCCGGTGCAGACCGAGGACATCAGCGTGCCGGTGGCCATCGTCTCCCGAAGCCAGGTAGAAACGGAGTCGTCCTTGATGTGGCGCCGGGTCCCCTGCCCGCCCGGGTAGAGAAGCACGTCAGCGCCATCGAAGTCCTCGAGGAGCATGTCGGTCACTATCTGCATCCCCTTGGCGCAGGTGACTGTTGAATCGTCGAGACTGACGGTGAACACGTCGGCACCGTCGTCCGGCCACTGCAGCTGCCACATCCGGAGCACCTCCCAGGGCCCGACCAGGTCCAGCTCTTCCATCCCATCGAAACAGACCAATGCAAACTTCATGCCGGTACTTTGCCACCCAGCGAGCGGCGGCGAGCGGCTGTTCCCCCAGAGACGAAGTCGAATGGGGGAAAGGTTCCTGCGCCCGACGAAGGAGGGCGGAGGTAAGGGGGCATGAAACCTCTCCAAGTTGAGAGCAGACCGCGGCTCAATCAGCGTGGCGGGTACGAGCCCCCTCCCCGGCTCCTACGTCGCCGGTACTCCCTTTGTGTCAGGCTTGGCGGTGGGAGAGTTGGGGGTCGGCCCCCCTTGCAATTATCTGGCTGGCATTCTGGCTGCTGCGTCCAGGCGGATCACTTCGCCGTTGAGCATCGAGTTCTCGACGATGGCGATTACCAGCTTGGCGAAGTCTTCGGGAGTGCCGAGACGCTTGGGGAAGGCGGCGAGATTGGCCAGGGAGTCCTTGAGCTCCTGGGGAGCGGCGGCGAGGAGGGGGGTGTCCATGATCCCGGGCGCCACTGTCATTACGCGGACCCCGAGGTTGGCCAGGTCTCGTGCCAGGGGGAGAGTCATTGCCACGATGCCGCCTTTCGACGCCGAGTACGCGGCCTGGCCGATCTGGCCGTCGTAGGCGGCGATCGATGCGACGTTGACGATCACACCGCGCTCCCCTTCGGGGGAGGGCTCATTGTGGGCCATGGCACCTGCCACGTTGCGGATCATGTCGAACATCCCGATCAGGTTGATGCCGATCGTCTGGCGGAACACATGGAGATCGTGGAGGTCACCATCGCGGGACACGACGCGCTGCGCCGGCGCGATTCCAGCAGCATTGACGAGCACATCAACCTTGCCGAAAGCTTCAACTGCCCCGGCGACAGCCGCGGCGACGTCATCCGTATTGGAGACATCACAAGCCAGGAATCTGGCATCCGGCCCTAATGCGGCGACCGCCTCAGCTCCTTTCGCTTCGTTGATATCGACCAGGACTGCCCTCGCCCCTGCGCCAACCAGCCTGGTGGCCGCACCGAGGCCCAGACCGGATGCACCTCCGGTTATGATTGCCACCGAGCCGTCGATCTCCATTGCAACCTTTCGTGAGGAGAAGTCGGTGACGGTACCAGTGATCGCTGATATCTCCTGCTGAGATGAGTCCAATGATTGGGGTTTTCGACTCGGGACTGGGCGGCCTCGGCGTTCTCCGCGAGATGATTCCGGACTTCGCCGCCGAACACGTCGTTTATGCGGCAGACCGGGCCAACGCCCCTTATGGCACTCGAACACTTGAAGAGGTTCGGACACTGGCCCACCTCCATGCGCACGCTCTAATCGATGAAGGCGCGACCACAATCGTGCTGGCCTGCAACACTGCTTCGGCGGCCGCGTTGTCCTCACTGCGGGACGAGATGCCAACCACGCGCTTCGTCGGGATGGAACCGGCGATCAAGCCGGCCGCCGCGGCGAGCCGCAGCGGGGTGGTGGGCGTTCTGGCAACCGCTGCAACATTTCAGGGGAAGCTCTTCGAGAGCTTGCTCGACCAATACGCGGAGGGAGTTGAGATATTGACGAGGGCTGCCCCGGAATGGGTTGAAATCGTCGAGTCGGGACAGCTCGGTGGAGAAGACGTTGTCGATCAGGTGAGGGCACACACCTCTCCCCTGGTTCGCAAAGGGGCCGACACCATCGTCCTCGGCTGCACCCACTTCACGTTCCTCGTCGATGCGATCCGGGATGCGGTGGGACCCGACGTCACCATCATCGATCCTGCCCACGCCGTGGCCCGACAGGCACGCCTTGTCCATCCGGGGGGCGAGGGTACGGGGTCGCTGCGGGCAATGGTCAGTGGCGATGCCGCACAATTCGCCAGACTTAGTAAAACAGTTGCAGGCATTTCCTTTCCCGACGGGGTTCTACCCTTATAGGCCATCAGTGGAGAACCAACGCACGATTCCGACAACTGAGTACAACGCCCTCTGGGCACGCCCTGGCTTGACTCTCGCCGGGCGAGGAGACCGTCGCGTGCTCGACCCCGGTTCCGGCCCGGGTCGTTACCACCGGGCTCTGCAAATGCTCATCGACACAGGCTCCGACCTTGCCTTCGCCTCTTTCACTTTTGACCCCGACGAGGAGGGGTCGGTGATAATCGTCCCCGAGCGCGTCGAGAATTCTTTCCCGGCCCGGCCGGGCTCCCGGCCACAGGGAACTATCGACGAAGACGATGCCGAGCGGTGGCCGAAGATGGTCAACGAAGCGCTTGTCGAGATCGAGCGGGGCCGTGTGGAGAAGGTGGTCCTCTCCCGCCGCCTGCGGGCCACGTTCGACAGCGTCCTCGACCCATTCTCGATCGCGGCCTACCTGATCGGTGCCCAGCCGGGCTGTCATGTCTACGCCATGGAAGGTCTGGTGGGTGCCAGCCCCGAGTTACTACTCCGCACCGGCAACGGCCACATCGAGTCGATGCCGCTTGCGGGCTCGGCCACCGATGAGCGGCCCGACCTGCAGACACTGAAGAACGAAGTCGAGCACCAGCTCGCAGCCGACTCGGTTGGAGGTGCCTTCTCAGCCGCGGGCCTGGAGTACACGCGTTCGGAGCCAAGCATCGTCGAGGTAGGGGAGATCCGCCACCTCGGAACCCGCTTCGAGGGTTCCACCCCTGAAGACTTCGACTTCGGGGACATCCTCCCCCACCTGCACCCCACAGCTGCAGTTGCCGGGACACCCACTTCTGTCGCTCTTGCCATCATCAACGACATGGAAGAGACATCACGCGGGCGGTACTCGGGACCTGTGGGTTGGTTCGACCGGGAGGGCAACTGTGAGTTCGCGGTTGCCCTGCGCTGCGGGCTGCTTACCGGGACCACGGCGGTCCTCCGCAGCGGTGCCGGCATCGTGGCGGGATCAGACCCGGACGACGAACTCGAAGAAACTGTGTGGAAGCTGAAGCCGATGCTCGACGCACTCGGGTTATCGAGCGGGTAACACCGACCGTGCAGCCCCGTCGAGGGCGCGCCTCATTGCCAGGTCTTCCTGGCGGTCCACCGACACACCGACCACATTCACCCCTTCGCCTTCCATCGCCTTCGTCAGTTCCGGGAGGACCTCTGCAACCGACTCCACCGGAGAGAAGCCGAGTCCGTGGAACTGCGCCAGGACCGACAGGTCGCGCCGGGGAGGGGTCACGAAGAGTCTCTCGAAGTCGGGCCCAAGTGTCGCCTGCGGCAGAAGGTCGAAGAGTCCCCCGCCGCCGTTGTCGACAACCAGAAATGCGGCAGAAGGCATCTGATCGGTCAGGAAGGCGTTGGAGTCGTGGAGAAAAGCCAGGTCTCCGGTGATCGCGACGGTACCGGGCCGGCAACTTGCCACACCGAGCGCCGTCGAAGCGAAACCATCTATCCCCGACAGCCCACGATTGGCGAACACCGAACCGGGACGGATGAGCTGAGAGTCGACATCTCGTATGGCGAGAGACGAAGCCACCACCAGAGCATGCCAGTCGACCTCGTTGAGGGACCGGGCGACACCGGGCCCTGTCGGCTTCTCGGCTTCTGCGAGCACCCTGTCGAGAGCATCGCGAACCGAGTGGTCGGTTTCGGACCACCGACCCGACCAACCTTGCTCCTGATCACCGACGTGTCGTTTCAAGAGTCTTACCGGATCGGTCTCCAGGGCACCAGACATCGTTCCCGAGACGTCAGAGAAGAGGCCCCACCGGTCGGCGTGGACCACGGGCGTGCCGGCCTGCATCACTGCCGCCAGCCGCTCCGAGGGTCCGGATTGGCCGACGACATACACCCAGTCCGGCTCCAGGCCGGCGGGTATCCCGTCCACCAGTATGTGGTGATATCCGGCAACCGCGCCGGCACCCCTCGCACCGGAAAGGCTCGTGGCGAGAATCGGGATACCTGCTGCGCGGCAGACTTCGGCAAGTGTCGCGCCGTCGTAGTCCCCCCGGCCCGCAATAACCAACGAACGTTTCCCCGGAATCAACTCCGCCGGTGGCACAACCGACTGCGGAGCCCGGTCGAGCTTGCTTCCCGGCCGGCCGGTGTCGGAGCGGTACGGCACCGCCTTCGATCTCCCGTCGTCTGACATCGGGACCGTCGGCTCATCGAACGCAACATTGATCTGCACCGGGCCGGGGGGTTTCCCGCCGCCGGTTGCCAATGCCACCGCGGAAGCCACCGCATCCCGCCAGCTTTCCGGCTCACCCGCAACATCGACGGCTGGCCCCAGCTGGAACCGACCCCTGAGAAACCCCGAAAAGACGGACTCCTGATCCATGGTTTGGTTCGTCCTCCGCTTGACCATCTCCGGAGGTCGATCGGCAGTTAGAAGTATGAGAGGTACTGCCGAGCGCTCGGCTTCGACAACCGCGGGGAGGAGGTTGGCCACGGCGCTGCCCGATGTCGTCAGAGCCAGACCCGCGCTCCCGCATCCCGCTGAGATTCCAAGAGCCCGGAATCCGGCAGAACGCTCATCGATCTGGACCACGGTCTCAAAATCTTCTTTGGCATTCAGTGCGAGGGCCAGTGCAGTCGAGCGGGATCCCGGCGAGATAACGGCCCTGGTCACACCCCATCTGGCCAGCTCGTCCACGATCACCCACGCCATCGCGCTGCTCGGATTCGGATGCGTCACGTCAGAACCTTGGCCGCTGCTCGCAATTTCCGGAGCATCTCGGCTGCCCGGATCCGGTCCGGCCGCCACCGCTCGAGAAGGGCCGGATCCGGATCCACCCGTTTCACATCGATACAGCCGTCGAAGCCAACCCGCGGCTCCAACGTTGGGTCACCCTCGAGCAGCGCGACTGTGCCCAGGCCACACGCATAGGGCAGGTGCTCCAGCAGGGAGGCCGCCAGCAGGCCCGAATACATGCCGACGGATGTCTCCAGGGCAGATGAGATGACAACCGGTAGCTGGGTCCGGCTGGCGAAGTCGAGCACCCGGGCCACTCCGCCCATCGGCTGGACCTTGACCACCAGGACGTCAGCGGCGCCCGACTCGACAACCCGGAGCGGGTCGGGGCTCAACCGCACCAACTCGTCGGCCGCCAACCTCACCCCGGTCCGATGCCGTAGTTCGATCATCTCCTCGACGGTGCTCACGGGCTGCTCGACATATTCGAAATCGAACCTCGAGAGCTGTCTGAGCCGTTCCGTGGCCTCGTCGAGCGACCAGACTGCATTCACATCGATTCTCACCTTGCCGCCTGCTCCGAGTGCCTCGACCACGGCGTCGAGTCGCTCCTCATCCGCCTCAGCCGAAACTCCGGGATCACCCACCTTTACCTTGGCGGTCTTCGCCCCGGATTCGCCGACCAGCGCCGCTGCGACCTCCGGCGGGACAACCGGGACAGTGACATTGAAAGGGATGCGGAGCCGGCCGGGCTCCGGCAGTGTCGAACAGGCGGCTTCGAGCGCCGAAGCCAGCCACCTGGTGGTCACCTCCGGCCGGTAATCGGGGAAAGGAGAGAACTCCCCCCAACCCGAGGGCCCTCTGACCAGGACTGCTTCACGGTGGTCCACGCGCCGGAACCTGTGCCGCATCGGGATTCGAACCGGGTGGAGTTCAATGGCGTCCGGGAGTGGGCTCACTGGCCCTGAACTTCCCGTATGTACCCGATGAGCCGAACGAGCTGATCGTCGTCCAGCGAGGAGCGAAACGAGGGCATTCGTCCCCTGCCATCGACGATCGTCGCCTCCAGGAAGGCGTCCGGATGACCTGCGGACGCCGAGCCCGGTCCGAGAGGTGGGCCGACTCCTCCCCCCAGCTCGTCGCCGTGGCAGTTGGAGCACAGTTGCACGTAGATCTCCTCGCCCGTCGCTTCCGCCGGGGGCCGGCCGGTGCAACCCGCGACGACCACAAGCAGGAGAACAAGGACATATGACAGCTTCACGGCCGGAGTTCGTTTTCCTCGAAGTATTGGCGGATCTCGCGCACTTCCTGGGAACGTCGCCTGGGTATGACAAGTACCCCGTCTTCGGTCTCGACGACAATCACATCGTCGACGCCAACGACAGCCACCCTGCGCGAGGTCGATCGGACCAGAGAGTTGGCCGAATCCACAGCCGCCACCTCGCCGACCAGGACGTTTCCCGCTTCGTCTTTCTCGGAGACCTGCCAGACAGCGTGCCAGGAACCGATATCGCTCCAACCAGCATCGAGCGGGACGACGAGGCCGCGTCCGGTGCGTTCCATGATCTGGTGGTCGAAGGAAATGGCGGGAGAGGTCGAGAAAGCGTCCGATAGCTCTCCATCGCTGCGCTCCGCCACAGCCCGTTCCACCGCGGTAAGGAGTTCAGTACCCTCGACCTCGGCGACAATCGTCGCCGCCTTCGCCACGAACATCCCCGAGTTCCACAGGTAACCTCCGGACAGCAACTCGCTGGTACGGGCGGCATCCGGCTTCTCGACGAACTCGACGATCTCAAATCCACCCTCCACCTCAGGCCCGGCCTTGATCCATCCGTACCCGACTTCAGGCCGGTCGGGCACACATCCAAACGCCACCACTCCCCCAACTTCGGCAAGTGCTATCGCCTTCTCCGCGGCGAGATTGAACGCGACGGTGTCGGGGATCAGATGATCGGAAGGGAGAACGACCAGGATGTCTTCCGGGTCGGCTACGAGTGCGGCGGCGACAATCGCCGGAGCGGTATTCCGCGGACTGGGCTCCAACAGGACGATCGTCTCCTCGTCGGCCCCGTCGACCGCCTCGGCAATCAGGTCGGAGTGGGTTACTCCGGACACGACGATGACGCCAACCGCTCCGGGGATAGCACGCGCCCGGTCCAGGGTGGCATCGAAGAGACTCTTGCCTCCGAACAAATCGATGAATTGTTTGGGCCTCGCCCCGACCGACAGGGGCCAAAGCCGGGTACCCGACCCGCCTGAAAGCACCACGCTGCGAACACGACTCACAGGGACACGGTACTAACGGTGGGTACTGTGAACGACCTATTCGACTCCAATTGAGATATGGCCGCACTCGGCGCAGATCTGGCGCTTGATCCCGAGGCCACCTGGGGCTTCCACATAGTCATGGGAGTGCTCGACCCGGTTGCGCACAAACGCGGAACGGACGGCTCCCACGATCCCTCCCCTGGTCGCGGTCGTGGCCATCGGCCGGGAGACGTCCTCGTCTTCGTCGTCGGTCGCAACGACACTGGCCGCAGTCTCCTCGTCCTGGCGTCCATCGTCCCCGCCGTCATCTTCTTCGCGTTGATCGTCTGCTCTCTTCGTGTCTTCGAACGCACCGAGCTCGACGACCTGATCAGATTGGTCAGTGGGTCCGACCTCACTGACACGGCCAGGCTGAGGCTGGGAGGTAGTCCTGGCGGCTGCGTCGGTCGGTTCCTCGGAGACCGGGGGGGCTAACCAGGGCACCGATTCGGACCGGGCCGCGGCCGGCTCCTCCGGTGTCTTCGGAGCCGGCGGAGGCTCAACAGGCTGCGGCGCTGCAGCGATTGACTGCTCGGGAACTTCGGGCTCCTCTTCGGGGGGAACCGGCGCGACGGGATCAGGTGAGTCCTCCGTCTCCGCTTCCTCGTTCTTGGCCCAGGGAACGCTCTGTTTGAACACCGAATCAGTCGCAGGACGCTCTGGTACCTGGACGCCCTCTGGTTCGGCCAGGACTGCGTCGGGAGTGTCCGGCGAGTCGGGGACAGGGTCGCCCTGGTCACTTGCGGGAGAGTCTGAAGCGGATGCCGCAACATCACCGGAAGGCTCGGCAGCGGCCCGATCAGTTTTCGGCTCGGGCCCTACCCTCCGATCCTCAACCGGAGACGGCGCCTGCGCTGAGTCTCCTGAGTCGTCGTCGGTTTCCCGGCGGCCGGTAGCCTCCCGAAGTGAGGCGATGCCAGACGGCTCCTTTCGAGCAGGTCGTCGGGTCGCATCGAGAGCGGTACGAGCATTGCCGTCAAGCGTCTCCTCGATAGCTTCCCGCAAAGCCTGGATACGTGAGGGCTTGGTGCCCTGGCGCGACCGACTGTTGGCCACGAGCCGCAACGGCAGGCGCATCGACCGATGCTTAGCCCACACGATTGCCATCGCCTCCACCCCGCCATAGGCGAACTCAGTGGGCTGATCGGCGATGAAGGTGACTTCCTCTTCGGCGAGTTTCAGGGAGAAAGCGCTCGAGATGAGCCGCTCGGCACGAACGTCGACGAGGGACCAGCGACCGAGGCTCTCACCCTCGACGAACAGTTCGACCTGCTTGCCGTCGACATGAACCGAGGCCGGCACACCGGGGTAATCCAGGTCGGGGATCTTGACTTGTCCGGTGAATCTCAAAGTGATTTACCCCTTGGCCAGCCGCCCCATTCGGCTCCGCTCCCAGAGTATTACCTTCCCATCTATCTAGGCAATGTCAAGGGGCTTCAGGCGTAGTCCTCGAGTGGTGGACAAGCGCAGACCAGGTTCCGGTCACCGCCCGGGCCGTCGACTCTGCCGACCGGTGGCCAATACTTGTCCAAAGCCGAGCCTTCCACCGGATAGACGGCAGTTCGCCTCGAATACGGATAACTCCACTCGTCGACCACCAGGTCTTCTGCAGTGTGCGGCGCGTTGGCCAACGGATTGTCGTCGCGGGGCCAGTCACCGGACCGGACTTGGTCCGCTTCGCCCCTGATCGAGATCATCGCATCACAGAAGCGATCGAGTTCCTTGAGACTCTCGGACTCGGTCGGCTCAACCATGAGAGTGCCTGCCACCGGAAACGACAGGGTCGGTGCGTGAAACCCGTAATCGGCGAGGCGTTTGGCGACATCCTCCGCAGTCACACCCGACTCCTTTGTCATCGGACGGAGGTCGAGAATGCACTCGTGGGCAACCCGGCCGGAGTCACCGCGGTACAGGACCGGGAAGTGACCTTCCAACCGCTCTGCGACATAGTTGGCAGACAGGATGGCCACTTTCGTGGCGTGCCGGAGACCGTCGGCGCCCATGAGCCTGATATAGGAGTACGGGATAGGCAGGATGCCTGCAGACCCGAACGGCGCGCCGGAGATGGGCCCGACGCCGGTAGCCGGGCCAGCCTCCTCCAGCAGCGGGTGGTTGGGCAGGTAGGGAGCGAGATGGCTGCGGACGCCGATCGGGCCGACGCCGGGCCCACCCCCACCATGTGGGATTGTGAAGGTCTTGTGCAGGTTGAGATGGCTCACGTCGGCACCAAACGTTGCAGGACGGGCAAGGCCGACCAGAGCGTTGAGGTTTGCCCCGTCAACGTAGACCTGCCCCCCGTGCTCGTGAACGATCTCACACAGCCGCCTGATCCCCTCCTCGAACACACCGTGGGTCGAGGGGTACGTCACCATTGCGCACGCCAGGTTGGCGCTGTGGGCGGACGCCTTCTCCTCGAGGTCCTCGAGGTCGACGTTGCCCCCGGCGTCGGTCTTGACTACTACCACCCGCATGCCGGCCATTACCGCAGAGGCAGCATTGGTCCCGTGCGCCGAAGCCGGGATGAGACAGACGTCCCTGCCGCTCTCACCCCGCTCACGGTGGTAGGCCGCAATCGCGAGAAGTCCGGCAAGCTCTCCCTGGGACCCGGCATTGGGCTGAATCGATACCCGGTCATAACCGGTGGCTTCCGCAAGATATGACTCCAACTCCCCGATCAGCTCCCGGTAACCGGCCGCCTGCGAAACGGGGGCGTATGGATGGATATCCGAAAACTCGGGCCAGGTGATCGGGATCATCTCCGAGGTCGCATTGAGTTTCATCGTGCAAGAGCCGAGCGGAATCATCGACCTGTCGAGGGCCAGGTCCCGGTCGGCAAGCCGTCGCATGTACCGCAACATCTCATGTTCAGACCGGTAGTCGTTGAACACGGGATGGGACATGAAACCGGTACTGCGGCGAAGGCTTTCAGGAAGGCCGACCGGTGCCGATCCCTGGACACGTTCGGCGCCGAAGCCAACGACCACGGAGTCGAGGGTGGCTGTATCCGACGTCTCGTCGAAGGCGACCCGGACTGTGTCATCGTCGACCAGCCCGATATTGATGCCCTTTGCGAGGACGGCTTCGGTGATCTCGCGTGCTCTACCCGGGACGCGCACCGAAACCGTGTCGAACCAGGATTCGTTGACGACTTCGAGTCCGGCGGCCCGGACCGCTGCCGCGAACTCCGAGGCGAGCCGGTGAACTTCCCCTGCAATCCCGCGCAGGCCCTCAGGCCCGTGCCATGCCCCGTAAAAGCCGGCCATCACCGCCAGCAACACCTGAGCGGTACATACGTTGGAGGTGGCCTTCTCCCTGCGGATATGTTGCTCCCGGGTCTGCAGCGCCAGTCGGTATGCCATTCGCCCGGCGGAGTCTTTGGACACGCCAACCAGACGGCCAGGGAGGTTGCGCACGTACTCCTCCCTGGTGGCGATGAAGCCGGCATGCGGCCCGCCGTAACCGAGGGGAACCCCGAAACGTTGCGCGGAGCCAACTGCGATGTCTGCACCCCATTCCCCCGGCGGCTGCAAGAGAGTGAGCGCGAGCAGGTCGGTGGCCACCGCCACGGTGGCGCCGGCGTCGCGCAGGCGGCCCACCAGACTGGAACGGTCCACGACAGACCCCGACGACCCTGGATACTGGAGAAGCGCTCCGAAGGCCAAGGAGAGATCGGAGTCGTCAGCAAGCACCCTGGCCTCGATGCCGGCAGCGGCGGCCCGCGTCTCCACCACAGCCATCGTCGGGATGTGGCAGTCGGGGTCGACATAGAAGACCGTTCGGTCACCACGCGATATTCGCCGGCACATCGCCATCGCCTCGGCTGCAGCTGTGGGCTCGTCGAGGAGCGAAGAGTTGGCGACGTCCAGGCCGGTGAGATCGGAGACCATGGTCTGGAAGTTGAGAAGGGCTTCGAGCCGACCCTGGGAGATCTCCGGCTGATAGGGGGTGTACGCGGTGTACCAGGCAGGGTTCTCCAGCACGTTGCGCTGAATCACCGGGGGGACGATTGTGTTGTGGTAGCCCATCCCGATCAGCGACGGGACGACCTGGTTCTTGGATGCGAGCTGACCCAAATGCTCAACGACCTCGGGCTCACTGAGGGCCGGTGGCAGATCGAGCTGCTCGTCGCGGATCGACGCGGGGACTGTGTCGTCGATGAGGGCGTCGAGGGAATCGGCCCCGACCACCTCGAGCATTTTTGCGATATCCGCCTCGTCCGGGCCGATATGGCGGGATACGAAGCTTTCGTTTGGGTTGGGCATATCGGGTCCTTAACTCGTTGCCCTCCCGCTGTCAGCTGCGCTTCCAGCGTTGCCTATTCCGGACGGTCCACATGCCTGAGAGTTTCTGGAGGATGTTGCCCCTTCGGCGCCCCAAGTGGTGTGTCGCTCGGATAATGATGGAGTCTCTCCGGCCCTCAACGCCCCTGGCTGCGTCGAAAATGCTCGCCGCAGCTCCCCGGCTGCGACTGCGCTTTTCTTCTTGCCAGAGGACGCCGGTGACTCGGAGACACCCACAACCTATCCGACCGACACACCACCAGCGGGACTCTCCCGGCCGGCTTCTTCGGCGGAGCCCATCATACGCGGAAACGGTCACCACTGGAATCAGCAATGACGGCGCAGCCGAAGAGTCTGGTCAGACGTTGAAGCGGAACTCCACTACATCACCCGGTTGCATCACATATCCCTTGCCTTCGGTGCGCACCTTGCCCAAAGCCCGAGCGCTCGCCCAGGAGCCTGCTTCGACGAGGACGTCGTAGTCGACGACTTCGGCAGCAATAAACCCACGTTGAAAGTCAGTGTGGATCACTCCTGCTGCTTCTGGAGCGGTTGCTCCCTTGCGGATAGTCCACGCTCTGACCTCCTTGTCGCCGCCGGTCAAATAGCTCTGCAACCCCAGGGTCGAGTAGGCCGCCCGGATCACGGAGTTGAGCCCTGGCTCGGGTTGGCCCACGGAGGCAAGCAGCTCTCGCTTCTCTTCGTCATCCAACTCTGTCAACTCCACTTCGATCTGCGCGTCGAGGAAGATCGCCATCGATGGGGAGACAAGGGCCTCCAACGACGCTCTGGCGTCCGGGTCGACCAGGATCGATTCGTCGCAGTTGAACACATAGATGACAGGTTTTGCGGTGAGGAGGTGTAGGTCGGCGAACAGCTCATTCCGGCCCATGAGATCGGATCGGGACGAAACCATTTCACCAGCACCGACCACATCCCGGATCTGATTCACGATGTCGAGCTTGGGAGCGAGGGTCTTGTCGATCCTGACTTCTTTCTCCAGTCGCGCTAGGCGCTTCTCGATGGTCTGCAGGTCGGCAATTGCCAACTCGGTCTCGATCGTTTCGATATCTCGTGCCGGATCCTGGATTCCGTCGACATGCACCACATTCTCTGAATCAAAAGCGCGCACTACGTGACAGATCGCATTCACATCGCGGATATTGGCGAGGAATTTGTTGCCGAGGCCCTCCCCCTCGCTCGCTCCTTTCACCAGTCCGGCAATGTCGACAAAGGTCGCCGTGGCCGGAACGATCTTCTTGGTGTCGAAGAGGCGTGCAAGCACCGGAAGCCGCTCGTCGGGAATTGGTACGACACCGGTATTCGGCTCGATGGTGGCGAAGGGGTAATTGGCAGCCAGGATCCCCGCATTCGTCAACGCATTGAACAGTGTTGACTTTCCGACGTTGGGGAGCCCGACGATGCCTATGGAGAGGCTCATCTCCGCCGAAGGTTAGGCGATCGCAACTGCTACACGGCTACGGTTGCGGCATGGAAAACGTCGCTGTCATCGGCGCTGGGTCGTGGGGTACCACCGCAGCATGGCTTGCGGCAGCAAATGCGTCCGTGCGCCTCTGGGCGCGCGATGACCGTGTGACCGATGAGATCAATTCCTCAAGGGTCAACAGCCGCTACCTCCCGGGCTGTGAGCTTCAGCCCGGCCTCCTGGCAACCTCCGAACTTGGCGAAGCCGTAGCCGATGCCGACCTGATTGCGGTGGCTGTCCCGTCCCACGGTTTCAGGGAAGTCTTCGAACAGATCGTGCCGGTGATCCGGGCGCGTGTGCCGGTCATCTCGTTGACAAAGGGTATCGAGCAAGGCTCTTTGCTCCGCATGACCGAGATAGTCGCCCGGCTGCTCCCCGATCACGATCCGAAGCAAGTCGGCGTTCTCACCGGGCCGAACCTCGCCAGCGAAATCGCAGCCGGGCAACCCACGGCAGCCGTGGTCGCAGTCGGCGACCCGCAATCAGCCGGACACATCCAGGAAATATTCATGGGGCCGTTGTTCCGTGTGTACACCAACGACGACGTGGTGGGATCCGAATTGGGCGGCGCTCTGAAGAACGTGATGGCCATCGCTGCCGGCATGTCCGACGGTCTTGGCTTCGGGGACAACACCAGGGCAACGCTGATCACGCGCGCTCTTGCGGAACTCACACGACTCGGGGTACGGCTCGGTGGCCGCCCGGGTACGTTTGCCGGGCTCGCCGGCATGGGCGATCTGATCGCAACGTGTGTCTCCGACAAGAGCCGGAATCACAGGGTCGGGTTCGGGATGGCGCAGGGCAGATCTCTCGACGAGGTGATCGAAGACATGAAGATGGTGGCCGAAGGCGTAAAGACGACGAGGGCAGTTCTCGACCTCGCAGCAAAGTTCGATGTGGAGATGCCAATCGCGACCCATGTCGGCAAAGTTCTCTATGAAGGTCTCGGTCCCCGGGAGGCGATGCTCAGCCTGATGACGAGAGAAGCCAAACCCGAGTAATGGAAACAGAACCGAATCGCATCCGGAGACTCCCCGAGAAGGCAGTCTCCGATCTCGAGACGATCTATCAGATCCTTGACGAAGGCTTCATCTGTCACGTGGCCTATCTCGCCGGGGATGTTCCCATCGTCATTCCGACGCTGTACGCCCGTGCCGGCGACACCATCATTCTTCACGGTTCGACCGCCGCAGGAATGACCCGCGCCGTTCGGCGGGGATCTCCGCTCAGCATCGCGATCACCCTCATTGACGGGGTGGTTGTGGCGCGTAGTGGTTTCAATTCGTCGGCTAACTACCGGAGCGTCGTGATCCACGGGCATGGGCGACTTCTTCATGGCCAGGAGCACATCGACGCCCTCGACCGAACCGTCGAAGCGCTAATCCCGGGACGGATTGGAGAGTTGCGCCGTCCCACCGAGGCGGAGATCCGACAGACTGCAACCATCGAGGTCCCCCTCGACCGGATCAGTGCGAAAGTCAGCACTGGCCCACCGGAGGACGACGAGAGCGATATGGACGCCGACATTTGGGCCGGTGTGATTCCACTCGACCTCGTCGCGGGCGAGCCGATTCCGGATCCCGAACTCCGCGCCGGGATAAATCTTCCGGACTACCTGGATCCATATCGGCGTTAGACGACTCAACACCGACTCAAGGTGCAACCAAATCGCCCGAATGGGGTTCAACAGGAAATGACACGTGTCCTCACCACCAGCCACGGCACCAACCGCCAGGCATTCTCCGGCTCCGACTGGGGACTGTTCGCCGGTCTGAGTGCGATCTGGGGATCCTCGTTCCTCTTCATGGCCATTGGCCTCGATGCGTTCCACCCCGGGCTGGTGACACTCCTCAGGGTCGGGTTCGGGGCACTCTTCATGTTCGGTGTCTCCCGGGCACGGCACACGGCCATCCCCCGAGAGGATTGGCCGACACTGGCGATACTCGCCTTGATCTGGATCGCGTTGCCGATGACACTCTTTCCGATTGCACAGCAGTGGATCGATTCCGGAGTCGCCGGAATGCTCAACGGCGCCACCCCCATATTCACCGCCATTGTCTCCGCCCTGATCCTCAAGCAGCTTCCGGGCAAGCTCCAATTGGCCGGGCTCCTCATCGGCTTTGCGGGAGTCATCGCCATTGCGCTGCCATCGTCCGGAGCTCGGCCCACTGCCGCACTTGGCGTGGTTCTGGTCCTGGTCGCCACCATCTGTTATGCGTTCGCCTCCAACATCGTCGCTCCCCTACAGCAACGTCACGGGTCCCTCGCGATCATGGCGAGGCTGCAGTGGTTGGGGGCAATCCTCGTCCTTCCCTTCGGGCTATATGGAGCGGCCAACTCCTCTTTTGCATGGCCCTCGCTGCTCGCCACCGTGGCCGTGGGGGTACTCGGAACGGGTCTCGGTTTCGTGCTGATGAGCGATCTGATCGGCCGTGTGGGTCCCACGCGCGCGACGTTCATCACGTACGTGATCCCGGTCGTTGCGCTGATCCTGGGCGTTGTCTTCCGGAATGAGGTAATCGCCCCCATCGCAATCGCAGGGGTCGCCCTGGTCATCGCCGGCGCTGCTCTGGCATCGCGTCGGGAAATCTAGGGCCAACTCCGGCAAGCCGTCGGGAGTTGGTCGCCGCAGCTCTAATCTGACATACGGTTTGGCCGCCGGGGAGTTACCTGACTATGAATGAGACACCAGAGCCTTTGCGAATTCCTGAATCAAAGATCCGGGTCGTGCTGGCAGTGGTGACACCGCCGATGTTGCTCGGGATGGCTTTGCTCACCCTGGCAGTGCAATCTCCGTTGCCCGTGCCGGTTGTCTTCGGAATCCTCGGAACCCTTCTCGGGGCGGTGGTGATCTTCGATTATCCGATTGCGATCGAGGTCAACGACCACGGCCTGGTTCGGATCTGTTTCCTACGCCATCATCGGCTCAACTGGGACGAGATCGCCGCAATCGTCAAACCCCGCCGACGCGGTCTGGTCCTCGTCACCATCGACAGAAAGCGACACGTCCTCATCGATCGCATACTCGAGCCCGACGAACGACAGAGGCTGCTCTCGGAGGGGGAACGCCACGGAGTCCAGATGGGTCTTTGAGCACGGCGCGTCAATTGTCGGCTTCACGAAGAATTCCTGACATGCGGATGCGTGTGTAGGCATAATGATGGTGTGGTGGACCGTTCAGACGCGGAATTGCTCGTTGCGGCATCGGCAGGTTCAGCGGACTCATACTCCCTGTTCTTCCGGCGCCACGTCGAGCCCATAACCCGATACTCGATTCGACGGTGTGCCAATCCCGATGATGTTGCCGATCTCGTTGGCGAGACTTTTCTCGTCGCCCTCCAAGCCGCTCACCGCTACCGGCCCGAAACCGACACTGCCTTGCCCTGGCTATTCGGAATCGCGCGACGGCTTCTGGCCAAGCAGAGGCGCAAGTACGTGGGAAACCGCAGGCTCGAGGTGAAGGTGTCCAACGCCTTCCCCGTCTTTACCGCTGCCGAAGATGATGCGGTCGCGTCTGCTATCGATGCCTCCCGCCAGGCTCCCGCACTGGAAGAGGCGATGGCCAGGCTGACCCGCTCTGAGCGGGACGTCCTCGAGCTGGTTGCATATGACGGGCTCACACCGAGTGAGGCTGCGATCACCCTCGACATCACGCCGAACGCGGCACGACTGCGACTCTCACGCGCTCGCAAGACCGTGCGCAGCCACCTCGACACCACCGTGGTCGGGGTTGCCCAGGAAGAGGCTGGCTATGCCCTCTGAGATGAGAACTCCGCCATCTCCAAAGATCGACCGGTTTGTCGAGACCCTAGATGAGAGGCTCCGCCTCGAAACCCTCGCCTATCGCCGGGCATTCTTGCCGCCGCGGCTGGCCGATCTCGTCAGAAAGCTGAAAGTTCTCGCCAAGCCCCTCGCCCAGTCCGGGGCAATGGCTCTCACCGCGCTGGTAATCATCGTCGCCATCAGCGCTACCCCGGCGGCGAGATTGGGCAGCCCGGTTGTCCCCGACTCGGCGCCGCTGGCGGCACCAGACCGCGCCGTACTCGTCGAAAGCGACATCAGCTTCTTCGACTATCTCCCACCGGGTGATCTCCAGGCTATTCGGGTTGCCGACAATCCCGACATAGCCCCGATCGTTTCCGAATAGACCCGCGACGCATTCCTCCCTGAATGCAGAAAAGGGTCGGTGACAGGGAAAACCGTTCGCTGACTTGACCGCACTCGTGCGGTCCTCCACATCGCAAATCGGGGGGTCCAGAGACCCCCCGTTTTGCGTAGGTCAGCTGGCGGCAGCGGAACGCCTCAGCGCCCTGATCGCCATCTCCCGATCACCGAGGCGATGGCGCAACTCCCGCTCCAGCCCACCGATCGGATATAGGTTCTGGGGTGCCCGCGGGTCTTTGTGGCGCTCGGATGCGAAGCGCGGGAGCGACGCGCTGACGCTGTCGGCGAGTCGGATCGCCTGAACCCGATCGACGTCCCCATCGATCTCGCAGCGCACCAGGCCTCCGGCCGGGCCGGAGTGGTTGGCGAGCCGTAGGTACCACGAGTATCGGCTCCAAGACGTTGTGGTGAGGAAGAGGGGGGTCCTGAACCCGGGCAGGAGGGACGTGAGCACGGGTCGCAACTCCATCGGGAGGTACTGGACCTTCTGGGTCTTGATATAGCCAACGGCGTTTTCGATATCACGGTGATGGGAGAGCGGCCCGTCGACGACAACTACCTCGGCTGAACCCGCTTCCCGGGCGACTTTGGCTTCGAGGTCGGCCATCCGCTGCTGAATGCCCAACCAGAGCTCCTCCGAGGTGGTCCCTTTGGTGGCCTTGACTTTGTACATGCCCACCGCCGATTCGATATCGTCAGCGGCGGAGGATGTGAAGAGCCCCCTACCGATGTCCGCAGACTCCAGCTCCGCCCGGCCGTTGCACCGGACTGCTCCGGCGGCGTAGGTCGCAGCGAGGGCAAACCCGGGAAAATCAGGTGGTTGCTCGATCCAGAGGCTGGCATCGACCCGCCTCACCCCGTCGACGAAGAGCATGTCGGTCAGTGGCTCGGCGTCGGGAAGCACCGGTGACCAGGCATCGGAGACGACCTCGACGTTCACATCGACATTTTCGGAGGCGTCGTCGAGGTCAGCGGTGGCTGGCGCACCGTAATCGGGATCCCACGACTCAACCGTGTATCTCACACCACCACCTCGACACTCGAGCCGTCCGGGCCTTTGTTGACCACAAATCGAACGGGTGCCCGGTTCGCCAGGGCCTTGACGTGCGTGATGATCCCGACCATCAGCCCGGACATGGTCAGACTCTCGAGGACCGAAGCGACGACGTCGAGAGACTCATCGTCGAGGGTCCCGAAGCCTTCGTCGAGAATGATCGCATCCAGCTTCGACCCGCCTGCTGCTGCGAGCGTCTCGGCCAGTGATAGGGCAAGAGCCAGAGAGACGAGGAATGTCTCTCCGCCGGAAAGTGTCGCGACCGGTCTTATCTCGTCGGCGTTCCTGTGGTCGACGATGTCGAACGACCCGTCCTCGTCGGAATGGAGGGAATAAGACGACCGGGAGAGCTCATCGAGAATGCTGTTGGCTCCGGCGACCAGATCGGCGATCGCACCCACCATCATCCACCGCTCGAACCCGTCCGCCCTGAGATGCCTGGCCAGCGACTCGGCAACCGCTGCCGTTCCAGCCGCGGTCTCGATTTCCTTACGAAGTTCGCTTGCAGTTTCGACCGCAGACTCTTGTTGCTTCAAAGTCTGCTTCGCCTGCTCCTCGGCGCGAGCCAGTGCCACAGACGGCGAACGGTCATCGACAGCGATTCCGAGCGAGCCGAGCTTCTTGTCGAGATCGGCGGATACCCCGGAGAGCTCGTACCCGGTCTTCTCGATTTCAGCTTTGATGCCGGCCAAACCGTCCGTGATCTCCCCGACCATTAGGTCCCGCCATGAGAGAAGCTCCTTCCACTGGATGATGACATCTTCACTTTCCGCAATCGGCGGCTTCAGGTCGGCGAGTTTCTCCCGCTCCGTCATCAAGGTCTTCCCGAGTGTCCTCTGCTGTTCGGCCAACCTCGCCTGTTCTTCCTCGCTCGCGGCCATGAGCTTGCTCACCTGGCGCTTCTGCTCATCGAGGTCGGCAACCATCCGCGATACGTCTTCGAACTCGCGGATCAACCCCGGCACGTCCTCCCGGCCGGGTGCGTCACTCAGGTCGCCAACCAGCTCTTGCCTCTTCAGAGACAGCTGGTCGCGAGCGGCTTCCTCTCGGGCAAGGCTGGTAGAGAGCGCGGCGACCCGGGCGCGTGCCTTGTCGAGCGTGATCGTTGCCGCTGTTACCGCGTCTTCGGCGCCGGCAAGGTCGACGGGTACCAGTCTGTCTGGGATCGCCGCCACCACCTGCATGCACACCGGGCACGAGGCTCCGGCCTCGAGGTGGCGGGCGATGTCGTGGGCGGCATGGTTCGAACGCGCCTCGTCACGGGCGCGAACCGCACGGTCGAGTCCCTCCCCGGCGGCGGCCACCTCGCCCTCGGCTTTGGCGAGATTGGCCTGCGCTGATTCGACGTCGATGCCGGCCAATTCGGCGTCTGCTGCGTCAAGGCGCTCGTACATGTTCGCAACCCGCTCCAGGGACTCCCTGGTGGGGAGGAGTCCGAGCCGGGAAGCCGCTGCCTCATGTTGTTTTTCAATCTCCGTGAACCGTGCCGCGTGCCGCTCGGCGGTGTCGGCTGCCCGGGAGAGCCTGGCTGAGAGCTCCTCGATGTTGGGTGGGGCCCCGAGCCTCTCGAGACGGCCCTTGGCATCCTCCGATTGCTCGAGTTGCTTGGTGAAGTCGTCGAGACGGCCGTTGAGAGTCTGGAGGTGCGCTTCGATCCGGTCGACTTCTCCGGAGAGGGCGACAATCGCCTCCAATCGCCGGGCAACGTGAAGCCGCTCCTCATCGGTGGGAACTGCCAGCTGATCGAGCCGGTTGGAGGCCGAATTCAGCTCCGAAAGCGTCACCTGTTCCCTGGACCGGGCGAGCGATCCCATGGTCCGGTACACGTCGAGGCCGAGCAAGCCGCGGAGCAACTCCTGTCGCTCCTTGGGGGTGGCTGTGAGAAAGCGGGCGAACTCACCCTGAGGCAACACGACGGTGCGGGTGAAGTCCTCGTAGCTCAGATTGAGCAGGCGGGCTACTTCGGGGGTGACATCCGAACTTCCCGACGCGACCGCTCCCGTTTCGTTTTCCAGGCGGACCTCTGTGGCCCGGGCTCCCCCCGTCGAGGCCCGTTCCAGCTGTCTCGTCACCGTGTATACGACATCGTTGGCAAGGAAGCGGAAGGAAACTCTCGCTCGCTCGGCGCCTGCCGATATCGCAGGAGCAACCGTGTTGCCCCCGAGCCTCGGGATTTTGCCGTAAAGAGCGAAGACCATTGCGTCGATCAGGCTCGACTTCCCGGATCCGGTAGGTCCCTCCAGGGAGAAATAGTCGACGTCGGTGAGGTCGACCCGTGCCCGCTTCCGGTAGGCGAAGAAGCCTTCGAGCTCGATCGACAGCGGCCTCAAAGGGTGGCCTCCTCCAGCAATTCGACGAAGAGACTCTCCAGCCGGGAGTCCTCAGTGTTGTTGTCTTGCAGGTACCTTTTGAACGCCTCGGGGCCGGTGACAGTGGTGCGATCCTCGAAACTACGTGCCCTTAACTCGGCATTGGTCCGCAGCTTGACATCGACCACGTCCGGGATCGCCGCCCGTACCCGGTCGGCCAGGCCTACCTGCGCCTTTTCGTCCAGTTCAACCTTGACGTACACATCGCCGAGGTCACCGGCACGGGCCAGCACCTGGTCGAGGGTGCCGCGCAAGGTGACGAGGCGCTTGCCTGCGGTCAACGGCAGCGAGGTGACCTTTGCCGGCAGACCGGGAGAAGCCTCGACCAGCAGAACGCCCTTCTGATCATCGACCTCACCGAAGTCGAGTTGGAGCGGGGATCCGGAATACCAGACTGAGGCACCATGGGGCATCTTCTGTTGGCGATGCAGGTGGCCGAGAGCGACGTAGGAGAGGTGCCCTGGGAAGGCCGACGACGGAATTGCGTATCCGAAGATGTGGGCCTGGCGCTCCCCACCTCCTTCGACGGCGCCGTAGACGGTGAGATGGCCGGTGAGGACATTGACGGTGTCGGTTTCCATCGCTGCGGTGAGACTCTCGATGAGCGCCGCCATCCGCTCGCCGTAGAGGCCGGCGTGCTGGTCGGGGTCGGTGTTCATGATCTGCTCAGCCCTGACGATCCCCCGCTGGGAGACGAATGGGAGCATTGCAACTCTGGTATCGAATTCGGGAAGGTCGAGGACACCGCCGTCGGTCGCGGCCACCGGGGTGGCACAGACAGTGATCTGGCCCAGATCGAGCAGAGGCGCCACTGCCTCGAGCCGGGCGGCGTTGTCGTGGTTTCCGCCGACGACAACAACCCGGGAAATCCGGGAAAGGTCGAGGAGGGCGCGCCACACGATCGCCTCGGCCTGTGGTGACGGAGATGCCGTGTCGAAGAGGTCGCCGGCAACGATCGTCACGTCGACGTCGTTCTCTTCGGCGAGCCCGACGATCTCGCCGAGCACCCCCCGGTGCTCGTTGGACCGATCACGGCCGCCGATCTTCCGGCCGACATGCCAATCGGACGTATGTAGAACTTTCACTGTCACAGGAACGATCGTAAGACCCCGGTGTGACAGATCCGGTTTTACCGGCGCAAACCTCGACGGCGGTTCACTAAAGGCCTTCGAAGGGGTCGTCGGGGACATTGCCCCCGGGGGTGGCCAGTGCCTCCGAAGCCCGTGTGGCCCACGCCGGGAACGGGAACTGGAGCACCAAGGGGACCGGCAGCTCCGGCTGGCTGAGAATCATCGTTCCCGGTTTGACGATTGTGGCGCGCTGGCGGTGGACCGCCGGGAGGAATCCGTACTCCTCGCGCGACGCTTCCGCCGAGTCGAGCCGGCCCACCACCCTGATCGAGGAGTTGGCGATGATCCGCCGCTCCACTTCCGACGCCGTTTGCTGGGCTCCAATGAGGATCACGCCGAGGGACCGACCCCGCTCCGCGATGTCGAGGAGAACCTCCTTGATCGGGCTCGTCCCCTCCCGGGGCGCGTACTTGTTGAGCTCATCGAGGACAACCATCAACAGCTCCCGGCTCTGGCCCGCCCGCTCCTTGTCCTCAAACGCCCTCCGCAGGGTGACACCGACAACAAACCGCTTGGCGCGATCGTTGAGATTGTGCAGGTCGACAACTGTCACCTGGTGGGTGTCCAGCCTGATCCTGTGCTTTTCGGGATTGGGAACATCTGCCCGGACCAACCGTTCGATGTGCCTCACCGAGCCTTGAAGCCGCCGGACGAACGCGTTCACCGTGCCGATGCCGATCGCAGGCCCTGCCCAATCGCGCCTGGTGTCCTCGTCCTGGACCCGGTCGGTCACTAGATCGACCAGTTCGCGGAAGGTGCGGACCTTCACCCCGTCCACGATTGCAGCACCGGTGTCCGTCGACTCAGACCTTCTCAACTGGGCCATCACGTTGTAGACGACTGTCGTGTATTGCGCCTTGTCGTCTTCGGCATCAGCGAACAAGAACGGCATCAGATCTTCGGCGCAGAATTCGTGGATGGACCAGAAGAATGAGGTGACATCGGTCCGGGAGGCAACGTCGGCCGTCGCCTTGGGATCCTCCATACGGGGCGGTGCGAACATGCCAACTGATTCGAACGGTGTCGACGGCAGTCCCAGGAGGGTGTAATTGAGACGCTGTTCCTCGTCGAGGTTCTTGTTGGGACGGTCGAGGTGGAGCAGGTCTTCACCTTTCACGTTGAAGATGAGAGCCTTGGTGTTGACCGAGGCACTCCCGAGGACACCGCTGGTGAAAAGGGAGTGGAGCAGGAAGGTCGCGTAAGACGTCTTGGTGGCGACTCCGGAGATCCCCGAGATATTGACATGGGCCCCGCGTTCACCGTTGAGGAACTCGAAGTTGACCCAGAGCGGCTCGCCATTCCTGGCCAGGCCGACCGGGAAGCGCTGCTCCATCCGGTCGAAGAAGAGCGCCTTATCCCGTTCGTCTCCCGTCGCGACCCGCACCGCCTGGCCGGGACTCGGTGGGACGAACACTTCCGGCTCGAACCGGGTCGAGGTCACCTGGGCAGCCTCGGTCACTTGCGCAGGGAGGATCCCTGCCTCGATCAGGAAGACGTCGGAATCGAAGCGCGCTCCTTCATGTCGGGCGATTACCTGGCCCACCATTCCGTACATCTTCACCATTTCACCGGTCGGCAGCACCCGCTCCAGTGCCACCACATCGTCGAGTTGGAGGTACTCGCCCTCGGCGACGCCCACCCAGAACTCCAGCGGCGTGGAGTCCCTGGTGCCGATAACTCTTCCCACCAAATCTGCCATCTGTGAGACGAGCGTAGACGGAGCCGCTGACAGAACCCGGCGGTGCAGGGGCGAAACACCTTTAACGTGGCCGGGTGAGCACCGTGGCGTTCCCATTCAAGGATGAAGACCCCGAACTCGTCCTGGCGAATGTCGCGGTAGCGGCAAGCAACAGCCGGATCGACACGGTCTGGGCGGTTGGCGAGTCGGAGGCAGTGTCGGCGGGAGCACTGGAAATCGCCATCGCCACCGGCGCTTCTGTCGAGGTCATCCCCGACCGGAGGATCGGCACCTTCCGGCCCGGAAAAGGCGATGCGATGAATACTGCGCTGCAGAAGGCTGTCGACGGCGATGTGGACCGGCTCCACTTCTACGACGCCGACATAACCAACTTCGACCACGGGTGGATAGACGGGGCCGAAGCCGCAGCCGACCTCGGATACCAGGCAGTTCGCCACACATTTCCCCGCGCCGCTACCGACGCCATGATCACCTGGATGGTGACCAAGCCAATGCTGGCTATGAAGTATCCGGGGACGGCCTTACCCGCCATCGGCCAGCCCCTGGGGGGTGAGCTGATGCTCGTCGGCGACGCGATCCGAACCGTTGCCTCTTCTACGGGCGTGTCCGCCCGCTCCGACTGGGGCATCGACACCTTGCTGACACATGCCATGGTCGGGGCCGGTCTCAGCCTGTACGAGCATCACGTCCCGGCGGGCAAGTCGCATTCGCTCTACGGGTCGCTGGACGAGCTGAAGACGATGCTTGTCGAATGCTTCGATGCCGTAGTGGGCCTGCCCGACAATCCGCCACCCGTGATCGAACATGGCCGCGACCCGGAATCGCCGGCTCCCGAGACGCTGCGGTCGCAGACCGGTTATTCGGTGGACCGGACCCTCCCTCTGCTCGCTACCCCGCTGGCCCCGGGAGAGGCAGACTTGATCGCCTCTCTGCCGGGTGCCATTCCTGCCCACGTCGATCGGATGACGACCACCGGAGATGTCGCCTATCTCGACGAACACGTCTGGTGGGAGATTTTGGTCGCTATAAGCGGGAAGTTCATCCTCGGTGATCCCGGCTGGGAGAGCCTTTTCTTCAGGCTATGGACCGGCCGGGTCCTCAATTACACCGGGACTCACGCGTCCCGCGGCTACGAGGCCGCCCTCGACTACCTGGGTGGGACCATCCGGCTCTACCAGGGAGCTAATTCGCCGCGATGAGCCCGAGGGCAACCAGGGTCATGACGATGCCGAGGATCTGGCGCGCCCGCAACGACTCACCATTGACCAGCTTTGCCAGGATCACCGTCGCTGCCGGGTAGAACGAAGCCGCCACTGCAGCGAGGGCGAACGAGCCCGCCCGCAACGCGTAGATCAGGGTGATGTTCGCTGAGATATCCACGACGCTGTTGCTCAGGATCAGCCCTCTCGGAGTCCGCGCAAAGCCCTGGAGTTTCCACAAGCCAATTCCGGCGAGAACCACTAGTACGACCACAAGGCCTCCCCGGGCGGTCACCAGAGGAAGGATCCCGGAGTCTTCACCGGTGAGCCCGATGATCGCAGCGAACCCTCCGAATCCGATCCCCGCAATTGCGCCGAAGGCGAGACCGGACCTGGCTTTGCCATCGCCCTCGTCGGTCCATGCCGACAGGGCAATCGCCGGGATGGCGATACCTACCCCGGCCCACGCCAAGAGAGAAGGGCGGTCTCCGGTGACAACGGCGACGACCACCGGAACCACTGCCCCGATCGCAGCAGAGATCGGGGCCACAGTTGCCGCCCTTCCCCGGGCGAGGCCGGTGAACAACATGACCAGCCCCACCGCTCCCGAGATACCCGCGGCAAATCCGATGAGATAGTCGGCACCGGTTGCGTCTCCCCCGGTGAAGATGACCACCACGAGCAGGACAGGAAAGGAGAACAAGCCTGACCAGACGACAACCGTTGCCGCATTGACCTTGCGCGACGCCTCGCCTCCGAGGAAGTCGGCGACCCCATAGAGAACGGAGGCGATCCCGCCGAGGAGGACTTCCACTAGCGGGTGACCCCGGAGGAACCCTTCGTCTCGAGAGCATCTCGAATTCTGGCCGCCGCCGCCTCGATGTCTTCCCGCGCTGCGGACTGATCGGCGTTGGCGAAGTCGAGGTCATTCACGCCATCGATTGGAACCAGATGGATGTGCGCGTGCGGAACCTCGAGACCGGCAATCATCAGGCCGACTCTGGTCGGTTGGAATGCGTCCTGGATCGCGGTGGCCACCCTGCCGGAAACGGCGAAGAGATGGTCTCTGAGGCGGTCAGGGATATCGATCCAGTGGTCGATCTCCTCGATTGGCACAACCAGGGTATGTCCGGGCCGGAGCGGGGCGATGGTCATGAATGCCACGCACAAGTCGTCCCTCCAGACGAATGTGCCGGGGATCTCCCCTTCAATGATTTTGGTGAACAGCGACGGCATGGGCACCGGAGATTACCCGCGAGTGTGTTGGATGATGCCGTTGCCCGGATTGGCGGCCAGGCGCGCCAGTCGCAAGGCCGGGTTTCGCCACTCCTCGGATCGGAATGGCGGGCCGAGAACGCAGCGAATGGTGATGCATGGTCGTCAAGACGGGTGACATGCATTGTTCACAGGCTCCTTGGTTAGCGCACCGCAACCAGTTTCAGCACCGAATCGGCGGTGGTCACATACACTTCGCCGTCGCTGTCGACGCCGAAGCTGGTGACCATCCCCGGCACACCGACATCTCCGGTCCAGTCGACGACCTCAGGTGCTTCCGGCCCGGGGACGAAACTGCGGAGGTAGCCGCCGCAATAGTCGCTGAACAGGTAGTGGCCATCGAGTTCCGGGATGAGTGAGCCGCGATAGACAACTCCCCCGGTGATCGAGCAACTGCCACCATCACCATGGGCAACCTCGACGACGGGCATGGTGATCCCTGAGATGTCACAGTCCGACGGAGGACTGAAGCAATGCAGGCCTTCGGTGATCGGCCAACCAAAGTTGAGGTCGGCCTGCAGGGGTGCGACATTGACTTCTTCATACGCGTTCTGCCCCACATCGGCGATGATGATCTGATCCCCGTCCAGCCAGAAACGCCACGGGTTGCGCAGCCCGTGGTTGAACAGCGTCGGATCACCTCCGAAGAGGTCGATCGCGACAATGCCACCAAGGAGAGTGTCGGTGTTCTGGCCGTGTCCAAACGTGTCATTCGATCCCCCTCCGTCTCCGAGGCCGACCAGGAGCCGTCCCTCGGGATCGAACGCGATCATCCCTCCGTTGTGGTTCGATGCCGGTTGGTCGACCTCCAGCAGCACGGTGGCTGTGTCGGGGTCCGCTCCCAGGGGGTCAACAAGTGCGTATTCGGCGACAACCGTGTCACCGGCCGTGTCGGTGTAGTGGACGAACAATCTTGTGGCGTCCTCGGGGTGGGTCGTGGCCGCGAGAAATCCTTGTTCGTTTCCCCCGCTGACCAGCGACGTAATGTCCAGTACCGGTTCATCGGTTGCCTGGCCATCCTCAACAGCCCACAGATACCCCACCTTGTCGACCACATAGATCACGCCCTCCTCAGCAGCCGGGATGACCTGAACCGGGAAGTTGAAACCGGCGATCTCCTCATACGCGAGCGACTGGAGCGGCGGCAGGGTCGTGGATGTTGCGTCCGTTCCGGACGGCTCCGGTTCGGAGGGTTCGGTCGTCGATGTGGTCGGGTCTGCCGCGATGGTGGTAGTCGTCGACGAAGTCGGTTCCGTTGCCGGGGGGAGTGTGGGGGCAATCTCCTTTTCGTTGCTGCACCCGGCGGCGAGAAGCAGAAGGAGCACTGAGCTGAATGCAAATCGGAGCACGTGCCCAGCATAAGAAGGGCCTCGAAATAGCTGGGTGCGGGCATACAAGCGTGCGGACGGGGCGAGAGCTGGCCTGCTGATGCGGGTTAGCTAGTCCCGGGACAGCTCCAGCCGCCAGATTTCGCCGGCAAGATTGGCGACATAGAGCTCACCATGACGGTCGGAGCCGATCGTGGTGACATTCCCGAGCCGGTCCTCCCGCGCGGTAGTCCAATCCACGACGAGGTGCACGTCGGAGTCGTCGAGGACGACGCTGCGGACCCAGCCGACGCAGAAGTCGGCAAAGAAGAAATGACCGTCCAGTTCAGGCATCAGGGTGCCGCGGTAGACCTGCCCACCGATGATTGCGCAACCGTTCCCGTCGTGGAGGTACTGGTACACCGGCAATGTGTGGCCCCACATGTCGCATTCCCCTCCGCCATAGCAAAGGGATCCCTCGGACACTGCCCACCCGAAGTTATGGCCGCCCTCTTCCAGCGGCACGACGTTGATCTCCTCGGAGCCTTCCTGGCCGACGTCGGGGATATACACGTATCCGGTCGTGGCGTCGTAGCTGATCCGCCACGGGTTGCGCAGGCCATAGGCCCAGATCTCCGGCCTGGCTTCGGCTCCGATAAAGGGATTGTCGTCAGGAACCGCATATGGATCGCCGTTGTCGACGTCGATCCTGATGATCGACGCGTCGATGTTCGCAATGTCCTGGCCATGTCCCAGGGGATCGCCGATCCCGCCCCCGTCGCCGAGCGAGACCCACAGATACCCGCCGGGTCCGAACATCATCGATCCCGATTGGTGATATTGGCCGAACTGGGGAAACGACATGATGCTGCGCAGAGACGAGAGGTCGACTGCGTCGCCGGTGGCGTCGACTGTCGCCTCTGCTAGCTGGGATGTCCCCGCGGTATCGGTGAAGAAGATGAAGATCCGGCCGTTCTCGGCGTAATCGGGATGGAATCGGAGGCTCAGCAGCCCCTGTTCGTTGCCTGCGCTGCCGACCCAGCGGGTGATGTCGAGAAATGGCCGGTCCCTGGCGATGCCATTCTCGACGATCCGGATCGTCCCGGCCTTCTCGACCACGAAGAGGCGGTCGTCGTCAGGCGCACCGACAACGTCGGTGGGCTGTTCGAGGTCATCGGTGACGAGCACAGGACTGAGGCCCAAACCCTCGACACTTGAGGGAACAGGGTTTCTCCCCTCTGTAACGGGTGCCGGAACCGCCGCTACCACAGCGGGGCCGGCCGTCGTGATTTCAACAAGCAGGACCACCAGCGACGCCGCGACTAGAAACTTCAGCACGCTGGAACGATATTGACGCGCCCGCCTTATACAAGCTCTACGATGGCCCTCCACGCGACAAAGGAACAACATGGGATTCATGGACACGCTCAAAGGTTGGTTCGGCACTGCCAAAGAAGGCGCGGCAGATCTGGCCGAGAAGGTTGAGCCAATGGCCAAGAAGGCCAAGGACTTTGCATCAGACACTCTCGAGAAGGCCGAGCCGATGGTGGAGAAGGCCAAGGAGAGCGCAAGCGATCTCGCCAAGAAGGCTGAGCCCATGATGGAGAAGGCCAAAGAGTCAGCCTCCGATGTCTTCGAGTCCGTCGGAGAGAAGGTCTCCGAATACAAGGACAAAGGCAAGGACGCCGCGGCCACGGCCGCCGACAAGGCCGAGTCTGCGGCAGAGACCGCAGCCGACAAGACAGCTGATGCAGCCGACAAGGCCGCTGATGCAGCGGAGACTGCAGGCGAGAAGACGGTTGATGCTGCCGAAGCTGCTGCTGACAAGGTCGCCGATGCCACCGACGAGGTAAAGGACGGCGGGGGCGCCCTCTAGCTCTCTACCGGACGTTTTTCGTGACTGAGATCCGACGCGTTTCACAGCGTCTCCAAGCCCTGCCCGGCTCGGCGACGATGGCGGTCGCGGCCCGTGCCCGCGAGATGGAAGCCGAAGGCCGGGCGGTGATTGCGTTTGCCGCCGGCGAACCTGACTTCGCAACACCTGAACACATAACCGCAGCGGCGTCGCGGGCCACTCATGACCCGGCGAACCACCACTACACCGCGAACGCTGGTTTGTCCGCATTGCGGGAAGCGATAGCGGGCTACACCCTCGAGTACTCGGGGGTCGAGGTCGACGCGTCAGAGATCATGGTCACCAACGGGGCCAAGCAGGCCGTATACGAGACTTTTGCCGCGCTCATCGACCCGGGTGATGAAGTCCTGCTCCCCTCGCCTCACTGGGTTACATACCCCGCCGGTGTCAACCTTTCGGGCGGGGTCCCTGTGCCCGTCGAGACCGGTATCGAACAAGGTTTCAAGGTGACGGTCGATCAACTTGAGCAGAAGCGGACCGACAAGACCCGAATGCTCGTTTTCGTCTCACCATCAAACCCGACCGGGGCCGTGTACACCGAGGCCGAGGCGCGAGCTATCGGAGAATGGGCGCGGGACAACGGCGTTTGGGTGATGGCGGACGAGATCTATCAGCGGCTGGTTTACGCTGAAAGCGAGGCCCCCTCGATCGCAGCAGTCACTCCCCGCTTCGAGAATTGGATCCTTGTCAACGGTGTCGCCAAAGCCTATGCCATGACGGGTTGGCGGGTGGGCTGGATGATCGGACCCCGTGACTTGATCGATGCGGCCGGCCGGCTCCAATCGCACGCCACCGGAAACGTCGGCAACGTGTCCCAGCACGCCGCGCTGGCGGCATTGCGTGGGCCTCAGGACACCGTCGAAGAGATGCGTCTCGCCTTCGACCGACGACGCAAATTGATGCACTCGATGCTCCAGGACATCGATGGAATCTCCTGCATCGAGCCGGAGGGTGCCTTTTACGTTTTCCCGGATGTCTCCGCTCTGCTCGGGGAACGGTGGGAATCTTCTATCGACCTTGCCACGGACATACTCGAAGAAGGCGAAGTCGCCGTTGTCCCCGGGGAGTCATTCGGTGCGCCCGGGTTCCTCCGTCTCTCTTATGCCACCGGTGACGCGGACATCGAAACAGGCGTCGAGCGGATCGCCTCCATTATTCGGGGTTGACTTCGGCGGTCGCAACCTGGTTTACACTCATCAGCAGTGATGGACACCGGTAGCGATGCACGGGCCATGATGCTCGTTGAGCCCAAACACTTCTCTATGACCACCATCCCCACGACAGATGTGGTCGGGGGCGGCTGGCTCGCAGTTGAAGCAACTTCTATCTCGGGCGCCGATGTCCAGGTTTGGAGCGGTGAAGCCCGCGATATCGTGTATCCCCTGATACCCGGGCACGAGGTCGTTGGCCGAATCGCCACGTCCAGCCCGAACATCCCCTATCCCGTGGGCACCCGGGTGGTGGTTGAACCGAGAATGCACTGCGGCGAGTGTCATCGCTGCCTGAACAACCTGGCCACTTGCGCCAGACGCCGGCCAATCAACTCTTACGGCTTCATCCCGTCCACCGAGCCCCCAGGACTCTGGGGTGGACTTGCCGAGACGCTCTACCTCGACCCGTCGGCCCGGGTTCATGAGGTCACCGACGATGTCCCGGCCGAGGTCGCCACCTTCGTCCATCCGCTGGCCGCCGGGCATTCATGGGCCGTCGAGTTGCCTCTGCTCCAACCAGGTGAAGACGTGATGATCCTCGGGCCTGGCCCGCGCGGGCTGGCATGCCTCATCGCGGCCAAGGCAGCCGGGGCGCGCTGGGTCGGGATCTCCGGTTTGAGCCATGACCGCGACCGGCTCGACCTTGCGCTTCGCTTAGGAGCGGACATCGCGGTCGACATCGAAACCACAGACCTCGCCGGCGCCATCGCCGAGGCAATCGGCCGGAGGCCCGATGTGCTCGTCGACGTCACTTCGAACGACCCGGAAGCTGTCTTCACCGCCCTCGACCTGGTGCGGAGCGGGGGACGGGTTGTGCTCGCCTCGACCAAAGGCAATCGCGCATTCCACTTCCTCTCCGATGTGATCGTCGCCAAACAACTGACGATCCGGGGTGCGATGAGTGCGACGACCGTCGGATATCAATGGGCGGCCCGCCAACTCGAGACCGACCCCAGGATCGACGATCTGGTCTCCCACCAGTTCCCGCTCGCCGAGGCACCACGCGCGCTGCAGGCAGCCGCTGGCTTGCTGGGGCGCGAGGAGCTGATCTCCGTAGCTGTCACATTCTGAGATGACACCCCGAGCGGCGGCTGGGGAACGCCGGTCGGTTTGGTCATGGATCGTCTACGACCTGGCGAATACGATCTTCGCCCTCGGCGTCATCGGTCTCTACTTCCCCGACTGGCTGATCTCGCTCGATCAGCCGGACAGCCTCCTCGCGGCAGTGGTAGCGGTAGCGGGGATCGTCGTGGTTTTCGTCGCCCCTTGGGCCGGGGCCAGAAGCGATATCAGAGGTAGTCGCATACCAACACTGATCCTCACCACTGTGGTGGCCGTGATCGCAACCGGTTTCCTCGGGATCAACGTTCCCTCCTCCGTAATCCTCCTCGGGATCGCGTTGATCGCCGTGAACATCGGATCGGTCGTGTACGACGCCTTACTCATCGATGTCAGCACCGACGAGAACAGGGGCCTCATCTCCGGACGCGGCGTGGGTATCGGTTACTTCGGCTCGTATCTGGGCCTCCTGATCGGGGTGGTCACCCTCGACGTACTGGAGTGGGGATACCCGGCCACGTTCCGGGCATTGGCACTCGGTTTCCTCCTCTTCGCCCTGCCCGCCTTCTTCTTCATCAAGGAGCGGCATGGGCCCAGCGAAGACCGGATGCCGCGCCTGATCGACGTCCCGCGCCGGATCGTCACCTCGTGGAAGCTGGCTGCTCGCTACCCCAGCGTCGTGCGTTTCCTCATCGGACGCTTCTTCTACACCGACGCCATCAACACGCTGATCGGGGGCTTTCTGACGATCTTCGTGGTTCAGGAACTCGGCTTCGACCGGCAGTCGGTCACCGGCCTCCTCGGCGCTGCGATCACCGCGGCGGTTTTCGGCGGCCTCTTTGCCGGCCGCTTCATCGACCGGTACGGGCCCAACCGTGTGCTTCGCTGGGTCCTCGTCATGTGGATCGTGGCCATTGGCTCGGGGATCGTCGCGGCGTTCACGGATGTCTCGTGGATCGCATGGGCCATCGGGCCACTCGGTGGGCTTTCCCTCGGTGCCACCTGGGCGAGCGACCGGGTTGTGATGACACGGATTTCACCCCCGAAATACATCGGAGAATTCTACGGGCTGTATGCAACAGTGGCCAGGTTCGCCACCATATTCGGCCCCCTGGTATGGGCCCTGATCGTCGATGTCCTCGGATGGAGCCGGTCGGTGGCGATGGGCTCCCTGGCCGGATTCATTCTCGTCGGCTGGTGGCTGCTCCGGAGTGTCGACGACGGTATCCGGACCTGGGATGCGACAGACCTGCCGGTGGCTACTGGTGGTCCTGTCTCGCCCCGGAGATGAGGTGCTGTTCCACCGCATACGGGATCGGAAGATCCCTTATCTCCTGAGGTCCGCGCACCAGTCGCCGGCCGATCTCCGCAAACCACGTGTCGTTGGCAAACGCCCACGGCCAGGCGCGAATCCCGATCCGCGCCCCGAGAATGGCACCCGCAGCCGCACCGAGATTGCTCCCTCCGATGTGAGCTGATTCGGCCACCGGCTCGTGAGGCTTCTCGGTGCTGTGGGATGTGAGGAGAAGACAGGCAAGCGCGCTATCGAGGGGCCCTGGGTTGATCTCGGCGCCGATGAAATTCAGCGCGTCGCGGGTGCCCCGGATGCCATATCCTTCGACAAGTCGTTTTACGGCGTGATCGAATCCCTCGATGGCGTCGACACTGCTGAGCCCTGCCGAGTTGGAACCCAATTCCTCCATTGCCGGCTGGACCGACTGGGCAACACCGAGGAGAAGGTCGCGGCCACCCTGGCCAAAGCTTGAAGCGGCGACCGCTGAGGCAATCGCAACTCCGCTGAGGATCGAACCGGCGTCGGTGTGAAACAGGCGGTTGAGGCGGATGACTTCCCGCGTCAGCGTTTCGGGCTCCCGACGATAGACCACCCCGAGGGGAGCAGATCTTCCGATTGGGTCGAGACTGGGAGTCTCATCCGGAGTCGGGGTGCCCATAACGGCGCGGTCGAGCCAGGCCCGAAACTCGGGGCTTTCGGCGCGATACACCGGTTCTTCGTCCATTGCGCCATCCAACTCGAGAAGGCGGTCTACCAGGGTTTCCTGCTCCAACTTGCTGTTGGCGATGAGCTCATAGGAGATGACGGTGGCCTGTTCGGTCACTGCCGAATAGCCCAACTCCCACGCCCCGCCGGCGGTGTCTCCGGCGGCAAGACCGAGAATTGCACCATCACCCTCGCCGAACACCAGAGAAAAGAGAGCCTCAGTCATGAGTGATCACAGTAGATGGTTACCGTAGCCCGGAATGGAAAAAGCAATGGTCATCGCCAATCCGTCGGCCTCTCAATTCACCGGTGGATCACATCGTGACGTGATGGCGATTCTGAACAAGCGGTTCGACGTCGCGGCGATCTGGCCGGCGTCAGGATCAGAAGCCAGCATCGCGGCAAGAGAATCAGTCGAAAGCGGCGCAGCCCTGGTTGTTGCCATGGGCGGGGACGGAATGGTGCATCACGTCGCTCAGGGAGTGGTCGGGACCGGGGTTCGTCTCGGCGTGATACCGGTCGGTACCACCAACGTCGTCAGTCGACTCCTCCATCTGCCGTCGAACCCGAGAAAGGCAGCCAGGATATTGACCGCTGCGTCTCCGCCGGTTCTCGCCGGAACCGCGCGGCTCGACATGACCCGGGGATCGACAATGTCGACGCACCACTCGCTGTTTGCATGCGGATTAGGCCTCGACGCCGATGTTGTCGTCGAAGCAGACAAGGAGCCGTACCGGAAGTACCGCTTTGGCTCCCTCCACTACGCCTCGACTGCGTTCGGGGTGGCGTTCCGGACGTTCCCGAAGAAACGCCCCCATGTGAGGGTCTCCTCCGGCGATCGATCGATGCTGGTTTCGGCGATGATGCTCCAGTTCCGGGACGTCTACACGTACTTCGGAAGACTTCCCCTGACGCTGTCGGACGGCAAGCCCGAACCCATGACCGCCCTTCTCATCGACCGCCTTCGCCGGCGGCGTGTGCCTTCAATAGCCGCCCGGGTCATCACGCGGCGCGATCTGGGGAAGGTCCCCGAAATAGAGATCTGGGAGAACGTGGACACCGTCGTGGCTCAAGCCGACCCGCCCGTCGCGATCCAGGCCGATGGAGAGGCGCTCGGCATGGCCGATGCCGTCACTGTCACCTGGGAGCCCGAATCCCTGCTACTGGTCCGGGGTCAGGCCTCGCCCTGATAGACGGTCATGTGCGGGAACGGGATCTCGATGCCTTCCTTGTCGAAACGAACTTTGATCCGCCGCCGCGCCTCCCGGAGCACCAACCAGCGATCGTCGGCGAGCACTGTCAACGCTGCCCGAAGGATCACGGCGCTATCGGCGAGGTCCTGGACGCCGAGCACTTGCGGGGCCTCGGTGATCTTCCCCTTGAATTCCTCGGAATTTGCCATGTCGTCCAACTCGTCTTTCATCACCGCAAGCGCCTTGTCTACGTCTGCTTTGTAGGCGATTCCGACATCGAGCACCGGCCGGGCGAAAATGGCCGTGAAGTTGCTGCTCACCGTGATCTGCCCGTTCGGGACGAAGTGCTTATTGCCCTCCACGTCGCGGAGCACGGTCACCCGGAACTGGATGTCTTCCACGGTGCCCTCGGTGTCGGCAATCCTGACCACATCACCGATGTGGAATTGGTCTTCGGCGAGGATGAAAAAGCCACCGATCAGGTCTTTCACCAGGTCTTGCGCCCCGAACCCGATTGCCGCCCCGAACACTGCCCCGAGGGCAAGCACCCCGCCGAGGTTGATTTCCCATATGCCTCCCAACACGACAACGAAGGCGAGGAAGATGACTACCTGCACCACCCTCATCGCCACTCTTTCCAGGGTGGCGACCCTGCTCTCCCCCGCCGGTCCGCGCCCGGCAACCCGCGTCAAGACCCCCCGGCTCACCCGCTTCACAACGAAGTAGGCGAGATAGGTGATGGCCAGGGCAACCAGCGAACCGATGAGTTTTCCCTGGTTCTCGGCGCCAATCAGTTCTTCGAGCATGCGCTGAGCCTAACTTCCGCTCGTGCTGCGCCAATTCTCTATCGCGTTCACCAGAGCTGCGAGGTCGGCCACGGCCTCGGCCCGCCGGCGGAGGACGGGCCGGACCAGGTCACCTGCATAGCTATCGAGACTTTGGGCCACATGGGCGACACGACGTTCCCGGTTGGCGTCGATACCGGCACGTTGATAGCGAAACCAGCTTGCGCCGGCCCGCCGACCGAGGCGACGATTCCTACGGGTTGGAGCATTCTCATCCGGCGCAGACGGCAGCGCTGTTTCGGCCTCCGCGGTCAATTCCCTGAGCCGTTCCCCGACGTGGGCCGAGATCCCCAGCGCCACCTCTGACGGCTCACCGGTCAACTCACCGGCAAGCCCGCTGAAGAAAGCGGCAGCGAGCCGGCCGCTGCCCACATGGTCCCCGGCGACGGCCAGTGCGGCGGCTTCTTCCCTCGCAACGGCCCACCGCTTCTCGAAGTCGGTCCCGGCCCCTCCCACGATCCCGACGAGCGCTGAGACCGTCTCGCCCAGGTCCGTCATCATTTTGGCGGGGATCGAACTGCCCGCCATCGCCTCGATTCCGTCGCGCAGCTCATCGATTCCGGAGGGCGGGCCGATTGGTGGCCCGGCAGCAACCGGAAAGACTGCCGGATCGGAAAACCCGTCGTCTAAGAGTGCCCTGTGGAAGTCAGCTGCCACAGCGTCGACTTCGGCGGCCGGGAGCCGATCGACCTGGTTGAGGGCGAACAGGAACCGGTCTCCGTGTCCCGCATACCGCCGAAGAAAGCCGCGATGCAGAGATTCGTCCCGGTATTTCTCGACGTCGACGACCCACACAACAGCATCGACCCGGGGGAGGAGGTTCTCGACGACGAGCCGGTGATCGGTCTCCACGCTATCGGTGTCAGGCAGATCGATCAGGACGACACCATCCGGTCGCTCGTGGGTCGTTCGATCCGCCGGGTCGAACCATTGCAAGTAGCCGGCTATCTCGTTGGTACGACCCCTGGGCACCGAGATAAGAGGCTTCGATGTGGTGGGGCGGACCCCGCCGACTTCGGCGGCGTCACTGTCGAGCAGCTGATTGAACAACGATGACTTGCCCGATCCGGTCCCCCCCGCCAGCGCCACTATGGCCAGGTCCTCCGGGTAGTCGATTCGATGTCGCAGGCGCAGGATCACATGGGCCGCCCGGTCCAGTTCACCAGGAGGAGCAACACTCAGAGCCGAGGCGAGGGTCCTGTCGGCTGAGTCGAGGATCCCGACCAGATTCTCATACATCAAACAAATTGTCGCTCATGCGCTCACAAGTGTGGATTCGGGGCGGATCCTGGCGCGGGCCCGCTGCAATGTCGCCAGAACCCGTGCATGATTCGAACCGTTGAGCATCTCGTCGCCCAGGTTCCGGTAGATCTCCCCGATGCCGCCGAGCAGGCTGACGGCAGATTCGGAGTATGACGGGCCAGATTCCGCGTCTGTCACCTCGAAGAACACCGAAATTGCCGTCTCGACTCTCCGGCGCAAGGCTGCAGGTTTCAAAGATCGGGACGGCAGATCCGAAGCGACCGATTCGAACCACTCCGAAACCACCGAATCGATGCGATCGAGATGAGGGAACGAGCCCTCATCAGTCAGGTCGATGACCAGGCTTCCATTCTCCAACGCGAACAGCCTGAGATCCCTTTCGACGAGGCTCACCACTTCCGCCTTGAGCTCCTCAGCAAGCCGATCCAGAGAGTGACGGCGCCGCGGTGACCATCTACCGGGCAGCGTCTGGAGGGTGGCCTGCCACCGCTCCGCCCGCTCCCCGGGATCGTAGCCGTCGTAACGAAGGGTCTGTGGCGGCATTCGGCCCGTCACCTGTTCCACCCGGACCATGTCAGCGTTGACTGTGTGGACGATCGACGACAGATCCGAGCGCACTGCTGCGAATGCACGCTCCAAACATTCGTAGCGGTTCAAGTGGCCGACCTGTCCCATTATCTCGTCGCCCAGCGCCTGGACGGCGGGCTCGGGCAGAAGACGATCGTCACCCAACCGGTGCTCCGAGACCGGGACGATTCGGGGTGTCATCTTCGCCCGACGCAGGCGGCGCCGGAAGTCGATGACAGCACCAGAGTTCTCGGGGGTGATGCGATTCAAGGCGTGGATAACAGGTATTCCGCGCTCGGTGACCGACCTGAGGATCTCCCACGGCACGAGGTCTGCGTACCTGAGCGCCGATGCTACGAAAACCACCACGTCGGCCGCAGCGAGAACGCCGAGGGCAGACCGGTGGTTGGCCGTGTTTGTCGAGTCGATGTCGGGGGTGTCGATGAAGGCAACATCGTTGAGGAAAGCCGCATTCCCGAGCTCCAGATCGAATTCGACATCACCGAGATCGACCGGGGCCGATCGCCGGCTGTCGCTGAAGACTAGAGGTTTGGTCGTCGTCGGACGGATGGAGCCAGACGGGCTGATGGTGCGGCCGGCGATGCTGTTGATGAGCGTGGACTTACCGCTTCCCGTGGGGCCGGCGAACACAACGTTGAACGGGGCGCCGCGGTTGGCCAGCCGGGGCTGAAGATAGTTGCGAATGGTCGCCACGATCCGACCGAGGTCCTTTTCGAGGGCCGGATCGCTCCAGCCGCCGTTGGGCTCGAGCAACTCCTCGAGATCGTCGGCCACATCCTGGACGAGTCCGGGTCGGGGCAGCCTTCGACTATTCGATGTCATACCTCGATTGTGGCACGGCAGGTGTCGGTATCCGCGTCAGCCGGTCCAACCATTCTCCGGCTTGTCGAACCAGACATGGACCTGGCCGGTCCCGGTCGCGTTCTCATAGTCGGAGAACATCTCCCCCCTGGCCACGCAGTCACGGCCGCCGATTGCGCCCAGCATCATCAGGTAATGCCCGAAGTCACCTTCGGGTGCGTGGTCGAAGTAGTCCTCCATCGTGTCCACGATCCGGGCATGATCACCGGCTTTCATCCACTCGAGCCGTTCCTCGTCGGCAGCACGCGCCTCGGGGGTGATGATGTGGACCGGATCGGATGCTTCGTGTTTAGTGATCTGTTTGAGCGGCCAGAAGGTATGGCTCATCCCTCCGGAGGCAAGGACGACTGCCCGGCGGTCGAGTCGCTCGACTGCCTCTCCGATCGCCTCACCCATGGTCATGAAGTCGTCGGTCTCGCCGGTCTGGACCAAAGACACCGAAACCACCTTCTCGTCGCTGCGGAGGTAGTGAACGAGATTGATCGTGGCGTAGTAGAGAGGGAGGTAGGGGTCGTCGGAGGCATGGGTTGGGGTTCCGAGCTGATCGCCGAGGGCGGCGGCGGTGCGGGCAAATTCGGGATCGCCCGGATAGTCATATTCGATGCGGGACATGCCGCGAGGCAGTTCCGACGAAGTGAAAGTCCCTTTCTGGTGGTCCTGGGCGGTGAGAATATGCTCGACGGTCGAGGCCCAGTGCGAGTCGATGATGACGATGAGGTCGGGCTGAAGCTTGGCGAAAACCTCGGACTTGAGACGATTCAGACCCGGGACCAGTGAGATCTCCTTGCCGTCGTTCAACTCTTTGCGGGTTGTCTCGTCGAACATGATGGTTGGTGCGTGACTAATTAGTCCGGCACCGACTATTTCGCCCATCGTCATTTCCTCGGGTTCGTCGGACTTTGTTAGGAAGCTAACGACATTCTACCGGGGAGTGTCATCTCCTGCCACGAGTGGCTGATCCGAAGCCGTCGCGGTGACGATGCGGAGCAGTCTCGCCATCTCGTGCACCTCGGCGTCGTCGAGACGGTCGGTGAACATCGCTTCGTGCTTGTTGAACTCGGGGAAAACCCTTTCGATGGACTTGCGACCATCGTCGAGAAGGCTGACGACCACCCGTCGGCCGTCGTCCGGGTGCCGGGAGCGCTCGACCAACCGTGCCTTCTCCAGGGTCGACAGCATCCCGCTCAGGGTGCCTTTGGCCAGCCCGCAGTCGTCCGCCAGCTCGTTGGTCTCGCGATCTCCCCAAACCCAGAGGACGAAGAGAATCGTGAACCCTCCCCAGCTCAAGCCTTCCGGTCCGAGCACATCGCGCTCCATCCGGTTCCTCACCGCGTTAGCTGCCCGGTAGATGTTGGAAACGGCCAGCATCGCCTCGAAGTCGAACGGCCTCCCGTCGAGGCGGGAGCGGATGACCCGCTCCGCTTCGAGGAGCTCCTCGGGATCATGCTGGCTCAGGGGTACGGGCATCGCTCACTTCGTCTGGTGTGCCAGCAGTTTATCCTTAGCTTCCTAGTGATCTGTCGCTTGAATAGTGTGCGCGTGTCCCCGAGGCATCGGCGTCAGCTGGCAAGGAGAGGAGCGCAGTCGCAGCCGGAAACTGCGGCGACCATCCTCGACGCCGCCAGGGGCGGCGAGGGCCGGTGAGACGCCACAAGTATTTGAGCGACGGGTCACCCAAAACTTCGAAATCGGAGGCCTGATGCCTTCCACCCGTGCCGAGATATCTCAATACGCAATCTCTCCCGACCACTACATCGACGGGAAGCGCGTCGAGTCGAAGAACACCTTCGAGGTGCGATCACCCCTCGATTGGGAATGGAAGCTGGCTGATGTCGCCCGTGGCGATGCCCTGACTGCCGATTTGGCCGTCACCGCCGCGGTGAATGCGTTTCCTGCCTGGGCCGCCCTCTCCGTCGAGGAGCGCGGGACATACCTGCACCGTCTCGCCGATCTCATCGACGAGAACGTCGAGATGATCGCCGCCATCGAGTGTGTCGATATGGCGATGCTCCTCGAGAGCCTCGAAGCCCGGGTCATCCACAGAGGTGCGGAGAACTTCCGCAACTACGCCGACCTCGCCGCCGGCCACATCGAGCGGAAGTGGTCGTCGAAGGGCACCGACAACACGGTGCAGCGGATGCCCGCCGGTCCGGCCGTGATCATCACCCCCTGGAATGCGCCGTGGCTGCTCTCAACGTGGAAGATTTCCCCGGCGCTCGCTGCGGGTAACACCGTGATCCTCAAACCGGCCGAGTGGTCGCCGCTGTCTGCCTCGCTGCTCGCCGACCTCGCCGCCGAATCCAGGATCCCCCCGGGCGTGCTCAATGTCGTCCAGGGAATCGGTGACGAGGTCGGGGCAGCCCTGGTTGGCGACAAGCGGGTGCGCCGGATCAGCTTCACCGGATCGCCCGAGACTGCAGTCCACATCGGTGAGGCGGCGGCCCGGAACATCACGCCGTTCACTGCGGAGCTGGGTGGCAAGGGGCCGTTTCTCGTCTTCGCCGACGCCGACCTCGACGCTGCCGCCCAGAAGGCTGCCGGCCAGTTCGATGACGCCGGACAGGTCTGTCTCGCCGGGACGCGGCTGCTGGTCGAGGAGTCGATCAGCAACGAGTTCTACGAGCGGTTCGCCGCCTACACCGACAAGCACGTCCTCGGTGACAGCCGGTCCGGATCGACAACGATCTCCCCGTTGATCCACCCCGAGCACTTGCGCCGGGTCGAGGGTTTTGTCGAGCGGGCGAGAGAGAACGGCGACCGGGTGCTTTTTGGCGGGCAACGCCACAGTGAAGACGGGCTCTGGTACGAGCCGACAGTTATCGCCCCGGCTTCGAACCACTCCGAGATCGTCCAGCGCGAGGTGTTCGGGCCGGTCCTCACCTATCAGACTTTCAAGGACGAGGCCGAAGCGATCGACCTGGCCAACTCGACGAGGTACGGCCTCTCGGCGATCGTCTACACCGGTTCGGCCGAGCGAGCCGATAGGGTCGGCCGCGCCATTCGCGCCGGCACCGTATGGGTGAACACCTTCCTGGTCCGCGACCTGACCGCGCCCTTTGGAGGTTGCCGCCTCTCCGGCATCGGCCGCGAAGGCGGCGACTACGCCCTCGACTTCCATTCCGACCTGAAGACCCTCCAAATCAGCGAAGGCTCGGTGCGGTAGGTCGCTTGTTAGTCTATTGACTAACAGTATGTTATTGAATAGCATAACACGGTGAGCTATTTCAATGGTGCGAGATTGCGGGAACTCCGCAAGGCGAAGCGAATGTCAATGTCCTTCGTGCACAAGAGCACCGGCATCAGCAAGGCTCAAATCTCTCTCATCGAAAACGGAAAGGTCGACCCGCGGATGTCCACGGTCGTGAGGATTCTCACCTGCCTCGATGCCAGCCTTGCCGACCTTGAGCCGAGTTCGCCTGAGGTCATCACCATCGACGATGTCGTTGAGCGCGCCCGGGAAGGTGCGAGGACGCTTGACCAGGTTGGGCTCGGCCCTTCTGATCCACGTGCAAGGTTGGATCGCAGAGCAGGAGACCCCGCAGCCGATTTGGAACGCACTGCCCTGGCAACACGGCGTTGACGCAAGCAGACCGTGCCAAGAAGGCTTTGCGGCGGGCGGCAGCCGAATCAGATGAGATCAGGAGGAGTCTCTGGCTCGCCCGGGCTGCCGATCTCGCGATCAAAGCCGACGCTGTGCTTGTAGGCGGGGCGGCCGTCAACCTGCATACAGGTTCTTATCGACCCACCGACTTAGACATGTGCGCCTACCTCGGCGCTGGGGATCGAGAGTCACTCACCAACCTTGGTTTCTGACATCTCAAGGGAGACCATTTCGACTACACCTTTTCCGATGGTGAATGTTGGCTTCTCGAGTTTCCTGATAGTCAGGTCGACGGTTCGGTGTCTGTGATTGAACTTGGTGATTCGGAGACTCTGAACGTGATCAGCCTCGAGTCGCTGATAGTCGAGCGTGTGCTCCAGGCAACCGACGGTGCAGCGGGCACCTTCGACGATGCTGTGAGGTTGTATGTCGCGGTATTTGGGCGTGCAAACTGGCCAGCGGTGCAGCGAGACATCGAGAAGCGTGACTCGGCTGAACGTCTGCTGGAGCTCCGAAAAACCTATGCCGGAGTGCTCGACCGCACTCGGGCATTGCTTGGCCAATAGTTCAACTCCTACCTGAGGTCTCGCTTGGGATGGTTGGACTACCCATTCGGTGGTTGGAACTGACCGCTCTCGATCGCTTCAGCGAGCTCCGTCACGCTCGAGGTAGCATCCTCTCTAGTCTTGCGAGCCGCGTCAAGAGCGGGCCTGTCTTGGTGTCAGCTTGGGCAACTGTGACGACCCACTCCTTCCCTCGTGCCCGGCGGATCACTGACCAGAGAAGCGCTGCGGCATCGAGCGACACCGATCCCGTGCCAAGCTTCCAGTCCTTGGCCATCCCGACGACTTCGTATCGAACTCGATCAGGAATAGACGACACGGCGAACGTCACCGTTCATTGCTCGACACCTCATATCATTCGGACGGTTCAACGAGAGTATTAGTCGGAAGGATGGGGTCACGGATGTCGCATGAGGCTGACTTTCCCGATATCAATTCAGCGAAGGTCACTGAGCGGATCAACGCAACGGCGTTCGAGTTGCTCGACCAGCATCCGGAGGGTCTGAGCTGGACCGAGTTGAAAACGAGAATCGCGGAGTCGGATCCCAAGTTTCACCCGAAGACGGTCAACGGGTGTGTTTGGAAACTCGTTGAGAAATATCCGGACCGGGTCTACAAGCCATCCAAAGGACTCTTCCGACTGCTCAAACACAAGTCCGACTAAGCCGATTGAAACGGCGAGACGCTTCGTTGCCTCCTCGTCGCCAGGATGCGGGCGGCAACCGGGGTCAACCCGCCCACCACTACCGCCCCGAACCAGGTGAGGGCCCACAACGAATCTCGAGTGCTCCAGCTGCTGCTTACCTCCACCATAAGCCAGAGGGTGAGAGGGACCACGGGAACAAGCAGCAGCAGAAGGAATCCGACGGTCTTGCCTGCTCTCTCCCATCGGAGGCCAAACATCAGCAGGCCGGGCAGGATTACAGCGCCAGCCGCGAAACCTAAGATCATGCCGGCGGCCAGCACCATCATCGGGAGGATCATCCCGATTGCGTTCCCGAACAGATTCCACGGATCTTCGAATTCGAACGGCCCGAACATGGCGAAAGCGGCCCGCCCCCCGAGCCAACCGGCGAGAACTCCTCCGACCAATCCAGCCAAGCCCAGAGTGACAGGCCCCAGAACCGGCCGCTCACCTGCCCGCCTCAAACCTTCCATGGTCCCGAAGCTACCTCCCGACGAGTTTCTTGATCCGACATGAAACTTATCGACTCCGCTCACGGTTGGGTAGAACCAGGTTCCGGGCAGTCGATGGATCTCGTGGCCTGCGGTCTTTTCGAGATTCTCTTTTCGTTTCAGACAGACTTCAAGGCGTTTCTGTCTCACCTGGTTTGTAGGTTGATCCATATGAGACGGGAAGTGATTCCCGCTAGGTCTCTTCCCCGCCAGCGGATACAACCAGACCGAGCAGCAGCCGAGTCGACCGATGTTCTGGCGGCGTGGCTGGTCGGTATCGAAACCGACATCTCGAGGTTGGAACAGAACCGGGTGGTGGTGTTGTCCGAGTTCGATTCCCGTGATGGCCACCATGTTTACGGCCACCCCTCCACCATTTCGTTCCTCAAAGAAGCCTGTCGGATGTCTGGTGGCCGGGCGAAACGGCTGGTGAAGACTGCTAGGGCCGCAGCCAAGCACGCGGCGACCATGGCGGCGTGGCGGTTCGGACAGCTCTCCACCGACCAGGCCCAACAACTATTCGACATCTCCCACCAACTCCCCGACCGCTACGAAAACGCGGAGCAGAACTCTCCCTCCGCTCGCGGATGTCGCATTTCGCGATAGCTGCGATGCTTGAGTTAGGTCAGCGGTGCATCCTTGGGTTTGTTACGAACCGGAAGGAGCACCGCTGATGAACCCTCATGATGCCTCGAAAGCGTATTTGAAGCGACTGGTCGAGCTGATTGATCAGGCGCCGAACAAACGGGCGGCATGTAAGAAGTTAGGTGTCCACCATTCCACCTACTACCGGTGGAGACATAAGGTGGCCGATGCCGGCCCCGGTCCGAAACGGAGAGTCCCCTGGGCCGACCGTCAACTCGAACAGCGGATCGTTGCAGAGTCGTTGGCGTTCCCTGCTTTGGGCCCGCAACGAGTTTCTGACGAACTCCGCCGGGGCGGGGTTGTGGTGTCAGCTTCGAAGGTGTGGCGGACCATGGTCAAACACCGGATTAACACCCGCCAACTCCGCTACCAGCTGCTCAAAACCCACCGAGAACCCGTCGACCCGGTGTTGGTGACACCGATACGACCCCGACCGCCAGGACAGTTGAAAGCGTCCAAACCCGGCGACCTGATCCAATTCGACTGTTTCTACGTGGGATCTTTCAAACAGACCAAACTCACCACCAAAAAGATCCCGGGCAGGATCTGGCAATACACAGCAATCGACGTCGCCTCATCATGGGTGTGGATCGAACTCGAAGCATCACTACACAACCCCGACCCAGCAGTCGCTTCCAAACTCGCCCACCGAGTCGCCCAAGACCTCAACGCCTGGGAC
>JBGTCK010000018.1:0-14972 GCA_041748855.1 Acidimicrobiia bacterium
ATCTCTCTGGGCCGCCGAAGCGAAGGCCTGGCGGCGGATCGTCCCGCTCTGCGAGAAAGCCACCGCAGCGCCACCGGGCAGCGTCCGCGCCCGGTTCCTCGCCTGGCGGATTCTCCGACTCCACGAACGCACCGTCTTCGCAGGACTGGAAGACGACCAATGAGCGACAAACAAACACCGCCAGACCCCGAGCTCGAGGCTGACACCGAAACCGCCGGCCCGCACCCGGTCGAAGTTGTCACCGGCCGCGACGAGCTGGGCCGGCCATCCGAAACCGTCGCCGTGGCCGACCCCGAGGCGGCCAGCCACTGGAATGCGGACCTGTGGCGGCCGTTGTGAACCCTGCCAAACACCTCCGGGACCACCCGCGTTGTGAGCTGTGCGCGGTCGAAGGTATCGCCTCGGTATCGACGTCGGTCGGCCTCGTCGAAACCGGCCACCGTGACACCTTCACCCTCGCCGCGGTCTGCCGGGTTCACCGGACGATGCTTGTCGCCGCCTACATCGCCGCCGGCGACGACGACCCCGACGATTCAGGTTCGGGGCCCGGCGACGACCCGGATCCGGATGGTTACCCGGACCTGTCACCGGGCTCCGCTATCGTTGGCCGGGCCAGCTGAACTAAAGCCGAGGCAATCCGTTCCTCGAGGCGGAGCAAGGCGAGCAAGGGAGCCGGCGGACCTTGACCCTGGGGAGCGCACCGATGCGCCCCCCTCTGACTCTGAAAAGGAGCCGCTGTGCCACGCACAAACACCACCGAACAACTCCGTGCCGCCCTCACCGCCGCGCGGGATATTGCAGCCAAAGCAGACAACGCCGGCCGGGGTCTCACCCCCGTCGAACGGCAAACCGTCAACGCCTCCCTGGCTGAGGCTGAACGGCTGAAAAAGTCGCTCGCAGCCGGCCGCGGGACCGACCAGCTCGCCGAACTGGCCGCGGCTGAAGGCGTCAGGTCGTCAAACCTGATGGGCCGCACGTTCACCGCTGGGAGCCGACCACGCACCGCCTCGATGGGCGGATCCTGGAACGAGGCGGTCACCGCCGAACTCGCCCGGTACGGCCGCAAAGCCCTCGTCGGCTCGGGGTCGACCGTCGCCCCAACCGCTTGGGACCCCGAAGTCCACGACTACGGCGCCCCGATGCGGTTCATCCAGCAGGTGATCCCGCCCGGCCCCGAATTGGAAGGCGACACGTTCACCTACTGGCGTCAGACCACCAGGACCAACAACGCCGCACCCGTCGACAAAGGCGAGAAGAAGCCGACCAGCGTTTTCGCCACCACCAAGGTCGACGACCAGGTGCGGACCATCGCCCACCTGTCCGAACCGGTTCCACGCCAGGACCTCGACGATGCTCAGGCGCTCCGCGATTTCCTCGAATCGGAGCTGCGCCTCGGCGTCCTCATGGAAACCGACGCCCAAATCCTGTACGGGGACCCCGACGCCACGCCGGCCGGGTTCACCGGGCTGGCCGAGGTCGGAGGCACCCAGGTTCAGGCGTTCGACACCGACCTGCTGACCACGATCCGCAAAGCGATCACCAAAGTCGAAGGGGTCGGGCTCGGCAGCGCCACCGCGGTACTACTCCACCCCAACGACTGGGAGACAGCCGAACTGTCCCGGACGTCAGGGTCCGGAGAGTTCCACCTGCAGTCGGCGCCCGTCGACCGCGCCAACGCGAGGATTTGGGGCGTGCCCGTCGTCAGCTCGGTGAACGTCGCACCCGGAGCGGGATGGGTCGGGGACTTCGCCGGCCAGGCCCGCTTCTACGAGCGGGACACGGTCCGGATTGACTGGTCCGAAAACGTCTACGACCCGACCTACAACAGCAACGAAGGCGCCACCGACTTCGAACGGAACCTGATCCGGTTCCGCGCCGAAGCCCGCGGCAACGTCGCCTGGTTACGGCCGCTCGCATTCGTCGAGTTCGCCACCACCGAAGCCGCCAGCTCGTAAACAACCACCGCCGGCTGAGCCGGTCCCGACGCCACAGCGCGGGACCGGCCCGGCCCGGATCGCATCCCCGCCACACCACAAGCCCGCCTTCGCCGCCGAATCAGCACCAGCCGACAACACCCCGACACCGGGCGCCGCCCAGTGCCCGCGGACGCCGCCCCGTCGAATCTGAGGCAACCTCCGGGCAGACTTGACATAGCAAGCAATTTCGAGCGAAGGGGCCCCCGGCCCGTACGTCCGCGGTCGGTGAAACACGTCCACCCTGAAGGATGCGCAAAAACTCGATCGACCCCCTCGACTGGCGCGCTAGTGGCGCGCCCTCCGCCCCGATTCTGACCCGACCGGCTCGGCGGTCCCCGCCCCTGGTCACGTCGTTTTCCGCCGGAAACTCCCAGGTAGACCGCCGTTTCACCGAAGCCCTCCGCGGTCTGACGCGACCCGGCGGGACGGCCGTGGTTTGACTGGCAGTCAAGGGGTCAGGGGTTCAAATCCCCTCAGCTCCACTGGAAGGTGAGACAGAACGTGAGGAAGCGTTGACTCCGCCGGTCATGTTTGCATCGGCCACAAACACACTTCCCTTTTGAGACGGTCGAACTACTGTTCTGTGGGCTCGGGTGTGGGGGATCGTTTTGCCATTTCTTGAAAACCCAACAGAGAGATCTGTTGATCTCCTGCCGAATTGTTGGGTTTGCGCTGGCGGCGAGCGGAACGTCCGCTTTTGAGCCAGGTGTCTCAGGTCAAGTCTGTCATCCGACATCACTTTCCTGCCAGTTCCAGCTACGAAGGAGCCGAGGGGAAGGCGTGGTTCGGCGGCTATGAGGGAAACGCGCCGACTATTGCTGCCTTCTTTTGTGGTGACGACGTAGTACCTGGACGCAGCGGTCGCGTATGGCGTCGACACATCCCTCGGCGGATTACGGAGATTGCCGGCGATGGTGGCCTTGCAATCTTGCACCTCCGCGAGCCGGGCCCAAAAATCGAAAGGATCCTTCATCGCGCGGTTGCAGTGCCGGTGCTGGTCGATATCCACACACCTCTTCCGGAGGATGCCGAATCACTCCGGGAGCAACTCTTGACGTCGACTACCAAGGAGGACTTTCGGCGCGTGCGGAAAGCGAACTTCAGCTACCGGGTCACCAGCGACCCCGACGCAATTCGCGAGTTCCATTCCCGGCACTACGCACCCCTGGTTGCCCAGCAGTTTCCCGAGGATGGACGGGTCCAATCGGTGGGAAAGATGCTTGGTGACCTCGATACCGGCGGCGAACTGGTCTGCGCCGATATCGATGGAGAATGGGTCGCCGGCATCCTGAACATCGTCCATGAGGACCGGTACGCTTTGATGAGCCTCGGCATCCGTGACGCAGACAACGAAGTCCGCCAGAAACGAGTGGTTGCGGCGCTCATCGTCCGAAGCCTCGAACGAGCCGTCGAGCTGGGTCAGAATCGAGCAACACTGGGTCGATCCCTGCCATTCCTCGGTAAGGGGCCGGTCTGGTTCAAAGCGAAGTGGAACGGGACCGTCACGCGCAACCCGGCGGCCGAACACCTCGACTTCTTCATGGACCTCCGCCATGACGCAGTGCGCCGGCTGCTGTCTGAGAGTCCGGTCATCCACTCCGAGGGCGATGAGTTGGTGGTTTCCGCCTGGCTCGAACCCGGCCAAAAGCCGCTCCAGGCCACGGTCCGGGACGCCGGGCGATTCCCGGGCATTTCTCGGTGGTACGTCCTTGCCGACCCGGAAACCCTGTCTGCTGGAGCCGCACTACTGGCTAGCAACGAGCGGATTGCGGCCGTTCCCGTCACGCAGAGGGGGAGCCGGCCACTATGGCTAGGTGAGATGTTGTCTGGACTACGTTGACGGTTTGGTGCTGATGTAGTCCAACAGGGCAGGGCATCCCTTGTTTCGGTATAGCGCCGATGGGGTAGGTGCACTCCAGACCATGAGTTCTGCAGAGAGCACAACCAAGCAGTCGCTCCAGGGGCGCGGCCGCCATGCCGAGAAAGTGTCCGACATCCCGGCCCGGGGATGGCGCGATGTCGCGAGTCGGGTCATCGAGCAGTTCGAGGAGGACAAGGTGGTTCTCCTCTCGGCCGGTGTTGCGTTCTTCTTCTTTCTGGCCCTGATCCCGGCAATGGCTGCAGGGATTTCGATATATGCGCTCGTTGCTTCTCCCATCGACATACTCAACCAAGCTCAGCAATTTCTCTCCGGGGCGCCACCCCAGATCAGCGAGTTTGTCACCGAGCAGCTGCAACGCATTTCCTCGCAGGCGGGACAGACCCTCGGTTGGAGTGCGGCGGCAGCGATTCTCTTTGCGGTGTGGTCGGCTTCGGCGGGCACGGCAAGGCTGATCGAGGCTGTGAACATCGCCTACGACGAGAAGGACGACAGGGGCTTCTTTCACCGGCGTGGAATTGCCTTCATCTGGACGCTGGGCCTCTTGGTGCTTGCCATCGGCGGATTGATGGTGGGCAGTTCTGTGCTCGATACCCTGCGGTCAGGCGACCTGGCTCCGTGGGTGCGAACTGGCGGAACAATTCTCTTCTGGGTCGGATTGGGACTGGTCATGTCAACGGGCCTGTCGATCACCTATCGATATGCCCCATATCGCGATGAACCACAGTGGCGATGGGTGAGTTGGGGAGCCGTGGTGGCAGTGGTCTTGTGGGTGATCGCAACCCTTGGCTTTCAGTGGTATTTGTCGAACTTCGGTAGCTACGACCAGATCTATGGATCGCTGGGTGCAGTCATCATCTTCATGCTTTGGCTGTTGATCTCCACCGTCATCATCATCCTCGGCGCCGAAATCAACTCAGAGTTGGAACACCAGACAGAGGTGGACACCACCGTTGGTCCGCACGAGCCCATGGGCGATCGGGATGCATTCGTGGCAGACGACCGCGGGGATAGTCACGAGTCGATGCTGTCCGGAGTGAAGGACCAGACCGGGGACAAGTGATCGTTGCAGAGAAATCGCAGTAGCTGGGTTGTACTACCCGGCGTTGGTTTTGCGTTTCATCCAGCCGTAGACACCCGTTGCCAGGAAAAGGACGATCCCCACTACGGTCAGCCAGAACAGTCCTTCGAGAACGGCTCCCAGCACCACGAAGATCAGCCAGATCACTAGCAGCGTGATAATTATTCCAGTCATGTCACCAGCATGGCACATCCGGGGCTGTTTCCTCCAGTTCTCCGCTCTTTTACCGATAGAGGTGAATGCCCCCCGATCCAGAAACGACGATTCCGCAGCGCTCCTCGATGGAGAGTTTCCTCTAGGCCTGGGCCTATGGATCTCCCGCCAGCTTGCCCACGGGATGGGGGGACACCTCGAGTACAAGCGGGCCCGAGGGCTCACCGAGTTCGTACTCGACCTCCCCGCGGCCGGGCCCGGCGGAAACCCGGGACACAAAGATGCGCCATCTCTGTCGGGCGAGCGTGCGATCGTAGTTGCGCCAGCAGGAAGAGCCAACATGACCGGGGTCCTCGCCACCGGTTGAGGTGGGAACAAGGTCCCGACGACTTCCGCACGGGACTCGCAACCGATCTCGTATCCTCTATCTCGATCCACACGCCTCAGGGGCCCACAAACCCAGCCCAGCCGAGATTGCTACAGACTGAGCGTTTTCGAAGCGGTTAGCCATTGCGGTGTCGGGCGGATACTGTCGTGCGACCGCTGCCCCTCGACTCACCAATTCTTCGTTCACCGATACCTGACCTACCCAGAGGTAGCGAAGGAGCCGGTCGAATTGATCCCTGTCAGAAACATCCCCCGTCATGCCAATCTGCGACCCGGGCGGCGCCAACGCGGTCAACACCGCTGTGGCTTCATCGGCGAAACACTCTCCAAACTCCGGTGTGTCGATTCCGATCAGTCGGACGGTGTCGATACGTCCATCCGAAAGGGTGACCGTCAGCGTGTCGCCATCGATGATGTACAGAACAGTCACGAGTTCTACTCCGACCGGGTCCGGATCTCCGGACGGCCCCGTCGCAGTTGCCTCGAGTGAGGTTGTAGTGGCAACTGCATGGAGCTCACTTTCTGCGGGCGGGGCGGGAGCAACTGCAATACCGATCAGGATCGCGACGAACGAGACACCCAGCAGCGCAGCCGCGCGGCGCCGGCTGACAAGACCGAAACGCCGATGCGGACGGATCAAGTTGACGATGGCGATCAACACTCCGCCAAGGGCGGCCAGTACGAGGAGGTTCTCCATTCAACCCATCATGCCCCGGGTCAATTGTTTGGCGGTAGCACCCGAGACCCAAATGCGACCGGGCAGGTTGACACAGACCCTAAGAATCAGCTCGGTTTCACCTCCGGGTGCATCAATGAACCGGGATGACGGTACTGTTTGTACCCAGGATGCAGGTTCTGGCGCCCGACTGTCGGGTCTCGGGAGGAACACCGGCCGGGCTTACACCGTCGCATCTCTGAACAATCGAGAGAGAATTGAGCGATATTGCCTGTTAGACATGAGGTGTGGCCCGGGAGTGCCTACCCCCTCGGAGCCACTTATGACGGTGCGGGGACCAACTTCGCGCTCTTCACCGAGGTTGCCGAGAAGGTGATTCTGTCTCTCTTCGAGGCCGATGGGACTGAGACCCGGGTTCCCCTCGAGGAGGTCGACGGCTATGTCTGGCACGGCTATTTGCCCGATGTCAGTCCGGGCCAGCGCTATGGGTTCCGCGTAAAAGGCCCGTGGGACCCCGCCCGGGGCCTCATGTGCAACCCGAACAAACTGCTCCTCGACCCGTACGCCAAGTCGATCGATGGACGAGTCGATTGGGACCCCTCATGTTTCGGCTACGATCTCGACGCCCCCGACGCCCGCAGCGAAACCGACAGCGCACCGCATGTGCCCAAGAGTGTCGTGCACAACCCGTACTTCGACTGGCGAGTTGACCACCGCCCGACCACGCCCCTGCACGAGACAATCATCTATGAGACCCACGTCAAGGGTCTCACCATGAAGCATCCCGACATTCCAGAGCACCTCCGTGGAACCTATGGAGGCCTCGGTCATCCGGTGATCATCGACCATTTCACCAAACTCGGAGTAACCGCGGTCGAACTGATGCCGGTCCATCAATTCGTGCACGACTCACACCTGGTCAATCAAGGCCTCCGCAACTACTGGGGCTACAACTCGATCGGCTTCTTCGCCCCGCACAATGGATATGCCGCCCGCCAGGGCGAGCAGGTCGAGGAGTTCAAATCGATGGTGCGGGCGCTTCACGAGGCGGGCATCGAGGTGATCCTCGACGTCGTCTACAACCACACCGCCGAAGGCAACCACATGGGCCCGATGCTGTCGTTCAAAGGCATCGACAATGCCGCCTACTACAGGCTGGTTCCCGATGACCCACGCCACTACTTCGATACCACGGGCACAGGGAACAGCCTCAACGCAGGCAATCCGCACAGTCTGCAGCTGATCATGGACTCGCTCCGGTATTGGGTCACCGAGATGCACGTCGACGGGTTCCGCTTCGACCTGGCAGCCACCCTCGCCAGGCAGTTCTACGAAGTCGACCGGTTGTCTGCCTTCCTCAACATCATCCAGCAGGACCCGATCGTCAGCCAGGTGAAGCTGATCGCCGAGCCGTGGGATCTGGGGGAGGGGGGCTATCAGGTGGGCAACTTTCCGCCGGTCTGGTCGGAATGGAACGGGTTGTATCGGGATACGGTCCGAGATTTCTGGCGGGGCGAGCCGTCCACTGTTGCAGAACTGGCTTCCCGACTTACCGGCAGTTCAGATCTATATCAGGCAGACACCAGGCGACCGGTTGCAAGTATCAACTTCGTGACCGCCCACGACGGGTTCACTCTCAAAGACCTTGTCTCCTACAACGAAAAGCACAATCATGCGAACGGCGAGGACAACCGCGACGGGGAGAGTCACAACCGGTCTTGGAACTGCGGGGCAGAAGGCCCCAGTGACGACCCGGATGTGTGCCAGTGCCGCCGCAGTCAGCAGCGCAATTTCCTGACCACCCTTTTTCTCTCCCAGGGGGTGCCGATGCTGCTGGGCGGCGACGAGATGGGTCGAACCCAGGGCGGCAACAACAATCCCTACGCACAGGACAACGAGACGTCTTGGTACGACTGGGAAAATGTCGATGAAGGCCTGCTGGCCTTTACCCGCCGCCTGATCGCACTCCGCCAGCAGCACCCGATCTTTCGCCAGCGACGCTGGTTTCAGGGCCGGCCAATCCGGGGAAGCGTGGACATCTCCTGGTTCCGTGCCGACGGCCAGGAGATGAGTGAGGAGGACTTCAACACCAGCCACCGGCGCTCGCTGGGCATGTACCTCAACGGCGACGGGATCAGGGGGCGCGACCTCCGCGGTCGACCGGTCAGAGACGACTCATTCATGGTGGTCATGAATGCCAACGACAGGGACCTCGACTGGAAGCTTCCGACAATCCTGGAACACGACTGGTCGGTCGTTGTCGACACCAGTGGTGTCCTCGAGCAGGGCAGCCCCGTGAACGGAGCGCTGATGGTGCCGGAGCGCTCGACAGTGGTTCTGACTTCAGCGGAGGGTGTCGAGGATCCCGGTTAGCGGCACGCTGACGAAGTCCGGGCGGTTGTTGACCTCGTACTCCAGCTCGTAGGCGGCTTTCTCCACGATCAGAACGTCGAGCAGCTCCCGGAAGTGGCCGGGATCCGAAGGGATGATGGGAGACCCGTCTACCACTTTGCGGTATCCGGCGACGAGCTCGGCGGTGAGCCAGCGGTGAATCGCCTGCGTCCAGTCGATCAGGTGCTGGCCCCTCCCATCATCCCAACCTGACCGGTCGATCTGGCGGGACGCCATCAGCAACGCATAGTGAAAGGATCGAACCATCCCGGCGACATCGCGCAGCGCCAGCCTTTTCAACCGCCTCTCCGACAGCGGTCGCTGCGGCTCGCCCTCGAAGTCGATGATGACGAAGTCTTTCCCCGTGTAGAGGACCTGTCCGAGGTGGTAGTCGCCGTGAATTCGGATGCGATCGACAGCAATCTTCTCGGACATCACCGCCTTGATCTGGGCGAGGATGGCGGCTTCTCGACTGATCAGCTCATCGACCATGTCAGCATCGTCTTCGTGCAGGTGTGACCGGCGCCGACGAAGTACACCGATGCTGGTCTTCACGGTCGATCGGATCGACTGGTACACCGAACGCATTTGCAGGGTGGATATCGATTCGGTCCCGAAGACGGGGTCGTCGGGTTTTGAAGCGAGGGCAAGATGCATCTCGCCGGTGCGCTCCCCCAGCAGCCGTGCGTCGGCGAGCAGCGGGCCCATGAACTCCCGTCCCCTGTCGAGATCGGCCTCAGTGACGTCGAGGGCGTGTTTCGGGGCCGGGGGAGGTCCGAGGTCATCGGATCGGGCGAAGACCGTCTCCAGGGCAAGCAGGGCATTCCCGTATACGTGGTCGAAAGCGTTGGCCTGGCTGGCGACGAACTGCTGGAAAAAGGCCAGCGCTGCCGTTTGTCCATCGACGTCGGCAACCACCAGTGCCCTCGTCTCAGGAGTGTGGGGGAACCTTGCTTCTTCAGTCAGGAAACGACCCACCTCCACCTCCGGATTCGGCCCGGGCTCGATCTTGCGGAAGAGCTTCATCATCAGCCGGTCGCCGAAGAACACCGAAGAGTTCGTTTGCTCCAGACCGGCGAAGCGCACGGGAACCTCATCCATTCCCCGGGCGGCCGCCCGAGACCGGGGGATGGAACCCGAGTAGAGGCTGGCCCGGCGACCCTTTACCTTCCGATTGCTTGCCGCCAAGCGCAGAAGCGACCGGGAGAAGCCCTCGTCGTGCATTGCGTCGTAGAGGAAGGAGTCGGTTTCCTCACCGGGAACATGGATCACGGCAACTATCGCCTCGGGCACTTCCGACTCGACGCGTCCGGCTTCAACCCCGGTTGCCACTGCCAGAGGCGCCACGTAGAACTCGGGGTCGCCTTGCATGTAGTCGACCTTGAGGATCGCGACGCGGCCATCGGAACCGGGGATCTCGAGCAGATCCACCAGTTCAGATTCGCGGATTGTCCTTGCCTTCGAACGGAACCAACGACGATGTGTGATGTCGTCCACCAGTGCCCGCTCCAGTTGCCCTCGCGCCCGCCAGATCCCGTCGAGTGGGCCGCGCAGGTGGATCCTGAGTCTCTCCTCAGGATGGGACTCGGCCTCGGCGGGCTCCATCGAAAACCAGTAGAACTCGTGTGGCCCCACGGTGAGCGTGTAGGGCGAGTCGCCCACTTCGGGAAAACGTGCCCGGCCCAGGACCTCGACCGGGACATGGCCTGCCAGATCCCCGAGTTCCAGAGTCACCGGTTGAACATGACGGGAGAGGTTGGCAACGACCAGGACCGATCGGTTCTCGAGACGGCGGAGGAATGTGAGGACCTTGGGATTGTCGGAGGTGACGAACTCGAGGCGTCCCCGCGACAGCTCGGGAAGGCTCTTCCGAATGGAGAGCACACGCTTCATCCACCACCAGAGCGAGTTCGGGTTGTCCCCCTGGATGGCCACGTTGACCGACTCGTAGTGGTACTCGGGATCAGTGATGACTGGAAAGTAGAGGCGATGCGGGTTGGCTTCGGAGAATCCGGCGTTTCTGTCACCGGACCACTGCATGGGCGTCCTCACTCCGTTGCGGTCACCGAGGTAGATGTTGTCCCCCATACCGATCTCGTCGCCGTAGTAGATGACCGGTGATCCCGGGAGAGAGAGCAACAGCCCGTTCATCAGTTCGATCTCACGCCGGTTGTTTCCCAGCAACGGGGCCAGTCGACGGCGGATACCTACGTTGATCCGCATCTGTGGGTCGCCCGCGTATACCCGGTACATGTAGTCGCGCTCTTCGTCGGTGACCATCTCCAGTGTCAGCTCGTCATGGTTGCGCAGGAAGATCGCCCACTGCGTTCCGTCCGGGATCTCCGGGGTCTGTTCCAGGATGTCGATGATGGGAAATCGGTTCTCCATGCGCAACGCCATGAACATGCGGGGCATGAGGGGGAAGTGGAATGACATGTGGCACTCGTCCCCATCGCCGAAGTAGGCAACTGAGTCTTCCGGCCACTGATTGGCTTCGGCAAGAAGCATCCTGTCCTGGTACTTGGAGTCGACCCGGGCGCGCAGCTTCTTCAGGTAGGCATGGGTCACATCGAGGTTTTCGCACATGGTGCCGTCCCGCTCGTACAGGTAGGGGATGGCATCGAGTCGCAACCCGTCGACTCCGAGGTCGAGCCAGAAGTCGAGCGCCTCGAAAATGGCGTCGTGGACTGCAGGGTTCTCGAAGTTGAGGTCGGGCTGGTGGGAGAAGAACCGGTGCCAGAAGTATGCCCCGGCAACAGGATCCCAGGTCCAGTTCGAGGTCTCGGTGTCCTGGAAAATGATGCGCGCATCGGAATAGAGGTCGGTGGTGTCGGACCAAACATAGAAATCCCGTTCAGGGCTGCCTGCGGGCGCCTTGCGGGCACGCTGAAACCAGGGGTGCTGGTCGGAGGTGTGATTGATCACAAGCTCGGTGATTACCTTCAACTCACGGGCGTGGGCTTCACTGAGGAAACGCTTGAAGTCGCGCATCGTCCCGTATGAGGGATTGATCGAAAGGTAGTCAGCGATGTCGTATCCGTCGTCGCGTAGCGGAGAGGGGTAGAACGGCAGCAGCCAGATGGCAGTCACACCCAGATCGCGGAGGTAGTCGAGTTTGCTCGTCAGGCCGCGGAAGTCGCCGATCCCGTCCCCGTTGGCATCGCGGAAGGAGCGAACGTGGACCTCATAGATGATGGCGTCGTGATACCACCCCGGTGATTCAGGAGAAATAGTCGAAGTCCCTTTCGGTTCGAGTCTGGCGGAGGAAGGAGAAGATGTGCGCCGGGATTCCGGAGACATCGAGGCGCACGAAGTTTCGTGAGCCGCTCCACTGATAGATCCGATCGGTGAGCAGGTCGCGTACCTGGTATCGATCGTCATCCAATCCGAGTGAGCCGGCGTCGAGGTCGACCCAGCCGCTTTGGGTGTGGTGTGGGTCGAGGTTGACCACCGTCAGCACGACATCGTTACCGGCCCGCTTCGAGTAGCTGATGATCATCTCGTTGTCGACGTCATGGAACTGCAGGCTGTTGTTGCGCTGCAACGCCGGGTGAGAGTGGCGGGCCTTGTTGACTTGCGCGATCAACGGTGCCAGCGAGTCCGCCCGCTCCAGATCCCACGTGCGGATCTGATACTTCTCCGACTCGAAGTACTCCTCGGCCCCCGGGCGCAATGGCTGGTGCTCCATGAGCTCGTAGGCGGGCCCGTAGATTCCACAGTTCGAGCTGAGCGTTGCGGCCAGCACGTATCTCGAGATAAACGCGGCCCGGGTCCCGGTCTGCAGGATCTCCGGGAGGATGTCCGGGGTATTCGGCCAGAAATTTGGGCGGAAGTAGTGGCGGGACTCGGCAAGCTCGTGCATGTAGGTGGTGATCTCGTAACGGGTGTTGCGCCAGGTGAAATAGGTATACGACTGGTTGAACCCCGCCTTCGCCAACCGGTGCATGACTGCCGGGCGGGTGAAGGCTTCGGCCAGGAGGATGATGTCAGGGTGCTCGGAGCGGAGCTCGGAGATCAGCCAATCCCAGAACGCGAAGGCCTTGGTGTGGGGATTGTCCACCCGGAAGATGCGGATGCCCTGTTCGACCCAGAAGTCGAACACCGATTTGAGTCCCTCCCATAACCCTTCCGGGTCGGACGTCTCGAAGTCGATCGGATAGATGTCCTGGTACTTCTTCGGTGGGTTTTCGGCGTACTGGATCGATCCGTCGGGCCGGTGCCGGAACCACTCCGGATGATCTTTGACCCAGGGATGATCGGGTGAGCACTGCAGGGCCACGTCCATCGCCACTTCGATGCCATGTTCTCCCGCCGCCGAGAGCAGGTCGTTGAAGTCCTCGAGGGTGCCGAGATCGGGATGTATCGAAGTGTGTCCTCCCAGTTCGGAGCCGATCGCCCACGGTACCCCGGGATCTCCGGGCTTGGCTTTGAGAGAATTGTTCGGCCCTTTGCGGAATGTGGCACCGATCGGGTGGATCGGGGGGAGATAGAGAACGTCGAAGCCCATTCCGGCGATGTAGTCGAGTTGCTTCACCACATCGGCGAAGGACCCGTGTTCCCCGGGGACCGTTGCCCAGGAGCGCGGGAACAACTCGTACCAGGTCGAGAAGGCAGCGCGTTCTCTATCAACGGACAGTTCGAACGTCTCGGAAACCGTTGCCCTGCTCCGATCCGGGTTCGCTCTCATCAGCTCGGCCAGATCGTCGGAGACGGCGATGGATGTTCTGTCGGAGAGCTCTCCTGCGGGGTCGGTGAGCTGGCTGGCGAATTGCGCGAGGGTTCCGGCAGCCTTCCCTTTCGCTCGTCCCGCTGCGGCCGTCACCAGTGCGGATCCGATGTCCAAGTCGACGTCTGTGACTACGCCGGCAGCTGCCTTCTTGGAAATGCCCTCGGACCATGTTCTAAAACTGTCAACCCATCCGGACACCCGGAACTGCCAAGCGCCCAGCTCGACGGGCGTGAACTCGCCGCTCCAGCTGTCGTTGTCAACGAATCCCATCGGAGCTGCAGACCAGCTACGGGATGGTGATTTGCGGTACTGCAAGGCCGCTGAAACCAGATCGTGCCCGTCGGTGAAGATCTTCGCGCCCACCTCGACCCGGTCGCCAACAGCAGACCTGGCGGGGAAGCGCCCGTGATCGACACTCGGAGTGACCGACTCGATGACGACTCGTCTGGTGGTCGGCTCGGTTCTACCCATGTTCAGGCTCCTCGGCCACTGCCGGCGCGCCGACACTTGATGCGGCTCGATGGCGAAGGGCCACCGTTGCCAGTGGTGGCAAGGTGAGGTCGATCGAGTGGGGCCGGCCGTGGTGCGGTACGGGGAGAGGGCCGGTGCCAACGCCTCCCAGGTTGCCCTGGCCGGAGCCGCCGTAGATCTCGGCGTCGGTATTGAGGATCTCTTCCCAGGTCCCCGCCTCGGGTACACCGATGCGGTAAGCGTGCCGGGGCACCGGGGTCATATTGTGCACGACCAGGACGGGCGATCCGTCGGTCCCGAGCCTGAAGTAGGCGACAACGCTGTTCACCGAGTCGTTCGGAACCGCCCACTCGAATCCCCCGGGCTCGCAGTCGAGCTCGTGGAGCGCCTTTTCCTCCCGGTAGATCCGGTTGAGGTCGCCTACCAGCCTCGAGATTCCGGCGTGTGAATCGTCATCGAGCAGGCCCCAGTCGAGCTGGCCTTCGTGGGCCCATTCCGTGCGTTGGGCCAACTCCGCACCCATGAACAGGAGCTTCTTACCCGGCTGGGTGAACATCGACGAAAGCAGTAGGCGGAGGTTGGCGAATTTCTGCCAGTCGTCACCGGGCATCTTCTCGAGCAGCGACCGCTTGCCGTGAACGACCTCGTCGTGGGAGAGGGGGAGCATGAAGTTCTCTGAGAAGGCGTACACCGCACGGAAGGTCACTTCGTGGTGATGGTGGCTGCGGTGGACAGGTTCCTTGGACATGTATTCGAGGGTGTCGTGCATCCAACCCATGTCCCATTTCAGCCCGAACCCGAGACCCCCGAGGAAGGTCGGGCGGGAAACGCCCGGCCATGCAGTTGACTCTTCGGCGATCGTCTCAGTGCCCGGGTAGGCGCCGTACACGGTTTCATTCAGCTTCTGGAGGAACCCGATCGCCTCGAGGTTTTCCCTGCCTCCATGGGCGTTCGGTATCCACTCCCCGTCCTCCCGGGAATAGTCGAGATACAGCATCGAGGCCACTGCATCGACCCGGAGCCCGTCGATGTGGTAGCGATCGAGCCAGAACAGTGCGTTGCTGATCAAGAAGGCCTGAACCTCTTTACGCCCGTAGTTGTAGACATAGGTCTTCCAGTCCGGCTGGAACCCCTGCTTCGGGTCTGCGTGCTCATAGAGATGGGTGCCGTCGAACATGCCCAGGCCGTGCTCGTCTGTCGGAAAGTGGGAGGGCACCCAATCGAGGATC
>JBGTCK010000019.1:0-2295 GCA_041748855.1 Acidimicrobiia bacterium
TCGTAATCGCAGCAGTCAACGTCGTCTTCCCATGATCAATATGACCCATAGTCCCAACATTCACATGCGGCTTATTCCGCTCAAACTTCGCCTTAGCCATTGGTCTGGCTCCTTCTTCTCTCTACGTCCGTGTCTTACTTAGGTCAGGACTCTCCGCGACGAGCAGCCACGATTTCGGCGGCGATCGACTCGGGTACGTCCTGATATGAATTGAATTGCATCGAGTAGGTGGCACGCCCCTGGGTCTTCGACCTCAGGTCGGTGGCGTAGCCGAACATCTCCGACATCGGCACCTGTGCCTTGATCACCTGGCTGTTGCCCCGCTGGGTCATGCCTTCGACCTTGCCGCGGCGGCCATTGAGGTCGCCGATGACGTCGCCCATGTAGTCCTCGGGTGTGGTCACTTCCACATCCATGACCGGCTCGAGGAGCTTCACCCCTGCCTTCTTCGCCGCCTCCTGGAAGGCGATTGAACCGGCGATCTTGAAAGCCATCTCCGAGGAGTCGACGTCGTGGTAGGAGCCGTCCTGAAGCACGGCGCGGACGTCGACGAGCGGATATCCGGCGAGGATGCCCTGATCGAGAGCTTCCTCGATTCCGGCGTCGACCGAGGGGATGTACTCCTTCGGGATCCGTCCACCGGTGATCTTGTCGACGAACTCGTAGCCACCACCCGGGCCTGTCGGCTCGAGGTCGATGACGACATGGCCGTACTGGCCTTTTCCACCGGTCTGCTTTATGTGCTTGTAGCTGACCTTCTCCACGGCGCGGCGGATCGTCTCGCGATAAGCAACCTGCGGGGTTCCGACCGTGGCGTCGACCTTGAACTCGCGGAGCAGCCGGTCGACGAGGATCTCGAGATGGAGCTCGCCCATACCGGAAATGATCGTCTGGCCGGTCTCTTCATCGGTTCGGACCAGGAATGTCGGGTCTTCTTCGGAGAGCCGGTGCAGCGACTCGGACAGCTTCTCCTCATCCGACTTGGTCCTGGGCTCGATCGCCACCGAGATGACCGGCGCGGGGAACTCCATCGACTCGAGTTGGACCGGGTTGTTGACGTCGGTGAGGGTGTCACCGGTGGTCGTGTTCTTGAAACCGATCCCGGCGATGATGTCGCCGGAGAAGATGTCATCGATATCCTCGCGGGTGTTGGCGTGCATCCTCAGGAGGCGTCCGATCCGCTCCTTTTTGCCGGTGGTGGAGTTGAGGACGGTGTCACCCTTGGAGACATGGCCCGAATAGACCCGGAAATATGTGAGCTTGCCAACGTGAGGGTCAGTCATGATCTTGAAGGCGAGAGCGGAGAACGGCTCGCTGTCATCAGCGCTCCGCTGCACCACGACTTCTTCGTCGCCGGGCTTGAAACCGTCCACCGGCGGAAGGTCGAGCGGGCTCGGGAGGTAGGCAACGATGGCATCGAGAAGGAGCTGTACTCCTTTGTTCTTGAACGCGGAGCCACAGAAAACAGGGGTGAAGTCGCGAGCCAGGGTCCCGGCACGTACGCCTCGCTTGATTTCCTCGACGGTAAGAGTGCCGTTCTCGAGGTAACTCTCGAGCAGGTCTTCAGAGGTCTCGGCTGCGGCCTCGACGAGCTTCTCGTGGTATTCGGCGGCCTTGTCGGCGAGATCCGCGGGGATGTCGGCAGTGTCCCAGAGCTTGCCGTCGTCGCCTTTCCAGATATGGGCTTCCATCTCGACGAGGTCGACGACACCGAGGAAGTCTGCCTCGGTCCCGATCGGGATCTGCATGACCAGGGGTTTGGCGCCAAGCCGGTCGATGATGGACTGGACGTCGAAGTAGAAGTCGGCGCCGGTGCGGTCGAGTTTGTTGATGAAACAGATGCGGGGGACGCCGTAGCGGTCGGCTTGACGCCAGACGGTCTCCGACTGCGGCTCGACGCCGGCGACACCGTCGAACACCGCGACCGCGCCATCGAGGACCCGAAGTGATCGTTCTACTTCGACGGTGAAATCGACGTGGCCCGGGGTGTCGATGATGTTGATCCAGTGGTCGTGCCAGACACAGGTTGTGGCGGCGGAGGTGATGGTGATACCCCGCTCCTGCTCCTGCTCCATCCAGTCCATGGTGGCGGAGCCTTCATGGACCTCACCGATCTTGTAATTGCGGCCGGTGTAGTAGAGGATCCGCTCGGTCAGCGTCGTTTTGCCCGCGTCGATATGCGCCATGATCCCGATATTCCGGGTTCGGCTCAGCGGTACCTCTCGCAGGTGCGACAGCGCGTTTCCGTTGCTCATTCTCTCTTCAACTACTCCGACTCGTTATGTATTTTGAAAA
>JBGTCK010000020.1:0-2137 GCA_041748855.1 Acidimicrobiia bacterium
AATATGACCCATCGTCCCAACATTCACATGCGGCTTACTACGCTCAAACTTCGCCTTGCCCATTTCGTTTTCTCCTCTGTGAGCTGACTGCTCTTCGATGTCTTTCGGGCGTCAGCCCGCGGTTCCTGCCCGGCTCGACACAATCTCTTCGGCCAAGCTCTGGGGGACGTCCTGATAGGAATGGAACTGCATGCTGTATGCAGCCCGCCCTTGGGTCTTGGATCGCAGATCCCCTACGTATCCGAACATCTCGGACAGAGGGACCAGCGCTCGCACCAACTTTGCCCCGGTACGGTCGATCATTGCCTCGATCTGGCCACGTCGTGAGTTGAGGTCGCCGATCACGTCGCCCATGTACTCCTCGGGCGTTGTGACCTCGACTTCCATCACCGGCTCTAGAAGTTTCACGCCAGCTTTACGGGCTGCCTCCTGGAGGGCCATCGATCCGGCGATGCGGAAAGCCATTTCCGACGAGTCAACGTCGTGATAAGAACCATCCACAAGCCTGGCCCGAACGTCGACGAGCGGATATCCGGCCAACACACCGTTGTCGAGAGCCGATTCGATTCCGGCATCTACCGATGGGATGTATTCACGGGGAACCTTGCCACCCTTGATCTCGTCGACAAACTCGTATCCGCCGCCGGGCCCTGTGGGCTCCAGGTCGATGACCACATGGGCGTACTGGCCCTTGCCTCCGGTCTGTTTTACGTACCGGAGCTCGACCTTCTGAATGGCTTTCTTGATGGTCTCGCGATAGGCGACCTGCGGCTTGCCGACGTTGGCCTCGACCCTGAACTCCCTGACGAGCCGGTCAACGAGGATCTCGAGATGGAGCTCGCCCATGCCGGCGATGATCGTCTGACCGGTTTCTTCGTCCGTGCGGACGAGGAAGGTCGGATCCTCTTCGGACAGCTTCTGGAGGGACTCGGAGAGCTTCTCCTCGTCCGACTTGGTCTTCGGCTCGATGGCGATGTGGATCACAGGGGCCGGGAAGCTCATGGACTCGAGCTGGATCTCGCGGGTGGGATCCGACAGGGTGTCGCCGGTTTTGGTGTTCTTGAGACCGACCGCGGCGACGATGTCGCCTGTGAATACGTCGTCGACATCCTGTCGGTGGTTGGCGTGCATCTGAAGCAGGCGGCCGAGACGCTCCTTCCTGCCTGAGGTCGTATTGACGACGGTGTCGCCCTTTGAGGCGTGACCCGAGTAGACCCGGAAGTACGTCAGCTTCCCAACGTGCGGGTCCGACATGATCTTGAAGGCGAGCGCCGAAAACGGCTCTGAGTCATCTGCTGACCGGGTCAGTTCCTTGTCCTCATCGCCTGGCTTGAAACCGGTGACCGGGGGAAGGTCGAGCGGGCTGGGCAGGTAGGCGACGATGGCGTCCAGCAGCAGCTGCACTCCCTTGTTCTTGAACGCAGAGCCGCAGAGAACGGGCACGAAGGCGTGATCGAGGGTCCCCTTGCGAATGCCCGCCTTGATTTGGGGGATCGACAACTCACCGGTTTCGAGATACGCCTCCAGGAGTCCTTCGTCGGTCTCGGCGATCATCTCCACCATGGCGGCCCGATATTCGGCTGCCTTGTCCTGAAGGTCCGCAGGAACGTCGGTGGTCTCCCAGATCTTGCCGTCGTCACCCTTCCAGAAGTGGGCCTTCATCTCGACCAGGTCCACGACACCGACGAAGTCAGCCTCGGTACCTATCGGGAGTTGCAGTACCAGCGGCGTAGCCGCGAGGCGGTCGATGATCGACTGGACGTCGAAGTAGAAGTCGGCTCCTGTGCGGTCGAGCTTGTTGATGAAGCACATACGAGGGACGCCGTAACGATCCGCCTGACGCCACACCGTTTCCGACTGCGGTTCGACTCCTGCGACGCCGTCGAAAACGGCCACCGCTCCGTCGAGCACTCTGAGGGAGCGCTCGACCTCGACAGTGAAGTCGACGTGGCCAGGGGTGTCGATGATGTTGATGGTGTGGTCGTGCCACAGGCAAGTGGTCGCAGCCGAGGTGATGGTGATACCCCGCTCCTGCTCCTGCTCCATCCAGTCCATGGTGGCGGCGCCGTCGTGGACCTCACCGATCTTGTAGGACTTACCGGTGTAATAGAGGATTCGTTCCGTCAACGTGGTCTTC
>JBGTCK010000021.1:0-17376 GCA_041748855.1 Acidimicrobiia bacterium
CAGTTCACCGAAGCTAAGAAGATGATGAAGATGCTGGCCGGAGGTCGGGGTGTGCCAAACCTCGAAGCCCTGATGAGTGGCCAGCGAACCAAGAGGTGAATACATGGCTGTGAAAATGAGATTGATGCGGATGGGCAAGAAAAAGCAGCCCCAGTACCGCGTCGTTGTGATTGACGGACGCGCGCAGCGCGATGGCCGCTATATCGAGCAGATCGGCCGCTATGCCCCGCTCGAGGACCCCTCACTCGTCGAGATCGACAACGAGAAGGCTGTCGAATGGCTTGCCAAAGGTGCCCAACCCACCGAAGCTGTCGAAAAGCTCCTCAACATCTCCGGAGCCATGAACACGATGAAGGTCCGTACCGGCCAGATCCACACCATCGGCACGCCTGCGCCGCCCTCCGTCGAGGAAGCGGCCGCCGAGGAAGTGGCAGCCGAAGAGACCGCTGAGGAGACTCCGGAAGCGGCTGCCGAAGAAGCGCCGGAATCCAAAGATGAGGCCGTCGCCGCCGTGGCTGCCGGGACAGAAGAAGCAGTCGAAGACGCCACGGGCGAGGAGGAATAGGCCATGGCCAAGGGTGAGATTGTCGAACGAGTCGTCGAGTACATAGTCAAGAGCATCGTCGAGGAACCGGACGAGGTTTCGGTGACGGTCGTAGAGCAGGGCCCTGACGATGTCGTGGCCGAGGTCCGCACGGCCAAGTCCGACATGGGCCGCGTTATCGGCCGTCGCGGGCGGGTCGCCAAGGCCATCCGCGCCGCCGCTGGTGCTGCCGGGGAAGAAGTGGGGATCAGTGCCGGAGTCGAATTCATCGACTGAGCCCCGTTTCGTCATCGGGCGCCTGGGTCGCCCCCACGGCCTCGACGGACATATCGGCCTCTATGTGGACGAGGGAGACCTCGTTCACTTCGAACCAGGCAAATCGGTCTATATCGATGGCCGCCAATTTGAGGTAGCTTCGATTCGCCGCGCCGATCGCGGCCATCACCTCAAACTCGTGGGCATCACTTCGAGGGTTGCGGCTGAAGCGATCCGGGGCAACGACGTGATCGCTACCGAGCGCCGTGAACTCGGTGACGACGAGTATTGGCCCGAAGATCTGATCGGCCTCGAAGCGAGAGATGCTGATGGCAATCGAGTGGGTGAAGTAGCCGATCTGGTTACAGGTGGAGCCCAGGACCGGCTGGTCGTCGACGCAGCGGGTGGGCGTTTTGAGGTTCCTTTCGTCACAGCGCTGGTGCCGACGGTGGACATGGCCGGCGGATTCGTCGTGATTGCGCCGATCGAAGGGCTTATTGAACCGTCAGTCTGAGGGTCACGCCCTGAAGGCTCCCGTCGGCCGGCGACTCCTCGCCAACAAACAGGTCGATCGTGCCCGTCGGCAGCGTCACAGTTGTTGTGAACTCCCCCCACGTTTCCAGCCAGTCGGCTGCCGTGGTCGACTTTTCGACCAGCACGTCCTCGGCTCTCGCAGCGACAACTAATACGTTCGCCTCAGCGGTGCGCGCATAACCCGTGATCGCAACCTCCTCTCCGACAGTCGCCCCAGCGGCAGGCGTGAGGAGAACGGTTCGGCTCGAAACTGACGGTGCCGGGCCGATCTCCCCCGGCGCCGGGTGCAATTCAATGGTGAGACGTGCCGGGGTGTTGGACAGGCTGATGCGCGCATTTGCCTTCTCCTTGAGGTGGAGGTCGACGAATATCGATCCGTCGAGCGCCCGTACCACGAACATCCTGTCGACCAGTCTCGTCTCCACCAGTTGGTCGGTCATCACGGTGCGATCGATGCCCAAAGAGATCCTGATCACACGCTCACCCTCGAGGAACGAGGCAATGACCGAGGGCGGGGTCGTTGCAGGGGCGTTCTCGGCAGTGTCGAAGTCGAAGCCGAAACGCTCGCAACCGTCGGTGACCTGTCGCGACACCAGTCCGAGGGTACGGCTGTCCGAACTCGGCTGGGTGATCCGATCGATCTGACCCGAGGCGACGAACTCGATTTCGTTGGGACAACCAATTCCGGGTGACACAGTGGTGGTCGTGGTGGAGGAGGGCAGCGTGGTGGTTGACGAAGTCGATGGCGGGGGAGTGGTCAGCGTGGTCTCACCGCCACAAGCTGTGGCGAAGAGGAGGAGACAGGCGAGGACGCGGGGCATAATCCAACAGCGTAAGTGTTGGTTAACCTTTGAGCGATCATTCAAAAGGAGTCAACATGCCCGAGGCAGTCATTGTCGCCACCGCCCGAAGCCCGATAGGGCGAGCCTACAAGGGCTCGTTGATCGAAGTTCGCGCCGACGACCTCGCAGCCCATGCCATCAACGCGGTTATGGAGAAGGTGCCCCAGGTGGATCGGTCCAGCGTGAACGACGTGATGCTGGGCTGTGGTCTCACCCACTCCGAACAGAGTTTCAACCTGGCACGGCCTGCCTCGCTGCTCGCGGGGATGCCCGACACCGTTCCGGCAACAACGGTCAACCGATTCTGTGCCTCCTCATTGCAGACGATCCGGATGGCATTCCACGCGATCGTTGTCGGCGAAGGTGACACCTACATCGCTGCCGGAACCGAATCCGTCTCCCGGACTTACGGCAAGGGTTTCGACTCAGAAGACCTCAACCCCCGTTTCACCGACAATTCTCGGCCCGACTACATCAATGATGTCTACATCCCGATGGGGAACACAGCTGAGAATGTCGCCGAGAAGTACGGGATAACCCGGCAGCGGATGGATGAGTTCGCCAAGCGTTCCCAGGACCGCGCGGTCGAAGCCCAGAAGAACGGCTTTTTCGATAGCGAGATCGTTCCGATCGAACTCCCTGACGGACGGACCATCAAAGACGATGACGGGCCGCGGCCCAACACCACTCTGGAGAAGCTCGGCGAGCTCCCACCCGCATTCCGGCCCGACGGCTCGGTGACAGCAGGCAACTCGTGTCCCCTCAACGACGGCTCGGCGGCAGTTCTCGTCATGTCCGATGAGAGGGCTAAGGAATTGGGTCTCAGCCCGCTGGCAAGGATCGTTGCCTCCTCGGTGGTCGGCCTCGAACCGGAGTACATGGGGATGGGGCCTGTCGGCGCCGTCCGCAATGTGCTGGCCAGGGCGAAGATGTCCCTGGACGATGTCGACGTCATCGAAATCAACGAGGCTTTCGCCGCTCAGGTGCTGGCGAGTGCCGACGAATTGGGCATCGACATGGACAAGCTCAACCCCCACGGCGGAGCCATCGCTCTCGGCCACCCCTTCGGGATGACCGGTGCTCGCATCATGGGAACCCTGATCAACGACTTGCAGACCCTCGACGAGACCATCGGCATCGAGACGATGTGCGTTGGCGGCGGCCAGGGCATGGCAATGGTGATCGAGCGGGTCTGATCGCAGCTCTCCCGCCGCGTGCGGAGGGAGTACCGGCGACGAAGGAGCCGGGGAGGGTAGGGCGTTCCCACCAACGGTGCTTGAACGCGCCACGGACGCGGACTCTCTCAACTTGGAGAGTCTCAGTCCCCCTTACCTCTCGGCCCTCCGGGCCGACAGGGACCTTTCCCCCACTCGACTTCGTCTCTGGGGGAACAGCCGCTCCCTTCGGTCGCTGGGGGAACAGCCGCTTCCTTCGGGTGCTTGGAGACAGTTAGCCTCACTTGGGTGAAAATCAATGTTGTCACCATTTTTCCGGAGTTTTTTGACGGGATCCTCGACCTTTCCATTGTGGGGAGGGCGATTGAGTCCGGGGTGCTCGAGGTGGAGTTGATTCAATTGCGGGATCACGGGTTGGGTAGGCACCGTCAACTCGACGACGCTCCGTTCGGGGGAGGCCCGGGGATGGTGATGCGGGTGGAGCCGCTGGCCAACGCCCTCCGGCCCCTAGACGGGACTCACCGGGTATTGCTCACACCTTCCGGATCGCCGGTCAACCAGGAGACACTGGACCGCTGGGCTGAGATCGAGGCGCTCACTCTCGTCTGTGGGCGTTATGAGGGTGTCGATCAGCGTGTGGCCGACAATTACATCGAGGAAGAAGCCTCGTTGGGCGACTTCGTGCTCGCCGGCGGGGAAGCGGCGGCCGCGGCGGTGATCGAGGGAGTTGCCCGCCTCCTCCCGGGCGTGGTCGGCAACCCTGAGTCGACCCGCACCGAATCGTTCCGCGACGGGCTGCTCGAGGAGCCTGTCTATACCCGTCCGGCGGAGTTCGAAGGGCAATCGGTTCCCGAGGTCCTCCTATCAGGAGATCACGCCCTGATCGAAGAGTGGCGGCGCAGTCAGCGAGTGGAACGGACCAGGCAACGACGCCCGGACTTACTCTCGGATGGCGAGAATTCTGAGAACTGATACAATTGCGGTTCGCCGGACAGATTCGACACACCGGCATCTTTAGGAGTTTCCCATGAACCATCTTGAGGCCGTTGAAAGCGCGCACCTGCGCGACGACATCCCCGACTTTCGACCCGGCGACACAGTTCGTGTCGACGTGCGTGTGGTCGAAGCGGGCCGCGAGCGGATCCAGGCGTTCGAAGGTGTGGTGATCGCCCGAAATGGCAGCGGGATCCGAGCCTCATTCACAGTGCGCAAGATCAGTTTCGGTGTCGGCGTCGAGCGTGTCTTCCCGCTCCATGCCCCGATAATTTCCTCGATCCAGGTGCTTCGCCGCGGCGATGTCCGTCGCTCCAAGCTCTACTACCTGCGTGATCGCGTCGGCAAGTCGGCTCGTATCAAGGAGCTGCGGGACTGACCGCTCGAGAGCACACCCACGATATCGGAGACCCCCCCGACGAAACGCCGCCGCCTTCAAAGCGTCGGCGTTCGTTTTGGGCCGAGCTTCCCGGGCTGCTGCTCACCGCCCTGGTCATTGCGGTCGTAGTTAAAACCTTTTTGATCCAACCGTTCTGGATCCCCTCGGTCTCGATGGAGCCGACCATCCAGGTGAACGATCGGGTGATGGTGAACAAACTGGCGTATCAGATGGGCGAAGTCGACAGGGGCGACATCGTCGTCTTCACCAACCCGATGGAGCCGGAGAGCACTGAGACCGTTCCCGAAGCGGTGATCCGGTCGGTTCTCGAAGCCGTCGGCATCAGGACGAGAGGGCTCGACGACCTGATCAAGAGAGTCGTCGGCCTCCCTGGCGAGACACTCGAAATCAGAAACGGAGAAATGCTTATCAACGGCTCACCGATTGCCGAGGTGTACACCGATGCCAGCTTCCTCCCCGACTTCGGCCCCGTGGAGATCCCCGCCGACTCAGTATTTGTGATGGGTGACAACCGCGACGAGAGCTTCGACAGCAGACGATTCGGACCTGTCTCTGTAGACAACGTTATCGGCAGGGCGTTCGTGGTGATCTGGCCGCTTTCCCGTTTCGGCGGGCTCTAGCAAGACAAAACCCGGATTTTTTCATCGCGAGCCCCGAATTCGGGATGTATAGATATCGCGGAGGCATATCATCGGAACGCGCCATTGTGTTTGAGGAGACCATGGAAGAAGATCTGGAGCGTTACGAAACCGAGGTCGAGCTAAAGATCTACCAGGAGTACAGAGATGTGCTCCCGATGTTCAAGTATGTCGTCGAGACCGAGCGCAGGTTCTATCTCGCCAACCAGGTGAACCTAGAGGTCCGATCGACTAACGGCTCCATGTTCTTCGAGGTGGAAATGAACGATGCTTGGGTATGGGACATGTTCCGACCCGCCCGATTCCTGTCTTCCGTAAAAGTCCTGACCTTCCGCGACGTCAACATCGAAGAAGTCGACCAGCAGGAAATCCCGATCTAGCACGGCTCAGCACCGGCGAGCTTGGCGAGTTCCTTGCCTGCCTCTACCTGAAAGGACGAGGCCTCGAGATCGTCTCCCGCAACGTGGTTGTCGCCGGTGGCGAAGTCGACATCGTCGCTAGTGACCATGCCACTACGTTTGTTGTCGAAGTTCGCACCCGCACCGGCAGCTACCACCCTCTCGACGCGATCGACAGGCATAAGCGAGCTCGGGTGCGTCGTCTGGCCCAGGCACTCGGGATACGCCGTTGTGACCTGATCGGAGTGGGCATTCACCAAACCCATTACGTGGTGCACTGGGAGCTGAATGCGTGTTGAATCCTGGCACGGGTAGCCTGTCGCCCGGTGACTGTCGAAAACGCGATCGAGGTCAGGGGCCTCGTCAAGAACTACGGGCGAATCCGTGCAGTCGACGGTCTCGACTTTGAGATCGAAGCGGGAAAGCTCACCGGTTTCCTCGGACCTAACGGCGCTGGCAAAACGACGACGTTCCGCGCCTTGCTTGGATTGACCAAGCCTGACGAAGGGGAGATGACGGTCCTCGGCCATTCGATCCCCCGGGACCTGCCCGAGCTCGTCAAAGAAGTGGGCGCCATTGTCGAAGAACCGGGTCTGATCAAATCGATCACCGGGAGGCGCAACCTGCGGGTGGCTGCTGACACTCTCGGCCGTGGCCACGAGCGGATCGACGAATTGCTCGACTTCGTCGAGTTGACGGGCGATGCCAACCGCAACGTCGACCAGTACTCCAAAGGCATGCGACAGCGTCTCGCTCTTGCTGCGGCCCTCCTCGCCTCGCCCCGCATCCTTTTTCTCGACGAGCCCCTCGACGGGCTCGATCCGGCCGGTCAGCACGCCTTCCGGGCGCGGCTCCGCCAGCTGGCAGAGTCCGGGACGACCGTTTTGGTTTCCAGCCACGATCTTGCCGACGTGGAGGCCCTTGCTGACAATGTCGTTGTAATCGACAAAGGGAAGCTGGTCACCCAGGGCCCGCTCGAGTCGCTTCTGAGTGCGGTGGCCACCCGCGTCGAGGGTGTCGATCCCTCCCGGGCCGCAGGTGTGCTGCGTCAGGCCGGCTTCGAGGTGACCGAGAATGAGACGTCGATCGTTGTCGCCGGGAGCGACGGGGCCGGGATCATCCGGGCCCTCACCGGCCAGGGGATCTACCCCTCCGAGGTTAAGTCGGCGCGAGATACCCTGGAATCGGTGTTCCTCGGAATGACGGAGCCCCGGGAGTGATCGGATTGCTCAAGGCCGAGATCACCAAGCTGACCGGGCGCAAGCTGTACCCGGTGATGATCCTGATCATTGTCATCTTCACCGGGTTGGCAGGGTTCTTCCTGATGGTCTTTGCTCAGATATTCGAAGGGGCCGCCACCGAGGGCATGCCGGTGATCGCGAGACCGGACGCCTATTTTCTGGGTATCCAACAGGTAGTTGGCCAGACCTGGTTCCCGCTGATCCTCGCGGTGGTGATTCTCGGCGGCGAGCTCGCTTCGACGATCTGGGCGACCACGCTCACCCGCGAGTCCCGGAAGAGCTTGCAGATCGCAGCCCGCCTCATCGTGTTCACTGTTGCCAGTTGGGTGGCGATGCTGGTCGGGATCGCGGTCTGGGCAGCGATGGCCGCGTTCTTTGCAGAGGGGACCGGCGGACCTTCGTTGAGCGATTGGCTCCACGTGCTCTGGAAGGTCGGGGTGAGCCAACTGGCCTGGGTCTCTCTCGGCATCGGTTTCGTTGCGCTGCTCCGCTCGGTGGGTCCGGCCATTGGTGCGGTGATCGCTCTGTCCTTCGGTGAAGGCCTTCTGGTTCTCTGGCGTCCCTATCAGAACGTTTCTCTCACTGGCGCGACCACCGGGATCTTTGGAAGCTTCGGCCTCGATGGCATAGCCAGCATGTTCATGCCCGCGCCGGTCAGCACCCTCCATGCTGTGGCGATCATCGTCGGGTGGACGGGGCTCGGATTGCTACTGACGTGGTGGGGCTTGAATCGTCGGGACGCCTGAGGTTCCGAACCGCTTCCTCATCTCCTTGTGCCAGCAGCCGTGGTGCCAGTGGCGGCGCAGGTCCGGAGCGTCATCGGGCACGACCACGAGGTGGAAGGTCCCTTCAGGAATCGATTGGCTGCAACCCGGGCAGATGTAGGCCTTGCGTGCCGCATAGGGCTGAATCGGGCTGACAGTCACCCCGAGAAGATCGCCCATAACACCAGTGCAATAGCCGAACCGACCGCCAGAATCACCATGACGATATCGACGGCGGAGCGGTTCTGTTCACGAAAAGGGTTGAAGCCCATACTGTGAACGGTAACTGCGATTCGATTTGTCTACCGTCTTGTAGGTGGATTGGCTGAATACAGAGGACATAGACGGGGTCCGTTGGTTGACACTCGACCGGCCCGAACGGAAGAACGCGGTGCCCATGGACGGCTGGTCCGACCTGACCACCGCTTTCCGCGAATTCGAGGACTCCGACTCCAGAGTCCTGGTGCTTACCGGCTCCGGCGGGGACTTCTGCGCGGGCGCCGACCTCGACCCCTCCCGGATCGACAACATCCAGACTGTCACCGCCCGGCATCGGAGAATGAAGATCGTCTCTGAGGCCGCGCTCACGCTGCACCGGCTTTCCAAGCCCACTATCGCTGCCGTCGATGGAGTAGCAGCGGGCGCCGGGATGAATCTCGCTCTCGGATGCGACGTTGTCGTCGCCACGTCCAGAGCGCGTTTTGCCGAGATCTTTGTCCGCCGCGGGCTCACTCTCGACTTCGGCGGGAGCTGGTTGCTGCCCCGAATCGTCGGCATGCAACGGGCCAAAGAGCTGGCACTGAGCGGTCGGATCGTCACAGCCGAGGAAGCCCTGCGGATCGGCCTTGCCACCTCGATCGTCGAGCCCGGCGATCTCCGTCAGGCGGCTACCGAGATGGCCGCTTCGTTCCTGGCCGGCGCGCCAAGAGCGCAGATGTTTTCCAAACAGGCGCTCAATGCGTCTTTTGAGATGTCGCTCGCTGATGCCCTGAGCTGGGAAGGGCAGTCCCAGGCGATCCTCCTCGGCACCGAAGACGCCGCGGAAGGCATCCTCTCGTTCCTCGAAAAGCGCGACCCAGACTGGACAGGTCGTTGAGCTTTCGATGACACAGATGGGATTGGCGGCGCCGTCCCGGATCGCCGTTTCCGCAGGCGAGGCCGTGGTCGGGATGGGGGGCACTGCTGCCGATGCAGCAGTAGTCATGGCCCTGGTCGCTATGTGTACCGAGCCCGGTGTCTGCGCCCCCGGGGCGGGTGGGTATGTGACCGTCGATGCCGACGACGGGTCTCCGGTCGTAATCGACGGTTATATGGCGGTCCCGGGGCTTGGTTTCTCCGGGGACGGCCTCAGCGAGTCGGTGACCATGGAGTATGGCGGAGGTGTGACGACGTTGGTCGGACCGGGCACGATTGGAGTGCCGGGCTCATTCGCCGCACTCTCCGTAGCGTCGGAGCGCTACGGTCACATGCCCTGGTCGGAGTTGATGGGCCTAGTGGCCGACACCGTCGAGCCCGGATTTCCTCTCAGCCAGGCCTGTCGCACCTACCTGGTCGACTCCGGACCGCTCATCTTCAGCCAGGACCCCGCATCCCGGTCGGCGCTCTATGACGGTGACCGATTGAAGGAAACCGGTGAATCGGTGAAGTTTGTCGACCTGTCCGCCACTTTGCGTCAGATCGGGGAAGAGGGCGCCGACACCTTCTATCGCGGTGATCTCGCCGGGCGCATCGTCGCCGACCTGTCCTCACGTGGGTCGCAGATCACCGCACGCGATCTCGACGAGTATCAAGCGATCCTCAGGGATCCGCTCCGGACGGAGATCGCCGGTTGGCAGGTGGTGACCAACCCCCCGCCTGCAGTAGGAGGAGTGGTAGTTCTAGACGCGCTCCGTGCCGTGGCCGGCAACGCCGAGCCGCTCTCGCATGCTGTCTGGCGGGATGCACTTGTGGCCGCGCTCACGCATCGCCGCCAGTTCGAGGACACTCTCGGCTCCGACGTGGAGAGTCTGCTTGCCGCTGCTGGCCTTAAGTCGCCTTCGACGGTCACCGTCTCTGCAGTCGATGACGACGGAATCGCCGTCGCCGCCACCTTCTCCGCCGGTTATGGGTCTGGCATCGTCCCGGCCGGGACCGGGCTGCTGATGAACAATTCTGTCGGGGAGATCGAGCTGCTGCCCGGTGGAGTCGAAGCCATGGTGCCGGGGGAGCGGATGATGTCGAACATGGCTCCGACCACGGTTCGCTTGGGCGACGACGTAATCGCGATCGGATCTCCCGGCGCCGATCGGATAAGTTCGGCGCTGGTGATCACACTGATCAGGTTCCTCCTCGGCGGAGACACCCTCGAAGCTGCCGTTGAGCATCCCCGACTCCACCCCGAGCGTATTCAACCCGTCACGGTGGCAGCAGAGGCGGGGATCGATCTGTCGGGGCCTGAAGTCAGGTGGTATGACGAGCCCCACATGTTCTTCGGCGGAGTCAACAGCGCCGGCAAGGTCGACGGCAACCTGGTCGCCTGGGCCGACTCCCGCCGCGTGGGTGCAACCGCGGTCGTGTGAGCGCGGTAAGACAAACCGGATGTCGAACCTCTAGAACCTCCCCTTCTGTGCCCGTAGGTTCGGGGACATGTATGCGGCTGTGCTGTCGGTGGCGCTCGTTGGTGGGGATGTCCGTCCGGTCCGGGTGGAGGCCCATGTCGGGGGGACCACCAACTCGTTCAAGCTTTCGGGCCTGCCCGACACTGCGTTGCGGGAGGCGAAGGACAGGGTGCGGGCGGCGATCCACTCTTCCGGCATCGAGTTCCCCCACCGCGAGCTGACCATCAATCTCGCTCCGGCCGACTTGAAAAAGCGCGGTTCCGATTACGACCTGCCCATCGCGATCAGCATCCTCGCCGCTGACAAACAGATTCGCCGCGTGCCCCGGGTAGTCATGGTGGGAGAGCTGTCCCTCGACGGCAAAGTCAGACAGGGCGGGAGCTCGCTCGGTGCTGCGGTGATGAGTGCCCGTCTCGGCATCCCGTGTCTGGTGTCGCGGGAAAATGCGGCGGAGGTTGCACTCGTCCCGGGGTCGGAAGTGCATCCGATCGAGACCCTGGCCGACGCGGTAGCCGTCCTGGCTGAAGGGATGGGCCGCACGGCGTTGCAGCCTGAGCCATCCGTCGCAGAAGATCAGGCGTTGCCGGACATGGCCGACGTGCGGGGCCAGGCGCTGGCGAAGCGGGCGCTCGAGATTGCAGCGGCTGGGGGCCACCACATCCTCTTCCACGGCCCGCCCGGCGGGGGCAAGACCATGCTGGCCCGACGCCTCCCGGGCATCCTGCCCTTGCTCGATGATGCTGCCTCGATCGAGGTCGCATTGATCAGAGCCAATGCAGGTCTTGGTGATGTCATCTCTCCCATCCCGCCGTTCCGTGCTCCTCATCACACTGCGACACGGGCCGCGCTGGTCGGGGGCGGGACCGGCATCCCCACGCCGGGAGAGATTTCTCTCGCCCATCGCGGGATTCTCTTTCTGGATGAACTCGCGGAATTCCCCCGGTCACACCTCGACGCTTTGCGCCAGCCACTGGAAGAGGGTCGGGTGTTGATTTCCCGACAGGGAGCATCCCTGGAGTTTCCCGCCAGCTTCCAGCTCGTCGGCGCCACCAATCCCTGTCCCTGCGGATACTGGGGGGATCCCCGAAAGCCGTGCCGGTGTCCGGAGTCGGCGCGTCAGCGCTATCGCCAACGCATCTCCGGTCCGATGCTGGACCGTTTCGACCTGGCGGTCCACGTCAAGCGGGTGGATGGAGACGAGTACCGCTCGGTTGGTGGTGAGGCCACCGCAGCGATCCTGGAACGGGTTCTCTCGGCACGGGAAGCCCAGATGGCACGGGGGGCTCTCAATCGCGACCTCTCCGACCGCGACCTGACCGCTCTCCCAATGACCCAGTCAGCAGGTGCTCTCCTTGTGCGTTCGCTGGAGTCGGGAGCGATCACTGCCCGGGGTGCGGTCCGGGTGCGGAGGGTTGCCCAGACACTCGCCGACTTCGAGCATGCGTCGGTTGAGGACGACCAAGTCGCCGAGGCGCTGTCGCTGCGTGGCATCTGGTGAGTGCCACCGACACGACCCTGCTGTCGCCCGGTGCGGACCGATATCCAGCGGGACTGTTGGACCTGGAGAAGCCGCCTCCGATCTACGTGAGGGGTTCGGTCCCGTTCGGCGTTTCTATTGCCGTTGTCGGCACCAGAAAATGCACCCGTTACGGCCTTGAGATCGCAGGCTCCATCGGGAGACGGATCGCCACGGCAGGCTGGGTGACCGTGAGCGGGTTGGCCCGCGGCATCGATGCGGCGGCACATCGGGGGACAGTCGAGACCGGCGGGCGAGGTGTGGCAGTCCTCGGGTCCGGGCTCGACCACATCTACCCGCGTGAGAACGCGCCACTTGCGGGACAGCTTGTCGAGCTGGGCGGAGCACTTGTGTCGGAATATCCCGGCGCCACGCCCCCTGACCGTTGGAGGTTTCCGGCGCGGAACCGGTTGATTGCTGCACTATCGCTCGCCGTGGTCGTTGTCGAGTCGAAGCTCGCCGGCGGAGCGCAGATCACCGCCGTGCTCGCCGCTGAGATGGGCCGACCGGTATTCGCAGTACCCGGCGATATCGGGCGGGAGGCATCGGAGGGGACCAACCAGCTGATCCGTGATGGGGCGATCCCGATCTTCGGCGCCGAAGACCTGATCGCCGAACTCTCGCTCCTGACTGGCACGGTGGCCGAGGGCTCTCTGGCCTCAGCAGATGGTGGGCTTCCCGAGTCGGGGATCGACATCGAGGACCTCCCTGCGTTCTGGGACTGTTCGATTAAGGAAGCCCTGGCCCGTCTGGGCCGACTCGAAATAGCTGGTGAAGTGGTCCGCTCCGGGGACTTCGTACGCCCGGTGACCCGTTACAGCCCCTGAATTCCAATACCATGGACGTGTGAACCTTCCCCAGGTCCCCGATTGGGCGGCAGCCCCGGTCGACAGATACCTGTCCCGTCTGCGGGACCAACGCGGCCTTTCCCCACACACGATCGAGGCGTACTGCCGTGATCTCGCCCAGTTCTTCGACTTCTGCGACCGGTCGGGCTTGGCCTCGGTTGCCGATGTTGGGCGTAGAGATGCCCGGCGCTACCTGGCGTTTCTCGACACCCGCAAGTATTCGCGGCGTTCGATCTCGCGCAAGGCTTCCTCGGTGTCGAGCTTTTATGGGGATGCCGGCCGCCGTGGCGAGCTGAGTGTCAACCCCTTCGAAACGGTCTCCCGTCCCAAGCTGGACCGGCCGCTGCCGCATGCTATCCCCTCCCGGCACCTCGTGGCGGCGATCGAGGGAATCGACGCCTCTGATCCGATTGGTTCGAGGGATGTCGCAATCATCGAACTCCTCTACGCCACCGGGCTCCGGATCTCCGAGCTCGCGTCGCTGACCGTCGAGGACGTCGGAGCAGACATCATCTCTGTCGTGGGCAAAGGGGGGAAGGGCCGACAGGTGCCGGTCGGCCGGCCCGCTCAGGCCGCCCTGGCGAACTATCTCCACAATGGACGGCCTTCACTGGTCGAGGGATCTGGCGGGAACCACCTGTGGGTGGGGGCCAGAGGCGGCGACCTCGGCCCCAGAGGGCTGCGACGGGTGGTCAGCCAGCGCGTTGCAACTTTCCCCCACGCCTTGCGCCACAGCTTCGCAACCCACCTACTCGAAGGAGGCGCGGATTTACGCGTTGTCCAAGATTTGTTGGGTCATACTGACCTGGCGACGACGCAGATATACACTGCAGTAACCCGCGAACACCTTAGAGGGACCTATGACCGAAGCCATCCGAGAGCCTGACCAGAGCGTCATCGACGAACTCTGGGCTTCTTTCAAGGCCGACGGAAGCACCTCGGTTCGGGAAAGATTGATCCTCCATTACTCCCCGCTGGTCAAATACGTCGCCGGACGTGTCGGCGCCGGGCTGCCCCGTTCTGTCGACCAGAACGACCTCGCCTCCTACGGGCTTTTCGGCCTCATCGATGCAATCGACAAGTTCGAGCCCGAGCGAGGGTTCAAGTTCGAGACCTACGCGATCAATCGGATCAAAGGAGCCATCCTCGACGAGCTGCGGGCCCTCGACTGGGTCCCCCGCTCCGTCAGATCCAGGAGCCGGCTCATAGAGACCGCCGTCGCCGAGTTGGAGCATCGCCTGCAGCGTGCCCCCACCGAGGAAGAACTGGCCAAGCAGCTCGACATGTCAGTCGACGATTTGCAGTCCGCTCTTGCCGAGATCGGCCGCACAGGAATCGCGGCGCTCGATGAGATGGTTGGTTCGGAGTCATCGACGACGATGGGTGACATGCTCGCCGACCCCCGCGGGATTTCGCCCGAAGCCGCAGTCCAGACCGAGGAGACGCGTGAGGGCCTGGTCGAAGCGATCAATAAGCTTCCCGAGCGCGATCGGCTGGTTGTGACCCTCTACTACTACGAAAGCATGACATTGTCCGAGATCGGCGAAGTCCTCGGTGTCACCGAGTCGCGGGTTTGTCAGATTCACGCCAAGACCATGATGTCGCTGCGTAACCGCCTCGGCGAGCTCGCCATCGGCTGATTACCCAACGGGTGCGTCCGGCCCTACAATTCCGCACACTAAGCACGTCTGTCCATCCTCCCTGGTCGGCCCATGCGCAAGCGATGGCCGAAAGAGGATCACCCGGAAACGGAGTGGGAACACCGGCAGGCGGAAGTCAAACCAGAAAGGAAATCAACCGTGCCCACGGTGACAATGAAACAGCTGCTGGAGGCTGGCGTCCATTTCGGACATCAGACCCGACGCTGGAACCCGAAAATGCGCCCGTATATCTACGGAGAGCGCAACGGAATCCACATCATCGACCTGCGTCAGACCGTCGATCAGGTGGCCGTAGCAATGAAGTTCGTCAACGAGATCGCAGCACGCGGCGGGAGCGTCCTCTTTGTCGGGACGAAGAAGCAAGCCCAGTCCTCTGTGGCCGAACACGCCGAACGGTCCGGAAGCCCCTATGTCAACTACAGGTGGCTTGGTGGAATGCTCACCAACTTCCAGACGATCCAGAAGCGGATCTTCTACATGCGTGAGCTCCGTCAAATGGAGGCAACCCACGAGAACTCCGAGCTCACCAAAAAGGAGCGGCTGAAGCTCAGTCGCGAACTGGCCAAGCTCGAAGCGAACCTCGGTGGTGTTGCTGCGATGGAGAGGCTGCCCGAGGCGGTCTTCATCGTCGATGTCAACGTCGAGGCGACGGCCGTCAAGGAAGCCTCCCGACTCGGTCTGCCGGTGATTGCACTCGTCGACAGCAACTGCGACCCCGACAACATCGAGTACGTGATCGCAGGCAACGACGATGCGATTCGTGCCTCCGATCTCATCGCGGGTGCGCTCGCCGACGCAATCATCGAAGGGCGTGAAGCCTTCACCAAGGGCAAGAAGGCGGCCGCCGAGCCGGAAGCGTCGTAGGAGAATACATGTCCGAAGTAACAGCTAAAGACATCCAGAAGCTGCGGCAGACCGCCGGGGTGGGGATGATGGATGCCAAGAAGGCACTCACCGACGCCGCGGGCGATTTCGACAAAGCGTTCGAACTGCTCCGGGAACGTGGCCAGGCCCAGATGGCGAAGCGGGCCGATCGCGAGGCAAACGAAGGGACAATCGGCGCATACCTGCACGAGCAGAACGGTCGCCCCGTTCTCGGGGTGATGATCGAACTCGCGTGTGAGACCGATTTCGTCGCCAAGAGCGACGAATTCCGCCAGGTGGCCGCCGACGTTGCGATGCACATCAGCTGGGGAGCCCCCGGATGGCTGCGCCGCGAGGATGTCGATCCGGACACCCTCGAGAAAGAGCGCGATCTGATTGCACGCCAGGCTGCTGCCGAGGGCAAGCCCGAACAGGTGATCGAGAAGATCGTCGGAGGGAAGATCGAGTCGTGGTACGCCGACAACGTCCTCTACGACCAGAAGTTTGTCAACAGTGATAAGTTCGACGGGTCGGTAGGCGAGATGATCTCTCAGCTCGCAACCCGGATGGGTGAGAACATATCCATCCGCCGGATGTCACGCATAGCGGTCGGTGAATAGAGGAATTTTGACCAAGGGTCCACGACGAAGGGTTCTCCTTAAGCTGTCCGGGGAGGCATTCGCCGATCCGACTATCGGCTACGGGATCGACCCGCTCACAGTTATCAGGGTCGCCGAGGAGATTGCCAGTGGCGTTGCCGACGGCACCGAGACCGCGATTGTGGTTGGCGGGGGCAATATCTTCCGTGGTGTTTCCTCTGCGGCGAAGGGGATGGATCCCGCGTCCGCCGACTACATGGGAATGCTGGCAACAGTCATCAATGCTCTGGCATTGCGCGACGCCCTCGAAAAGCAGGGTGTTGACACCCGAGTTCAGAGTGCGATCACGATGCAAGAACTCGCCGAGCCTTACATCAGGCTGCGGGCGAAGCGCCACCTGGAGAAGGGAAGGGTCGTCATCTTCGCCGCGGGGACGGGCAATCCCTTCTTCACCACAGACACCACTGCGGCCCTTCGCGCCATCGAGATGGATGCGGACGGTCTGCTCAAGGCGAGCAAGGTGGATGGCATCTATGACTCCGACCCGGCGACGAATCCCGATGCGGAACGGATCAACGATCTGTCCTACATGGATTTCATCTCCCGAGAGCTCAAGGTGATGGACACCACGGCAGTTACCATGTGCAAAGAGCACGGCGTTCCGATCATCGTCTTCGACATGACGAAGCCAGGCAATATCCTCCGGGCGGTTCGCGGGGACGAGATCGGCACAATTGTCCACTGACTGGGAGTCCGTTGAACAATGCATGTCACCCATCTTGACGGCCAGGCATCACCACTCGCTGCGTTCTCGGCTCCGCCATTCCGGACCGAGGAGTGGCGAAACCTCGGCCTTGCGATTGGCGCGCCTGGCCGCCAATCTGGGAAACGGCATTATCCAACAGACTCCTAGGAGGCGGCCATGATTGACGACTTGCTGACAGAGGCCGAGTTGAAGATGGACGGCGCGATCGAACACGTCTCCGCCGAATTCTCCACCGTGCGCACCGGTCGGGCCAACCCCCAGCTCCTGCAACGTATTCAGGTCCAGTACTACGGCGCCGCTACCCCGCTCCAGCAGCTTGCTTCCATCGGCGTGCCCGAGCCCAGACTCCTGGTGGTGAACCCGTTCGACCAGAGCTCGATCGGAGAAATCGAACGCGCCATCCAACAGGCCGACCTCGGGCTCAATCCGACCAACGACGGCTCGGTGGTGAGGATTGCTTTCCCACCTCTCACCGAAGAGCGTCGCAAGGAATTGATCCGCGTCGTGAAGCAAATGGCTGAGGAAGGCCGGGTCGCGGTGCGCAATGTTCGACGCCACGCCAAGAGCGAGATGGAAAATCTCCATGGCGAAATATCCGACGACGACATCCGAAGAGGCGAAGATGAGTTGCAGAAGTTGACCGACAGGCACATCGATCGCATCGACAAGCTGGTCGCGAACAAAGAAGAAGAGCTGATCGAGGTTTAAGTCTTGGACGAGAACGGCCCAAACGAAGGTGAC
>JBGTCK010000022.1:0-35423 GCA_041748855.1 Acidimicrobiia bacterium
GGGGTGATCACCGCACCGATGCAAGGGACCATCGTCAAAGTCCACGTCAGGGCCGGTTCGTCGGTGAAGGCCGGAGACGCCCTCTGTGTTCTCGAAGCGATGAAGATGGAAAACGAAGTCACCACCCCTAACGGCGGCGAAGTCGTCGACCTCAGAGTCGAGCCCGGAGACACAGTTTCCCCCGGGCAGGTAATCGCAATCATCAAGTAATTGGACCGACCGTCGTAATGGATGGGGTTCGACTACGGACGGCCGGTCCAAACTCGTTCAGCCGCTCTTCGACTCGATCTCGACGTCCAGCTTCCCGTGGTCGGCCTTGACCCGGATGCTGGCTTCGGCGTCACCCTTCTCGAATCCGATCTCGATGTCGTCGGAGTGGTTCTTTTCGACCGTGTATTTCCAGCCTGCGTTCGTGTTTACCGACGCCAGGGACATCGCACCGCTGTCCACCTGGATCGTCACCGACCCTGCCGTGGCCACCTGGTAGTGATATGTCCCGTCGGGCACCGGGATGTCGCTGTCATCGAACGATGTGGACGTCGTGTTGTTGATGGTCGTGGACGTGCTCGACGAACTCCCGATGGTCGTGGACGTGCTCGACCCGAGCGAGGTCGAAGTGGTGCCCGACCCGATCGAGGTCGAAGTGGAGCCGCCGAGCGACGTGGACGTGCTGTCCCGTGCGATGCTGCTTGTCGAACCTCCAGCAGTCGTCGACGACGATTCGGAATTGACCGAAGTTGCGACGAACGACGACGAAGTTGTGGAAGACCCGGCGTCACTCGACGCCCAGGCCACCCCAACCACAACAAGTCCTGCTGCTACGGCGGTGACGACTCCGAGTATTTTCCTGAGCATTTCTGATACCTCCTGTGGCACAGCACCAATATCGGAGATACCTGCTCAACCCCGCTTCAGCAGGCCGTCAAGGTTTCCTCAAGCCTCTGGGCGGAAGATCTTGAAGGGTTACTCGGCAGCGTCGGTGATGGCCTCGGTCATAGAGGGGTGGACCATCAGGGTATTGACCAGAGTGTTGGAGGTGACACCGGCCTGGACCGCCAGTGCGACCACACCAATCAACTCAGAGGCGCGATGCCCGACGATCGTCCCGCCCAGCACGACACCGGTGGCGGGGTCGGAGATCACCTTGACAAAACCACGTGTGTAGAACTGGAGGACGGAGCGGGCGTTGGAGGCGAACGGGACCTTGGTGGTCCGCACCTTGCGGCCCTGGGCGGCAGCGTCGACTTCGGCGAGGCCGACCGAAGCAATCTCCGGCTCGGTGAAGATGGCCTCGGCCACTTTGTCGTAGTCGAGCGGTTCCACAGGGAGACCGAGGGCGTGGCGGGCGATCTTGCGGCCCTGCATCGACGCCACCGAGCTCAGCGGCATCTGGCCGGTCACGTCACCTGCTGCATAGATATGCGGGACGGACGTCCTTTGATACTCATCGACAGTGACGTAGCCGTGGTCCGATTCGATGCCGGCCGCCTCGAGTCCCAGGCCTTCGGTGAGTGGAACGGATCCTACCGCCAACAATGCGTGGGAGCCACGGATGATCCGGCCGTCGTTGCAGGTGACCACGACCTCGTCGCCTTCGACTTCGACCGTTTCGGCGCGGGCGCCGATGACGAGCCTCACTCCCCGCTCGATGAACCCCTCTTCGAGCACAGCCGCCACTTCAGCGTCGCGGTGGGGAAGGATTTGTTGGCGGGAGACGACGAGGCTGACCTTCGAGCCGATGCTCTCGAAGATGTGCACGAACTCGACGCCGGTCACACCCGAGCCGATTACTACCAAGTGCTCGGGGATCAGGCCCAGGTCGTAGCAGTGGCGAGTGGTGAGTACTTTCTTCCCGTCTACCGGCGCCCAATCAGGGATCCGCGGTGCCGAGCCGGTCGAGATCATGGCCTTGTCGAATTCGATTGCGGCGACCGTTCCGTCCGGTCCGGTTATCTCTGCAGAGTTGGGGCCAGTGAAACGACCGAAGCCTTCCATCGTCCGCACGTCCTGGGAGGCCAGCATCCTGACCCAGTTGTGGTGGATGTCCTCGGTGATGTCCTTGATCCTCGAGGAGAGGACTTCGGTGTCGACCTTGCCCGGATGGGTGACCAACCCCAGCTTTGCCGCGTTCCGGACAGAGGTGTGGCGTAACGCGCTGGCGGCCATTGTCTTCGACGGGATGCAGTCCCAGAGGTGGGCCGCACCGCCAATGAGGTCCTTTTCTACCAGCGTTACGGTTGCGCCTTTAGCCGCGGCGGTCGTTGCCGCCTGGGTGCCCGCCGGACCCCCACCGATAATCAGGAGATGAGTGCTTGATCGGTTCATGTGCAGCTTTGGACGCTAACCGCATAGGCGATTCGTCCCTTCATCCGCCAGGTCGGAACACACCGAAAACACCGCGCAGAGCATCGGAGACCTCGCCGACCGTGGCACCGGCCCGCAGCGCCTCCTTCATCGGTGGGAGCAGGTTCTCGGATGTCGCCGCGATGGCTGTCAGCGCCTCGATCGCCGACTCGACCTCGGCCGTGTCTCGTTGCTCACGCCATCGCCGGGTTCGTTCGATTTGGGCAGCTTCGAGGTCGGGGTCGACGTCGAGTACCGGGATGGGCGCATCCGTTGCGCTGGCGAATTTGTTCATTCCCACCACCACGCTGGAGCCATCTGACTGACGCTTCGCCTCCTGGTAGGCGGCCTCCTCGATCTCCCCCTGCATCCATCCGTCTTCGATAGCCCGCACCGCGCCACCCATTTCCTCGATGCGGTCGATCAGTTCGTCGGCCAGGGTCACCAATTCATCGGTCAGGGATTCCACGAAGTACGAGCCGGCGAGCGGGTCGACGGTATCGACTACCCCTGACTCATTGGCGATGACCTGTTGGGTGCGAAGGGCGACGAGGGCTGACTCATCGGTTGGCAGGCCGAGGGCTTCGTCATAAGCATTTGTGTGCAGCGACTGGGTGCCCCCGAGGACAGCGGCAAGAGCCTGCAGCGTGGTGCGGGCGATGTTGTTCAGCGGCTGCTGCGCGGTGAGGGTGGATCCCGCAGTTTGGACGTGGAATCTCATCACCTCCGTCCTCGGGTCTTTCGCCCCCATCTCCCGCATCCGCCTCGCCCAGATCCTACGTGCGGCGCGAAATTTGGCCGCCTCCTCGAAGAGGTTGTTGTGACCGTTCCAGAAGAAGGAGAGCCGAGGGCCGAAGTCATCGAGGTCGAGGCCGACCTCGCGCGCTGCCGACACGTAGGCCAAACCATTGGCAATGGTGAACGCCAGCTCCTGGGCTGCCGTAGAACCTGCTTCGCGGATGTGATATCCACTGATCGAAATCGTGTTCCAATTGGGGATGTTCTCGCTGGCATAAGCGAAGAGGTCGGTTACCAGCCGCAGTGACGGTCGGGGAGGATAGATATAGGTGCCTCTTGCCACATACTCCTTGAGGATGTCGTTCTGCACCGTACCGCGCAACGAACTTGCCGCCACACCCTGTTCTTCGGCAACGAGCTCGTAGAGGAGAAGCAGGGCTGCTGCGGTGGAGTTGATCGTCATCGAAGTGGACACCTCCCCGAGCGGTATCGCCTCGAGCAGGGTCCGCATGTCCCCGAGGGTGTCGATGGCCACGCCCACCTTGCCGACTTCGCCTGCCGACAGCTCGTGGTCGGAATCGAGCCCCATCTGGGTGGGGAGGTCGAAAGCAACGCTGAGCCCTGTCTGGCCCGCCTCGAGCAGCGAGTGGAACCTGCGGTTGGTCTCACCAGCCGTGCCGAAACCGGCATATTGGCGCATCGTCCACAAACGACCCCGATACATCGATGGATAGGGGCCGCGGGTGTAGGGGTACTCCCCGGGCGATTCGGATTGGTGAGACGGAGGCAGGTCGTTATAGACCGGCTGAATCTCGATGTTGCTGGTGGTGATCCGGGGTTTATTCATGCCGGGCTGTATCCTTACAGAAGTCAACCGGATCGTAGGTCGGGAACTTGCTGGCCGCCGGTGACGTCAATCTCTCAGATGGCAAAAAAGTCCCTCATCCATCAGATAGAGGCTCGCGAAAGGCGCGGACGTTGGTTCGGTGCTTTCGCCACTCTCCTCTCTATGTCACTCCTGCTCTCCGGCTGGGTGGGCCTTTTCGCGTTCTTGGGTGCAAACTCGGCATACGGGACCTTCGAGGACGTGACCGACGATTGGGTGCCCGATACCCGCTCGATGCAGCTGACCCTCCCCGACCTGAGCCGCACCAGTCAGATCTACGCGGATTCGGGAGAGCTGCTCGCCGAGCTCCACGACGGGCGTAACTCAGAGCCGATCCCCTACAGCGCCATCCCCCAGGTGATGGTCGACGCGATGCTCGCTGCTGAGGACAGCGAATTCTTCGAGCACGAAGGTGTCGACTTCTCGGCGATTTTCTCCGCAGCCATCGACAACATTCTCTACGACACCACCCGGGGTGGGTCAACCATCACCCAGCAGGTCGTCAAAAACGCCTTCGTCGGCTCGGAAAACACCATTCGACGCAAGGTCACAGAGGCTTTCGTCTCAGCTGAAGTCGAACGCCGGTTTTCCAAGGAGCGGATCCTCGAGTTCTACATGAACTCTGTCTACTTCGGCGGTGGGGCCTACGGGGTCAAGACCGCGGCGGAGGAGTTCTTCAACAAGGACCTCAACGACATCGAAATCCACGAGGCTGCCACTCTGGCCGTCCTGGTCCGGAACCCATCGCTCTACAACCCGAGGACCAGACCGGAGATCACACTGGAGCGCCGTGATGCGGTGATCGACCAGATGGTGGGTAACGAGTGGATCACCGAAGCTGAGGCGACCGTCGCCAAGGCCCAGGCGATCGACGTCGTCGACACCCCGCTCCGGCGCGGCCAGGCCGACCACGTGGTTGCGGAGGTGAAGCGTCAGCTACTCAACGACCGCCAGTTCGACTTCCTCGGAGAAACCAACGAGGAGCGGAAGGTCGCCATCTTCGGATGTCCCGCCGATGACGTCGCCTGCGAGGGCGGTGGCGGCTATCAGATCTTCACCACAATCGATCTCCGCCTCCAGCAGAAGGCCAACGAGATATTGCAGACCTGGCTTCCCTTGCCCGCCTACGAGGAGAACCTCGCGGCCTGCCGTGAGATCTACCCCGAGGAGACCGACGAGTTTCTCGCCACCTATTCGCTGACCCACTCCTGTTCGCCGACCGGGGCGCTGACCATGGTCGACAACCACACCGGAGCGGTCAAGGTGATGGCCTCAGGTCTTCCGTTCGAGTTCTCTCAGTTCGACCTTGCGGTGCAGGGCCGGCGCAACCCGGGCTCGTCCTTCAAACCCTTCGCTCTGGTAGCCGCCCTCGAACAGGGGTACACGCTCGGCCACTCGTGGAGCGGAGCGAGCCCGATCAAGATCGAATGTGAGTTCGTCTGCTCCCCCGACGGCACCAACATCTGGACCGTCACCAACGCGGGGAGCTCCCTGGGTGTGATCGATCTCGAACAGGCCACCGCCGCCTCGGTGAACGCGGTATATGCCCAGGTTTCCAACGAAGTGGGCCCTCCGGCCATCGTCGATGTCGCCCGCAGGATGGGGATCACCGAGTCTTCGTTGAACCCGGTCCTCTCCATTGTGCTCGGCACCTCTGAGGTTTCGACCCTGGAGATGGCCAACGCTTACTCGAACTTCGCCACCAATGGTCTCCATGCCGACGACTACTTGATCGCAAGGATTGTCGACGCCGACGGGAACGTGGTCTACGAGGCCCAGGAAGACAAGGTCCAGGTCGCCGATCCAGCCATCTTCAGCGCATCACACCGCGCCCTCGCCCAAGTACCCACCTCATCCGGCACCGCACCACGGGCGGATATCGGGAGGCCCCAGGGCGGAAAGACCGGTACCCACCAGAGCTATCTCGACGCCTGGTACGTCGGGTATACCCCCGAATACAGCACCGCGGTCTGGGTCGGCTACGAGTCGAAACAGGTCCCGCTGACCAATGTCGTGATCAACGGACAGCAATACAGCCGGGTCTTCGGCGGTTCAGTGCCGGCGCCGATTTGGGCTGAGTTCATGAGCTTCGTACTCGATGGGCTTCCCCAAGTACCCTTCCCGGACGAACCGGCCAATATCGAGGAGTACCTGATACCTCCACACACGATCGTCCCCTCGGTAGTCGGACTAGATCGCTCTGCAGCCGTCGCCAGGCTCAAGGACGCCAAACTCAATCCTTCCGTCACAGAGGTCCCGTCCGTGGAGCCGGCGGGACAGGTCGTCGCGCAGTCGCGCGCCCCGGGTGCAAGCGTTCCCGAAGGCTCGGGCATTGGGATCAGTGTCTCCAACGGTGTAGCCCCGACGGGGCAGATGCCCAGTTTCGTGGGGATGACTGTCGACGAGGCTCTCGAAGCCGCGCGTGTATTCGAAGAAACCACCGGAGTCAACCTCAGTGTGTTCACTGACACCACTCTCACCGCGGACTCCAACCTGGTGGGCCGTGTCGTCTCGCAGACCCCAACCGCCGGCGCCAACTTAACCGGCCAGGGGACAGTGACCATCTACATCGGCGAACTCGACCCCGATTCGGGTTAACCCGACCCCCAACCTCCGTCCCCGTTGGTTTCCACACATTCTTTTCGCGTTCTCGCTTGCTCCACTTGACGATAGTTAACGGTTCTCTGTAGAACATTACCTATGAAGACAGAAGCGCTTGCGGTTAACGGTGTTGCTCGTCCTCCAGTTAAAGACGCTGTGTCGGCCGGAAGCGCTTCTGTCCGAGCGACCGCCCGGGTTCGCCCCTTCGTCCCGGTCGAACTGGTGAAAACTGACGGTCCGTTTCCGGCGTCCCACCCGTACATTCGGAGATTCTGGGTAGCAGCACTTGGCTCGGGTGCCATCGCAGAGCTGCTCCGCCTGGTCCGGGCAGCCGAGAAGGGGGAGGAGGTGCGGCTACCCAGATACCTCCCACATCTCCTCCGCGCCGATCTGGTGACGGTGACATCGAACGGAATCAGAGTCGGCAACAGATTCCCCGCAGTCCCCCGCGAGCTCCGCTGGAGGTTCCCACCTTCCCTAGCCGGAGAACACAGTCGTTGGCTCCGGCATCCTTCGTTGTGGGAGGAGCCAGACAGCCCATCGGTCACAGCCAACGAGTCAGACGGGGTCGAAGCCATGTAGCACGGCGTGCTACACTGTGCGAGTGCGAGAGATAACACAACGGGAGCTCAGGAACGAGAGCGGGAAGATCATGCGGGAAGTCGACAAAGGAGAGAGCTTCATCGTGACCCGCAACGGGGTGCCCGTCGGAGAGTTGACTCCGCTCCATCGGCATCGTTTTCTCCAGGCCGAGAAGGCTCTCGCCGTGTTCCGCAGCGCTCCACCAATCGACAGAACACGCTTCCAGGCAGATCTCGACGCGATCGCGGACCAAACGCCGGTGCCCGGTGTCTGAAAGGGTCCCACGAGGGCTTCTCGACACTTCGGTTCTGATCGATTTGGAGAAGCTCGACGCCGCCGTGCTACCCGTCGAAGTTGCGATCAGTTCAATGACGATGGCAGAACTCTCTGCCAGCCCCCATGCCACCGATGACCCGGCCGAACGTAGCAAACGCCTCGACCGTCTGCAGCGAGCCGAAGCGGTCTTTGATCCGCTGCCGTTCGATGTCGATGCGGCGCGTGCCTATGGCAGGGTGTTCGCCGCCGCGATGAGTGCGGGACGTAAGGCCCGAGGACAACGTGCCGTCGACCTGCTCATCGCTGCCGCCGCCCTGTCCGCCGGGCTACCACTGTTTACCCGGAACGGAGAAGACTTCGCCGCTCTGGATAAGTTGGTGGAAATCATCGAGGTCTAGAAGCGGTCTCATCGCTCCCTGCGCCTGCGGAAAGGATACCGGCGACCTCCATCTCTCCCACCGCCCGAAGGGTGGGGGGAGTACCGGCGACGTAGGAGCCGGGGAGGGGGGCACGTTCCCACCAACGCTGATCGAGCTGCGTCCTCTCTCAACTTGGAGAGTCTCACGCCCCCTTACCTCCCGGCCCTTCGGGCCGGCAGGGACCTTTCCCCCATTCGGCTCCGCCTCTGGGGGAACAGCCGCTCCCTACGGTCGCTGGGGGCGCAGGAACCTTTCCCCCATTCGACTCCGTCTCTGGGGGAACAGCCGACAGGAGACCTCCCCTCCCCCCTACTTGCGGGCAGCCAAAAACCACATGAAGAAGAGGGCGACCGATTCGCCGCTGGCGAAACCGACCGCCACTCTCAGGTCCGGTTCGGGGCGATAGACCGCCATCACGACGAGCGCGACCAGGAGGCCGATGAGCCAGGCGATGGCGAGCCTGGCGGTGCGTCCTTCGGCGACCAGAACCTGACCGGCGATCTGGGCGGCAGCTGCGGCCATGACCCCACCGGCAGCGAGGGCGGCAACTGTCCTCGCCGGGATGAATTCCTCGTTATAGAGAAGGCCAACTACCTCAGGGCCCACCAGCCAACCTACCACCCCTCCCAATATGGCCAACACCACCCCGCCCCCGACAACCAGTCCGGCGATACGAGCAAGGCGCTGACGATCGGTGCCACCCGTCAAACCGACCAGGTAGGGCAGAACCCGGCCCTGGAGGGCGAAGATGAGGGTAAGCGGAGCCCGGTAGAGGGTGAACGTGACGAAGATCACCGACACCAGAGATGGGGATGCTCCGAAAAGCGCGGCGGCAATCGGCGCCCCACCCAGCAGGAGTTGAGAAGATGTCGACCCTCCAACGTATCCGCCGAGGAAGCGTGAGGCCGGAGCCGGCAGTGCATCTGTATCGCCTTCATCTTTCCGCCACCAACGCATTCCCAGCACCGAGAACCCACCCAGAACCATCGCCCATCCCAGGGACTCTGCGGTGGCGAACAACTGGATCGCAACAATCCCCGCTACCAGGCGGACTGAGGTTTCGATGACAAGCACCCAGCCGACCTCGGAAAAGCGGCGGCGTCCTGCCAGCACTCCCTTTCCGAAGAACAGCAGTGCATATCCGATGACGAGCAGAGCAACCTGGATCACGTATTGCCAGCTGCCCTCGAATAGGGACTCCCTGGTGACAGTGACGAAGAGGACTGCCACAACAGCAGCAGCCACTGCGAACCAAAGGCTAGACCGCACCGCATTCGGGATGGCCTTGCGCCCCGAGGCAACCTCTCTCGTCACGTACTGTTCGATCGGGACCAGGGCAATGGTGGCGAGGATGAAGAAGGCGGTCCACAGCAGGCTGATCGGAGCAAACGCCTCCGAGCCAATGGCGTTGGCACCGATCACCTGGAACAGGTAGGCCCCGACCGCCCCGATCAGGCCACCGCTGATCATGAACGTCGTCCCCGGAGCCCGGAATCCGCGCTGGTTGGCTTCGAGCATCGTATCGGTCATCTCGCCCCGCGGCCGGTGAGGACGATCAGAAAAGACCTCGCCAGAACCCGCAGGTCGAAGACGGGAGACATGTGTTTGACGTAGTAGAGGTCGTAGGTCAGCTTTTCCATGGTATCGGCATGATCATCGGCATATCCATAGCTGACCTGAGCCCAGCCGGTGACACCGGGACGGACCAGATGCCGGTGCTCATAGAAAGGAATTTGCTTGCGGAACGCCCGGACAAACGGGATCTGCTCGGCCCTGGGCCCGACCAAGCTCATATCCCCTTTCAGGACGTTGACCAGTTGCGGAATCTCGTCGAGACGTGACTTCCTGAGGAACTTGCCACCTCTGATGAACCTTTCGTCGTTCTCTTCGGCAAACCGTGGACCGCCATCCTCGGCATCGAGGTCCATCGTGCGGAACTTGAACATCGTGAACGGTTGGCCACCATGTCCAATCCGTCGCTGCTTGAAGATCGCGGGGCCAGGAGAAGAGACCTTCACAAAGGCCCAGACCCCGAGTCCGAGGGCAAGCCAGATCGGGGCCATGAGGACGGTTGCCACCACATCGAATACCCGCTTGCCCGGCAGCCAGGGAGCCACCTCGAGAAGGGGGGCGGATATCTCCCAACCCTCGGCCAGATGCACCAGCGGGACCCGTCCCACATGCTCCTCGTACACGGAGACGAAGGGTTTCACCGTGTAACCGGCAATATCACACGACGAGACGAACTGGGCAACGCGCTCGGAGAGAACGGCGCGCAGGTCGACCGCGATGGTGACGCTGCGATCGGGAAGTTCGATCTCGCCTTCGCTCCTCGGGTCGAGCACCCAGACGACATCGGCATGGTCTGATGACTCAAGGTGCTCGACCAGCTGCTTTTCGGCCGTGATGAGACCGATCGACTCCTGCCAGGGCCGCCCCCGTCGCGCCAGACGGTGGACACTTGCAAACAGCATCCACAGCAGCGAGACCCCGATGAAGAAGCGGCGGGAAAAGTACAGCGACCTCACTAGCACCAGGCCGATGGCGGTGGTGGCCACAGTCACCAGCAATATCGACAGCATCCGCCCATAAGTCGGGCGGGGAACTCCGTGGGCCGACATCGACTCGGTAAGCCACGAGGCCAGGATCATGGAACCGGCCATGAGAAGGAGAAGTGGGATGACGTCTGTGCCGGGCTGACCCGTCCAGGGCAGGAACACGCCGAAGACGTAAACCGAGGTCAGCGCGATAGCCACGGCCAACGAAGTGAGGTCCGCGATCGCAACGGAAACCAGGAACCGTGAACGCATGGCGGGGATGGTAGGGAATCGTCCGCCTATTCGTCGGCTTCGGCGAGCGAACGGGCCAGTTCGAGCAGGGTCCGGACTCCAACTCCCGAGCCCCCTTTGATCTGTTCACCGGCAGTCTCCCGCCAACGCGCCGGCCCCGCGATGTCGAGGTGTGCCCAATCGCCGTCGCCGGCGTACTCGCTGAGGAACAGCGCAGCGGCAATAGCGCCGCCGTATCGGTTTCCGGTGATGTTCTTGATGTCGGCAATATTGGAGTCGAGCATCTTCCTGTAGTCCTTGAACAGGGGCATCTCCCAGAAGAACTCACCGGCCCGGGAGGATGCTTTGAGGATCTTGTCGGACATTTCCGTATCCGAGCCGAACACCGCTGCAATCTTCTCGCCGAGTGCCACCTTGGCGGCTCCGGTTAGCGTGGCGACATCGACGATCAGGTCGGGCTCATAGCGGCGGACCACACCAAGGCCGTCGGCCAGAATCAGCCGACCCTCTGCGTCGGTGTTGAGCACTTCGATGGTCGGGCCCTGGGCCGGCCTGAGGACGTCTCCGGGACGAGTTGCGTTACCGCCAATTGCGTTGTCGGTAAGAGGGATCACAGTGGTGAGGCGTAGTGGCAGGCCGGCGCGAGCGATGGCAATGGTGGCGGCGGCCACCACTGCGGCACCGGTCATATCGTCTTTCATCTCTTCCATGAACGGCGCCGTCTTGATGGACAGGCCTCCCGAGTCGAAGGTGATCCCCTTGCCCACCAGTCCCAGGTGCGCCCGGGCTTCGTCAGGTTGATATGTCATGAGCATCAGCACCGGTGGTCGTTCTGAACCTGCCGCAACTCCGAGGAAGGCGCCCAACTTCTCCTCTTCGATCCGGTCCCGGTCCCAGATTTCCACTTCGACCGGGCTGTCCTTGGCGGCGGCAGCAAACATCGCTGCAAGGTCTTCGGGTGACGTGTCCATGGCCGGGGCATTCGTCCAGTCCCGAGCCAGGTTGGTGGCGTCTGCTCCCACCAAGGAAGAGACAATGTCGTTTTCGTCCGCGCCCACCACACCGACCGACTCCACCTTGCTCGCCCCTTCGTCGGAGGTCTTGTAGGCGCGGTACTGGTAGCCCCCGAGCACGAGACCCTCGACAACGGCCCGGACGGCACCTTCGATCGGCGCCAGGGCAAGCAGGCATGCTGCTTCACCCGTTTTGACGGCCCTCACCGCGTTGCCCGAAGCCGCTCGCAGTGACTCGAAGGTCGCCTCCTCCCCGAGACCGACCATGACTGCCACGCCCTCCCGGAAAGGAGTCGTCAGAATCTGGCCGGCCTTTCCTTCGAATCCAGAAACTTCGAGTACCCGGGGGTCGACCCCGTCGAGGACCCACTCCGATCCCGGCAGCGGTTCGAGGCCCACCAAAACCCCGGCAATGAGCGTTACGTCTGCGGAGATCTCGTTCTCGCCGACTGATTTGATTTGCATGTCCGACTCCTTTGTCGTCTGGCCAACTATGCGAAGGGTCCGAGGCCAATAGCCAGGGCCCGGCCCAGAAAAACTGCTCCAAGAGTGGTTAGAACCGCCAGATAAGACAAGCCGGTAGCCGCCATCACCCCGGAGTAGGCAGGTTGCTTGAGGGCTCCGAGGACCGCGACCATCAGCACGATTGAGGTGATCACCAACAGCCAGAACGCCCACTGCCCCCCACCTGACGGGAATCCGATCCCGAATCGCAACACTGCCGTATCTGCCACCAGACCGACAATGGCGACACCACCGAGAGATCGCAACGCCCAGCGCGGCATCCGGGGGTCGACCAAATACCAGTGCCCGAGGGCCATCTCCCCGGTGACACCGCCGAGAGCGAGGGCGGCGGAAAATGTCGGGATCACACCGCCGAGAAGTGAGCCCTCCACGATGAGGGCGAGACCTCCAGCAGTCAGGAGCAACCCGGCGAAGGGGCGGTTGCGTGCCCAGAGCAGTGCGAGGGCAACGAGAAGGACCCCGGCCCTCCCCCACCACGCCTCCTCGGCAAAAGCGGCAGGCAGGGCGATGATCAGCGATACCCCGCCGGCCAGCCAGGTGTAGCCCGGACCGACGATCTGAGACAAAGCGACGAAGGCCACCGACAGCGCCAGGCCGGCGCTCCACGCAAGCAGTACAAACGTCGGATCGGCGATGGTCGCTAAATCAGCAGGCACGACGAGGCATCATATGACCTAATGGACAATTCCCTGCCATCGGTCTCAGTCGTGATCCCGGCACTCGACTCCGCTGACAAGATCGGCACTGCCCTCGACTCGATCAAGTCTCAGGAGTATGAGAACATCGCCGAAGTCATCGTCGCTGCGGGCGATGACGACACCTTACGGGTAGCGAAGGACTTCGGGGCCATTGTCGTGCACAATCCTTCAGGGAGAACTCCAGACGCCCTCAACCTCGGGATCGGGCTGGCCACCGGCGATGTGGTAGTCCGCTGCGACGCTCAATCGGTGCTTCCGGACACATACATCAGCACTGCAGTCCAGACCCTCATCCGCACCGGAGCAGTGAACGTCGGCGGCATGCAGGTGCCCGTCGGCACGACATTTTGGGAACGGGCCATTGCCGCTGCAATGGCATCGCCCATCGGAGCCGGCGATGCCCGCTATCGAACAGGAGGCAATGAGGGTCCGGCGGAGACCGTATATCTGGGAGTGTTCGACAGGGAGAGGTTGGAAGCCCTGGGCGGATACAACACCGAGTTCGCCCGGAATCAGGATTACGAGCTAAACCATCGGATCATCGAATCGGGCGGGTTGGTGTGGTTCAACCCGGAGTTGAAGGTCGAATACCGGCCCCGCGGATCTTTGCGGGAGCTCTGGGACCAGTACTTTCAGTACGGACGGGCTAAGAAGCTGTTCGCCCGCCACCATCCGGGGAGCCTCCGCTGGCGACAATTGGCGCCCCCTCTGCTGGTCATCGGATTGCTCCTCGCCTTCATCGCCTCGTTTTTCTGGATATGGGCACTCACGATCCCCGCGGCCTACGTTATCGCCATTGCCCTAGGAACCCTGACTATGCCCCGGCGTCTCCGGGCCAACGCCGGCACTATCCTCGCCCTCGCCACGATGCATATCGCCTGGGGACTCGGATTCCTCAATGGGGTCGATCCGTGATGGGCCAGAGAGTCACCGATTCTCAACTGGTGAGAAGACGCAATCCAAGGCAGGTTGTCTTTTCACGAATCGCTCGACCAAAAACTCCAGCGTCGGACACCGTCATTTCCTCGGCCCGTAGATCACGGGAAGTCGAAAGCAAGAGTTCCTAGCCATGACAATCAGGCGGACACCGGTGGTTGTTGTCTCGGTCATGCGAGGCATCTTGGACACCGCCGTTCTCGCAGTGATCGGGGTTTGCTTGGCCGTGATCCTTGGTGTCTCGAGAGGGCTGTCCCCATGGCTGCTCGTCGCCGGACTCATCGCCGCAGGGACCATCGGCTTACTAATTTCGGAACCGGTCCAACAGTCGTGGTACCGAATCGGAGCCATTGTCGCTGGGATCTTTGCATCTGTTTTGGGGGTCATCGGTGGATATGGATCTTTTGAGATCTCTGCGATAATCGCTGTCGTCGCCGTAATTGTAATCCCACTCAGGCGGCCCGCACGCTTCGAAGTCCCACCTGTGATTCTCTTGGTCGCAAGCCTGGCGATAGTCGTTTGGGTTCTGGTACCGCTGATCGTCGATGGGGGCCCCTTAGGCCATGACGAATCCGCCTACGCTCTTAAAGCCAAATCCTGGCTGTCCGGTACCCCAGATAGCGGATGGGGACTTCACCGGGGTCTCGGTCTCAGTTGGTACGCCTACCCCATTCTGCAGGCCGGAGGTGCGGAGGCGGGGCTCAGGACATTGGGACTGATCGGCACCCTTGGTTTGGTTGTGGCCGTGTGGCGGCTGGGATCTCTTTCGTCTGGAGCGATGGTCGGAGCGGTCTCTGGGCTGTTGCTGATTGCCAGCCCTTCTCTGTTGCGACGGGGAACAGAGTTTCTTTCGGATATCCCCTCTGCCGCTCTCCTCGTTCTTCTCGTGGCAATCCTCTGGAACGAGCTGGAGATTAGAGGGCAAGCATCCCTGCGCCTCCTTTGGATCGTCCCGATCGCTCTCGCTGCCTTCTACATTCGCTATCAGTCAATCTTGAGCCTGGGACTGATCGTGATAGTGGCGACCTCGATTTGGTGGCAGGTCCTGAAGGCCAATCGCTCTGCGGTAATATGGCTCGGGGTCCCCAGTTTTCTCGGGTTGATACCCCATTTCATATTTGCTTCTGATCTCACTGGCACGCCTTGGGGAATAATCATCGGCACAAGCGATGCGGTTCGCGCCTACGTCGGTGAGGGTCTCGTCGACTACTTGCTCTTGTCCCCATGGCCCTTGGCTGGCTATACAGGAATCCCGTTGGCGGCCCTTGCGTTCTGGTGGTGTGCCACGGTTTGGAAAGATGGCGACAATAACTCCCGACTCGCGCGGATCCTTCTTATCCCGGCGCTAGTGCAGATTCTCGTTTTAGGACTGCTTTCTCATGGTGAGCCCCGGTTCATATTCTTCCCGATCTCATTACTCACCATCGCAGGTGTGAATGGCGCCGTCCTTCTGTCACGAATGCTCCGCCCCCGACAAAAACAGGCTCTAGCGGCAGCTGGGCTCTTCTTGCTGGTCGGGGGAATCGCGGGATCTACCGGAACGGTACGGAACTCTGTCTTAGGAAGAACTCTCAACAACGAGTCCGTGATGATCGCATCGGAAATGGTAGAGGAGCTCTCGGGTACCGCCACCTGTGATGTAGCGACTTCGTATTTGCCCCAGGTCACGTTTTATTCGGAGTGCGAAACCCACGCATTCCGTTCAGGGGCCTCGGCGACTCAGATTGTGGACACACTGACCAGAGACATGAGGTTCATGATTCTGATCGAGGATGGTAAGCGTCAACCCAACGACCGGATGATTGCCGAGATCGGGGAGTTGAGCATGGGGCAGCCGATAAAAATCGAGGTAGAAAGGGCTGATGCCGAAATCTACAGATTCGCTACCGATGTCAGTCGCGAGTAGGACTACGTAGGCTGTTCGGAGACCGGAACCTCCACCTAGCTCCCATCTCGAGGTTGGCAGAAAGGATTCTCCCAACGCATGATTGACAAGACGTTCCACAGGTACGCGCGAGGTTTTCAGCTAACGGAGGAAGATGTACCGTCCCCGCATCCCGGTTGGTTGTCGCAAAAAGCCCTCAGGCTGACATTACATCATGATCCGCGAACCAAGCTCGCGGTTGCTGAGGCTGGTCGACTGGGAGTACTAATTATCGGAGAGGTCATTGATGTTTCGGATCCTGAAGCTGGATTCAAAACAATCGCCAACACCGCGCTGCGGGCTCTCCGAGTGAACGAAAAGGCGCTTCTTGCCTACGCCAACACCTTGGGCGGCCGACATTTGATCGTCTACCGGACGAAAGAATTGCACGTACTTGGCGACGCGACCTGCTCGCTGTCTTGCTTCTATTCTGCGAAGCCTCCTCTGGTGGCCGCCTCACACGCGCGAATCGTCGCAGACGTGCGCGGCGCGGGACCCAACGGGCTATTGGAAAGTCTCAGCCGCCATCCTGCGTGGCAAAAGTCGCGTCCAGCAAGGAGTTATCCCGGCGACCAAACACCCTTCGAGGACGTCTTCCTACTGACCGCCAATGTGGTCCTTGATGCGTCAGACATGTCGATTCGGCGGTTCTGGCCGACAAGACCCCGTGAGGAATACGAGTCCTCCAAGGTAGCGAATGAGTGCATCGATTTGATGCAGCCGCAGATTGTCTGGCTAACCCAGCAGAGCCGCCGTCTTGTGATGTCGGCCACTGCGGGGTTAGATAGCCGGACTGCGGTGGCTATCGCACGCAGCGCGGCGGCTGACATCACCTTCTTTACCCACAAAAGCGAAAAGGCTGCGGATAGGCAGGATGCTGAAACCTTCTCGATTATCGCCGCGCAAATGGGATTGCATCACGTTCTGATCGATACACGGGACCATTCAAACCTGCTGCCGGACGAAACCTTCCAGCACAATTCGTTCTTCCCACACAGCCGGAGTGCAACGGCGACGTATCTCAGATTGTTTCCCGAAAGCATCCACATTCGATCCAACTTGGCGGAGATCGGACGAGCCTACTATCGGGGCCTCAATGTCACTTACCCGGAGACGGCGACTCCTCGTGCTCTAGCTCGTTCTTGGCGCCATATGCAATCCAATCCGGCTGCCGTTGCAGCTTTCGAACAGTGGATCACCAAGACAGGTCTGGTCGATGTTGGCATGTCTTACGACTACCTAGACTTGTTTTACTGGGAACACAGGATGCCAGCTTGGTATGGTTTGCTTCTGCGGGAGACCGACATCGCTTTGGAAACGTTGAGCATCTTCAACACAAGAAACCTCTTGCAAACGATGCTGGGAGCCCCAGAACCCGACCGGGTGGCTGGCGCCGTCCAGCGCCAGATTATTCACACAATGTGGCCGGAGCTGACTCAGTTTCCGATTAATGGAGGCCCCTTCTGGAAATGAAGTGGGTAAAGGGTTCCCACGTTGCCGACGACCGGGACCATGACGCTCCGGGGTATCCGTATGCGACATTCACTTGCCATGGTTTCTGAACATACAAGTAACGTCCAACTGCCTAGCGCAACACCGACTGATCCCATCTGCTGTTAAAGTCGAACGATGGTGTCCAGATGTCGGTACGCTACACCTCTTCAAGACTCACCACGTCGTAATACTTCTCGATCAACGCCAACCGGTTGGCTCGGTAGTCCTCGCTGGAGCCGGGCAACAAATGCTCGACCGGGTTCGAAGCAAGCCTTCCTGGGGATATCTCTTCGGAAAACCATAGCTCGATACCTCCCGAGTCGGTCAACGTTGTATTGATGGTGACGCGAGTCCTTTGCCCCGAAACCGTCGGTTCTCGCCCCATCGCTGCCCTAATCCAATCAGTAACGGCGGGGCCCATCAGCCGCTTCACCACTTCTTTTGCCCTTTGATACAGAATCGTGGCGTAAAGAGCCCATCTTCGTGACTTCGTGTGATAAACCTCTGCGTAGGCGGTAACGAGCCGAGCAGCCTCGTGAGCTCCGCCGACTTGGTGGCTCGTTTCGGCGGCGGACGCCGCAAGTTGGCGTCGGCTCGTCTCGTCCAGCATTTGCGAAATGCTGTCTCGAAGACTGGTGAGATCGTGATCGTTGACGGCGAGGGCCAGTCCAGCAGCCGCCACGCCAAACGCTCGAGAAGACTGGTCGTCGGTATTGGTAGCAGTATTCGCCACCAAAACTGTTGGGAGGCCAGCGGGGAGGAGTTCGTGGACGGCGTTGTATCCGGCCGAGCTGATCGCAATGTCGAACGCCCTGAGATACTTGACCAGAGGGTAGACACCACGAATCTCGTGAACGCGTTCTGAGGACAGCAAGGGCACAATATTTTTCGCCAGCGAGGGTCTTGTGATTGCGACCTCCCAGTCAGTTTCCTCCAAAATGACACGCGTCGCCATCTGGCCCGGCCCCGCCACGTCGCCCAGCATTCCCGAGCCGAGGGTGACCAACGCAACTTGCTTGTCGAGGGGCAGGCCTAGGGCCTGCCTGGCATCATCTCGGGCCAGGCCGTCAATCACGCCGATCAGGCTGATTGGGGGCACTTGTTCGAAGTCGGCCCGACCATGCGGTAGCGGAGCGCTGCCGGCGAGATCCTTTGGCTCGAGCACAAGGTCGAAGTACAAAGCCTTCTTCAATTGCGCCCGGTTCACCCCTTCTTTCCAGTTCCCCCGTCGCATCCACACAAATGCAACATTGCGGTGGCGCGCCGCGGCCATGCCAATACCGAGGTAAGGGGCTACACCATCGAAGACCACAACATCGGCACGAGTCTCCTCAATCAGAGCCGAAAGCCTGTCCCTGAGGTACCCGTGCCATTCGCTCACGGCAAGCCAAGGGACGTCGAAGCTCGGGCAATACTCGGCGCGGATGCCGATCTGCTCAACCATCGGAAGCCCTTTCGACAGCGAGAACAAAGTTGCCTGGTGGCCTTCGTCGAGAGAGAGGGCAATAGCCAGCTGCCTGGTGATATGCCCCATTCCAGTGCCATTGCTGGTCGCCAATATGAGATTAGTCACGCTGCGACGACTGCTCGCATGGTCATTTCACCTCGAAAACCACCGTCGTCAGCGATTATGAGCATCGTTGGGGAAGGACGTTTCGACCACTGGGTCGAGGCCGGCCAGATCGAGACGAAGCCCCGGCAGGGTCCGCCCATGCGCCCGACGAACAAACCAGTCATCGTCAAACCCAGCGGTGTGCCCTTGGTGTCTGCGACGCATGAATCCCTGCCGAGTCGTCGAATACAGGTACCCGCCATCGGCTCGAATCTTTCGCAACAGCACTGAGTCAATAGCCCGTGTCGACCTACCAAACCGATAGTCAGTCAGTACGTCTCTCGGTGCCAACATGGTTCCCCCCGGAATGTGCTCAACTCGCCGATACTGCAACTCGTCGTCGTAACCCAGGGTCCTGTCAGAGGCTTCGAGATAGGCAAAATTGGCGGTCTTTCCCACCACATCAGCCCGGGTCAGAATCCATCCCGCGACCAAATCGCCGAGGTGATGAGGCGAGTACCAGTCATCATCATCGAACTTCGCTACCAATCTGCCCGAACAGGTGTCGACCAGCTCATCCAGCACTTCCCCGAACGGCGACCCGGAGTCGAAATACTTCACGGAGGAAACGTGGGTACAGGCATCTCGGATCCGATCGGTGAGCAGACTGTCCTCCTCGGCTCCGTGTATTCCTACAACAACCTCGAAATTCGAGTACTTCTGGAGCGCGACAAACGCCAAAGCCTCGAGAACGAGGTGCGGGCGTTTCGTAACTAGGAGAATCGAGACGCTCGGATGCGGTTCTGTCCGGAAACCCAGCTGGCGTATGTACCCGTCGACAACGGCTTCGGTCGAGTGGCCCCAAAAGGCGAGCCGATGTGCGTCGGTCGATGCCCGCTCGTAGGCGTAAGGCTGATCGAACCCGAGGCGTCCGACTGTGAGAGGAGCGGCGTCCGGAATAGACACCACCCCCTCTCCCTCCAGAAGTCGCAACACGCTTGAGGCTTGATCCACTGCCACGGGCGTGCCACAAGCCAGAGCCTTTAGTGCTTCGTCGACTTGGGAATCGGGAGGAAGACTCATCGGAATCCGAACCGCTGCCAGTTGGCGCAACTCGTCTGGTGTCAGCGCCGTGTCATTTCCGGCGGTTCCGATTTGGGAAGTATCGACAGCACGACCGATCGGATTGAAATCACTTAGATCGACGGATGGTCGCCACATCACCTCGACCCTCGTCCCCGTCGAAGGCGCTACGCATTGCCAACCGGAACCGGTTTCGAGGCAATGAAAGCCATTCGCCAGCGACACCCTTCCCGCCACTGCGGACGGAAGGGGTTCACGGGCCGAGAACGCGATGTCGATACCTTCGTCAGGACTTGGGAGCTTCTCTGCCACGGTTTCAGGGAACCCGACCGCCCCGCCACGCAGGAGAACTCGCAGGTGGCCATAGCGGGGACGGGATGTCGCTGAACGACTATGAGTTGTCTGTTTCGCCACATATCCCTTTGGTCCACCGCGGCTCTGGTACCAGATATAGAGCTTCCGCCTGGCCCAACCAGGGCCCTCTGCTATCCGAGCCGGATTGTCTCGAAGCAAGCGGAACAGGCGGCGCAGTTCATTCATCAAATACGAGATTAGGGCGAACCGCATGTGAAAGATGGCTTCCAACTGCGCTAGGTCAACGGGCCTAAGCTGACCTCAATGCCCAACCCAGTCGCCCACATCGTCGGGGCCCGCCCCAACTTCATGAAGGCCGCTCCGATCGTAAAGAATCTCCAGGCTATTAGTTCAACCCCGCAATTGTTGGTGCATACCGGGCAGCATTATGACCCTGCGCTGTCGCGCATCTTCTTCGATCAACTCGAGATGCCCGCGCCAGATCGATACCTGGGTGTTGGTTCCGGAAGCCATGCCGTCCAGACAGCGGGACTCATGACTGCCTTGGAAGAGGTCTTCATCGACGACGAACCGACTGCCTGTGTGGTTTACGGCGATGTGAACTCCACGGTTGCAGCTGCGCTGGTGGCGTCCAAGCTCGGTATTCCTGTCGTCCATGTAGAAGCCGGGCTACGCAGCTTCGATCGCTCGATGCCTGAAGAGATCAATCGGCTCCTCACCGACGCCATCAGCGATCTTCTCCTGGTGACTTCCCCCGAGGCGTACGGGAACCTTGGGAGTGAAGGAGTCGACATCAACCAAATCCGGTTCGTTGGGAACACAATGATCGACTCACTCCATGCGGGACTCGAGCTAATTGCCCGGAAATCGCCCGGTCTCTCATTTGAGGTACCGGAGCGATTCGCCTTGGTTACTCTGCATCGACCCGCGAACGTCGACGATCCGAAGCGGCTCGCCGAGATCCTCGCGGCACTTTCGGAGGTGTCATCCGATATCGAATGTCTGTTCCCCGTCCATCCCCGGGGGCGGGATGCGATTGAACAATCCGGGGGCGCAGCCATCAAGGGTCTCACCCTCCTCGAGCCGCAGGGATATCTGGAGTTTCTCAGGCTGCAACGCGACGCCGGGCTGGTTATCACAGATTCGGGGGGTGTACAGGAGGAGACCACTGTGCTGGGAACCCCATGCGTCACCGTCAGGCCGAACACAGAACGACCCATAACTGTGACGATGGGCACCAATCAGCTAGTCGAGCCTGAGACCCTCGCCGCAACCGCCAAGGAGGCGCTTTCGTCACCACCCAAAGGAGAAGTACCGCCTCTCTGGGATGGCATGGCCGGCAGACGGGCAGCGGACGCCATAGTCGATTGGCTGGTGCGAAGCCCGGGCTAGCGGCCACCCTTCTTAGCCGCCACCGCCTCTCCGTATTGCTGCACGACCTCCTTCGCTGGACCGAGCGCTCGTACTGTGCCATGGTCGATCCAGACGACACGGTCGCAAAATTCCGCAACACGACTCATCGAATGCGACACGAGGACAATCGTTCCAGACTGTTCCAACATCTCCTGCATTGAGGTCATACTCTTCTCCTTGAATGATGCGTCTCCAACGGCAAGGACCTCGTCGAGCAGAATGATTTCGGGATCGAGGTGAATCGAAATGGCGAAAGCAAGCCGAGCGAACATTCCCGATGAGTACGAGCTGACTGGCCGATCGATAGCATCCCGCAACTCGGCATAGTCAACGATGCTGTCGAACAGCGAGTCGATCTCGGCTCGGGTTAGCCCAACTGCCAAGCCACCCAGATAGATATTCCGCCGCCCAGAAAGCTGAGGCTTGAAACCAACACCTAGTGAAAGCAACGTCGAAACTGTCCCGTTGACAACTACCTTTCCGTATGTTGGAGCAAGAGTCTGCGCCATGACCTTTAGCAAGGTCGTCTTGCCAGCTCCATTGTGGCCGACCACTCCGAACGCCTCACCGGGCATCACATCGAAAGATACATCTTTCAAAGCAACAACGGTCTCCTGGGCGCGCTTTAGGCCCCTCCTCAATGTCGGTCGAGAGTCGACGAACGGGCGGAAGCTGACACCGACATTTTCGAGACGAATGGCTGGCCTGGTCACAGATCCCTCACGATGAACTTCTCGTATCGGACGAACATCCCCACTCCAAGAACGAAAATGATTCCCATCGATATTGCAAATTGCCCGGCATTTGCCCAATCCAGGGGATACCCAAGCAATGCAGCGCGGTACAAAGCGAGAAGGTGGAACATCGGGTTGAGTTCAACGAAGAACAGGACTGTGTCGCCCAAACCCTCAAGTCGGTCAAGGGTCCAAATTATTGGACTTAGATACAGCCAGATCCGGGTGAAGTAGGGAATGACATTCGTGATGTCGCGAAACGGAACTGCAAGGCGGGCTCCGAACGCGGCAAGGCCGATGTTGAACATCACCTGCATGGGGAAAGCCAAGAGGAGGATCCAGAGAGGACCGTTGAGCACCGGCTCCCCAGCGATGAGCGCGATGATCACCAAGACACCTAACGAAGCGACAAAGCCGATTGCCGATTCAACTATCTTCGATATCGGGAGTATCAGTCGCGGAAACCTTATGTTCTCCAAGAGTTTGGCGTTCTGAATGATTGAGTGTGCTCCACCAGTCAATGCCTGCGCCGAAAACTGAAACACGAACATTCCGGCCATCAGGTAGACCAAGAAATCAGAGGTTCGGTTCCCGAATATCAGCCCAAAGATCAGGAAGTAAACACCACCCAAAAGCAGTGGGTTCAGGACCCACCAGACTAGGCCCAGGGCCGTCGTGGCATTCTTGGCACTGAAACTGCCGAAGCCGAGGTAGATGGCGAATTCGCGTCGTGCCCACAATTCACCGGTGTAGCTGAGGATTCGTTTCGGGACAGATCGCCGTTTGGGTGCTGTTGTCGCCACCGTGCCTATTCTACGATTCTCGAAACCATTGCCGAAGTCACTGGCTTTATGGCCAGCGTGTTTCTGCTAACCACGAGGCTCGGTTATACCTTTTCATGATGGCCCTCATTCGAGACTCAAAAATCCCCGACGGGCGTTTGCTTGGTTTCTCTGCGCTACTGATTTCGGCGCTGATTCTGTCCATAGGGGTTTCCATTTCGACGGCTCGGGCCGCGACAGGTGGTTATTCCGAGATTCAGGTGGAACTCAGCTCAACTACCTTGGAGGAGATTAGCCTGGGCCACGACGACCATACCGGCGCCAGCGACCATAGCGGCGTCAACGTATCCCCCGTTATGAGTGCCAACTTCGACCTGGTCGGGTTCCTCTGGGATTCAGGAAATGCGACCGAGATCTTTGCCCGGTTACGTAGTGCCGCGGGCACCTGGTCCGACTGGACCGAGCTGGGGATCCACCCCGACAACGAAGGTCCCGGGAACGGGACAGACCCCTACTGGTCAATGGATTCGACTGGGTTCCAGGTCGCAGTGGTCGGGGAAGTGGTCAACTTACGCGCCGGCATCGTCATAAGCCCAGAGCCTCCAGGTTCAGGGAGTTCATCGCTAGCATCCCCAACAGCTGATTCGGTCCAAGCAACCGGGCCGTCCTTTGTGAACCCTCGCTCAGCTTGGGATTTGGGCAATGATTGCCGACCTGCAGGCCGGCCGCTCACATTCTCCGACGTCCAGGGGATCGTTATTCACCATACGGTGTCCAAGGCAACCTCCGCTGCGCACGTGCCACTCGCCATCGACGCGATATGTAGCTTTCACGTCAACGGTCGTGGATGGGACGACATTGGCTACAACGCTATTGTCGATCCCTACGGAGGGGTTTGGGAAGGACGTACCGGTGGTCTAGAAGCCGGGATCTCGGGTGCACATGCCGCCGGTTTCAACACATCAACTCAGGGCGTGGCGATGCTCGGAGACTTCTCGACCACTCCTCCGACAACGGCGCAGGAAGGTGCGTTGGTCGATCTCCTCGACTGGATGACTGGGTGGTATCTGATCAACCCGAATTCGAACGTCACCCTGTATTCGCGGTCGGATGGACCAAAGTTCGAAGATGGTGAGGGCGTTACGTTGCCTCCAATCATGGGACATCGCGACCTCGGCGTTACCTCCTGTCCCGGCGACGCTGGATATGCAAGGCTGCCGGCGATCCGTAATGCAATTGTTCCCACCCCGAGGACAGTCGGATCGTCCGGTGGTGACGAGTTACTGACTTACAACGCCGACAATGGGCGGCTGCGGTTTGAGAACCTACACTCGACGGGATTGATCGATCGACCCGTTTCATACGGTTGGGTTAGCCGCAACTGGTCATCGGTCGAGGCGATCGACCTGAACGGTGACGGGCACGACGAGATCCAGTTCTACAACAAGTCAACTGGAGCGTTGGTCTTTCACAACCTGAACACCAACGGCACTCTCGGCTCACTGATACGTAGCGCCACGCTGGGAACCGGATGGACGACGATGGAGCCTGCTGACACCGATGGTGATGGCGGGGATGAACTATTCTTCTACCGGATTTCAGACGGTCGATTCGGGTTCTATCAGGTTGACGCGAATGGTTTCTTGGGCCATGGAATACGGGCTGGCTACTTCGGCAAAGGGTGGACGTCGGTGGAACCCGTCGATATCGACGGTGACGGCGCAGACGAGATGATGTTCTATCGCAAGAGCGACGGTCGGTTCGCCTTCTACACTCTTTCGAGTGACGGATTCATTGGCTCGGCGATTCGGGTCAGCAACTTCGGGAGTGGATGGGACATCATCGAGCCCATCGACTTGAATGGTGACGGTAGCGACGAACTTCTTTTCTATCGTCATTCCGATGGTCGCTACGCCTATTACGAGCTGAACAATGGCGGGTTCATTGGACAAAACATCAGCGTGGGCAACTATCCAGCTCAGTGGACGAGCATCAGTTCTCCAGAACTGGACTGAGCTGAGCAACTAGCCTGCTCTTGCTTTGGTTCGAAAGAAAATCACCAACATCAAGACCCTGGCTCGCACCCGGGTGAGACTGATGTGGCTACGCGCAATGAAGCTCTTGGTCTCAGTCGCTTCACGAATGGGACCATTCAAGGAACCCCTGCTACGGCTTCTGGCGAGATTTCCGTCCCGCTGGACAGCGCTTGTCGCCCTGTCCATACACGTACAACGCACTGATCCCCTGGCTGCCATCAGATTTGCTGAATCGGCGATCGAAGATCATCGCAGCGTAGCTCCCCCTTACAAACGGCTTGCGGGAGTCTGGAAGGAGGATGATCCGCGTCACGGTCCTGTCCTGGTCTCAGTACTGGCCATACTTCCCAAGAACTTGAGACCACGCTTAGAAGCGAAATGGAACGTCTCGACTGACCCGGCAGGCGATCTTGCACGTTCTGTCCCTCTCACAAACGAAGAGGTCGCCGAGGCCGCCGATCGGGTGTTGCGTCTTGGCGGCAAAATGACGCAACGGGGTATCACTTTGCTAGTCGACGCTTACGGCGTTGAATGGCTGGACGTCTTACCCGAAGCAAAGCCTTTCCTGAACGAATCCAAAGCAATCAAGATTTTCCAGGTAATGAGGGCCCGCGGAGAAGTGATTCGTCCGATTGGGTTTCTTTCTTCCCTGCCCACCAGTTCCACAATTGAGGCCTCACTGAAAGGCGCCAAGCAGGATTTGAAGTCACTGAACAATGAGATCGAACTCACATTCCGAAAGGGATTGCGCTACGAGCCAGATCGCATGACATCCTTGTACCTGCTGCACAACTCCCTGCCCGACAAGTCAGGGGGCTACAGCACCCGCAGTCATGGCATTGCCACCGGATTGAGGGCAAACGGGCTTGAGCCGATCCCCGTTACCAGACCCGGCTTTCCGCCTCTCAAGTATGTCTTCGATCAGAATCCGGACTCGCCCAGTGTCCACGTGGTGGACGGTATCCCGTACCACAGGCTGAAAGGCAAAGTCACGAGCCAACCACGCTCAGACCTTCAAGGATTTGTCGATCTGTACAGTGATATGATTCAACCCATGGTTGCCGGATACCGGCCATCCATTATCCACGCGGCATCCAACTGGTGGAATGGATTTGCTGGGGTTGCTCTGGCTAGGCGTCATGGGCTCCCGTCGGTCTACGAAATTCGAGGCCTGTGGGAACTCACTCGAGCCTCTAGTCACGACAATTGGGATCAGTCGGAGAGGTATCGCGCCGACGCCAACTATGAGACTTCGGCTGCCCTAATGGCCGACCGAGTGATTGTGATCACGGAAGGCCTCCGGTTGGAAATGGCCGCAAGGGGAATACCCCTCAACAAGATGATCGTCGTGCCCAACGCGGTTAATCTCAAGGAGTTTCACCATACAGATCGCGACAGCCAGTTGGAGCGACAACTAGGGCTAGGAGGATCGTGCGTAATCGGCTTTGCCGGGTCCCTCACGTATTACGAGGGACTTGATGATTTACTCCGAGCGGGGGCACTCTTGCGAGGGAGCACAGCGACGCCCTTCAAGTTCCTGATCGTCGGAGATGGAGCCGAGATGAGGAATCTAGAAGACCTCGCAAAACAACTGCAGATGGAAGACATCTGCACCTTCACCGGGCGCGTTCCCCACAACGAGGTTCCTCGATATCTCTCCCTCATGGACATCACCCCGTTTCCTCGGATCCCCATCCCTGTCTGCGAGACAGTCTCACCACTAAAGCCGCTCGAATCCATGGCAATGAGGGTCGCGGTGCTCGCCTCCGATGTGAACGCCCTGCAGGAGATGGTTCCTCCCGGAACGGGACTCCTATTCAGGAAGGGTGAACTCACCTCCCTCAGCGAACGACTGCAACTGCTCATTGAGGACCCCAAACTCCGCGAACAACTCACCGACAACGCCTACGACTGGGTCGCCGAAACTAGGAGTTGGAAAGGTGTGAGCCTGCGGATAAAGGAGCTATATGAGGAGTTGACTGGATGAAGGTTGAGAAGTTGACTCCCCCACAAGCCTTTCTCCACAGTCCCGCCGGAGACTATCCCGAGGACGGTCGGCTCATCGCCAGACAGAGAGTCTTCCAGCCGCGCCGAGACGCCGATCGTCACGCGCTCGTGTTTCCCCTCGATTGGGAAGCGCACGATCGCATTGCCGATCGAAATTGGCGAATGCAGCTTCAAGGATTCACCATGCTGCAACCGTTGCTGAATGTCTTCGATCAACTCGAAGACAAGGGAGAAGTTCTGGACTATTTCTTTGACGTTCTGAGTGACTGGTGGGCCAGATACCGCGACGATCCCGTAGACATCGTTACTTCGCGAATGCCCGACAGCTACGCCTGGTATGACATGTCTGTGGGGTTCCGCTCACTGATTCTGGCTTACTTCGCTGAACGTATTGCCTGGCACGAAATCGAGTTGGATCCGAAGCGCCGAGAACTGCTCACTTCGGCCATTGCAAAGCACCGCGAGCATCTTCGCAGACCCGATGTCTTCTATCCAAACAACCACGGGATCTTCCAGATACATGGGCTGATGGGTCTCTCCCGTGCTTCCGTAGACTCTATCTCGAAGTCCGAAGACATTCGCTATGCAGCAGAAACGATGGCTACCTTGCTGGAAAGCCAGTTCGATCTCAACGGCGTGCACCGCGAGCATTCTCCCCACTATCACATCTTCGCGCTGAGGACCTTCGATCTAGTAGTACTCAGCGAATGGTACGACATCAGTCCGGAACTGAGGCAGCGACTAGAGAAAGCTCACTCAGTTACGAAGTGGTTGGTTGACCCGGAGAAGCGTCCCGCTTGTATCGGAGATTCGATACCCACCAAACAGGATCTCGACTTTCCGACCAGGGGCGATGGCTCTTTGGAAGTCTCGAGGTTCCACGACTCGGGTTATGCCATCGTCAGATCCCCTTGGAACACCCCCACGAGTATCGCGACCTATCTATTCCTGACCGCTGCCTATCACTCGAAAACCCACAAACACCGCGACTGCCTTTCTTTCGAGTGGTACGACCGGGGGCGAAAACGAATTTCTGACTCAGGGAAGTACGGTTACAACAACGACAAGTTCCGCACATATGTATTGAGCAACCGTGCCCATAACACGGTGGAGATCGATGGGTTCGATATGCTGAAGATGTCACCGTACGGATCCGCCATCAAAACGGTGGAAAAGCTTAGAGGCGGCGTTACACATATACAGGCTGAGTTGCAGTTCACCGCATTCACTCACAAGCGCGACCTCTATCTGAGTCCTGGTCAGTGGTTGTTAGTCGACGACCATCTTTCCTTTAGGCGCCGGAGGGCGTCCACGCAATGGAACCACCTGGCTCTCGGCAGTACGCTTACCTCGGTCAGCAGTGGACGTATGGTATTCAAGACGGCAGACCACCTGGACCTGGTTGTCACCAATCTCACAGGAGCGAAAGCAGAAGTGTTGTGGGGCGACACGGAGAAGCTACAAGGATTCGTCTCGGAAGGTGACAATCAGATTGAGCCGGCGTACGCAGTTGGGTTCAGAGCGGAAAGCAAAGAGACGCGGATAACTACCGCCCTTTCTCTCGGTCAGGAGAATGAGTATCCCGCACTTGCGTTTGCTTCCAGCCTGAGAGTGCAGGTTCCATCCCAATCGTCGACGACTCCGCTTCGGATAATCCCAGATGCGCAACATATCGTTGGCGTTGGAGAAGAGAGCGCAAGCTTCAATCCCGAACCTGCGTCATACACGATTCACACATCGGCCGGCGAACTGCATGCGATGTCGCATCCGGGACGATCGGACTACCTATTGGTGGATTTGGGAGATGGCAAGTCGGCCGAACACTTCCAAGACAAAGCAATTGTCGCTTCTGGATTCGCATATCTGTCGATTGCGGATCCAACTTTGAATTCAGGCAACTTGGCTGTGGGATGGTTCCAGGGCAATGGGCGACCGGTAATACCGTCCATCGCCCGTGTTGCCCAGACGATGGCTCGGAGCCTGTCTCCAGAGACCAGGATCATTGTTACCGGTCGGGGAGTCGGGGGCTTCGGGGCGGTGAAGGTAGGCGCTCTCCTGAGATGTGAATATCTGGCTCGCAAACCGCTTGACACAACGGACCTCGGAACTGATGCGCGTTATGCAATGTTGCGCCACTCCTATAGCTCTTGGAGGCCGAGCCATGTAGATGTGGTGTTTGAGAACTATTTGTCTTCACCCGAATCTCATCAGTCTGATTCCGACTGGATATCAGATCCCCTTAAGGGCCTCAGATCGGCGATCCAAGCGACGGATTCGTAAACGTTGTCAGCGCGAAATCGAAGGCTTCCTTGTACCTACTCGCGTTGTGCTCCCAGGTTCGCTCCTCCGCTACCCATCGGAAAGCTGTCTCTGCTCGGTTCCGAGTAGCCGGTTTTTCCTGCAGTGCTCGGTAGATAGCATCAGCGAGAGAACTAGCGCTACCGCAGTAGAAAGTCGTCCCCCGCTCGTCATTTCCAATGATCTCCTTGAGCGCCGGAAGATCACTCACGACCAGTGGAACCTTCATGGCCATCGCCTCGTATGGTTTCAGCGGAGTCGTGTAGCGCGCAGCGCGGTCGTCGAGCCTTGGCACTACGAACAAATCTAGGGCCGAGTAGTACTTCGTTACATCCTCATACGGGACAGGTCCCGTGAGAAGGACGAGAGACTCAATTTGCTTAGCCGACACCTGCTGCTGGATTTCAGACATCATCGGACCGTCTCCCACCACGAGGCAGTTGACACTACTGCCACGGTCGCGTAGCAGGGCCACTGCCTCGACGAGGATCGAATGCCCTTCCCGTTCCCCAAGATTCGATATGTATCCGACCGTGGGAAGGGAATCGTCCAGACCAATCTGGGAGGGCTTAGTTGCATCAGTGAACGGCTTGAACACGTCCGTATCCACTCCGTTTGGCACGACAAACACCTTGGTCGGATCGGTTCCTCCCGAGACCAGTTGCGTCTTGAGATGCTCGCCGATCACGACCACGGCGGAAGCATCGTGAGCCAACCGGAGCTCCTGGTTCCACCTGAACCACGAGGCCTGGCGGTGAACTTTCAGGCCTTTTCCTTGATAGGACCACGTCTCGGGGAGCATCCCTCTTAGTTCGTAAATGAATGGCCTTTGAACCGCTTTTGCCACAGCGAGTGCTACCAGACCCATATCCGGGCCGTAGAAACCGGAGGCAGCGTGCACGAGGGCCGGTTCTACCTCTTTTGCCACCTGCATCAGGGCTCCTGCGTTTTGCTCCAGAGTCTCTGATCGACTCCAGTCACTGCCCGAGGTCGTCGATTCGAGCCGGTGATATTCCACGGTACCCACGAACTCCAGTGGCTGAGCTCCGAATCCAATGGGTGTGCATGGAACTACTTTGAATCCGGCCAATTGTTGGGCTTCGAGCGTCTTCTGCGTCCGGATCGTGTAGCCCGCGACCGATTGGGGGAGCGAGCTCTTGAACATCCCTAGGACAACCTCGCTGCGAAACGGTCGAGAATCAGGATTAGGCAGCAAACGACTTGGGAGCCACCCTGTGTCGAACATCATCAGTTCATCGAGCCTTTGATCGCGGCGGCTCAACCAAAGGGCGCGCACCGACGGGTCGTCGACGACTCCTAGCGCACGTTTGACAACCTCCGCAGCTTGAAAGATCTCCCCATCGGCTTTGAATTCCTTGTAGAGAGCGTCGAGACGATCGTCGAGCAGACCAGCGTCCAGATCGACGTAGAAACTCAGAGTGCTGCCCGGGTTAGACATCGGGCAACGCCCGTATCAATGCAGCAGCCAAGCTCCGAGCGTAAGTCGCCGTAAGGTGACTCGTGTCACGCCAAACAATCACGTTCTCGATCACAGCAGGACAGACGGTGGGAGTGCAGATGAAGTCGGCCATGTCTGCAAACGGAATGCCGAGGGCATCAGCCACCTCGCCTTGCAGGTTGTATGTGTTTGCTTCCTCCCTCGCCACCGAACACGCGGCGACACTCTCTTCCGAAGCGAGACACTCCGGCACATCGACTCTCGGCCGGGGGGTGTCCGCAAGGAGTGTTACCTGGATACCTGCAGCCTTTAGCTCCTCTACCGCTTCTGTCAGGCCGCGACGATACATGTCTAGGCGCTGATCTGTATCGGGAATCGTGCCATCAGGACTGATCGGCAGATTTGAGTTGGAAGACGTACTAATCACCAGATCGGGGCGCAACTCGTCGACAAGCAACGCGATCACGTTTCGGTTCCACTCGAGGCAAGATTCGTAGGGCTCCCCACGGACGCCCATGAGCATAAGACCAAATGGGCACGCCGACTTCGAGAAGGAATAGAAGTGCCAACCCTCCTGAGCGACGATCGCCTCAAAGGCAGGAACCCACTGGGCCGCCTGCGAGTCCCCTACCAGGACCACTATTGGTCCCCCGGACGAGCCGTATTCGCACGCAATCGGGTCGGGTCGCGCCTGGTTTTGGTGGCAACCTTGCTCATACAAGGATGGATTGTCTTCGGCGACCGCCGTCAGCGGCGGCACGATGCCAGGAGGCAGGCCATCTAGCAGAATCATCTCCGGAATCGGGCGTACCTCGACAGAAGTGAACTCCCACTGATGAAAGAGGGCCTGCTTCAGCGCCGGAGCAAGAGAGCGAGCGAAAGTGGCTGTCAAGTGGCTGCCATCACGCCAGACAATGGTCCCTTCGAGTACAGCAGGGCAGAAACTGGGAGTGCAAATGAACGGTGCCATGTCTACAAACGGCAAACCGAGATCGAAGGCCACTGTCTGTTGAAAGGATCGGGTTTGGGCGGCTTGCCGTGAAACTGAGCACGCAGCAACACTCTCCTCGGTGGCAAGACATTCGGGCACATCGATACGTGGCCGCGGAGTGTCAGCAAGAAGCATCACCTGAATGCCAGCCGTCGTAAGCTCTGTCACTGCATCAGCTAGACCGTCCTCATACATTGCTTCACGTTCTGCTGCTTCCGGAATAGAACCGTCCTCGAGGACGGGGAGTTGAGAGTTCGATGACGTGGTTATTACGAGATCGGGTCTGATCTCGGTGATCAACTCGTCGAGAACGTTCCTATTCCACTCAAGGCAGGAGTCGTAGGTCTCGCCCCCGGTTGCCACGAGCATCAGCCCGAACGGGCATGCAGACTTGGAGAATGAGTAGAAATGCCAGCCCTCATCCGCAGCAATTGCTTCGAAAGCCGGGACCCACTGACCCGCGTGCGAATCGCCCACAAGCACGACATCGGGTCCATCGGCCGATCCAAACTCACAAGAGATGGCTTCTGCCTGCCTCGGACTTTGATGGCAGCCGAGCTCGTACAAACGCGGATTGTCTTCAGCAACACTGGCGAGAGATGGAGTGAGTCTGGCCGGCAGACCGTCGAGGAGGTCCATATCCGGCAGAGGTCCGATGGCGCTGGCACCGTCGAGGGCATCACCCGGAGAATCGACTCCCGCAGTTGCCGCAGCGACGTCCGAACGTTCGCTGATTCCGATGACCGCGACGATTGAAAGACCGCTGAGGACACCAATCGCTGTCAGTACGAAACCGTACCTGAGGCCCCTAGATGGAGGTTCGACGAAGCGCCGCGCTGTTCGGAAAGGTGTCTCGACGAACCTAAACGAAAGGTAAGCGGGCACGAACGAAAGGATGACTCCGAGGATGCCGAGAGTTGGGGTCAGACCCCCGTTTGAGAACTCTAGGGCAACAATGATGGGCCAGTGGTACAAGTAGAGCGAGTAGGAGAGTTTGCCGACGAATTGTGCGGGTCTGACCGAAAGGATTCGGTTCAGTCTGGTATCGGCGTCGACAGACCCCGAGACGATTACCAAGGCTGTCCCGAGTGTCGGGAGAAGGGCCGTATATGACGGAAAGGGCGTGTCCGCCCCAAATTGCACAACGGCGAAAACCATCCCCAAGAGGCCGACCCACCCAAGCGCGCTTGCCCAACCTTTGGGTATTGCCGAGATCACAGGCAACAACAAGGCGACGCCGGCGCCAATTGACAACTCCCAGATACGGGTTGGTGTAATGAAATAGGCCGGACCTGGGTTGGCACTAGTGAAGTAGACGGAGAAGATCAGCGATATCAGCCCGAGCACAGCGAGCGAAACACCCAGCGTTGACCGTCGCGACCAACCTGCCCGGAGCGCCAACCAGACGCCGAGAATCATGAGAACGGGCCAAACGAAGTAGAACTGCTCTTCGACGGCCAATGACCAAAAATGGAGCACCGGGCTCGCGGCGCTCTCCGCTGTCAGGTAGTCGACAGAACGAGCCGCGAACCTCCAATTCACGAGGTACACCGAACTGCCGATGAGATCACCAGCAATCGAAGCCCAACGGTTTGCCGGAAGCGTCATCAGCGTCAACGCAGCTGTGAACATAAGTGTCACTACGCTTGCCGGGAGGAGCCGTCGAATCCGCCGGGCATAGAAACGGGTGAGCTGGACCGTCCCCGACCTCTCGATTTCCTTAAGCAGGAGATTCGTGATGAGGAAGCCGGATATGACGAAGAAGACATCGACACCCACGTAGCCGCCGCCGGCGAAGCTCAATCCGGCATGGAACAGTAGGACAGCCCCGACAGCAATCGCACGCAGACCTTCGATGTCAGTTCGGAACTGATCGCTGGTCGTCTTAGGTGTGATCGTCGTTCCGGTCACGCTAGCCCCCTGGGCGGACGACTACAGAACGTGGAGATTGTCCGGCTCCAGCCCGCGCCGACGATAGGCGTTTCGAGTATCGAATATTAGACGTGAACCAGCCGCAATCGCTGAGTAGTCAAGCACTCCATGGTCGGTAAGGATGACGGCGATGTCATAGCCGTCGACCGAGTCCGCCGACCGGTAGCCAGCCGCTTCTATTCTCTCTTTCCCCACGACGGGATCAAAGACCTCAACCTCAGCACCACGTGCTACCAGCTCTGCAATTACATCAATCGCGGCGGACTCACGACTATCTCTGATATCAGGTTTGTATGCCACCCCAACCGCCAAAATGCGACTCCCGCGCACCGGCAACGACGCGTCATTCAAAATCTCAGCGACCCGATCGACAACGTAGACCGGCATCGCCGCATTCGTTTGCTCGGCCACGTCAATGAAACGAGTGGGAAAACGGAGCTGTCGCGCCCTCCATGCGAGGTACTGCGGATCGAGCGGGATGCAGTGTCCTCCAACCCCTGGACCGGGGTAAAAGGCCTGAAATCCGAACGGCTTGGTATCGGCCGCCTCGATCACTTCCCATATGTCGATGTCAAGCTCATTGGCGAGCATCGCCATCTCGTTAATCAGCCCGATGTTGACGGCGCGATAGGTGTTCTCGAGCAGTTTGGTCATCTCCGCCACACGAGAAGACGAAACGACATGAATCTCCGCCACCAAACGCGCATAAACCGCACCGGCGATCGCAGTCGATTCCGGTGTCAGACCTCCCACCACTTTCGGTATCGCGCCCGTTTTCAGTTCGTTTCCAGGATCAACTCTTTCCGGTGAAAATGCGACAAATACGTCGGTGTCGACTTCGAGCCCGCGTCGAGTCAGAGCAGGGACTACGACATCCTCAAGGGTGCCCGGATACGTTGTCGACTCTAGTGAGAGCAATTGGCCGGGTCGCGCGTTCTTTACGAAGATCTCAGTGGCAGATTCAATAAAGGACATATCCGGCTCCCGACTGCGGCCCAACGGAGAAGGCACGCACAGGAACACCGCGTCCGCCTGGGAAATGAGGGACGGATCTGTGCTCGCCTGGAATCCGGAAGCAAGCGCCTCCCGAAGGTCTTCATCACTGACATCAACGATGTGAGAGCGGCCGGCGTTGACTTCACTTACCCTGTGCTCGGACACGTCGAATCCGATGACCTTGAGACCTGCTCTCCAAGCGGTGATGCATAGAGGAAGCCCTACATATCCGAGTCCGACAATCCCTGCTGTCCAATCGCCGTCACGAAACAGAGCGAGGCGTTCCTGATAGTTCACCTATACGAGAATAGCCATGAGCACCGCCGTAAATGAGGGCATTCCAGGTGTCGGTGGGTCAGTTAGCGTGCTGGTGAGGTGAGCGCTACAAGGTTGGTCCAGTAGTTGCCCACCCCGAGGCTAGACCCAATGAACCCACCAGGATTTAGGTCGTAGATGGCACAACGCCCATCCGACTTGCGGTAGTAGACCAGTTCATCGGTGCCGTCACCATCGAGATCAGCAGGTTCGATAAGGTCCCAGTTGACCCCCATCCAACCCGTCCGAATACTCGTCCCTATCGTCCCCGCCTCAGTCAGGTTGT
>JBGTCK010000023.1:0-11505 GCA_041748855.1 Acidimicrobiia bacterium
CTCCTGACGGATAGTGGGGTTGTTCAACCACCATCCCAACGGAGACCCACCAATTTGTAAACAACGTCCCCGAACAGAACACCTACCTCCGCCCTCCTTCGTCGGGCGCAGGAACCTTCCTCCCGCAAGCGGGAGGACAGATGGTCGCCGCACTCCCTCGCAAGCGGAGGGAGAGCTGCAAAGCGGGAGGACACCTGGTCGGGAGGATAAAAAAGGGGGTTCGGCCTCCCTTGCAGGGCGCAGGTCGCGAAGAAAGGGGACAGGTCGCGAAAGATTGCGGAATGGGGGTTCGGGCGATTGTTGACCAGAAGTGGGCCGCCCCTTTATCTGGAAAATAGCGCTATTACCTGGGATTTTACGTGTGGATACCGGGGAGGAAGGTCTTCCACACCGTTGATTCTCGCGGTCTTGACGGCACCGAAAGACCGACCGATACTCGCCGGTCTGACACAAAGAGAGCATCCGACTTCCCCGTCATAACTCATGACACAGGATTCGCTTTCGATGACAACGATATGTCCGGAAGCTGTACGCAGGACTTTCCACAGTTGTGGACTGTGCTGTGGACAACTCCGGCAGGAGGAGTGAGGACCTTGGCACAAGCGCTTCGCGCCGAAGACCGGTGGAAACAATTTAGAGAGGCGGTTCAGGGCGGAGTCTCGAAGTCCAATTGGCAAACATGGCTGTCGCGTATCGACGTCGATCTGGCGGAGGACCCGCCCATCCTCATCGTCCCCTCCGAATTCCATTCGAGGTGGATCCAGGACAAGCATGGCGAACTCATTCGGGCGGCGTATCACGAGGTTTTCCACACAAAAGAGGTGCCGATGTTCCGGGTGGTCGAAAGTATGGCGCCCGAATTGCCCCTCGAACCCGCCGACGATGCCATCGAACAACTTCCCGCCTCGATGCAGAAGGCAACCACAGGTCCGGAGACGAATCTCATCTCCAGGTACCAGTTCGAGAGTTTTGTCGTCGGGCAGTCCAACCGATTTGCCTGGGCGGCTGCGATGGCCGTCGCCGAGCAACCCGGCGCCCATTACAACCCTCTCTTCATCTACGGGGCGGCCGGCCTCGGCAAGACCCACCTGCTCAATGCGGTGGGTCACCACGCCTCGGAGATGTATTCCAATCTGGTGGTGCGGTATGTCTCCTCTGAGAACTTCCTCAACGACTTCATCGACTGCATCCGTCGCAAACGCGCCGAGGACTTCAAGCATCGCTACCGGGGAGTCGACCTCCTACTGCTCGACGACGTTCAGTTCTTCGAAGGCAAGGAGCAGATCCTCGAGGAGTTCTTCCACACCTTCAATTCCCTGTACGAATCCGGTAAGCAAATGGTCATCAGCTCCGATCGGCACCCGAGGAACCTCTCTTCTCTGGAGAGCCGGCTCCGCAGCAGGTTCGAATGGGGGCTGCTCACCGATATCCAGCCGCCCGATGTGGAGACCAGGCTGGCGATTCTGAAGACAAATGCCGAGTTTGCGCCACGACCGGTACCTATCGAGGTCCTGGAGTACATCGCGGGTTTGGTCTCGGACAACATCCGTGAGCTCGAGGGGGCCTTGACCCGGGTTACCGCATGGTCGGCTCTCAACCGGCGTGACATCGACCTCGACACGGCGCAGCGGGTCCTTCAGGACATGGTGACTGCCAACGAGCCCGTCGCTCTCGGGCCTGAGGAGATAATCCGGACAACCGCCACCTCTTTTGGTTTCTCCGCCGAAGACGTCCTCAGCCCGAGCCGCCGTCAACCTCTAGTCACGTGCCGGCAGATTTCGATGTACCTGTGCCGGGAACTGACCGACCTGTCACTGCCCAAGATCGGCGAGGCCTTCAACCGCGACCACTCCACGGTCCTCCACTCGGTGGAGAAGGTTAAGCGTGTTCTGCGGTCGGACCGGGCCGTATTCGACAGGGTCACCCAGTTGACACAGGACCTGAGGAAAGGTGAGGGTATATCCACAGCCAACGGGGCCTTCCACAGATGACCCCGGTTTGTCCCCTTCGCTTCCCCAACAGTGTCAACAGCGAAACGACCAATGGCTACCGTAGGTTTCAGAGCCTATCCACAAGTCAACAGCCCTCTACTACAACTAATACTCTTTAAATGAATAACTTAAGAAATAACAGAAGGGACCACCACCTGTGAGAATCCGTGCCGAGCGAGACGATCTCGCAGATGTCTTCGCCCGAGCCAACAGGGCGGTAGGTACCCGAACGGCGCTACCGGTGTTGCAGGGATTGCTCTGTGAGGTATCCGGAAACACGCTGCGGGTCACTGGCACCGATCTCGATGTAACGGTGAAGACCTCCACCGAAGTAGACGTGCTGGAAGAAGGCCGGGCCGTCATCCCAGCACGTCTCCTCTCTGAGGCAGTGCGGAAGATGCCCCAGGGCGAAGTCACTATTGGTGTCACGGAGAGCGAAATCGAGATTCAGGGGAACGGCCCCCGTTTCCACTTGCGGCCGCTCAACGTCGACGACTTCCCCACTCAGGAAGACCTCGTGACTGACGGCGTCGAGGTCGATGGCGAGGAACTGGCAGATGCCATCTCCCAGGTGACCATTGCCGCATCGGGCGATGGGGCCCGGCCGATCCTGACCGGGGTCCTTTTCGAAGGGACCGAGTCGGGGCTGCGGATGGTGGCCACCGACTCCTACCGTCTGGCCAAAAGGGAAGTCCCCGGGGTCGGGCTCGAGGGATCGGGCTTGGTGCCGGCCCGCGGCCTCAGGGAGCTTCCGAGAACCATCGGGTCCACCAAGGTGACGGCGCAGTTGAGGGAACGGGAGGCGGTGTTCAGCTCGGATAAGGGGATGCTCCGGCTCCGGCTCATCGACGGGAACTTTCCCAAATATCAATCCTTGCTTCCGGAGTCTTACCCGAACCAGATGGTGGTAGACAAAGAGGAGCTCCTCGATGCGCTGGGCAGGGTCACACTCGTCGCTGAAGACCACATTCCGGTGCGACTCAAGCTGCTCGATGGTGGTGTGGAAGTGACCGTCACCAGACAGGACGTCGGCGGTGAATCCGAGCATATCGCAGGGGATTTCACCGGGACCGACGAAGACGTCACCATCGCCTTCAATCCCCGCTATCTGCAGGATGGCGTCGGGGCGATACATGGCGACAAGATCCGGATCCGGGTCATTGACGCTTTCAAGCCGAGCGTGGTCGACTCGGGTGCCGATGACCAGTACCTCTACCTGCTGATGCCTGTCCGGGTTTAGGTCGCCCGTTCCAGGGTGACTATCCGTCACACCGGGCCGTCACACCTGGTTTGTATAACTGTCCTGCAGCCGACAGCCGAACGCTGCCCCAGCTTCCCATTGGAGAAGCGGAACGACATGCAGAGACAACGGAGTGATGAGTGGTGAAGATAGATTGGATCGCCCTCGGGGACTACCGGTCTTACGCAAAATTGGACTGGAAGCCCGAAGAAGGGGTGAACATCCTGGTCGGGCCGAATGGTGCCGGGAAAACCAACCTCCTCGAGGCTATCTCCTTTATGGCGACGCTGCGATCGTTTCGCAAAGCTCCAGACGCAGCCCTGGTCGCCGACGAAGCCGAAGCGGCCATCATCAGGGCCGGTTTGTCTTCGGGTGAGCGTGATCGCCTCATCGAAATCGAGATCCCGCAACGTGGCTCCAGGCGAACGCAGGTCGACAAACAACGGTTGCGTCGGACATCCGACCTTCTCGGGGTGCTCCGGGTGGTCGCATTCCTCCCCGAGGACCTGGATTTGATCAAGCGCGGCCCCGCCTACCGGAGAGACCTGCTCGACGAAGTGGCGGTGCAACTCTGGCCTGCGGCCTTCGTCGACCAAGCCGATTTCGAGCGATCCCTGAGGCAACGGAATGCCTTCCTCAAATCCGGCCAGCGCGACCATGCCAGCCTCGATGTGTGGGACGCCCGTCTCGCCCAGGCGGGGGGGAAGGTGGCACTGCGGCGTTCGCGGGTCGTCGAGGGCATGATCCCGCTTCTCACCGGCGCCTACCGGGAGATAGCCAGCTCGGAATCCAGCATCGACATCCGCTATGAGACTGCCTGGCCGGCCGACCGTTTCATCGGGGGCAGCGCGGCGGCGTTCACCGAGTCGATGATCAGCAGCCTCAAAGAGTCGCGCCTTGCCGATTTCGAGAGACGGATCACAACTGTGGGCCCTCACCGTGACGAGCCGGTGCTCGTCCTCGACGACCATGACTCGCGCGTTCACGGGAGTCAGGGAGAACAGCGAACCATGGCCCTGGCGATCAAGCTCGCCGCCCACCGATTGATTGCTGAAGCGACCGGGGCACCGCCGGTGCTTCTCCTCGACGATGTATTCAGCGAGCTCGACCCGGAACGCTCGACCGCACTCGCCGGAGCGCTTCCCGCAGACACTCAGACGCTGATCACCTCGGCCCGGCCTGACGAAGTTCCGGTCGGCGGGGTCATCTGGAGGGTGGATGGACGGCTCACCCGTGGCTGACGGAAACGACATGAGCTCATTCGGCTCGGCGATGAAAGACATGTTCCGACGGCTGGGACTACCCGACCCGATGCTCGTCGGGAGGATCCGCGACGAATGGGACGACTTCGCCGGGCACCCCTGGGTCGGGCGGTCGAAACCGGTCACCATCCAGGGGACCACGCTGGTCGTCGAGGCCAGCTCACCATCACTTGTCGCCTTCCTCCAATACGGCTCAGAAGACCTGCTGGAGAAGCTGGGGGAGAGATTCGGCCCGGGTGTGATCGATATGGTCGACGTCCGCCCGCCACGGTGAAAAGGGCTTCCATTGATTCGGTTTTGTCGGTACTTCTAAGTAGAATGACACATGTGAAAGTTTCCCGCCTTGAGGCGGATTTCCAGCCAGGTCACCAATTCCATCCCGGAATCACAAGACAGCAACGAGGAGGGTCGTGACGGCAACACGCGACAGTTACAAAGCGAAGGACATCAGCGTCCTCGAAGGTCTCGAAGCGGTCAAGAGACGCCCCGGAATGTATATCGGGTCGACCGGCCCGAGGGGTCTGCACCACCTGATCTGGGAAGTCGTCGACAACTCCGTCGACGAGGCAATGGCCGGATACTGCGACCAGATCAATGTGACCTTGCTCGCCGACGGCGGCGTCGAGGTCTCAGACAACGGTCGTGGCATTCCCATCGACAGGATGGCCAAGTCGAAGCTCTCCGCGCTGACGACAGTGCTGACGACGCTCCATTCGGGGGGTAAGTTCGGCCAGGGTGCCTATACCGTCTCGGGAGGCCTCCACGGAGTGGGGATCTCGGTGGTCAACGCCCTCAGCAGCCGTCTCGAGGCTGAAGTTCGTCGCGATGGAAACGTCTACACCCAGCACTTCGAAGACGGTGTCCCGGAGACGAAAGAGCCCAAGAAGGGACAGCCGGTCAAGAAGACCGGGACGACGATCCGCTTCTGGCCGGCTGAGGACACCTTCACCGAGACCACCGAATTCGAGTATGAAGTAGTCGTCTCCAGGTTGCGGGAGACCGCCTTCCTCAACAAAGGCGTCCAGATCTCACTTGTCGACGAGCGGGGCGAAAGCCCCGTCGCCGAGCAGTTCCATTACAAGGGTGGTCTGGTCGACTTCGTCAAGCACCTCAACTCCAAGCGCGAGCCGATTCATCCTCACATAATCGACATCGCCGATATCGGTGATGATGCCGAAATCGAGGTCGCCCTGCAGTGGACCACTTCATACACCGAGTCCGTTCTCTCCTTCGCCAACAACATAAACACCCATGAGGGCGGAACCCACGAAGAGGGATTCCGCAAGGCCCTGACCAAGTCGATCAACGAGTTCGCACGGGCCAAAGGCCTGCTCAAGGAAAAGGACCTCAACCTGACCGGTGAGGACGTTCGCGAAGGTCTCACCGCGGTCATCTCCGTGCGGGTCAAGGAGCCTCAGTTCGAGGGTCAGACCAAGACCAAGCTGGGCAATACCGAAATACGTTCCTACGTCGAGAAAGCGCTGAACCGCAAGCTCCCCGAATGGCTGGAAAAGTACTCGCCCGAAGCGCGGCGGATCGTCGAAAAATCGATCAACGCGGCCAAGGCCCGGGAGGCAGCGCGCAAGGCGCGAGAGTTGACCAGGCGCAAGTCGGGTCTGGAATCCGGAGGGCTCCCCGACAAGCTCGCCGACTGCTCGAGCCGTGACCCCGGCGAATCCGAGCTGTTCATCGTCGAGGGGAAATCGGCCGCCGGACCCGCCAAGTCGGCCCGAGATTCCTCGATCCAGGCAATTCTCCCGATCCGGGGAAAGATCCTCAATGTCGAGAAGGCGCGTCTGGCCAAAGCTCTCCAGAATGCCGAGGTCCAGGACATCATCACCGCGACGGGCACCGGTATCGGCGAAGAGTTCGATATCTCCAAGGCTCGCTACCACAAGATCGTCGTCCTGACCGACGCCGACGTCGACGGGTCCCACATTCGGACGCTTCTGCTCACCCTGCTCTTCCGCCACATGCGGGGACTGCTCGACGCCGGCTTCGTCTACGTTGCCCAACCGCCCCTCTACCGGGTGAAGGTCGGCTCCAAGGTTCACTACCTGAAAGACGAGCACCAGCTGGATGAGTTCAAGAAGACTCATCCGAACGTCAAGCCGACTCGATTCAAGGGCCTCGGTGAGATGAACCCTTCCGAGTTGTGGGACACCACCATGAACCCCGAGACGAGGACCCTGCTCCGCGTTGACATGGAAGACGCCGCACGAGCCGAGGAGGTCTTCGTCACATTGATGGGCGATGACGTCGCATCCCGGAAATCCTTTATCCAACAGAACGCCGACGACGTCCGCTTCCTGGACATTTGAGAGCTGCACATGACTGACGACACGACCATTTACCACGGAGACTCCGAGGTCGAAATAACCCACGAGATGGAGCAGAGCTTCATCGACTACGCGATGTCCGTGATCGTCTCCAGGGCCCTCCCTGACGTCCGCGATGGTCTCAAGCCCGTACAGCGCCGGATCGTTTATTCGATGTTCGAGAACAACATCGGCCCTGGCTCGGCGCACCGCAAATGCTCGAAGGTGGTCGGTGACGTCATGGGTAACTACCACCCGCACGGCGACCAGGCGATCTATGACGCGCTGGTCCGGATGGGTCAGGACTTCTCGATGCGCCATCTCCTCATCGATCCTCAGGGCAACTTCGGGACCATCGACGATCCGCCCGGCGCAGCCCGCTACACCGAATGCCGGCTCACCAAGCTCTCCACACACCTCCTCGAGGGGATCAAGGAGGACACGGTCGATTTCGTCGACAACTACTCCGGGGAGATGCAGCAGCCTGCGGTCCTTCCGGCCCGCTTCCCCAACCTCCTGGTCAATGGCTCCCAGGGGATCGCGGTGGGGATGGCGACGAATATCCCGCCTCACAACCTGAATGAAGTTATCGACGCCTGCCTCCACACGATCGCCAACCCTGACGCAAGCGCCGAGGAGTTGATGCAGTTCATCAAGGGCCCCGATTTCCCCACCAGCGGCTTTCTCGTCGGTGCAGCGGGGATCCGTGACGCCTTGATCACAGGCCGGGGCTCGGTGAAGATCCGGGCGGCATGTGATATCCAGGAGATCCGTAAAGGGCGCACAGCCATCGTTGTCACCGAACTGCCCTATCAGGTCTCCATCGAGCGGGTAATCGCCAAAGTCAAAGACCTGGTCGACGCCAAGAAGATCAACGGAATCGCCGAAGTGCGCAACGAATCCTCCGACCGGGTTGGGACCCGCCTCGTCATCGAGCTGAAGCAGAACGCCGTGCCCCAGGTCGTCCTCAACCAGCTCTATAAGGGGACTCCGCTCCAGGATTCGTTCGGTTACAACATGGTCTCCCTCGTCGACGGGGTTCCAAGGACGCTGAACATTGCCGACATGATCGGGTACTACCTCGACCATCAGATGGAGGTCATCGAGCGCCGGACCCGGTTCCGTCTCGACCAGGCTGAGGCCAGGGCCCATATCCTCGAAGGTCTCATCATCGCCGTCGACAACATCGACGAGGTCATCAAGATCATCCGCGGCTCACAGGACACGGCGGAGGCCCGCGGCAACCTCATCGAGCGATTCCAGCTTTCCGAGGTGCAGGCGAACTCGATCCTCGATATGCCGCTGCGTCGGCTCACAGCCCTCGAGGTCGACAAACTCCGCTCCGAGCTCGCTGAATTGCACGAGACGATTGCGGAGCTGAAGGCGATTCTCGCCGACCCCCAGGTCCGCTGGAAGATCATCAGCGATGAACTGACTGAGATCAAGGAGAACTTCGGCGAGCCGCGCCGGAGCAAGCTGATCCCCGATGAAGGTGACCTCAGCCTCGAAGACCTCATTGCAGACGACGAACTGATCGTCACCGTCTCGGAAGCCGGATACGTCAAGTCAGTTCCGGCGTCAACCTACAAGACCCAGGGCCGTGGCGGCCGCGGGATCAAGGCGGCCGAGGTCCAGGAAGAAGATGTCGTCCGCCACCTGGTACACACCACCGCCCACGCCTACCTGCTGTTCTTCTCGAACAAAGGGTTGGTGCATCGGATCAAGGCCCATTCGATCCCACGCCAGTCCCGAACTGCCAAGGGAGTCATGGCGCAGTCAGTGCTTCCCCTAGAGCCGGATGAGAAGATCCAGGCGGTTATCGACACCCGTGACTACGAGACCGGCCGTTACCTGGTGATGGTCACCAAGAACGGGCAGGCGAAGAAGACCGAGTTCCAGGAGTACGACTCGAGGAATTCGACCCTTGTGGCGATCAATCTCAACGAAGGCGACGAACTCGTGTCGGTTCGCACCACCAACGGCCAGAACGACTTCCTGATCTTCACCCGCGATGGGCAAGGAATCCGGTTTGCCGAGTCCGACCTGAGGCCCATGGGTCGGGCAACGCAGGGAGTGCGCGGGATCAAACTCCGCGACGGCGACGAGGTGGTCGGAGCTGTGTCCGATGTCGACGGCGACGAACTGCTGTTGCTCACTTCGGGTGGGTACGGAAAGCGCACCGCTATGGAGCAGTTCCGCCAGCAGGGGCGCGGCGGGTTCGGTGTCAAGGCTTACAAATTGACCAAAGCCCGGGGCGAATTGGTCGGAGCTCTCGCAGTCAGCAAGAACGACGAAGTCTTCTTGATCTCATCGAAGGGCACCGGCATGCGCCAAACCGTGGGCAAGATCTCCCGTCAGAAGCGGGACTCGACCGGGGTCAAAGTGGTCGATCTCTCAGCCGGGTCGAAGCTCACTGCGTTTGTGATCGTCCATCCGGAAGACGAATGAGGAACCGGATCCCAGCCGAGAAACGTTGGGATAGCCGAGATCTCCCTTAAACTTCGCTAGAACCAGGAGCGCCTATGGTCACCGTTCGTCGCGTACGACGCATTATCCGAAAAATCGACCCGTGGACTTCATTGAAGGTCTCCGCGCTGGTATGGGCTGTCCTTGCCGTCGCTCTGGTCCTCGGCACTGTCATCTTCTGGTCGATCCTCGACCGCGCCGGGATTCCGGCAGGCATCACAGAGTTCATGGTCGAGATAACTCTCATCGAGGAGGGCTCCGAGCCGTTTGCAAACGTCGAGCAGTTCTTCAGGGCCCTGGTGTTCGGCGCAGTCGTCTGGTGGGTAGCGATGACCGGGGCGACAGTCCTCGGCGCCGTCATCTACAACCTGGTTTCCGATGTGGTCGGAGGACTCGAGATCGTCGTTCTGGAGGAGACCTACAACCCGACCGCCGCCCCGGCCCTCCCGGCACCGGTGCTGCACCCCCCGGCGGACTATCGAAACGGCGTATCCGAAGGTTTGGCCGACCTCCCCACCGAAGAGCATCAGACGGTCGACACCGGAGGCTGAGGCCCTAGGCGGGTACATCGCCGACAACTCGTCTCCACCGCTGTTCTCCAGTACGGGTTGAGTCGGGCACGGACATAGACTGACCGACGTGAGCCGGTTTTCCCCTCTCGTCATCCTCGGTGCCGCCGCTGCTGTGGTCATCGCTCTCTTCCGTCGTGCCAATAGCGAAGTCCCGGCACCGGAACCGGAGTGGCGTCCGGTCGACCCCGAATGAAAGTGGGGGTCCTGATCGGCGGGGGAGATCACTCAGTCCGTGCCGCTCACTCTCTGGCTGCTGACCCGCTGACCGAGATGGTGGTTGTTGTAGGCCCTGCGAAGTCACGGAGCTTCAAGATCGTCGACGACCCGTCCGGTCTCGACGTTCTCGTCGGCTCCGGCCCTGAAGCTCCCAAACAGGCGCGTGGATTCGGTCTACCCCTCATCTGGGATGGAACTGATCGTGTCGAGGGGGTACGGGTATGGGGCGCCTCGGTGTCGGGCCTGGCCGCGGCGATGGCAACCCGGGAACGAAGAGTGGAGGTGGCCGGTGCGGCACATCCTGATCACGCTCCAGGCACAGGCAGCTCCCTACGATTCGCCCGACCGGTGGGTGCCACTCAGGTGGATGGCGTCTCGCACGGACCACACCAGGTGTTTATCGGAAAGTCGTATAACGACTACGCCGCATGTCTAGTCCTTGCCCGAAAACGACGACTCACGATCGTTGATCGGGCGGCTTTCCTCTCCGGGATCGCCCTGGCTGCCGGGCTGGCGGTCTTCTCCGACTCGCCCCGGCCGGTGTGGGATCATGCCCTGCCGTATCTGGAAACGGCAACAGGCATGGGTCTTGTCATGGCAGAGGCCTGAACGCACAAGAGTCGTAGGTTCATCACTCTTCATCCGAGAGCCTTTCCGCTCCGAATACCCGTATGGAAGCGGAACAACATCAACCCCAGAGGAGATGAACAGATGAAAAGGATCATCACCGTTCTCGCAGCATTGAGCATCATGCTCTTGGCATTGCCTGCTACTGCTGCCAAAGACAAAAATCCGTCGGAAAGAGTCCGTACGTTCGAGTACGCACTTCAGCCCGTCGCGAATAACAACACCAATGACGCGGGTGGCCAGGTGAGGCTGACAGCCCTACCCAATGGCAAAATCCAGGTCAAGATCCAGGCGTGGGGATTAGCCCCTAACCTGGTTCACGCCCAGCACATCCATGCCATAGCAGACGGAACCGGGGGTTTCGTTGCCGGGAGTTGCCCGACCATCGATGCGGACGGAACCCTCGGTCGCCCGGTCGACGGGCTTATCGACACGGTCGAGGGCATTCCAGACTACGGGTTGGTTCAAGCATCGCTGACTACTGCCGGCGATACGAGCTCTGCTTCGGCCCTTGCCGTTGATCGGTTCCCTGTAGCCAATTCGAACGGATGGCTGAGTTACAACCGGACCTTCACCCCTACCGATCCGGCGATATGGGAAGATCTTGGCGCAGTCGAGATCGTGGTCCATGGTATTGACCTGAACGGCAGTGGTGACTACGACTTCGAAGCCGGACCGTCGTCGCTCACTCCCGACTTCCCGTTGGAAGCCACCATCCCCGCCTTGTGCGGCGGACCCGGCAACTGACCGGCCGTCCCCGGGCTGTCCACCGCTTTTGAGTCCGGTAGAGAGTCGCCCCCCAACGGAGGGGGG
>JBGTCK010000024.1:0-37031 GCA_041748855.1 Acidimicrobiia bacterium
CCAACCCGAGCCGGAAGTCGCCGAAGAATCCGCTGAAGAGCCTGCCGACGAGGAGGCTGCCGACCCGGGACCGGCACCGGAACTGCCCGCCGCCGCTCCCGAACCGGCAGTTGCGGCTTTCTCCGAGCTCGAAGTTCCCGAAGCGCCCCTGGAGCCGGTGTCTATTCAGCACCGGCTGCGCACCGCCGGGCGGATCGGTAGCTGGACCGGGGCCGTCCTTGGCCTGTTCGCATTTGTCATGGCCGCCGCTTCCTGGTCACAGACCACCTCTGTGACCGGCGAGGAGACCTTCAGCCCCATCTTCGTCACCGACTCGAACGGATTGCTCATCGGGGTTGCCCTGGTGAGTGTGGTCTTCGGCGCCATCGTTGCCGCTTTCGCTCGTGCAGCAGCGGGATGGGTCAACCCTGCGATGCAGCTCAAGTCGCCCAAGTCGCGGACCGCCTGGGTCGGGGGCGGTTTCGGCCTGGTACTCGGTCTCGGAGCCGGCGCCCTGCTGGCCGCCGGTGTGGGCACGCCCATCGAAGGCTCCGAAGGCCTGGTTCAACTCCCCGTGCTCCCCACCCTCATCATCATGGTGCTGGGAGGTGCCCTCCTCGGTGCGCTCACGACCGCGGTCACCCAATTCTTCGGGGTCCCGGCAGCGGTCGACGAGTCCGACGAGGTAGAGGTCGAGGCGGTGCGAGCCCGGATGGGCAACGCGATCGCCATCCCCCTCGGGGCGATGGCCTTGCTCGCCTTGCTGGTGCTGCCCTTCGCCTGGACGTTGCTCGAGTCGAACCATCTGACGTCGGGCGGCGCATCGATTGTGGCGGTCATCACCGCCTCAGGAATCCTCGCCTTCGCCTCTTTGGCGGGATCGCGACCGAACATGAAGATCGGCAGAGGCGAATTCTTCGTCGCGTTGGCCGGCATCGGGATCGTCGTGATCATCCTCTTCGCCGTACTCACCAACCTCGGCGGTGAGACCGGAGCCGAAGGGCCGACCGGCGAAGAGGCGGCCGTTGAACTGGTCGTCAGCTAGCTAGCTGGTCCTTGTTCAGAGCCGCAGATAGATCCCCGTCAAGCACCGCGGCGACGTTGGCCGCCACCTCTACCGCCACGTGTTCCTGGGCCTCGACAGTGGAAGCTCCGAGATGCGGGGTGAGGGTGAGGTTGGGGGCCGACCGGAGAGGAGAGTCTTCACTGAGCGGCTCTTCTTCGTAGACGTCGAGAGCGGCACCGCCGAGGTGGCCGGACTCGAGGGCTGCGGCCAGGTCGGATTCGTTCACTACACCGCCCCGGGAGGCATTGACCACGAAGGTGCCCGGCTTCATCCGCTGGATTGCCGCCTCGTCGAGCATCCCCCGGGTCTCGTCGGTGAGCGGGACGTGAAGCGAGATAACGTCCGAAGTCTTCACCACCTCGTCGAGCTCGGTGAGCCTGCTCCCGATCTCTCCCGCTCGCTCCTCAGACAGGTAGGGGTCATAGATGATCACGTCCATCCCGAACGCCTGGCAACGGATCGCCACTTCGGCGCCGATGCGGCCCGCACCGATCAGGCCGAGCCTCCGGCCCCTCAGCTCGGCACCCTTGTACAGGGTCCGGTCCCATCGCCCCGCCCGCAGGGAAGCGTCGGCCGCAGCGACATGGCGCATTGTGGCGAGGATCAGGGCCAAGGTCATCTCGGCCGCAGCAATCGTGTTGCCCGACGGTGCGTTGACAACCGCGATCCCCCGCTCGCTGGCAGCCGGTATGTCGATGTTGTCGACACCGACACCGGCCCTTCCGATCACTTTCAGGTGGGGTCCCTTGTCCATTAGCCAAGCATCGACGCTGGTGGCACTGCGAACGATGAGTGCCGCCGCGGCCTCGAGGGCAGAGGCGAATTCGGATGACTCAGAGTCATGGGCGAAGACGACCTCGAAGCCGTCGTCTTCGACCAGAGCGCGAAGACCGGAGTCGGAGACCTTGTCGGTCGCCACGACCTTGTGGGTCACTTGAGGACACCTGCGATCACATCGAGCAGAGCGTCGAGCTCCTCAACGGTGTGATCACCCATATGGCCGATCCGAAACGTCGAGTCGGCAAGCTTGCCGTAGCCGCCTCCAATGATCCACCCGGCATCGGCCACCTCAGCGACAAGGGCGCCGGCACCCACGCTGTCGGGCATGGAGACACAGGTGACCGTCGGCGAGCGATGGCCTTCGGCGGCGAACACACGAACATCAACGCCGGCATCGTTCATTTCGCCGACCCACTCGAAGGTGCGCTGCTGCATCGCGAGGTGCCGTTGCCACCTTGCTGTGACTCCCTCCCGCGCAATCCGCTCCATCTGGGCCTGGACCGCATAGAGCAGTGAGACTGCCGGAGTCGCCGGGCTCTGGTACTTGACTCCAAGTTGGTGCAACTCGACGAGATCGAAGTACCACCCTTTGTTGGGCGCCTTCTCCGAACGCGCCATCATGGCGTCCGAAGCCACCCCGAACGCCAGGCCGGGGGGAAGTGCTATTGCCTTCTGCGAACCGGTGAGGATGAAATCGAGGGCCCAGTCGTCGGGCCGGGTCTCCACCCCGCCGATGCCCGTCACAGAATCGACGAGAAGCAGTGTGTTCCGATGTCCGGCCACCACCCCGGCGATTGCCTCTAGGTCCTGAAGGGCGCCGGTGGAAGTCTCCGACTGGGAAAGCGTGACCGCGTCATATCCCCCCGATTCGAGGCGCTCCTCGAGCTCCTCAGGGGAGTGGACCGACCCCCACTCGACCTCCCAGCGCTCCACCTCATGACCGCAGGCGACCGCGATCTTGGCGAATCGACTGGAAAAGGCTCCGTTGACCAGACTGAGTACTTTGCCGTCGAGGACGCCGTTACGGACCGCGGCCTCCATCAGGCCGCTAGCCGACGATGTGGAGACCAGCACCGGCCGGGAAGTCTGGAAGAGGTCTTGCAGCCCCGGCTCGATGCTCTGCATCAGCTCGGTGATGTGGGGGCCACGGTGGCCGATCATCGCCCTGGTCTGCGCTTGCAGCACGTCGGGGTGCACCTCGGTCGGGCCCGGCAGGAAAAACCGCCCGTATGGTGTTGGTTCTGTCATGTTTCGCTTTCTTTGTCAGCTAGGGCGATGGCAGGTGAAGGTCAGAGATGGAGGGCCGGGTGGGTCATTACCCGCCCCTGATGACCAGAACTCCGAGCAGCCCGAGCACAATCGCATAAAGGGAGAAGGCGAGGATGAACCCACCGGTGAAGAACCGGTTGAGGAGGGGGTTCTCGTAGCGCAGGTGCATGAACCAGCCGACCACGATGATGAACTTGGCCACGGCAAGCACGAGGAGGAGCCCTGCATTGAGCGCACCCAATTCCAGTTCCTGGTCGATGTAGTACAGGGCCACTTCGATCGCGGTGAGGATGGCGAGGACAACGGCGATCTTCCAGTACTGCGCCGGGGTGGGGTGAGCGGGGTGATCGGCGTGGTCGCTCATACGGGGGGCAGGGACAGGAGGTAGACGACGGTGAAGATCACGATCCAGATGATGTCGACGAAGTGCCAGTAGAGGCCGACCAGTTCGAGGTTCAGACCCGACTTCTCGCTCAGCCCGTTCTGGCGGCGGGAGATGCTCCAAAGGGCAAGAAGCATGATCACCCCGATTGCAACGTGAAGACCGTGAAAACCGGTGAGGACGTAGAACGCGGATGCCGCCGGGTTGGTGGACAGCGTCATCCCGTATTCGACGATGAAGTCGGTGAATTCGAAGACCTGGCCGCCGAGGAACACCGACCCGAGGGCGGCAGTGGCGAACAGCCAGGTGCGGGTGCCGTTCTGGTCGTTCCGGGAGAGAGCGTTGTGGGCGAGGACCATTGTCAGCGAGCTCATCAGGAGCACAAACGAGCTGACCGAGGTGAACGGGATGTCGTAGATCTCTGCGGGATAGGGGGAGGGGAAACCACCACGGGTGGAATAGAGCAGGTAGTTTGAGATGAGGGCGCCGAAGAACAAGAACTCGGAGCTGAGGAATACCCACATCCCCAGCTTTCGGTTCTCGATTCCGGTCGACTCGTGCTCGTCGTGGTGGCCAATGTCCGGCTCGTGTGCGAGCTCAGTCATCATCGACCTCCTCGCCGGTGTCAGCTTCTCCTGATGGAGCGGTCACACCAACTGAGGGCTCGGTGTGCTGGTCATGACCTTCCATGGGCTCTTCGAGGGGCTCGATCCCCCAGCCGATCAGGGCGGCGAGGGAGATAAGGGCGCCGACCGCAATCGCAATCTTCCCCCACAGCGCCTCGTGATAGATGATTCCGTATGCGATTATCGGGATGCCAAGTGCCATTAGCGCCGGGTAGTACGACGGAGCCGGGAGGTGGATCGGCGAAGACGGATTGAGCCCGTCGTACTCGAGGTCGGCGATCACCTCGTCGGCATCCTCTTTGCGCAAGGCACGGCCCTCATCGTCCTCGTCGTATTTGAGATGCCAGAAATGATCGAGCCGGGTGACGACCGGTGCAGTCGCAAAGTTGTACTCAGGAGTCGGGTTCGGGCTCGTCCACTCGATCGTGCGGGCGTCCCATGGATCGAGTCCCGAGGTCTCACCACGACGCTTCGACACCATCCAGTTGTACATGAAGACGAGGACCCCGAGGGCGATGATGAAGGCACCTATCGTCACCGCGAAGTTCCACGGCTGGATGCCCATCTCCGGGGCGTACTTCCAGGTCCTCCGCACCATCCCCTGCAGGCCGAGCCAGTGCATCGGGGCAAAGGTCAGGTTGAACCCGATCATGAACAACCAGAAATGGACTTTGCCCAGACGGTCGCTCATGACTCTCCCGGTCATCTTGGGGAACCAGTAGTAGAGACCGCTGAAGATCCCGAAGATCGCTCCGCCGAACAGGACGTAGTGGAAGTGGGCGACGATGTAGTAGGTGTCGGTCTGCTGCCAGTCGGAGGGCACCACGGCGTGGGTGACACCGGACAGGCCGCCGATGGTGAACATGGCGACGAACCCGATCGAGAACAGCATGGGGGTGGTGAGCCTGATCTTGCCCATCCACATCGTGCCCAGCCAGTTGAAGATCTTGATCCCGGTAGGAATCGCAATTGTCATGGTCGCCAGGCCGAACGCCGCCTGGGCTACCGGGGTGATGCCGGAGGCGAACATGTGATGGGCCCACACACCGAATCCGAGGAAGGCGATGGCCGCCCCGGCAAAGACCACCGCCGAGTATCCGAACAACGGCTTCTTGGAGAACACCGGGAGCACTTCGGAGACGATGCCCATCGCCGGGAGGATCAGGATGTATACCTCGGGATGTCCGAACAGCCAGAACAGGTGCTGCCAGAGGATGGGGTCGCCACCACCGGCGGAGTCGAAGAACAAGGTCCCGAACTGGCGGTCGAAGGTGACCATGAACAGGGCAACGGCGATGATGGGAAGGGAAAAGAGGAGGAGGAACGATGTGACTGTCGACATCCAGGCAAACACCGGCATCCGCATCAGCCGCATTCCTTTTGCCCGCATATTGAACACTGTCACCAGGAAGTTCACCGAGGAGATCAGTGAGGCCAGGCCGAGAATCTGCAGACCCAACGCCCAGTAATCCATCGCCGTGCCCGCCGAATAGATGGGGCCTGCATTCGGTTGGTACCCGAACCACCCCCCATCCGGGGAGTCGGCGAGGAAGTTGAAGCTCCCGGGGCCACCGCCGTCAGCGAGGTTGCCTCCGACACCGTCCACCCCGACCGGCGCCAACGAAGTCCCGAAGATGAAGGTCGAATAGAGGAAGATCCCGCCGAAGAAGAAGATCCACCAGGAGAGCGCATTGAGCCGCGGAAACGCGACGTCGCGGGCACCGAGCAGCAGCGGGAGCAGGTAGTTGATGAACGCCGAGGACACCGGCATAACGAAGAGGAAGATCATCGTGGTCCCGTGCATCGTGAACAACGCGTTGTAGGCGCCGGCCGTGAGGAATTCGGAGTTGGCCGAGGCGAGATGGATCCGGAGGAGGAGCGCCTCTACCCCACCGATGATGAAGAAGAAGAAGGCTGCGTAGCCGTACATGATGCCGATTCGCTTGTGGTCGACAGTGGTGATCCACGACCAGATCCCGGTCGTCGATCTCGGGCGTTTGAAGATCGTCGTCGACGGGCGTTCAGCTGTCGCGGTCATTGGTTACCCCCCAGCCAGGCGATGAGTAGGTCGATTTCTTGCTCGGTGAGAGCCAGGTCGGGCATGAAGCTGCCGGGTTTCACGTATGGCGGGTCGGCGAGCCATCTTTTCAAGGCCTCGTCACGGGTCTCCCCCTCCTCGGGCAGCACCGCTCCGGCAAAGACATCCCGGGAGGAGAAGTGGGTGAGGTTAGGCCCCTCGAATGCGCCGTCGGGCACTATGACCGAGTTGTCCTCCTCGTCGTATTCGACCGTGTGGCATTGGCTGCAGCCCTTGGCGAGGAACACCTCCCAGCCCTCGAACTCGACAGTGCCCTCTTCGGGAAAGGTGGCCGGCTGCTGCTGGGCTGTGACCCAGGCGTCGTATTCGGCGGGCTCGAGCGCCAGAAGGCGGGCCCGCATGAGCGAATGGGAGAGACCGCAGAACTCAGCACAGTGGCCCCAGTACTCCCCGGGCTCGTCGGCCTGGAGCCGGAGTGTCGTCTCCTGGCCCGGCACCAGGTATCTCTTGCCGTTCAGGGCAGGTATCCAGAAGTTATGGAGCACATCGTCGGATGTCATCACCGCGCAGATCTCCTCACCTGCCGGCACCACCATCACGTTTGCGGTCTGGATCTCCTCATCGGGATAGTTGAACTCGAACCACCATTGATGCCCGACCACTTCGACCTGCATCGCGTCGGGGTCGCATTCGGTCAGGTCGAAGATGGCCGACACGGTGGGGACTGCGATTACCGCCAGGATCAAGGCGGGGATGACCGTCCAGATCACCTCCAGCTTCGCATTCCCATGGAGCTGCTTTGGCTCTTTGGAGTCTCCTTTGTCACGAAATAGGAAGACTGCGGCGAGGATGGCCCCCTGGACCAGGACGAACACCACGACGGCGATCCAGAACACGGGCCAGAACAAGCCGTCGATCCGCTCCGCAAAGGGTCCGGCCGGGTCGAAGGTGGTCAGTGGCTGGTCGACGTCCTCGAAGAGCGAGCACGAGGCCAAAAAAACCGTCGCCCCCACCAGTGAGAGCGTGCGAGTGATCGTCCGCTTGAAACCTGCCATTGGTTCGGCATCATAAGGGGTCTTTCGACGCCCGACCAACTTCATCCCCGGCACGCTCATGAGTCGGTAAATCCGTCGAGCACCGACGTCAATTCGTCATCGTTGACCGCACCCTCGAACGCTGCCACGACAACCCCTTCACGGTCGATGATGTAAATCCAGGGCTCACTGGGAAGCTGCCACTCGCGTACGGAGTCGACCACCACCAACTCCTCGACGGTCTCCACCTGCAAGTTCTCGTAGATCTCGACGTGGACGAAGTCGATGCCTGGGTAGTCGAACTTCAAGTCCTTGATCTGGGACAGCATTGGCCCGCACGCCTGAGTCGTGCAGAAAGCCGGAGTTGCGAAGACCACCACCGACGGCGTGCCGTTGGAGACTGCCTCGGCCACCGTCATCGAATACAGGTCCGGGGCCGGCTGAGGATCGGTGGTAATGAGGGACAAATCGGCGAAGTCGTCACCGATACGTGTCTCCGAGAGAGGTGCCCGGTCGCCGGGCCCGACCATCGGAGGGTTGTCGACGGCTATAAAGCCGGTGGGCCCGGATATCGCTAGCCCCTCCCGTTCGACGGTGAGCTGGTACACCCCGGCCTCGGGGATCTCGAAATATCCGACATAGACGCCGCGCACCCCGGGGACGGTCCAGACGAAGTCGAGCTCGTAGTCGCCGAGCGGCGTTCCGTTCTCATTGCGAAGGAGGGCAGTGGCGGCATCATGCTCGGTAGCGAGGTAGGCGTTGGTCTCCGGATCGACCAACGCGATGAGGATGCGCTGTTCACCCGTGCCGATCGACGCGCCACTCGAGGCCACGACCGCCAGCGGTTCCGTTCCCGAAGAACATGCAACGGTCAGCCATGCCACGGTGAGCACCGCCGCCGCCAGACGGATCGTCCTCATCTGATGAGGACGTCGACCATGGCTGCACCGAACAATGCAGACAGATAAACGGTCGACGTTGTGAACAGCCGCATCGCCTTTGCCGGGTCTCTGTAGACGAGCCAGGTATCGACCAGGAACCAACCCCCGAGGGCGAGGGCCGAGGCAAGGTAAACCCAGCGCAGGCCGGCAACGGGAACAAGGAGGAGGCTGACACCGACCATGAGGCCGGTGTAGAGGAGCATGCGGCGGGTGGTGTGTTCCACCCCGGCAACCACCGGGAGCATGGGGACTCCCGCACTCGCGTAATCGTCCTTGTAGCGCACTGCCAGTGCCCAGAAGTGTGGAGGCGTCCAATAGAACACTATGAGAAACAAGACCCACGGCGTGACTGCGAGGGAGCCGGTCACTGCGGCCCACCCGACCAGCACCGGCGCGGCTCCGGCAGCACCACCGATGACGATGTTCTGGGCTGTCCGCCTCTTGAGATAGATCGTGTAAACGAGAACGTAGAAGAGCAACGCAGCGGTGCTCAGGACCGCCGCCAGCAGGTTCGATGTCACCCAGAGTACGAAGAAGCCGGAAGCGCCGAGCCCCACTCCGAAAATGAGGGCGTTTTGCGGTGAAACCTCGTGTCGGGCGAGGGGCCGACCCCGGGTCCGTCTCATCAACTCGTCGATGTCGGCGTCATAGACGCAGTTCAGGGTGTTTGCCCCCGCAGCTGAGAGCGTCCCGCCGAGGAGGGTCGCCACCACCAGCCGGGTGCCGGGCCAGCCGCCCGCAGCCAGGACCATCGCCGGGACGGTGGTGATCAAGAGCAATTCGATTATGCGCGGCTTGGTCAGAGCCACATATGCCGCCAGCCGGCTGCGCACCGGGACATCGACCGTGATCTCGATTGAGGTGTTGGCGGTCACCCGCCGAACGGTACCCCCTCCCCGGCGGAACTACTACTCGCCGATTGCGTAGTCTGACTCTCGCAAATGCGATGGGTGAAGCGGATCTTGATCTTCCTGACGGCAATCGTCGTCCTTGCCGGCGTCTACGCCTTCCTCACCGTTCGAAGCTCATACCCGCAGTTGAATGGCGAACTGGAGGTGGCAGCCCTCGACGACGCCGTCACCGTCCATCGCGACTCTTTTGGAATCCCCCACATCTACGCGAGCAGCACCGCCGACCTGTTCCGGGCCCAGGGATACGTCGAGGCACAGGACCGCTTCTTCCAAATGGACTTCTGGCGGCACATCGGATCCGGGCGACTTGCGGAGATGTTCGGCGACTCCCAGGTCGAGACAGATCGTTTTCTCCGCGCACTGGGATTCGACACTCTGGCGCGGGCCGAACTCGACCTTATGCCGGACGAGTCGTTGCAGATCCTGCAGTGGTACGCCGAAGGAGTCAACGCTTATCTCGAGGACCACAGCGGGGCATCGCTGAGCCTCGAGTATGCAATCCTCCCCCTGCAGTCACCCGGATACGAGCCGGAGCTCTGGGAGCCGGACGACACCCTGGTCTGGGCCAAAGTCATGTCCTGGGACCTGAGCGGAAACTTCCGCAATGAGATCGCCCGCACCTTGCTAGCCGACGACCTGAGCACCGAACAGGTGGACCAGCTCTATCCGCCTTATCCCGAAGACCACCCCGTGATCGCCCCTGCCGGGATCCGTGACTCTGGCCCGTTGCAGTCAGCCCAGGTGCCCCCGGGCGCAGTTACCGCAATTCGTTCTGTGGCCGAAGGGCAGCGATCGGTCGACTCGCTCACCGGTGGTGGTTTTGAAGGCATCGGGTCGAACAACTGGGTCGTGAGCGGGGAGCTGACGACGACCGGTGCCCCAATCCTTGCCAATGACCCCCACCTGGGAATCCAGATGCCCTCGATCTGGTACGAGGTCGGCCTCCACTGCACCCCGGTCGGTGCAGCCTGCCCGTTCGACGTGGTCGGGTTCTCCTTCGCCGGAACTCCGGGTGTGGTCATCGGGCACAACGCCAACATCGCCTGGGGGGTGACCAATCAATCGACCGACACCCAAGACCTCTACATCGAACGGATCAACCCGGAAAACCCGAATCAGTACCAAGTCGATGGCGCCTGGGTCGATATGGAGGTGCGCACCGAGACCATCGACGTCGCCGGAGGGGAACCCGTTACATATGAGGTCCGAACCACCCGCCACGGGCCAATCATCTCGGGGCTGTTCGCCCCTGCGGACGACCTCGAGTCGATCGACACCGGCTACCCGGAGGATTACGCGATCGCCCTCGCCTGGCAGACCCTCGAGCCCTCCACCCTGGTAGAAGCCATTATTGGCCTGAACCAGGCATCCAATTGGGATGAGTTCCGCACCGCCCTGTCAATGTGGGATATCGCCGCCCAAAACATCGTCTACGCCGATGTCGAAGGCAACATCGGGTACCAGTCGACAGGTGAAGTGCCGATACGGCAGTCGCATGACGGATTGCGGCCGGTGGCCGGGTGGGATTCGGCGAACGACTGGGCCGGCGTCGTCCCATTCGAAGAGATGCCGTTCATCTTCAACCCCGAGCAGGGTTACATCGCCACCGCCAACCAGCCCGTGGTCGAACCCGGCTCCCTCCCCGCGTTCGGGATCGACGCCGCCTATGGCCATCGCGCAGCACGGATCGAGCAGATGATCGAGGAGCGGGCTCCCCTCGACGTTGCGGGCATGGCAGAGATGCAGATGGACAACCAGGATGGAGGGGCAATCGACCTGGTCCCCCACCTCCTCGCGGTGTCCTCGGACGACGCCCGCGTCACTGAGGTCCAGGGCTTGATCGGTCGGTGGTCCCAAGGGCTGAGGGCATTCCAGGCGTCATCGGGCTCGGCAGGAGCGGCCGCCTATGCGGCCACCTGGCGGCAGGTGCTGGCCCTCACCTTCCACGATGACCTCCCCGAGGACCACTGGCCTGGCGGAGGCGGCCGTTGGTTCGAGGTGGTGGCGAACCTCCTGGAGGACTACGAAGACCCGTTCTGGGACAACCGGTCGACGGGTGCCGTCGAGATGGCCCCGGAGATCCTCGAGCTGGCAATGGCGAGAGCCCAAGCCGAGCTGTCCGGGCTCCTTGGCGACGATTCCGACGATTGGGCTTGGGGTGAGCTCCACATCGCCCGTTTCGAGAACCAGAGCCTCGGTCAATCGGGCATCGGACCTATCGAATGGCTGTTCAACAGGACCGCGCCGGACCGGGTCGGGGGCGGCCCTTCGCTCGTCAACGCAGTGGGCTGGAATGCCGCCGAGGGCTACGCAGTCGACTGGGTTCCGTCGATGAGGATGGTTGTCGACCTCGCCGACCTGACTCGGTCCACTGCGATCCACACCACTGGCCAGTCGGGCCACGCGTTCCATGCCAACTATGCCGACATGATGGAGATGTGGGCCGACGGAGAGCAGCACCCCATGTTGTGGGGCCTCAGTCAGGCCGAAGAGGCAGCGGCGAACACTCTCATCTTGGTTCCCGGTCCGGGGTGATGAATCGCTGGATCTCATCCGCCAGTCGCTCCGGATAGACCCAGGGCACCTCATGGTGAGCCCCGACCAACTCGACCACTGTCGGGGACTTCAGCAGAGAGGCGAGCTCGTACTGCCAGGCGACCGGGACCAGTTGGTCCCTCGTCGGGATCACCACCAGAGTCTCGACTTCAAGCTTTCCCAACCAGTCCCGTGAATCGAACCTCAGCATTGCCAGGGTGGCCTGGGCACCGGCGTCGACGTCGCGCCGGTGGGTCTCCTCCCACAGCCAGCGTCCGTGCTCCGCTTTCACAGCCCCGGCGGCAAGGAGATAGCCGGCGCGGACGTCGGAAGTGCCGATCCCGTAAATGCGCTCCAGACCGCGCAGCAGAACGCTTCCTGATGCGCGCAGAGTCCGGAGCGGCTGGGGGTGGTGTGCGAAGGCGCCCACCAGGACCAACTTGTCGACCCTCCCGGGATAGAAGTGGGCGAACGCCTGGGCGATGGTCGCCCCGAGGGAGTATCCGACCACATGGGCACGGGTCACACCAAGCTGATCGAGGACACCTGCGATGTCGTCAGCAACCTCCGAGATCTCGTAGCGAGCACGAGAGAGTGCAGAGAGTCCGTGACTCCGGTGGTCGATCAGGATCACCCGGTGGTTTTCTGCAAGCAACGGTGCCACCTGATACCACTCGCCCAACGAGGAGCCCGCAAGCCCGTGAATCAAGGTTAAGGGCGGGCCGTCGACCGGACCAGCTTCGCGCACCAGGAATTCCCGGTCGGCGACAAAGACGGTTTTGCCCGGCTGGCGCCATGGGTGCGCCTGTGGCTGTCGGAATCTGGGTGTGACCACCGGCGCCAGAGCGCGGACCACCAGACCTCCGATCAACCAATTCTTCCAGGAAATCATCGGTCGAGCCCCCCGACTGTGAACACGAGCTCGGCGACCGGGGTGCCACCGACCAGGTGCTCATCGATGATCCGGTCGAGCTTGTCGACCGTGAGGTCGGCGTACCAGGTGCCCTCGGGATAGATCACCGCAATCGGCCCGCTCTCACAGATCCGAAGACAGTCGACTTTGTTCCTGAGGACCGACCCCTCTCCCCGGGGCCACGGACTTGCCACCAACGCCGGGCGTCCAGCCCATGGCGGCGGCGCCGAAGTGAGACCGAGCTCTTTGGTTCGCTTCTTGAGATGGGCCCACAAGACTGATGTTGTCTCCCGGGGCGCGCACTTGGGTGTGGTCTGGTCGGCGCAGAGAAAGATATGCCTTTGCGCCCGGGGGATCGAAAGACCCTCGGCAATCGCTTTGAGACGGTCCTGGCTGTCCATGAGAACCAATTGGTAACCGGCCTGGCGCGGTTTGGGAAACCCGAGGCCCGCCTCGGGCCGCTTCATACGACCTCGATGCCACCCCCAGCCACGATCTCGCCAATCTCCGCGGACCCTGGGACCAGGTCGAGAAATCTCGCGACCGACGCCCCATCCATGGCAACCAGAAGACCACCGGATGTCTGGGCGTCGGCGAGGAGCCGCAAGGAAGACTCGTCGACGTCCGAGTCGACGATGGGTCGCACGGATGCAAGGTTGCGACTCGAGCCTCCCGCCCATGCCCCCTGTTCGAGCAACTCCCTAGCCCCGTCCAGAACGGGGACATCGGTCGTGCGCACTGCTGCGCCCACCCCTGACGCCTCGACCATCTCACGGAGGTGGCCGAGCAGACCGAATCCGGTCACGTCGGTGGCAGCGTGGGCGTCGACGCTTCCCAGTGCCGCCCCTGCCTCCCGATTCAGACCTGTCATGGTGTCCACCGCGCTCCTGGCTACCGGTTCGGGGCAGATCTCGCGCTTGATCGCGGTGGTGATGATCCCGATCCCAAGCGGTTTGGTGAGCACCAGGATGTCACCCGGACGGGCGCCGGAAAGCGTCACCACCGCGTCAATCGCGACCAGGCCGGTGACGGCGAATCCGAACGATGGCTCCGGTGAGTCGACAGAATGGCCCCCCACCACGGTGCACCCGGCCTCTGCCATGACATCGAAACCGCCCTGCAGCACCCCGGCCGAAACCTGGAACGGGAGCTGGTCCCGGGGCCAGGCCAGGTAGTTCAAGGCCGTGATCGGCTCAGCGCCCATCGCATAGATGTCGCTCAGGGCGTTCGCGGCGGCAATCCGCCCCCAGTCGTATGGGTCATCGACTACGGGAGTGAAGATGTCGACAGTCTGAACGAGAGCACGGCCATCCCCCAGAGCAAACACGCCGGCATCGTCGGCGACAGACAACCCCACGAGCAGGTCGCGGTGGTCGAGTGCTCTGTGGCCCCGGACCGGGCCGAGCACTTCGCTCAACTCGGTGGGGCTGAGCTTGCAGGCACATCCCGCCCCGTGGCTGTAGCGGGTGAGGCGCACGTCAGACATGGCGACCAAAGTTAGCCCCCCGGCCGCTCCTCGGATATTCCCGGCTAGTCGTTACCCTCACCAGTCCCATGTCAGAAGAACCCACCTTCCTGACCCCTGCCGCACATAGGAAGATGGAGCAGGAGTTGGAACATTTGAAGACAAAAGGCCGCGAGGAGATCGAGGACCGCATCGCCGAGGCCCGATCTCACGGCGACCTCCGGGAGAACGCCGACTACGACGCAGCCAAGAACGAACAAGGGCTGATGGAAGCGCGGATCCGCAAGCTCGAACATCTCCTTCGCACCGCTGAGGTCCGTGACGTGGTCGACAGTGGACGGGTCGAGGTGGGCTCGGTGGTCACGGTCGTCGACGGAGATGGCGACGAGATGGACTTCTTCGTCGCGCCCCAGGAGAACAAAGTTTCAGGGATGCTGCTGGCCTCCCCCACCAGCCCGCTTGGGGCCGCCCTCCTCGGGGCCGGAGTTGGTGACGAGGTCGCCTACGAGGCTCCGGCCGGAACACTGACAGTCACCATCAAAACGGTGCGACCCTACGAGGCCTAGTGGTGTGTCGGTTAGATAGGTTGTGAGTGTCTCCGAGTCATCGACGTCATCTGACAAGGAGAAAAGCGCAGCCGCACCCGGACCGTTCGGCGAGCATTTTGGACGCAGCCAGGTGCGACGAGGGCCGGAGAGACTCCATCTCTATTTGATCGACGCACCACCAGACGCAATTAGCCTGACGGCGTCCCGGTAACGGAAGGCTGTGAGTTGAGATTCCGTCTGCAAAAACCGCGCGAGCTGGCCCATGCCCTGGTGTCTGCAGCGCGCCGGGACCGCGACGAGGTCGCCGACTATCTCGAGCTGAGGCCCGAGGAGTGGGAGGCTCTGGTCGAGGCATCGCCGAGCGACGCCGCCGACGTTATCGAACAGCTCCGCGATGTCGACGCCGCCGACCTGATCTCTGATCTCGAGCCCGAAGACGCCGCGCATGTTCTCGAGGAAATCGCCCCTGAGCTCGCCGCAGAGATCGCCGAGCACGTGCCCCTGGCCGAACTGACTGCGGCCCTGGCCAGCATGACCGACCACGAAGCAGCCGACTTGCTGGCCGAACTCGACGAGGGTTTGGTCGAAGATGTGCTCGACCGGATCGACGACAGGACCGAGGCTGCCTATCGCCGGCTGATGCAATACCCCGCTGACAGTGCCGGCGGTCTCATGTCGACCGAAATCGCATCTCTACCGCTCGGGTTGACCACGGGAGAGGCCATCGAGCGAATCCGCCAGCTCAATGAAGAATACGAGGAGCTGTCCTACATCTACGTGGTCGACGAAGCGAATCGACTCCACGGCGTCGTCTCCTTCCGCCATCTCGTCTTCAAAAGGCCAGGGGCAACTCTGGCCGACGTGATGATCCCCAATCCGATCACGGTCTCCCCCGACACCGACCGGGAAGAGATCGCGGAAATCAGTCAGCGCTATCACCTCCTCGGTGTTCCTGTGGTCGATGCCGTTGGAACGCTGCTCGGCATGGTGCCGCACGATGCCGTCATCGAGGCCATCCAGGACGAAGCAAGCGAGGACTTCGCTGCGGCCGTTGGTGCCGGGATCGAGGAGACCGTGTACTCCGACGTCGGCTCCTCCTTCCTGGTGCGGGCCCCTTGGCTCCTCCTCAATCTGGTGCTTGCGCTTTTCGTCGCCCTAATCATCGAACAACAGACCGGGGTGATCAGCCGGGAACCGGTGCTTGCAGCACTGATGCCCGTCATCGCGCTCATCGGGGGCAATGGGGGAAACCAGAGTCTCGCGGTGATGATCAGGTCGATGGCATCCGACGACGTCCCCGGCTCTCAGGTCCCGGGGATCCTCGCCCGCCAGGCGGGAGTCGGTGTCCTCAATGGGTTGGTGCTCGCCCTCATCGGGGGGAGCCTCACCTACCTGCTGCTTCTGTCCGGTGTGTTCGAGACCCGCACCAACAGACTGGCGGTCGCCCTCACGGTCGGTCTGGCTTCAGTCGTCAACCTGACCGTGGGGACATTGGCCGGGGCTGCTATCCCGGTCGGCCTGAGAAAGCTGGGCCAGGACCCGGCCCTGGCATCGGCGATCTTCCTGACACTGCTCACCGATGCCGTCGGCTTCGGCGGCTTCCTCCTGATCGCTGACGCGTTCCTTTAGGAACCGATGGCGTATTCGCCCTCGTCGGCGAACGGGCCCTGGAACTTGATGGTGCGCCCGTCGATCAGGCTGACCAGATGGTGGGCATCGATGGCTGCCAGGTCACCGGCAGTTTGTTCCGACTCATTCTTCAGATATGAATCGATAGCTTCTGCATCATCGAAGACCTCGACGCTTTCGGGGCCGCCGTCGCCCTCGATCAGGTCACCGATGAAGTTCTCGAGGTCGATGGCCGTGTAGTCGCCGGGAGGCACGACGATATAAAGGGTCTCGCCGTCGTCGGTGCTCTCGCGCACGACCACGTCATAGCTGTCCACGGCCTGGCCCACGAGGGTGGTAGAGGTCGTGTCCCCGCCGACCGTTGTGGTCGTGTCCGGGTCGGGAGCGGTGGTCTGACCGACGATCGACGAGGTCGTCGTCAACTCGGGCTCGACGTCGCCACTGTCACACGCCGCGAGAGCCAGAGATACTGCGATCGACAGTGAGAAAACTCTAAGTGTTTTGAGGCGTTTCATACCCCTCCAACGTACTACATCCCTGTCATAGTTCCTCGGGCCGCTCAAATGTGTAGTGTCATGTTTCCATGGCTGGGAAGATCGGTGGAGTCATTGCGGTGGGTGTCCTTATGGGCGGCCTTTTCTGGCTTGCCGCCCCGGGAGAAGCGGCTGAAGGTGAATGCGGTCCGGTGACGCTCGACCAACTCTTCCCCCACCTCGACAAACACGGTCACCCGATCCCCACCACCACGACCATCCCCGAAATCTCCACGACCACTCCGGTGGAAGGGGACACCACGTCGACCACTGCGGGTGAAGAGGAGACCACCACGACCACTCCGGTCGATTCGACGACCTCGAGCACGGACACCTCCACCACGACCACCACGGTCGCATCGACCGCAACGTCATCCACAACAGAGCCGGACCCGGTTGCCCCGGTACCAACCGAACCATGCACCAGCTGGGTTTACGAGATGCAGTGGCCGCTGGCGGTGGAGAGCCGGGTGTTCTCCGGGTTTGGTGTCGACCGTGACGGGGGTGCCCGGAGACACAAGGGAAATGACCTCGTCGTCCCGAAGATGGCTCCGGTGGTAGCGGTGGCCGACGGTACCGTGACCGCAGTCCGCTCGACCCCTCCCGACGACTGTTGCTGGGTCCTGATCACCCACAATGACGGCTGGCAGAGCCTGTATGTGCACCTGAATAACGACACCTGGCGAACAGACGACGGTCTGGGTCACGGGGTGAGGCCCGGATTGAAGGCTGGGGACACGGTCCTAGCCGGTGAGGTGATCGGGTGGAACGGGGACTCGGGCAACGCCGAGGACACAGTCCCCCACCTTCACTTCGAGTTACGCCACCCCGACGGATATTCGGTCGACCCGTACAGCAGCCTGCAGGCCGCTCGCGCGGGTGCCGGCGAGCTCCCCGACGCGGTCGGCGCCTACCTCGACCTCGGCCAGTCTGTTCTTGGGTTCGAACTCACCCGCCTGGTGACCGAAGGCGTCTTTTGGCCCTGTGACGACCGTGGTCTGATGTTCTGCCCCGACTCACTCGCTCAGCCCGATGAAGTGGTCGCCCTACTCCGGCAGTTGACCGGGCTCGACGCCCCGATGGTGCCCGCAACCGAAAGGCCCATCGAGGTCCAGGAGAACATCCCTTCCGATCGAATCCTGGATGTCCTTGGCTGTCCGAGCATCGACACTTGTCTCCAATCAGGCATCACGGCCGGCGACCTCGCCCGCCTCGCATACTGGGCGAATCTCACCCAGCGTCAGCAAGGCGATGATCCCGCAGCCGACCCCGGCCTCGACCTCGTCGACGCCAGGCAGGCCGAAACCGGGTTGCGCGTGCTCGGGATCATCGGAATATGCAACGGCTCCATCGACGCAGATCGCCTTGTGACCAGGGCCGAGACGGCCAGCCTGTTGTCGTGGTGGATTCTCGGCAACGGCACGGGTTGCACTCAGAGCGCTGAGCCGACCAGCTGAGCATACGCCCGGGACAGATGCCGGGTCACCGGTCCAGGCTCGAATTCGAGATTGCCTACCTTGCTCACGGGCTGCACCTGCCTGATCGTGCTCCATGCCATCACCTCATCGGCGGCCTCCAGACGGCTCAGATTCCACGATCCCTCCGCTGTCACCATCCCCTCCTCCGTGGCGAGGTCCAGGACGTGGCGGCGGGTTATCGAATCGAGGATCCCCAGGCTCAACGCGGGTGTCTCGATCACACCGTCGCACACCCACGCCACCGAAAAAGTGGGCCCCTCGAGGACCACGCCCCCGATTGAAACCAGGACGGCGTCGTCGAATCCATCGGCGCGGGCGGAGCGGGTGGCGGACAGGTTGGGCGCATAGCTCAGCACCTTGGCCCCGCTCAACTCCCATTCCTCTCCGGCACTATGCCAGGGAGCCCGCACCGGTCCGAGGGCGACGGCATCGGGTCCATGGCTCCAGAGATGTGCGAATACAACGACGAGCGGATCCTGTTCCTCACCGGGAATCGCAGACCCTCTCGTCACCACCACCCTCACCGCACCGTCGGGCTCTTCTAAGGCGGCGGCATGGATCCAACTGAGGAGGTCTTCTCGTGCTGGCAGGGCAATCTCCAGCATCCGCGCACTTTTCTCGAGACGATCCAGGTGATCGGTGGCGGCAAAGACCTGACCGCGGTATGCGCGCATCACCTCGAAACAGCCGTCGCCGCGGAGAACCGAGGAATCGGTGACGTCGATACGGCCATCGGAGAGGGCCCCGTTGACCCAGATCTTTCTACTCATCCTGTGCCGGGCGGTAATGATTGGTTATGGGGAGCCGACGGTCTTTTCCAAACGCCTTGACTGTGATCTTGACCCCCGGAGCCGCTTGCCGTCGCTTGTACTCGTTGCGGTCGACCATCGCCGCCACACGCATCACCGTCGACCGGTCGTAGCCCTCGGCGATTATGCCGGCGACTCCGATGTCCCGTTCGATATATCTCTCCAGGATCGCGTCGAACAGGTCATAGGGGGGCAACGAGTCGGAGTCCTTCTGATCGGGCCGGAGTTCGGCAGAGGGCGGCTTGGAGATGCTGTTCGCCGGAATCACCTCCCCGTCTCTGTTCCGCCAGGTCGACAGCTCATACACCAGAGTCTTGAACACGTCCTTGAGGATCGCGTACCCGCCCACCATGTCGCCGTACAACGTGGCGTAGCCGGCTGCCATCTCAGACTTGTTTCCGGTGGCCAGGACCATTGGTCCGAATTTGTTCGACAACGCCATCAGCAGAGCTCCGCGCACCCTCGCCTGAATGTTCTCCTCGGCGACTCCAAACTCGGTCCCGGCAAAGGGGCCCTCGAGCGTCTCCAGGTATGCCCCGAACACATCGTCGATCGAGATCAGGTCGAATTCGATACCGAGGTTGAGCGCCAACTGACGGGCGTCATCTATCGAATGCTGGCTGGAGAAGCGAGATGGCATCGAAATCCCCCAGACATTCTCCGGACCGAGGGCATCAGCCGCCAAGGTTGCGGTGAGGGCGGAGTCGATTCCCCCGGACAGCCCGATCAACACCCTGGAGAACCCGTTCTTGGTCACGTAGTCGGCCAGGCCCACGGTCAGGGCCCGATACACCTCCTCGACCGGATCGAGCAGCGCCGCAGGCTCGGGATAATCCGCGAGGGCCTCCCCGGGCAGCGGGCAGTCGACAACGAAGAAATCCTCTTCGAACTGTGGAGACCGGTGGACCACTTCGCCACGCTCGTCGAATATCACCGACGCCCCGTCGAAGACCAGCTCGTCCTGTCCACCGACCAGGTTCAGATAGGCGACTGGGATCCCGTCGGCCCGGGCCCTGGCGGCGAGCATGTCTTCACGTTCTCTTGCCTTGCCTGCGTGGAAAGGGGAAGCATTGATGTTGAGGAGCAGCCTGGCTCCTGCTGCCGCCTGCATGCTCGGAGGCCCATCGGCAAGCCAGATGTCCTCGCAAATCGATATCCCGACCGAGACCCCGGCGATCTCCCAGATGCGGTCCGGGTGAGAGCCAACCGAGAAGTACCGGTCTTCGTCGAACACTCCGTAGTTGGGAAGGTGCACCTTGTGATAGATCCCCTTGATCTCACCGTCGCCGAGAAGGGCTGCACCGTTTGCCACCCGCCGCTCTACCGAGTCGGCCGCTCCCGCTGAAGGGCCGGGGGCATGGTCGACGAACCCGACCACCACATCGGTGGTCGAAGTGGAGCGTGCGATCCTACGCAGCGCAGCGATACCGGCTTCGACGAAATCAGACCGATGGACCAGGTCCTCGGGGGGATACCCGTTGATGGCCAGCTCGGGCAAGAGCAGAACGGAAGCGCCCGCATCGGTTGCGCGGCCGACTGCGTCGATTATGCGGCGCTCGTTCCCGGCGATATCGCCGACGACGAGGTTGAGTTGGGCGCCCGCGATACGAAACGGCATCGCCGCACGTTATTCAACCTCTTAGCCTGTTGGTGTGAACGACAACGAGGAGCCGAACTCCAGCGGGGATGCAGAGCGCCGCGAGGCGGCTCTAGCCCGGGCGGCCGAAGTGCTCGGCCCTGCGCGGAGTGAAGCCCTGGGGCGGCTGAAACCGGTTCTTGCCGCCATCGACCCGACAGCTCTCGACGACGAGACGATGGCGAGGTTGTGTGCGGTGGCGTCGGTGAGCCGGGCACTACCCGCCGCAGTCGCCAACCACCCCTCGTTGATCGACCCCACCACCTCCGGAGACCACTCCCTTCCCTTGCAGCAGCGCCAGGCACTTTTTCAGATCGCGGGAGACGAGGTCCTGGGCAGCGTCGACCTGCCCGGCGCAATGCTGCGGTACTCGACTTTCATCGACGGGCTCATCGAACAAGCCCTCGCCTCTGCCAGGGAGAGAGTGTCAGTACAACACCCTCAGGCGGCGGAAATCGAATTTGCTGTGATTGCAATGGGCAAGTGGGGCGCCGAAGAGCTCAACTACTACTCGGACATCGATTTGCTGTTCGTCCACGGCGAATATCCGTCTGATCCCGAAGCGGGACGAAAGGCCGCGCTTGCGCTGGCGAGCAGACTGATGGCGACACTATCCGACTCGACCTTCGAAGGTCCCGGCCTGATCATCGACGCCGATCTCCGACCGGAAGGGACGATGGGCCCACTGACCCGTCGGATGGAGGCGTATGAGCGCTACTACGAGAAATGGGCAGAGCCCTGGGAGCTGCAAGCGTTGATCAAGGCACGGCCGGCGGCCGGGAGCGAGACACTCGGCCGCCAATTCGACGTACTGGCATCGCAGTTCGTCTGGGAGAAGGGGCTGGACGTAGATGCCCTTCGCGGTCTGCGCAGGATCAAGGCAATGACAGAGGAGCGGGCGAATCCTGAAGACATCAAGAGGGCGCCTGGCGGGATAAGGGACATCGAGTTCACCGTCCAGATGCTGCAGCTGGTCCATGGCAGACACGATGCGACCGTCCGGGTGCGGTCCACCCTCGGAGCGCTGGACGCCCTGGAGGCCGGCGAGTTCATCACACCCGAAGAGCGCGCCGAGCTCGAGGAGGGATACCGGTTCCTCCGTCGACTCGAACACCAGATCCAGCTCTGGGACCTCCGCCAGACCCACCGTTTCCCCGGGGGTGAGGATGATCGGGCCCGTCTGGCATCCAACCTCGGCATGGCTGGCGCCGCCGAGCTGACCGAGAGGCTCAGGGAGACCCGGAGCCGGGCCCGCACCCTTCACGAGCGGATCTACTTCAGGCCGGTGCTCGAGTCGCTGGTGGGGTCCCCGAGTGCCCGGCTGGGACCCGAACGGGCCGGCGAGCGGCTGATCGCCTTGGGGTTCGTCAATTCCCGGGAGTCGGGCAAAGCCCTCGAAGAGCTCACCAAGGGCCTCAGCAGAAGGTCGGCGGCGATGCAGCAGATGATGCCTTTGATGCTCGATTGGCTCTCACTTTCGCCCGATCCGGATCTGGGGCTGAGCCAACTCCGGCTGTTGTTGGCCCACACCCCGGACCACTCCTCGTTGGTCGCCCGCCTGTTGAACAGCCCGACCACCGGCGAGCGTCTGGCGATGCTCCTGGGGACGGGACGCCTTCTCGGTGACCTGATCGATCGCATTCCCGAAGCCATCCCCAGACTCGAAAGCGACGAGGCACTGGACCAGGTCAGGGACCGCGATGAGTCAGTGACCCGGCTCCTCGGGCTCCTGGAGTCCCGGCCGAACATCGACGACCGGATCGGGACGATCCGGAGATTCGCCCGCCGCCGCCGGTTGAGGATCGCGGCCCGGGACATACTGAGAAACCATCCGATAACGGGGACAATCGAAGCCCTCTCTGTCACTGCGGACGCCGCTATGGCCGCGGCGCTCGAGGCCGCCGCTCCGGCGCAGAAGTTTGCGGTCATTGCACTGGGAAGGTGGGGAGGCGGTGAGCTATCGTACGGCTCCGACCTCGACCTGATGTATGTCTTTGAGGGAATGGACAGGGAGGAAGCTCTGGCCATTCCCGGACAGCTGCGTCAAATCCTGAGTGATCCCGGCAAGCATGGAGAGGGCTACGAACTCGACGCCGGTCTCAGACCGGAAGGCAAGAGCGGCCCGATCGCTCGTTCGGTGGAGAGCCTCAGTCGTTACTACACGGAGTGGGCAGAGCCCTGGGAGATCCTTGCCCTCACCCGGGCCAGAGCGGTCGGGGGCCATCCCGATGTGATCCGCGCCTTCTATGACACGATCGATCCCATTCTCTGGCGTGAGAATCTGGGGCCGGAGGCGATCCAATCGATCCGCAAGATCAAAGCGCGAGTGGAAACGGAGCGCATCGATCCTGATGAGGATGCCGACTTTCACATAAAGCTGGGCCCGGGCTCCCTGAGCGACATCGAGTTCGTGACCCAGCTTCTTCAGCTGAAGCACGGGGCAACCAATCCCGACCTCCGAACAACGGTCACACCCAAGGCTCTGGGCGCACTCCACGAGATGGGAGTGATCCACCAGAGCGACCACAACACCCTCATCGATTCATACGAGTTCTGTACCCGGGTCCGCCTCCGGCTGCATCTACAGAGGGGGCGTCTCGCCGACTCGCTACCGACAGATCCTGATCAGCTTTCCAAGCTGGCATCGTCGCTTGGCTATGACAGGACCGTCGAACTGCGTGAGCACTTCCTACAGGTCACGAGACGGGCCCGTCGTGTTTTCGAGCGCCTCTTCTACGAGTAGCGGTCGGCCAACAGAGATCGTTTCTTGTTGCGATTAGGCTTTAGGTGAATGCAAACACCCGATGAAGTCGGAGAATTGATCGAGCGCGTCCTGCCCCACGCCCTCGAGCTGCGACGGAAACTACATCAGAACCCGGAACCTTCGTATCACGAATACGAGACGACGCGGCTCATCAAAGAAGCGCTCGCAGCTTCCGGGCTCGAACCGGGGGACCGGACCCCCCGCACCGGACTATGGGTCGACAGCAAGCCCGATCCGGTCTGTGCCTTCCGCGCCGATATCGACGCACTACCGATCGATGAGCCCGCTGGGAACATACCCGAGTCGCAGAATCCCGGATGGATGCATGCCTGCGGTCACGATGCTCACTCCGCAATCGCCTTCGGTATCGCCGTTGTCCTCAGCCAGATGGAAAGGAGCCCCGGAGTCCGTTTTCTGTTCCAGCCTGCCGAAGAGGGCTTCCCGGGCGGAGCGGTCGAGATGGTAGGCGACGGTTTGGTCGATGGAATGACCTCGATTCTGGCCTTCCACATCGACCCTGCAACCGAAGCGGGCACGTTTGGCATGCGGACCGGGGCGATCACAGCAAGCGCCGACAAGTTCACGATTGTGCTGACCGGGCCGGGCGGCCATACGGCCCGGCCACACCAGACCGTCAACCTCGTCGATGCCGCGGCGCGGATCGTGGTCGACCTCCCCGCTGCCCTCAGGTCGAGTATCGACGCGAGGCGCCCCCTCACAGTGGTGTTCGGCTCGATACACGGTGGGACAACCGAAAACGTCATCCCAACCCGTCTGGAGCTGAAAGGCACGGTGCGCACACTCGACCGGGAAATCTGGGACCAGATGCCGGCGCTCATGGAGAAGATCCTCTCCAACCTGGTTGCCGTCAGCGAGGCCGGTTACGAACTCACCTATCAGCGAGCGATACCTCCAGTGGTCAACGACGCCCGGGTGGTCGCCAGGGTGGCCGATGCAATCAGCTCGGTCTATGGCGACGAAGCCATAATCCACACCCCGACGAGCATGGGAGGCGAGGACTTCGCCAACTACCTCGACGTCGTCCCCGGTGCCCTGGTTCGGTTGGGTGCGGCAAAGGGCCACGGCGACCTCCACTCCTCCTCCTTCCAGTTGGACGAAGCGGCGGTAGGCCACGGGATTCGCGGCGGGGTAGCCGCCCTCTTGAGTCTCGGATCGGCGTAGGTGCACGGCTGATGCGCGTTGCTGTTCCCGGGGAGTCCACGGGTGAGCGCCGGGTGGCCCTGACCCCACAAGTGGTGGTGAGGGTCGTCGAGAACCGCCACCAGGTCTCGATCGAATCGGGAGCTGGCGACGCCGCGGGCTTCAACGACGAGCAATACCGATCGGCGGGAGCCGCGGTCAGTAGCGACCCTCTGACCGAAGCCGAGGTCGTCCTCACCGTGGGCCCGCCATCGGTTGGCCTGATCGAGAGGATTCCCTCCGGTGCAGTCCTCATCGGGTTTCTCGACCCTTTCGCCGCCGGTCCGCACGTACAGGCGATGATCGACCGCGAAATCACCTCATTCGCTATGGAGGCCATCCCGCGGACCACTCTCGCCCAGAGCATGGATGCACTGTCTTCGCAGGCTACGGCGGCCGGCTACCAGGCGGTCCTCACCGCCGCTTTCACCAGCCCGCGGCTGTTTCCGATGTTGGTGACGGCGGCAGGCACCATCCCGCCGGTCAAACTCCTGGTCCTCGGGGCAGGTGTCGCTGGTTTGCAGGCGATCGCCACCGGCAAGCGACTGGGGGCTGTTGTCTCTGCATACGATATCCGTCCTGAGGTCAGCCAGCAGATCGAGAGCCTGGGGGCCAAATTCGTATCGGCCCCTGTCGACGAATCTGCGGCAGCGGCAAGCGGCTACGCCAAAGAAGTCGCAGATGAAACACAGCGACGCCAACAAGATGCACTGAGCCCTCATGTCGCCGAGACCGACGTCCTGATCACAACCGCACAGATTCCAGGGTCTCCCGCCCCCCTGCTCGTCTCGACCGAGATGGTGGAGAGGATGAAGCCCGGATCGGTGATCGTCGACGTGGCCGCACCAACAGGTGGCAACTGTGAGCCAACGGTTCCCGGAGAGACTGTGGTGCTCAACGGCGTCACGATCGTCGGCGCCGTCGACCTTGCCGGTCAGGTCGCCTACGACGCCAGCCAGATGTATGCCCGCAATGTGGCATCGCTGCTCGACCGTATGACCGGTGAGGATGGGGAGTTGTCCATGGACTTCGACGACGAGATCATCTCTGAGGCCTGCATCACCCACCAAGGGAAGGTGAACCATCCGGTCGTGCGCCGTCGGATCAGCTCCGGTGGGCCCTCATGAGTGTTCTGATCGTTGGAATCACAGTCTTTGTCCTGGCGGCCTTCGTCGGGTTCGAGGTGATCAGCAAAGTGCCCCCCACCCTGCACACGCCCCTGATGTCCGGCGCAAACGCGATATCCGGAATAACCGTGATCGCTGCAGTGACCGCTGCCGGTCTCGGAGTGTCCCCCGTAGTCGAGGTACTCGGGTTCCTCGCCGTGGTCACTGCCACTGTGAACGTCGTCGGCGGCTTCCTGGTCACCGACCGGATGCTCCAGATGTTTCGAAAACCCGGGGCCAGAGACGCGAGCAAGGAAACGGGCGCCTGATGATCGAATTGCTCTACCTGGGTTCCGCGGTCGCCTTCATAATTGGCCTCAGACGCCTCGGGGGACCGAAGACGGCGCGCTCGGGCAATCGTATTGCCGCGGTGGGGATGCTGGTGGCACTGGTGGTTGCTCTCGTGGACGCCGACATCGTCAACTGGGATACCGTCGCAGCGGGCCTCGTGGTAGGGACGATCATCGGGGTCTGGGGGGCGCTGCGGGTGCAAATGACCGCGATGCCGCAGATGGTTGCCATCTTCAATGGCCTTGGTGGCATCGCCTCGGCGTTGGTCGCCGCAGTTGCCGTCCTGGAGTCTGACCTGTCCGTTCTGCCTGCACAGACAACGGTGACGATTCTCATCTCGACACTGATCGGAGCGGTGACCTTCACCGGCAGTTTCGTTGCCTTCGCCAAGCTCCAGGGGCTGATCGGAGGCAACCCGATCGTATTTCCCGGACAGAAGGCCGTGAACGCCTTTCTGGTGGTTGTCGCCATCGGGGCCGGTGTGTTGGTTATGGCCGATGCCAACGCCGACGTCTACTGGGTGCTGGGTGCAGTAGCGCTGATCATCGGTGTCATGACAGTGATCCCGATTGGTGGAGCGGACATGCCTGTGGTCATCTCACTGCTCAACTCCTTCTCGGGCCTGGCCGCCGCGTCGGCAGGCTTCGTGTTCGAGAACAACGCCCTCATCATCGGAGGGGCGCTGGTGGGTGCCGCCGGGTTGATCCTCACCATCCAGATGACCAAAGCCATGAACCGCTCGCTGGCGAATGTTCTCTTCGCGGGTTTCGGCAGCGTGGACCCAACCTCCGGTTCGGGCGAGATGAGCACAAAGCCGGTGAAGCGAGCGACGGCCGAAGATGCCGCCATCGCCCTGGGATACGCCGAAACGGTCATGGTGGTTCCCGGATACGGTCTCGCTGTGGCTCAGGCCCAGCATGCGACGCGCAAGTTGGCCACCGCCCTCGAAGAACGGGGGATCACTGTCCATTACGCGATACATCCGGTGGCGGGCCGGATGCCCGGGCACATGAACGTCTTGCTTGCCGAGGCAGACGTGCCTTATGAGCAGTTGCTCGACCTGGAACAGGCCGATCCCCAGCTGCCTCAGACCGACGTCGTCCTCATCCTCGGGGCAAACGACGTGGTGAACCCGTCGGCGCGTGATGACCCATCGTCACCGATCTATGGCATGCCGATATTCAATGTCGACCGTGCCGGAACCGTGATCGTCGTCAAGCGGAGCCTCTCCCCCGGTTTTGCCGGCATCGATAACCCGCTCTTCTACCACGACAACACTCTCATGTACTTCGCCGACGCCAAGGACGCTCTGGAACAGACCCTGGCGGCTTTGCGCGACGTGTGACCAAACGAGAACGGTCCCCGATATCGGGGACCCGTTCTCATCGTGAGGAGGAGGTCCTCAGGAAGCTTTGGCAGCCTGAGTCGTCTTCGCAGCAGGCTTGGCAGCTGTCTTCGCGGCAGGCTTCTTCGCCGTGCTCGTCCTGGCGACCGGCTTCTTAGCCGTGGTCTTGGCCGCAGGCTTCTTCGCCGCAGGCTTCTTCGCTGCAGGCTTCTTCGCTGCAGGCTTCTTAGCCGCAGGCTTCTTGGTCGTGGTTGCCTTGACCGTTGTCGACCTCGCAGCAGGCTTCGCCGTGCTGGACTTGGCCGCAGGCGCCTTCGCGGCGGGCTTGGTGGCTTCGGTCACTTCGACCTTGGTCACGCTCTTCTCCGGACGGAACGATGAGCGCCATGTGTCGAGCATGTCCTCGAGCTGCGTACGCAGCTTGCCGACTTGCTCTTTGGCCTGGTCGAGGTCGACGCGGGAGGCGAGTTCCTCGACCTTTTCGTTGTCGGCGACACGGGAGACGAGCTTCTCGCCCTCTTTCGCCCAGTCATCGACAGTCTTGGTGGCGACCTTGGTGTAATCGCCAGCTTCTTCGTTGATTTTGGTTCGCAGGGTTCCGACAGAATCGGAGACCTTGCGGGCGGCTACGACGGGAGCACCGACGGCCGCGTACAGGACGTTCTTAGCCTGCATATTTTCTCCTATTGCTCTTCAGCTGCCAGACCGTTTGCCCGGCTCATTGTCCGGTACAGGTCGAGCAGCACTTTCTTTTGGTCAGGGGTCAGGCCCGCGTCAGCGTCGATAGCATCGAGAACTGACGGCGAGTCGAACTCCTCGTCGAACAACCCGGCCTTTGTGTACATCGAGTTGGCCGAAATCTCCAGTGCGCGCGATAGCCGTTTCAAGATCTCTGCCGAAGGCTTCCGGATCCCGCGCTCGATCTGACTGAGGTAGGGGTTCGAGATGCCGGCTGTATCAGCCAGGCGACGCAAGGAAAGGTTTGCCCTCTCCCGCTGCTGGCGGATGAAGTCACCGAGATCGGTCTGCTTGCTATCGTTCACAATATGTAAGTATATCGCAAGCTGCTAGCTATAGCAAGCGAAACGCTAACAGACGGATGTGGGACCTAGAAGACGGCTCTCCCGATGAGATCGCCGATGAACCATGCGAGGACACCGCCGATACCGGCGATCACCAGGTTTTCCAAACCTGCCTTGACGCGGCTCGACCCGATTACCCGAGCCTTCACCACACCGACCAGGAACAGCCCCGACAGTGACAATACGGTCGCGATCGCCAGGCCGACGGTCGGTCTCAGGCCAAATGCAAACGGGAGCACGGAGGGGAGGGAACCGGCGAGGAAGAGCAAACCCGAGAGTGCCATGGCCATGTAGGGGGAGCGACGCTCGGAGTCGACCACACCGAATTCGAGAGACTTCATCGCATTGAGCATCGCGTCGTCGGAACGGTCGAAGGCGCCCACCACCGCCTCGACATCGTCCGCCAACAACCCCATGTCGGTGAACATCTCACGAAGCTGCTGAAGTTCCGAATCCCGGAAATCCTTGATGTGGGTCCGCTCCAACACCAGCTCGGCTTCGAGAACTTCGTCCTGGGACTTCGTTGCCAGATACTCCCCGGCAGCCATCGAAATTGCGCCGGCCACCGCCCCGGAGATCGCGGTGAGCAGGACCTGGCTCGAGTTGAGACCTCCGCCGACAACCCCGGCCACAAGGAGGAACATCGACACCAGCCCATCGTTGACCCCGAGGATGATGTCGCGCCAGTACTGGCGGCTCTCACCAATGTGAGGGGTATAACCAGGTTCGTACCCGGTGGCGTCTTTTGCAGTCATCCGCGTGCCGTCATGTTTCGTAGCGTCACAGAATCCGATGGTACCCAAAGCAGATTTGAATCACCTGTGGCACCCTTGAGGGCGGCTACTTGTCGATTGAAGGCTCGATGAGCGTGGCCGATTCGATCCAACCGGTGACCATTGCCTCAGTGGGGAGTCGCCTCACTACCTTCTTCGATCCGTTCATCGAGATGATCTTGGCCACCAACGCGGTCGGGTTGCGCCGGCGCAGGTCTCGGATGGTGTCCACACCGGCAGCCACCAGTAGCTCGGCGTACTCACCCCCGACGCCCTTGACGCGCAGGAGATCGGCGTGATGGACCCACGATTTTAGATCGCGCGGGGGAATCCCGGTCTTTTTGGACAACGCGCTGCGTCCGGCCCTCGTCGAAGCCTCTTCGATCAGCCCTTTGCTGGTCTTCACGCCGGCCTTCCGCAGACTTGTGGCCTGCCTGACGCCTAATCCGGCGACTTCGTCGATCCGCCCCATTAACCGTGACTCCAAAACACCGTCATGGTCGTAACACTAGACACCGGAGCCATCCCTTTCATTGGGACGCATCCCGCGGCTTCATCTCTCTGACATCGACGTCGGTGTCGACATCGCGCGGTCCCATCTCCGAGAACCAGACTTCGTTCACCCACTCAGGATGGGCCTGCCAGAGCCGGCCTGCTCCGTCGTCGCCCTCCAGCGACATCAATCGGGGCCAGAGCGAGCGGTCGACCACGACGGGGTTGCCCCGGCTGTATCGATACTTGGGAACGCTGACCCGGCTATCCGAGCGTCGATGCGACACCAGCAGCTCTTCGACGACCTCGCCGGACACATCCGGCTGGTCTCCCAGGACGATCAGGGCGGAGTCGCACCGTGACAGCTGGGTGAGTGCGTCGAGGCCCGCCCGGATCGACGAAGCGATACCTTCCTCCCATTCCGGGTTCTCCACCACGTTCGCATCCAGGAAGTCGACTCTGTCCAGCAACTCGTCGGAACCTGCGCCGATCACAACCCACACCTCGTCCACCGGGAAATCCCTGGTGCGTTTGATCACATGCTCGAGGAGAGAGTGCTCCCCCCACTGCTCGAGCTGCTTGGGCCGCCCAAGTCGCACCGAGCCACCGGCGGCGAGGATGAGAGCTGCTACTGACATCTTAGGGAAGGTAGTGGCCGTCGCATGCTCAGTCGAGGCCGCCGATATCGAAGCGAGTCAGAGCGCCAACCCCGTCCCGGTCGAGCACCGAGCCGACAACGACTTGATGAACCAGTCCCCCGGCCTCGACCGTCGCGTCGATCAGAGCAGCGACAACATCGGCCACCTCGTGCAGGCCGTTCCCGCAAACCTCGCATTCGCTCCCATCACGACCGAGAAATCCGCATGCCGGGCACATCACACCCGGCCGGGAGAACGAGCCGGCCACGACGAGGTCTGAAATCCCCTGGACATTGGCCATCCGCAGAGTGTCAGCGAGACCGACCACCGCCCCCGCTCCCCGGCTCGCCGCGGCCGCCAGGGTCGATACCAGGGCCATTTCTCGCTCCTCGCGAATCGATCGGTTCTGCTCGTCGACCTCCTGGCGGAGCCGGTGGATAGAGACTTCGGAAGGGCTGATCGGGAAGGTACCGTGAGGGAGAGCCCGGAGGTAAGGGTGGAGCTGATTGCGGATGTCATCAACTGCTTCCTCATGACAACCAATGAGTATCGAGTCGAACGGGGTTTGCTGATGACTGTCGAAGATCCGTTGGCCGGCTTCCCGCCACAGGCGCGTCGCAACCTCGTCAGCCCGGCCCCGCACCGTATGCTCTTCGTAGCCAGCGAAGCCACCGAAGTTCGCTTTGCCCGCGTCGGCGCTTAGCGTTGCTCCGTCCTCTGCGATCGAACCGTCGTACCCCACGAAAACGCGTGCCGCGGCTCGGTCTGCAACGAGAATTGCAGTACGGGAGGGGCGGGGCTCGGCGCGAAGCGGCCTCAGATAGGGCCTGGATCCAAGGGTGCTCCTCGATGGGACCGGGTGGGCGAGGGGCTTGATCTGATAGATGGCGTTCACCGAAGATGCGAAGACTGCGTATGCCGGGACAGCCTCGAGTTCAAAACGGTCGGCTTCCCCCCTGATCCGGTGAATGTCCGCCTCGACGCTCTTCTGGACGACCCTGTCGCGGGCCCGGGCGACGTCACGGACGTCTCTACCGAGCTCGGAGATGAGAGCGCTGAAGCCTCCCGGACTGGGACGTTCCATGTACATCGAAATCAGGGCTCCTTCAGGGCTGCGGAGCTCCGCTATCGGATCGGCGACCAAGAATCCTCCACGTTGTCAAACGACACAGGCAAAGTGTTCGACCCGAAACTACTCATCCGCGGCGCAACCTGCATCTGTCAGAGCGTTCTCGATAGCTCGTCGGTGAGATCCTCGATGAACAGACCGAGGTAGTGCAGAGCCACGGTCCCGGCCGGGTCCAGCTGCTGGTAGTCAGATTCGACTTCGATCCCGAGCCGAGCCGCGAGCACCAGTCGTGCCTCGTTGACCACACGAAGTATGGCCTCGGCCCCGGGCGGCTCCACCGTCACCCTGCCGTCTGTTTCGACAGCAGAGCGCAGAACCTTCCTGTCCTCAGCCCTCGCGTCCTCGATTCGATCGCCCATCCGTCGGCGCCATTCGTCCGCTGAGCCAGCATCTCCGAGATACGCAGGGACATTCAATCTCTTCTCGCCCGGGTCACCATCGATCTGGCCCACACTGTCCAGCATCCTCACCATGTCGGAGAGAAAGGCGGATTCGGCCGGATCCAGCTGAAACGAGATCCGCCCGTCCCGGGTGGTGTGAAATCGCCCTCCCATCAGGTCTGCTCGATTGTGGCCCAGAGGCCGTAGGCGTGGAGCTGGTAACACTGGGCCTCGACCTGTTCCCTGGGACCATCAGAGACCGCCGACCGGCCTTCGTGGTGCACCTCCATGGTCAGCTTGGTTGCCTTGCGCTCGCTGTAACCGAAGAGCTTGCGGAACACATAGATGACGTAAGGGATCGTGTTCACCGGGTCGTCCCACACCACAACCTGCCAGGGTCGGTCCTTGTCGGTTGCCTCGTCGACATGCGAATCGATGACCGGAGCGGGTGCTGTCACGCCAGCAAGAATAGAAGCATGGGCGGCAATGGTCTTCGTGTCAGCTGTTGGCTCCGGGAAATTCGCCAAAGACGGTCTTCTCGCATGCGTCAACTGCCGCCGGCAGATCGGCATCGTCATAAGGGATTTCCGCGACCGGGTAAGGCGAGCCGATTCCGATGAACCCGGGGACCGGGTCCGGGAACTGATCTACCCCCCGGGCGCGAACACACCGCGAGAAGGCGGCCAATTGTTCCACTACGGCCTGGCGGAAGCTCTCGTCGAACCCGAGGTCGAGGGCCCCTTCAGCGAGGATTCCGGCACAAGCCGAGACGGCTTCGACTGTCGCCGGGTCGGTGTAGTCGAGCTGGTCGTTGATGGCGTCGAGCATCGGCCTTCCATTGGCATCGATTGGGATGTCATCCACCTCGACTCCTTCGGTGCGGAGACACGCCACATATTCGATAGCTGCGACACCGCCCGGGATAGTGGTGGTGGTAGTGGTCGTCACCTCCAGCGCAGTCGATTGTGATGACCCGCCAGGGGCAGGCGTGCAGCCGAATACGATGGTGACCGCCGCCACGGCGGCCAACCTCTTCAGGCTCACCCGTCCTCCGCTACGGGTAGAATCCCCTCGGCGAGGATCACCGCAATGTCACGCACCTTCACGTCGTCTCGCCCCAGTTCCTTGACCCCGTCGTCGAGCATCACCAGGCAGAACGGGCAGGCGACGGCGATCTCATCGGCTTCGGTCGACAGGGCTTCCTCCGCGCGCTCGATGTTCACCTTCTTGCCGGTCTGCTCCTCCATCCAGAACCGGGCCCCGCCGGCGCCGCAACACAAGGCCCGGGTTCCGTGCCTGGGCATCTCCACCAGGTCGACATCGCCGGGAGCTGCAGCCACTTCACGGGGAGAGACATAGACGTCGTTGTGACGGCCCAGATAGCAAGGATCGTGATAGGCGATCTTCTTCCGCTGCCCGTCGGCCTTGACCGGTTCGGGCAGCCGACCCTGGGTCAGCAACGAGGCGAGCAGTTGGCTGTGGTGGACGACCTCGTAATTGCCGCCGAACTGCGGGTACTCGTTGGCGATCGTGTTGAAGCAGTGGGCACACTGGGTAATCACCTTCCTCACCCCGATCTCGTCGAAGGTCCCGATGTTCTGCAGGGCGAGCTGTTGGAAGACGAATTCGTTGCCGGAACGCCGTGCCGGGTCGCCGTTGCATAGCTCCCGTTGTGCCAGAATGGCGAAGTCGATTTCGGCCCTGTGCAGCAGGCGTGCCAGAGCGACCGACACCGCAGTATTGCGATCGTCGAACGACCCCGCACAACCGACAAACCAGAGGTACTCAGCGGTGTCATTGCCGTTCTCACCGAAGACCGGGACATCGAAGTCGAGCTCTTTCGTCCAATCGCCGCGAGCCTGCTGGCTCATCCCCCAGGGATTGGACTGGTTTTCCATCGCGACGAATGCCTTACCCAGTTCGGCAGGAAAATCCGATTCCATGAGGGTGAGATGGCGCCGCATATCGAGAATGCGGTCGAGGATCTCGATGTCCACGGGGCAGATCTCATCGCAGGCGCGGCAGGTGGTGCAGGCGAAGACTTCCTCTGCGGTGATCCGATCGAAGAGGCCCGCACCTGGCGCCAGCGTCACAAGCGAACCAACCGGTGGGCCAACTCCGGCGTTTGCCGCAGCCACCTCACCCGACTTGAGGACCATCTCCCGCGGGTCCAGTGGCTTGCCCGTGATGTTGGCGGGACATACCGACGTGCACCGGCCACAGATTGTGCAGGCATCGGTGTCGAAAATCTGCTTCCAGGTGAGATCGCTTGCAAGCGATGCACCGATGGACTCGATGTCGTCCGCCTCCATCAGATTCGGCATCGGCCGCATCGCCCCCTTGGGCCGTTCATTCGGGCTGAGGAAGAGGTTTGCCGGCGAGGTGACCATGTGGCGGAGCTTGGTCATCGGAAGCACCACGAGGAAGGCCACGAAGGTGAGAACATGAATCACCCACATCGCGAGATGGAAATCTCCAGCCGCCGCCTGCGGGATCAGGAGCGAGATCGGGTATCCGACGAAAGACCACACTTCGAAGTCAGGGCGGCCAACGAGTGAGATGCGGGCACCCTCGGTGAGAAGACCGGTGATTCCCATCAAAGCCAGGGTCAGGAGGATCAACCCGTCTTCGGGCTTGGTCTTCGACTTGAGGCGCCAAGGCCTTGCTCCGTAGCGGTTGGCTGCAGCGAGAGCGACGCCCCCCAAATAGACGAGCGAGGCGAAGTCGAGCACTGCCGAGTAGCCCTGATAGAAAGCTCCATGGAGGAATTTGAGGTTGGAAGGCAGGAGATGATCGATCTCGAGGGTGACGGTGCCCAGAAACAGCACTATGAACCCGTAGTAGATCATCGAATGGATGACCCCCATGCGTCGGTCCCGCATCAGGGTCTCCATCCGCAGACCCTGGCCCAGACGCCGGAATCTCTTCCGCCAGTCGCCCCACCTGGTCTCGGGCCGGCCCTGGAGCCATGAACGAGACCGCTGCGCCAGCAGGTGGAAAGTCAGCCAGAGAAACCCGGCAACAGTCAGATAGAAGACAACTACAACCGCTTCCGGCACATTTCCGAACACTTCGCGGCCGACCTCGAATCGAGGATGCTCGGGGATCGTCCCCAGCACACCAAGGAGCAGCGTGGCCACGGCCGAGAGCACACCCAACGCTTCAAAAATCACCGGCACCGACGATGAGCGCTGCTTAGCGTCTATCCCGGTTTCCTGCTCGGTGGTGGCGGTCATAGCGCCGGAGTGTATATCTACGGAGGACCTCTGGCTGCCATCCCTTGCCCGAACCCGATACAACTCTCATGATATGATGTCACGGCTATCCGAAGTTTATCGGATACTGACTTGCGGTATGAAGTTCGTATGATACAATTAGGTTCGATGGTTATCGAATTATCCGTAAAGGTTTCAAAATGCCCGAATTAGTCACACCACAACAGAAGGTCAGGGAACTGAACAGCGCAACGCGCCGGATCCCGATCGAGGTAGACGGTGCCATCTCGTATGAGGTGGTGATCACGATGTGGAGTCTCTTCAGCTCGGAGAAGTACACCGGATCGTTCGATCTGGGTGCGGACTGGTTCAAAGAGGCGCATGACGCCACTCCAGACGATCTCAAAGACGAGATAGTCCGGTTTGGTGGGAGTCATTGCTCCGGGTGGCTCAGTCTCCTCGGGCTCATCTCGGTGGCACCGCACCCCCACGATCCGGACAGTGTCTTTACCTGGATCGGCGAATTGAACCCGCAGCGACTGCGGCGATGGATCCTCGGCTACCTCGGTGAGCAGAACGCTGTCGAGACCGGCCAGAGTCCGCCATCTCCATCCTTGATCGAGCAGGCGGCGCAGGGTGACATCGACTCGGTGCGAGAGATCATCGGCTCGAGCATGGACCAGGAAGGCATCGACCAGATCGTGGCGATGTTCGAGATGGACCCCATCGAGATGCGAGACCGGATGGCAACGACATTACGCAGGTTCCGGAATGAAGTCTTCTCGAAGTACGAAGATGAGTTCGGCAAAGCAATCGCCGCAGCTGCGGGAGCGCGCCGATCGGTGGCCACCCGCGACAGCGCCAAGGACGTGATCGAAGAGGTGACCAATGGCCTCGACTACGAGATCCCGCTCGGTGTTTGCCGGGTGATACTGGTTCCGTCGGTGGTGGTGAGGCCACTGTCGCTGATAGATCAGTACCGGGATGCGTTGATCGTCTGCTACGGGCTCGCCGACGAGTTCCTCAACCTCAATCCTGAGGCACCGCCGTCTTGGATGGTTCGGTTCTACAAGGCACTGAGTGATGAGAAGAGGCTGAGAATCCTCCGCCGGCTCTCCGAGGGAGGCACCAGCCTCGATGAATTGACCGAAATGCTCGACCTGACCAAGTCCACAGTTCATCACCACATCACGATCCTGAGGGCAGCCGGCTTGGTCCGGGTCCAGATGGGATCGACCAAAGCCGAATCCAAATACGGCCTCAGACCGCAGGCATTCGAGGACGCCTCAGCATTCCTCGAGAGCTACATGAGGCCACAAGACAAATCAGCACTTGCATAGAAAGGAGTACCAGATGTACCCGTCAATTAACAGAAGCGAATACGACTATCGGGTCGGGAGACTCCAGATAGCCTCAGATCACAGACGTATGGCCCGATCAGCGAAAGCCGGCGGCGTCATGGTCCGAAACGGCCACTCGTTCAGAGGGGCCATCGGAAACGGACTCATCGCCCTTGGCGAGAGGCTGACCGAACCTCCCTCGGTCGACCAACCGAGCCTGGATAGGGCAGCCTGAGTCTCGTCCTACAAATGAAGTAGAGGGGCAGCCGCAAGGCTGCCCCTTCTTCATGCCGATTCGACTGGCAGATCAGTCGACCAGCGACCTCACGAAGAACCACAAGTTTGCCGGTCGCTCGGCCATCCTCCGAGTCAGATACGGGTACCACTGCGACCCGAACGGGAGATAGACCCGCAACGGGAACCCTTCCTCGACCAGCGACTGCTGCAAGGCGGGTCGAACCCCGTACAGCATCTGGAACTCGAAGTACCCGAGGCGCTGAGGCGCCAGCTGACGGGCCCGCTCGACCATCTCCAGATCGTGGGTGGCCACCGCCGGGCGGATCGACTCCGACGCCATCAGCTTCTCCAACTGGGCGACAAAGGCAGCGTCCACCGCGCGTTTGACGGTCAAAGCCACCTCGGGC